>JAWQCY010000002.1:0-250814 GCA_036321795.1 Coriobacteriaceae bacterium CM84B_73 | reverse complement strand
GCTGGTGTGGGTTGATGTAGGTGGTTGACCCCCCCGGGCGCCGACTTCCCGCCCCCCCCCCCCACGGCCCCACCCGCGGGGGGGGGGGGGGGGCCGGGGTGCGCGCGCCCCCCCCCCGACCCTGCTCTTATTTGGTGCCTTGTCTCGACCTTCGTCTTTGGCCTGGTCACGCATGGCTACCGCATGGGCGCGGCGGCCTTCTCGCACGACTCGCTCATCATCGACTCGCACGTCGACTTTGCCCATCAGGTTGGCATCGGCAGGTTCATGCAGGTGCCCGTCTGGGTGCTGAGGGGCTACATCAACGCCCCCTTCCTGCTGGGCGCGCTCGCCCTGCTGTGGCTCGCGCTGTCGCTGTGGCTCGCGATGCGCCTTCTTGGTATTCGCGACCGCTCGCTCGTGACGCTTGCCTGTGGTGCCGTCACGACATGCGTCACCTTCTCGGCCAGCTACGCGACGTACGCCCCGATGATCGACATCTACATGCTGGCACTGCTGTGTGCCACGCTCGCCGTCGTGGTGCTGCGGCGCCTGGCGGGTTGGCGTGGGGTCTGTGTCTCCGCGGCACTTCTCGTCTGCGCGATGGGTCTGTACCAGTCGTACGCCGAGGTGTTCACGGTCCTGGTTATGCTCGACGCGATCGCCCGCCTGTGTCGCAGGGAGGCCCCGCGTGCGCAGGTCGTTCGCGATGGGCTTCGCGCGGTCCTGGCCCTGATGCTTGGCGCTGTCGCCTACGTGCTTGCGTATAGGGCGACCTGCGCGCTGAGTGCGTGTCCCGTCATCTCGGATGCCCCGAACAGCGTCGGCGGTGCCTTGGTTCCAGGCCCGCTGCAGCTCCTCGCCCTTCTGGGTGGGGCCTACGCGCATCCGTTCGCCTTCCTCCTGCATTACCAGGGCTGGGTGTTCAGGTTGGTCTACCTGGTCCTTGCGTGCTGCGTGGCGGCCTGCCTCGCCGCGCGCCTTCGCCGCGAGGCGACGCCTGCGCCCGACGCCGCACTGTGCGTCGCGGCTCTTGCGTTGCTGCCGCTGATGATGAACTGGGAGTACATCGTCACCAGGGGATTCATCCACGACCTGATGACCTTCTCGTACGCGTACTTCTTCGTGTTGGTGGCACTGTCCCTGCAACTGTGCTTCGAGTCCGCGCCCGCTGGCAGCGTCCGCGCCTGGCTTGCCGCCGTTCCGCCCGTGGCCATGGCCCTTCTCGCTCTCGTGACCCTCAACCAGGCGGTCTTTGCCAACCAGCTCTACCTGAACAAGCGGTTGCAGGAGCAGACCGCCCTGTCGTATTACACCCGTGTGATCGATCGTATGGAGACGACCGACGGCTATGTCGCGGGCCAGACCAAGGTCGCCTTTGTGGGAACCTCGGACAAGTCGCCGCTCACCTTCGTGCGCCCCGGCTACGAGGGAGTCTCGCCCAAGGGCTATGAGGGGACCACCGGCATGGCGGCGTGGGCAGTCGGGACGTACTACGGGACCTACGAGTTCTATCTGGAGAACGTCCTGGGCTATCCCGTGAACATGGTGTCCGAGGGGCAGGCCGCCTCGCTGTCGCGCACCGACGAGGTCGAGTCCATGGGGGCGTTTCCCGCGAAGGACTCCTGCCGGTTTGTCGGCGACGTGCTCGTGGTCAAGGTGGGGGAGTAGCGCGGCCCATTCCGGTGCAGAGGGTTTGGTGCATCCAGATGACGGCGAACGGATTGAGTGCGGAGGCGGGCCGAATGTCCCACACGATTGGCTTTCACTATTGGCGCTACGGCGTCGGCGGCGCGGAGCGCGTGACCTACGCGCTGATGGCGCGCCTGTCGGCCGCGGGCCATCGCGTCTTTCTGTTTTGCGACACCCCCGAGCAGGACGGGGACTACCCGCTGCCCGCCGGCGTCGAGCGCCTGCTGGTTCCTCGCGACTCCGACGAGCGCGCTGCCTTTTGGGCCGAGAGCGTGGCCGGGCTCGGCATCGACACGATCGTCTACGGCAGCTACGTGTCGGACCGCGCCATCGAGGACTGCCGTGCCATCGACGCGACGGACGCGTCGCTGGTGTACATGAGCCACAGCATCGCGTCGTACTTCCTGGACAAGGAGGATGGCCCGCGCATGCTCGACGTGATGGAGACCTGCGCCGAGCTCGCCGACGCAGTGGTGTGCCTGAGCCCCGCCGACGTCCCCTTCTGGAGGCTGCTGTGCGGCAGGGTCTTCTCGATCCCCAATCCCGTCATCGACTGGCTGGGCGCCACCGGCGAGCCGCGCGAGTCCCCGCAGGGCTCCCGCGTGGTGTGGGTTGCCCGCCTCGACCCTGTCGAGAAGTGCCCCGACCTCGCGATCCGCGCGTTCGCCAAGCTGCGCGAGACGGTGCGGGGCGCGACCCTCTCCATGGTGGGCGGTGGCTTTCCCGCCGAGCTCGAGAGGTGCGAGCGCCTCGCGGCCGAGCTTGGCGTGGCGGATGCCGTCGACTTCGCGGGGGAGGTGCCCGACGTCACGCCCTGGCTCGATGCGGCGGACGCCTTCATGATCACCTCGCCCGTCGAGGGATTCTGCCTGTCGCTCGCCGAGGCCATGCACGAGGGCCTGCCCTGCGTGACCTTCGAGATGCCCAACGTCGAGCTCGCGCGCGACTGCGCTGGCGTCGAGCAGGTCGCGTGGCGCGACTGCGACGCCATGGCGGCGGCGCTCGCCCGTGCGCTTGACCCGCAGGGCTACGCCGAGCGCTCGCGTGCCGTGCAACGTCGCTTCGACGAGGTCTGCGACGTGGACGTCACCGCGTGCTGGGAGCGTGTCCTTGGCGTGGTGGGTTCGCGCGAGCCCGCGGACGTTTGGGGCGACGAGGATGCCAGGCACTTCGCCCGCGGTGCGCTTCTGGGCTACAGGCGCTTCTTCGAGCGCAAGGCCTCCCAGCTTGACGAGGCACAGGCCGCCCGGGACGCCGCCCTGCGCGAGCGTGACGAGGCACGCGTCGAGCTCGAGGCCGTCACTGGGTCCGTCTCGTTCAAGGTCGGGCGTGCCCTGACGTCGCTTCCGCGCGCGCTGCGCGACATCGCGAGGCACTAGCGACGCGACGGCACTTCTCGGCAGCTTTTGGCATGTGGGCATTGCCTGCAACCGCGCCGTGCGGCTGATGTGACGCGGGGCACGGCCGGGCGTTGTCATAAACTTGACTGCGATAAGGACATCGTGAGAGTCGCGCCGGTCGGGCCGTTCGTCCCCGCCGTGCGGTGCAGGAAGGATTTCCCATGCCAAGGATCTCCCTGGTCGTTCCCGCCTATAACGTCGAAGACTTCATCGGGCGCTGCCTGGACAGCATCCGCGCCCAGAGCTTCGAGGACTACGAGGTCTATGTCGTCGACGACGCGAGCACCGACGGCACCGTCGCCGCCATCGAGAGGAACATCTATGGCGACAACCGCTTCGTCTGCATCCGCCTGACCGAGAATCGCGGCCTGCACGTGGTTCGCAAGGTTGGCCTGGAGGCCTGCAAGGGCGACTACACGCTGTTTCTCGACGGAGACGACGAGCTGGCCCCCGGCATGCTCGCCGAGCTCGACACCCAGGCCCGTGCGACCGGCGCCGACGTGCTGCACTACGGCATTACCGTGGTCGGCGAGCGTGGCGTTACCGACAGCGACGCGCAGTCATTCGCAGACTTCATCAACAACCCCACCGCCGACCTGTTTGGCCCCGCCATCGTCCGCTCCATCTTCGAGGAGGGCTACTACGAGACCGACTGGCGTGCGACCCAGCGCCTGGTCAAGACCCCGCTGATGAAGCGTGCCTTCGATGCCATGACCGACGAGCGCCTGGAGCGCGCCGAGGACGGCTACGAGGTTTTCGTGCTGTCAGCCCTCGCCGAGCACCAGGCCCCTGCCGAGAAGTGCCGTGGCTACGTCTACCACTACGGCATCGGGGTGACCGGCGCCAGTGCCGTTTCCGCCGAGCGCTTCGGTAGGTTCTGCGAGCAGTTCAAGGCGTGCATTGACGCGACGAGGGACTTCGTCGCGCAGCGCGGCGACGACGAGGCCCTTCTCGCCGGCTACCACGGCATGAGGCGCAAGATGCTCGAACTTCTCGCCAACGACTGGCTCGTGCGCGTGGGAGACGAGGAGAAGGGCGAGGCCGCCTCGCACCTGGTCGAGACCTTCGGTGCCGCCGCGGGTGGCTGCGAGCTGTGGCGCATCGTGCGCGATCGCGCCTACGACTTTGTGGCCAAGGGCTTCCCGCCCGCCGCCGACGACCCCCTGACCCTATACGCCGACATCGCTTCCGCGTTCCCGGCCTCCGAGGGCGGTCGCGGCGACGTCGCGCGTTACGAGCGCACCCGCCGTGCGGCCGAGACGCACCTGCGCCAGGTCGACGACATGCGCGTGCGTGAGGAGTACGCCTCCGAGCCCGTGCGCATCCTCGTGACGACCCACAAGCGCGTCGACCATCCGATGGGCACCTGCCACCAGCTGGTGCAGGTCGGTCCCTCGCTCAAGGACCCCGGCTCCCGCTTCCATGGTGCCCTGCACGATGACGACGGCGAGAACATCACCGACCTCAACCCCATGTACTGCGAGATGACGGTCCAGTACTGGGCCTGGAAGAACGTCCGCGCCGACTACGTGGGCTTCTGCCACTACCGTCGCTACTTCAACTTCTCGGGCAACACCTACCCCGAGAACCCCTACGGCGAGGTGATGGACGACTACATCGACGCCCATGCCGTCGACCGCTATGGCCTGGACGACGAGACCGTCCGCTCCTGCGTCGAGGGCTATGACGTTATCACCACCGGCTTCCACGATCTGCGGGCCATCCCCGGCAAGTTCTCGACGCCCTACGAGCACTACTCGAAGGCGCCGCTGCTGCACATCGCCGACATCGACCGTATGGTCGAGATCATCGCCGAGCAGCAGCCCGACTACGTGCGGGACGCCAAGGAGTTCCTGAACGGCCACGAGAGCTGCTTCTGCAACATGTACATCATGCGCAACGAGATCTTCCAGGCATACTGCGAGTGGATCTTCCCGATCCTGGAGGCCTTCACCGAGAGCACGGATATGAGTCACTACAGCAAGGAGGCCCTGCGCACCCCAGGCCACCTGGCCGAGCGCCTCTTCAACATCTACTACCGCCACGCCATGCGCACGGGTGCGGGCTGGAAGACCAAACAGCTCCAGTGCGTCCACTTCGAGCGCTCGGATCGCGCCTACGACCTCGAGCCCGCCATCATGGCGCACCCCGAGGCCATGGGTCGCGAGGTCGTCCCCGTGGTGTTTGCCTCTGACGACGGCTACGTCCCCATGCTCACCACGACGATCTTCTCGATGCTTTGCAACGCGAGTCGCGACCGCTTCTATGACATCGTGGTGCTGGAGCGCAACATCGACTACCGCAACAAGCGCGACATCGAGTCGCTCGTGGCAGAGTTCGGCTGCGCGTGCGTGCGCTTTGTCAACGTCGAGCGCATGATCGACGGCTACGACCTCTCGACCAACAACGAGCACATCTCGCTGGAGACCTACTACCGCTTCCTGGTGCAGGAGATTCTGTCCTCCTACGACAAGGTCTTGTACCTGGACTGCGACCTCATCGTCCGTGGTGACGTGGCCGAACTGTACGACACGCCCCTGGGCGACAACCTGCTTGCCGCCGCCCATGACATCGACTACCTGGGCAACCTCAACATGAACGACGGCAAGCGCATGCGCTACACCACCGATGTGCTGGGCCTTGCCGACCCCTACGCCTACTTCCAGGCGGGCGTGCTGGTGCTCAACACCCGCGAGATGCGCCTTTTGCACAGCGTCCCCGAGTGGATGCGTATCGTCAGCGACGCCAACTACATCTATGACGACCAGGACATCCTCAATGCAGAGTGCCAGGGTCGCGTGACCTTCCTGCCCTTCGACTGGAACGTCATGCACGACTGTGGCGGTCGTGTGGACGCCGTCTTCAAGTTCGCGCCCGGCGACGTGTTCGACGCGTACAACGCCTCCCGCCGCGACCCCAAGATCGTTCACTACGCCGGTTACGAGAAGCCCTGGGTCAACCCCGCGTGCGACTTTGCCACGCAGTACTGGGGCTACGCCCGTCGCATGCCGTTCTACGAGCAACTCGTCGCCAAGCTGGCCGCCAACGTCGCCGGTGCGGGTGGCGTCCGCCGTGGGCCCGTCGAGCACGAGAAGGCCGTATCGCCGGAGAGCCCGATCAGGCGCATCGTCGACCCGATCGCGCCCTATGGGTCGGCGCGTCGCGAGGTCCTCAAGTCCATCGGCCGTGCCGTCCAAGGCAAGAAGTAGGGAAGTAGGAGAGTCCGAGTGACCCAAGGCAACATCCCCATGCCCGAGCTGCTCGCGCCCGCGGGCGGCCCGGCGGCTTTTCGTGCCGCGCTGGCCGCAGGCGCCGACGCCATCTACTGTGGGCTGGGCAACGACTTCAACGCGCGTCGTGGCGCCGCGAACTTCGACGACGAGTCCTTCCGTGCCGCATGCCATGCCGCCCACGTGGCGGGTACGCGTGTGTACGTGACGATCAACGTCGTGATCAAGTCTGCCGAGATGGGGCGCGCCCTGGCGCTGGTGCGCCGTGCGTGGCTTCTGGGCGCCGATGCCTTCATCATCCAGGACTGGGGCCTTCTGGCCGAGGTCCGTCGCCTGTGGCCGCAGGTCGAGTGCCACATCTCGACCCAGGCAAACGTCCACGACGCCCGCGGGACCGAGTGGTGTCGTGACCTGGGTGCAGAGCGCGTGACGCTGTCGCGTGAGCTGTCGCTGCCCGAGATCGCCACCATCGGGGCGACCGGCGTCGAGACCGAGGTCTTTGGCCATGGCGCGCTGTGCTTCTGCTACTCAGGCGTCTGCCTGCTGTCCAGCATGTCTGGCGGCCGCTCCGCCAACCGTGGCCTGTGCGCCCAGCCGTGTCGCCTGCCCTACGTCCTGCAGGACCGCAAGACCGGCAGGCGCGTGGCCGCCGACGGTCGCGACAGGCCCCTTTGCCCCAGGGACGCCTGCACCGTGGACGACGTCGACGAGCTGGCCGCCGCCCGCGCCGGCTCGCTGAAGGTCGAGGGTCGCATGAAGGCCCCCGACTACGTCCTGAGCGTGGCAAGCGTCTATCGAGAGGTGCTGGATGACCTCGAGGCCGGCCGAGAAGTGCCCGACGAGGTCGCTGATGCCCGCCGTACGAGGCTCAAGCGTGCGTTCAACCGCGACTTTACCGATGCCTACCTGCGCGGCACTGCCGGCGACGAGATGATGAGCTATGAGCGCTCCAACAACCGTGGTCAGGTTGTGGGCGAGGTCGTTTCCTCTCGCCGCCTGCCCGATGCCACCCGTCGCTCCACCGGCGCCAACGGCGGACGCCAGCGCAATCGCCGTACCACCCGAGCCGAGGTCATGCTTCGACTGGACCTTCCCGTGGACAAGGGCGACCTTCTGGAGTTTCGTCCCGACGACGACCCCGACCAGTTCCTGACCGCGCACGTGGAGGCCGATTCCTGCGCCGGCCAGACCATCCGCTGCGTCGCGGCGCGCCCCATGCCCGCTGGCTGCCCCGTGCGCCTGATTCGCTGCCAGGCTGCGTTGGATGCGGCCGCCCGCCTGGAGAACGCCGCCGTGCTGCGCCGTCGCCCGGTGCGCGTGCATGTGGTCGCTCGCCTGGGCGAGCCGTTCCGTGTGGAGCTCGAGACCGTTCCCTTTGGACGCCACGCCCGCGACGTCGTGCGTGCCTCTGCCGAGGGCTTTGTCGTGGAGGCGGCCCGCACCAAGGCGGTGACCGCAGACGAGCTGCGCGAGCACGCGGGGCGCCTGGGCACGTCGCCTTTCGAGGCGCTTGCCGTCGACGTCGATCTGGACGAGGGCTGTGGCATGGGCTTCTCGGCAGTTCACAAGGTACGCGCCGCCGCCGCCGATGCGCTCGAGCGTGCGATCCTGGAGCCGTGGGACTCCCGCGAGCTGGATGCTGCCGGCCGCGTGGAGGTTGCCGGCGGTGCCAAGGCCGCGAGCGCGTCGCCTGCCGCCGCGCCCGGTGCTGCGACGGAGGACGCCGGTGCCCCCGACGTCGCCGCCGACTGCGAGGTCTGTGTCATCGCGCCGACTGCCGAGGTTGCCGAGGCGGCCGTCGCGTCGGGCGCAACGCGCGTGTACGTGTGGTCGGCCGACCTGGATGCCGCCAGTGCGACGCCCGATGGCCTGGCATCCGGCTCGAGCGCCTTTCCCGTGGGTAGCGTCGCGGTTCTGGACGAGGTCTGCCGAGAGCCTGACCATGCGCGCCTGGACCCGTGGGTGCGCGCGGGCCTGCCCGTTGCCGTCGGCAACGTCTCCGAGCTGGTGCTTGCCCACGAGCGTGGTGCCGCGGCCGAGCTGAGGCACACGATCCCCGTACACAACATGGCCTGCCTGCGCGCCTTGCATGAGGCGGGAGCCACTGCCGTGTGGCTTTCGCCCGAGCTGGCCTTGGGTGAGATCGAACTTCTCGCCAGCGAGGCTCGCGGGCTTGGGATGGGATGCGGCCTTGTGGCATACGGTCGCCAGCGCGTCATGACGAGCGAGCATTGCGTCCTGAAGGCCGCCGACCGCTGCGTCCACGATTGCTCGCGTTGCCCGTTGCGTGCTCGCGACCTGGGCATTCGCAACATCGATGGTGACGTGTTCCCCGTGCGGACCGATCTTTTGGCCCGCTCGCGCGTCTATGCGGCCCGCCCCCTGGACGCCGTTCCGCAGGCATGCGACCTCGCTCGCATGGGGGTGGGGCGCCTTGCCGTCGACGCGACCCTGCTTTCCGCCGACGAGTGCGCCCGTGAGGTGCGCCGGCTGGTCGCCGCGCTCGGCGGGGCGCATGTAACTCGCGAGGCGGGCTGCGACTCCGGCCACCTGTTCCGCGGGATCGAGTAGGGGGGGTCCGGCCTTGTGGCGGACGTTTGGGACGCGTCTGCTTATTTCCGACGATTTGCTGTGCCCGATCAGCTGCCGAGAAGCTCATTTGGTGTCGGGCCTCTCACGCGCTTGCCAACACAGTAAACCGTCAATAATTGCCAGAAGACAGTCAATCGCTCGGAATTCGCACGTGCTGGCGCCCACCACCCTCACCTCGCCCCGGCGACCTGGCGCCCACCACCCTCACCACCTCACCCCCGCCGCGCGAACCTCGTGCCTGCGGAAAGTCCCTCGCGCAATCGGGTAGAATGCCGCAAGTGACCACGAATGAACCGCGTCGCGACAGTGCCGCGACGCCAACGGGAGGAATCAGTACCATGTCCGACACCCTGAACACCGACGCCCCGAACACCGACACCCCGGCTGGCGCCGAGGCCCTTCCCAAGGTCGACGAGCAGCTGCTGCTGGAGACCCTGGACGCCATCCGCCCGAGCCTTGTCGCCGACGGCGGCGACATCGAGTTCCGCGGCGTTGACGACGAGGGTGTCGTCTCGGTCAAGCTCACTGGCTCCTGCGCCGGCTGCCCCCTGTCCTCCATCACGCTCTCCATGGGCGTCGAGCGCATCCTGAAGGAGCACGTGCCTGGCGTCACCCGCGTCAAGTCGGTCATGTAGCCTGCGGGCGGAAGGGCCTGTGCCATGACGCTCGACCAGATCTACCACAGCCTGGATCCCGTGGCCCTGAGCCTGGGACCCATCAGCATCCGCTGGTACGGCATCGCCTACCTGCTTGGCTTCATCCTGGGTGGCGTCGTGCTGTGGCGTACCGCGCGCCGCTGGAAGCTCGGTCTCACGCCCGATGACGTGTCGACCCTGATCGTGGGCATCGCGTTCGGCGTGATCGTGGGCGGTCGCCTGGGCTACTGCCTGTTCTACGGCGACGGTTGGTACCTGGCCCACCCGATCGACATCGTCATGATCAACGAGGGTGGCATGAGCTTCCATGGCGGGCTGGTCGGCGCCATCATTGGCGGGGCCATCGTCTGCCGGCAGCTGGGCCTGTCCTTCCGTACCATGTGCGACCTGGGCGTCATTGCGGCGCCCCTCGGTCTGTTCTTTGGGCGCTGCGCCAACTTCGTCAACGGCGAGCTGTGGGGCAAGCCCTGCGACCTGCCGTGGGCCGTCACCTTCGAGACGGGCGGCGCCATCCCGCGTCATCCCTCGCAGCTGTACGAGGCCCTTCTGGAGGGCCTGGTCATCTTCTGCGTCCTGCAGATTGTCTCGCGCCAAAAAAAGACCCCGCCACAGGGCACCTTCATGGGTCTGTTCCTGCTCATGTACGGCGTGTTCCGCTTCCTGATCGAGTTCGTGCGCGTGCCCGACGCCCAGTTGGGGTACCTCGTCGGCGGCGTCGTGACCATGGGCCAGCTGCTGAGCCTGCCCTTGGTCCTTCTGGGCATAGTCGAGCTCGTGATGGCACGCCGCCGTGGATGGCCGCAGCGCGGCCACGTGGGTGATGCCGCATAAACCCAGCTAGCTGAACCAAACCCTCCCTCGCATCCTCTATACTGTGGCCCACAACCACATATCGCATCACAACCTGAGGGCACGGTTTGAACAGCTGCGAAGCCTAGTAGATCAAAAGGGAACCCGGTTCGAATCCGGGACAGCCGCCACTACTGTGTTTGAGGAATCGCGGGGACAACACGCCATTGGGCATGTCCCGTCCGCGTCGTGACGTCGGCATATGCCGTCGCCGCGTCGACGGGCGGCCTGTCCGAGAAGGCGTCTCCGCGCACGTCTTGTGACTCATAAGTCAGGAGACCTGCCTGCCCTCCGTAAGGTACTTCCCGTCTCGGGCGTGTGAGCGGGGCACCGGGCGTGTGATGTCGGCGATCCGCCATCCCGGGACTCGCGTGGGCGTCCGCAGCCGCCCCCGCACCCTGTCGTGGCCCACGCCGCCAACGCAACCCCTCGTGCCTCCCACCCAGTCGGGTCGGGAGGCACGTTTCGTTCGCACCGCCGAACGGGAAGGGGAGCTTGCATGACTGGCGAGAAGAACAACGTACGACCCACGTGGCAGCGCCTGACCGCGCTGTTTGCCTCGGCCCTCATGGTGTGGGGGCTCGTTCCCACCCAGGCCATGGCAGAGGCCGTCGCCATGGCCACGGCCACGGACGCCGCGCAGGACGTCGCTGCGACAGAGCGTCCGACGGCCGACGCCGCCGACACGTCCCAGGCCACGACGCCGTCCGCTTCGCAGGATGAGTCCCGGGCCGATGAGGGCAAGGCCCCCTCGGCCGAAATCGTCGGCGAAAAGACCGTCGCGACCACGCCCACGACCGCTGGCGCGGCCACAACCGCCAAGGCAGCTGCATCCGACGCCGCCAAGGCGCCCAAGCGTGCCGCACGCTCCTATGTCACGATCGAGCAACTTTCCGTCGTGAACGACCACGACCAGGACCTCGCCCTGAGCTCGGCCGCGCAGCCCAAGGTCGGCGACACCGTCAAGGCCTACGGCACCTACTGGGACGACGACGAGTGGGACGACGTCGAGATCTCCCCGTCCGACTACGCCTCGATCTCCTACCAGTGGTACGCCGGCACCAGTGCCGCCACGACTGACACCGACTCGGCCTACGCGTCCTTCTCGCCAATCGAGGGCGCGACGTCGCGCACGCTCAAGCTCACCGATGCCCAGGCAGGCAAGTACATCGGCCTCAAGATCACCTACAACGGCGGCAAGACCATGTGGTCGTGGCGCTCCAGCCGTCTGACCGTCAAGGGTGCCCAGGTCACGCCGACCGACCCCAACTCGCAGACCCTCGCCGCCGCGGTTGACGCCCTCAAGAACGACACGGGCGTGAGCTACTCCGGCTGGTATCCCAAGCTCGACTACACCGCCACCGGTCTCAACGTGACCACGATGCTGTCCGACCGTCTGTCCGTCCTGTCCGGCCGTAAGGCGGAGTGGGCCGGCTTCAAGGACATCAAGGTCTCCCTCAAGGGCGTCAAGACCGGCGCCGCGGCCGATCCCAGGCAGGTCGGTGGCGTCGACGCTTCCGGCAACGTCACGTTCTTCTTCCTGTCTCCTGCCGAGAAGACCGTCTACACCGACTACTCCGTCCTGCAGCAGGTCACGCCCACCTACACGCTGACGCTGGGTGACAAGTCGGTCGAGTTCACGCCCGGGCGCTCCTCGGCCATCGGCTGGGACACCCCGCGCGTCCAGTCCTACCTGTCAGGACAGCTCGAGGCCATGAGCGTCGACTCCACGCTTGCCGACGGCGTCGTCGCGGCCGAGACCGCCAGCGCCGAGCTGCCTGGCGAGCTTCGCGTGGGCGGCAAGAAGGTCGCCGACCTTGAGTGGACCTCGTCCGACACCTCGGTCGCCAAGGTCACCCGCGCGCTCGACTACACGACCTACGAGTACAAGACGACTGTTGCCTATACCCACGGCAACACCGCCAAGAACGTGACGCTCACCTGCACCGCCAGCTTCGCGGGCGCCTCGGGCCTGCCTTCCGTCTCCGTCAAGAAGAACTGGGGCACCACGGTGGCGCCCAAGTCCGCCGAGCAAATCGCCGCCCAGAAGAAGGCGATGGACGACGCGCTCGACAAGATCGTGCTGAAGGACTTCACCGACTCCGAGACCAATTGGAACAAGAAGCGTGACGTCGACGCTGACAACCTGACCGTCGACTTCGTCGTGCCGCGCGCCAGGGTTATCGGTGCGCCTGGCGACGCCAAGCTGAGCTACTCGCTCGTGGACGGCACCTGCGTCAAGCTCAACGGCTACCACGGCATCATCACCCGCGACATCGAGGGTGCCTCCAACACCGCCACGATCCGCGCGACCCTGACCCAGGACGGCCTCATCGCCACCCGTGACATCGCCGTTACCGTGGCGCCCATCTCCGACGCCGAGATCGACGAGGCCGTCTCCTTCATGGAGCGCGTTAAGGCCGACTACGGTCGTGCGCTGCTGGGAGCCAACGCCTCGAGCCGTGAGGTCACGGGTGACCTCAAGCCCTTCTCGGAGGCGTTGCCCAACGCGACCGACCCGACCAAGATCGAATACTCGCTGAAGACCACCCTCACCGGCGTTGTCGCCGACGAGCTTCCCGGCTACGACGCGATGGCGGGTACCAACTGGCGCACGTTCAGGTCGAGCGACCCCGCGACCATCGCCGACGAGACGCTGCACGTGACCCGTCCCGAGGCCGACAAGTACGTCACGGTCACCTCCAACCTCACCTACAAGAAGTACGAGAGCCTGGCCCAGGCGCACCCGGACGACGCACGCTTGCAGAGGCTCGTCAACCAGAAGGTGACGGCCGCCTACAGGGTCGTGGGCACCTCCACCCACGACGACCCGACCTTCAAGGTCGACTGCAAGGTCATCGGCACAGACGCCTACGGCAACGCCCAGGTCTGGACGACTGGCTCGTTCGACGCGACCGACAAGAACACCGCGGCCGACGTCACGGCCGACGCGCTGGCGTCCGCCGGCCTCACCTGCAAGAGCAGCATGACCGAGTACGGCTACTACCTCGAGTCGATCACCTCGACCGACGGCCGCACCCTGGGCTACGACGCCGCAACCGGCAGGTTCTGGCAGCTGTTCGTCAACGGCAAGGCGTCCGACGCCGCCGCCGACGCCGTGAGCCTGCAGCCGGGTGACGAGGTCACCTGGTTCTTCTCGGCATGGGGGCAGACGCCCGGTGATGCCGACAAGGCCAACGTCACCGTCACGGCCAACGTGATCGGCCCCGACGCCGACGGCCGCGACTCCTCCTGGGTCGGCAAGACCGAGGTCAACGTGCCCGTGGGCACCACCGCGGCGCAGCTCACCAAGTCCCTTCTGGAGAAGAACGGGATGACCTGCGACGACGGCATGTGGACGATCAAGGCGCAGGCGGGCTCGACCCTTCCCAACGGCTCCGCCGAGCTGGGCATGAAGCAGGTCGGAAGCGACTGGGTCTACTGGGTCTTCTTCGTCAACGGCAAGCCCTGCAACGAGATAGCCTCCACCTACGTGGTCAAGCCCGGCGACCGGATCACCTGGTACTACGGCACCTATGGCGCCGACCTGCCCAAGAACGACGTCGAGTGCGAACCGGGCGCCACGCGCCCC
The DNA here is from genome assembly GCA_036321795.1 of Coriobacteriaceae bacterium CM84B_73. Taxonomy (GTDB): domain Bacteria; phylum Actinomycetota; class Coriobacteriia; order Coriobacteriales; family Atopobiaceae; genus CAKVON01. Next base: position 236,824 of record JAWQCY010000002.1, on the reverse strand, counting down.
GACTGGGTCGCGCAGTGGCCCGGCTTCCGCAAGGGCGGCACCGGCGCCGTGACCGAGGCGGCCACGCCCATCGACGCCGCAAAGCTCGCCTGGACCCACAAGACCAAGGTCCCGACCGACTGGTCCAAGTACACGAGCGACCCCATCGTGGTCAACGGCAACGTCTACGTCGCCGTCGGCGACGAGCTCGTGATGCTTGACGCCGCCACGGGCGCCACCAAGGCCACCGCGCGCATGGCCACCTCGATCGACTCGATCGCGCGTATGGCCTACGCCGACGGCATCATCGTCGTGCCCCTGCACGGTGGCCGCCTACAGGCGTTCACGGCCGACACGCTGACCTGCGTGTGGGCCACCGATGAGCTCTCGCCGATCGGCGGGGCCAGCCAGCAGAGCCTCTCGACCCTGACCATCGCCGACGGCCACGTCTACCTCGGCACCACAAACGGCAAGGGCAACCCCGAGACCGGCGTGGGCGAAAGCGGCTGGCTGTGCTGCGTGAGCCTGGCCGACGGCGCCGTGCTGTGGAGCCGCTGCAACCAGGATGCCGGCTACTACTGGGCGGGCGCCGCCCGCGTGGGCTCCTACCTCGTGGTGAGCGACTTCTCCGGCAAGCTCGTGGCGCACGACGCCGCATCCGGCGAGGTCGTGTCCAGCGTGAGCCTGGGCGTCTCCTGTCGCTCGACCGTCGTCGCTGGCGGCGACGGCTTCGTCTATGCGGTCTCGACCGACGGCGTGCTGCACAAGGTCGGCGTCGCCGCGGACGGAACGCTTGCCAAGGCAGGCAGCGTCAGCTTCGCGGCCACCAGCACCTCGACCCCGACGATCGTGGGCGACAAGGCCTACATTGGCGGTTCGACCGGCTCCAAGGGTGGCCACAAGGGCGTGCTGGCCGTGGTCGACCTGGCAGGCATGAGGCTCGTCTCGCAAGTCACCGCCACCGCGGACGGCGTGGCGCTGCCCGCCGACGTCAAGTCCTGCCCGCTCGTGAGCACCCAGGGCGGCACGACCCGCGTCTACTTCACCTGCAACAACACGCCCGGCGGCATGTTCGCGTGGGTCGAGGGCCGCGACACCGCCCACACGCTCTTCTCGCCCGAGCCCGGCAGCGAGCAGGCCAACTACTGCATGTCCAACGTCGTGAGCGGTGAGGACGGCTCGCTGTACTACGTCAATGACTCCGGCTACCTCTTCAAGCTCGTGGCCGACGATGCCGAGAAGCCCGCCGAGCCCGGCAAGCCCACGACCCCGGACAAGCCCGAGACCCCGACGACGCCCGGCAAGCCGGACAGCTCGACCAGGCCGAACGGCGCTGCCCAGGCAACGACTTCCATCAGGCTGCATTCCGGCGTGTCCATCAGCCTGGTGTCCAACGTCGACGACAAGGACGCCAAGGCGGCCGAGAAGGACTCCCGCGCAGGCGACGGCACCAAGTCCGACGCGGACAGCACCGGCAGTGACCGTCCCGCCGGCGAGGCCGTCACGGCAGCTGCCGAGAAGACCCTCGAGAAGACCGGCGCCAAGATGCCCTGGTGGCCCTTCGTGGGCATGGGCGTCGGCCTCGTGCTGCTGGTCCTCGTCCTGCGTCGCCGCCGCGAGAGCGGGGAGGAGTAGCCCATGGCAAACAAGCATGCGCCCGCGCGCGTGGTCGTCGGCGCGCTGGCGACCGTCCTGATCGCGTTTTGCGCCTGGTCGGCCTTCCAGTACTCCCAGGGTTGCGACCCGCTCGCCTTCCTGGGGTCCGATGCGCTGAGGACCGTCGAGTCGTCCGATGCCACCGCGATCTCTGTCGGCGAAGACGGGGCCGCGACCGCATCGACCGGGTCCGACGCGACCTCGGCCGCCGGCAAGAAGGACTCTGGCGCCTCCTCCAAGAAGGACGCCTCCGACAAGTCCGCGAATGCCGCCGGGTCTGCCTCGGGCGGATCTGCGAGCTCGCAGTCCTCCTCGTCATCGGGCACGTCGGGCTCACATGCGAGCGGCAATGGCGGCTCCGGTTCGGGGTCTGCCTCGGGCTCGCATTCGGGTGGCTCGGCCTCTGGCTCCGGCTCGAGTGAGTCCAAGTCGATCGTCGTCAGCGTGACCGTCGACGGCTCGGCCGCCGGTGCGGGCTCGTCCTCGGCCAACATCAGGCTCTCCCGCGGCGCCACCGCCTACGACGCCATTGCCGCGTGCGGCGTCTCGTTCAACGCGAGGAGCACGTCTTTTGGCATGTACGTCTCGTCCATCGGTGGGCTTGCCGAGAAGGAGCATGGCGGCATGAGCGGCTGGGTCTACGCGGTCAACGGCTACGAGCCCAACACGGCCTGTTCGAACTACGAGCTTCACAACGGGGACTCGCTGGTGTGGACCTACGTCAACGTGACGGAGTAGGGTCTTGCCCATGGGCAAGGTCACACACACGGCGTTCGACTCGTCGCATCCAAGCGTCGCCATCGCGTACTTCTGCGGCATGGCGGGGCTCACGATGTTTTGCATGCAGCCCGTGCTCGCGGCGATCTCGCTCGCGGGTGCGCTGCTGTTTGGCGCGTGCGTGCGTGGTCCGCTGGCCACGCTGCGCGGCCTTCGCTGGCAGCTGCCCATGGTGGCGGTGGTCGCCCTTGCCAACCCGCTGTTCAGTGCGTCGGGCTCCACCTTGCTGCTTAGGGTGGGTCCCATGGCCATCTACCTGGAGTCAGTTTGCTATGGCGCGTGTGCGGGATGCGTCTTGGCGGCGGCGATCGCGTGGCTGTCGTGTGCGGCCGAGGTCGTGACGCAAGACCGTCTGCTGGCAGTCGCCGGCTCGCGCGTGCCCGTGGTCGCGCTCATGGTGTCGATGGCGGCGCGCCTGGTGCCGCAACTCGTGCGTCGCGGCAACGTCGTGACAAGCGTCGACCGCGTGGTCACGGGCCCGGTCGCCAAGGACGGCGCCGTGCCTGCCCGCGGTCGCGGCCTTCGTGGCCTGAGGTCTCGCGTGGCCTCGGCCGCGACCGTGTCCGGCGCCCTGGTGGGTTGGTCGCTTTCCGACTCGCTGGATGCCGCCGACTCGATGCGGGCGCGCGGCTGGGGCGCCGCACCCGACCGCTCCAGCTACCAGCCATGGGCCTTCCGTTCGTCCGACGCATGGGCGCTCACGCTCGTCGTGTGCCTGGTGGGGTTGTGCGCCCTTCTGGGTTGGGTCGCCTGCTCGCAGTACCGCTTCTACCCGACGATGAGCGTGCTTCTGCCCTGGTGGGGTTATGCGCCCTACGCGCTCCTGTCGCTTCTGCCCAGCATCCTGCACTCCAAGGAGGCAATCTCGTGGAGGTCGTAGCTACCACGCCGCAGACGCCGACGTCGCAGTCTCGGCCCACGTCCGACCGACCGTCCGCCAACCGACCCGCAGCGGTCGAGTGGCGTGACGTCCGCTTTGCCTACACGCCCGCATCAGACGCCTCCCACAGGAGCGCCAACCGTGTGTTGGATGGTGCGTCGCTTGCCGTGGCGCAAGGGGAGTTCTGTCTGCTCACGGGTGGTACGGGCACGGGCAAGACCACCCTTTTGCGCATGGCCAAGCCCGAGGTCGCGCCCAACGGGAGCCGTTCGGGAGACGTGCTCGTGATGGGTCGCGACGTGGCGCACTTCTCGGCAGCAGAATCCGCGGGCACGGTGGGCTACGTGGCGCAGGTCCCCTCGACCCAGATCGTGTGCGACAGCGTGTGGCACGAGCTTGCGTTCGGGCTGGAGAGCCTGGGCATGCCCCAGGCCGAGATGCACCGCCGCGTGGCCGAGGTCTGCTACTTTCTGGGCCTGGACCGGCTGTTCCGCCGCAGGACCGACGAGCTCTCTGGCGGCGAGCAGCAGCTCGTTGCCCTGGCGAGCGTCCTGGCCATGGAGCCGCGCGTCCTTCTTCTGGACGAGCCGACCTCGATGCTGGATCCGATTGCGCGCGACGGCTTCGCCCACGCGCTGTTCCGCCTCAACCGCGAGCTGGGCATCACCGTGGTGGTGGCCACCCACGAGCCGTGGGCCCTGGCCGACTACGCCACTTGCGCCGCCCGTGTGGCCGACGGGCGCGTCGAGCGTGTCGACGTCGCCGACCTCCGCGTCGAACCGTCCCTGTCAGACGTCGTCCCCGCCTCCGACGCAGCCCCCGCCGCCCCCGCTGCCGAGAAGGGCCGTGAGGTCGCAAGCGCGTCGCCGTCCGACGCGCTTGCGCTGGCGGACGTGTGGGCCCGCTACGGGCGCGATGACCCCTGGGTGCTGGAGTGCTGCTCGCTCGCGTGTGCCGCGGGCTCGGTGCATGCCCTGGTGGGCGGTAATGGCAGCGGCAAGTCGACCATCCTGCGCGTGGCGGCGGGCATCCTTCGGCCCTCGCGCGGACGCGTGCGCCTGGGTGCGCCAGACGTGCGTGACGGCCGTGCCGCACGCGCGCTTCTGCCGCAGGACCCCGAGGCCCTGCTTCCCGCCCCGACTGTGCTCGAGAACCTCATGTCGTGGTCGGGCATCGGCGACTATGGGGAGGGCGACGCCTCGGCCATGCTCGAGCGGCTGGGCCTCGTGCCCGCTGGGGATTACCTGGCCCGCGACCCGATGGACCTGTCCGGTGGCCAGCGCCAGCTCGTGGCGCTGGCGAAGGTGCTGCTGGTGCGCCCGGCGCTGCTCCTGGCGGACGAGCCCACCCTCGGGCTGGACGTGCCCTCGCGACGCATCGTCGCTTGCGAGCTGCGCGGCATCGCGCGGTCGGGTTCCGCGGTCCTGCTGGCGACGCATGACCTCACGCTCGCGCGCGAGGTGGCCGACGTCACGTCGATGGTGTTCGACGGAGGCGTCACCTGCACGATGCCCACGGCGGGGTTCTTCGGGGCGAACGTCTTCTTTCGCTAGCGCCTCTCGTCGGCGTCCCGCAGGTCGTCCGTCTCGCGCACGTCCTGGTGGGCAATGCGCTCCATGCGCCTAGCACTGTCGTGCATGCGGCGACGCACGTCGTGGCGGACGTCGTGCGCTTCGGCGAGCCAGTCGGCCGAGCTCAGGCGGCGGCCCTCGGCCCTCAGGCGGCGGCGCTCCTCGTAGAAGGCCTCGGCGGCGTGGCGACGCTCCAGCTCGTGCTCGTGGATGATCTGGCGCAGCTCGTCGGGGTGGTGCGAGATCTCGCGCACGGCCTCCACCGGGTGTGCGGCGATCACGGTGCGCGTGAACGACGTGATTACCGGGATCACCAGCACGGTCAGCGCGCCCGCCGTCACCAGCACCGACGCCATCGACTCCTCCATGGCGCCCGAGGCGGTGGCCACCTCGGTGATGGCCACGATCAGCGGCAGCGCCATCGTGCAGTACAGCGCCGCGCTCACGCGCTCGCCGGCAGGCAGGTCGCGGGTGTCCGAGAAGTGCGAAAGCGCCGCGAGCATGGGCACGGTGCGCACGAGCAGAAGCAGGCCCACGTAGGTCAGAAGCAGCGTCGGGTTGGCGAGGACGGCGCCAAAGTCGATCCCGATGCCCGAGTACACGAAGAACGCCGGCACCAGAAAGCCGTTGCCAAGCGTCTGGATCTGGCCCTCCAGCGGGTGGTTGCGCGGCATGACGTGGCCCAGCACGAAGCCGGCGGCAAACGCGCCCAGCACGGCGTCCAACCCCAACAGCTCGGCCAGGGCCAGAAGCGCCACCAGCAGAAGCATCGTCGCGCGCAGCATGGGACGCGAGGCCCCCTCGGCGTTGTCGCGCAGAAAGCTCGACAGCCTGCCACCCAGCTCGCGCGCGTGCTCGCCGCCGCGGGCGACCGCGACGCACACGAGCACGAACACCAGCAGCACCGCGACGCTGGTCGCGTGCGAGCGGTCCGGCGACAGCAGCACCGACATCGCCAGCACGGGCCAGATCTCGCCCATGGCACCGTACGACTCGATGACCTTGCCGACCGGCGTGCCGTTGAGGCCGCGGTCGCTCATGATCGGCACCAGCGTTCCGTACGCGGTGGTCGTGAGCGCGATGGCAAAGGCGATGTTGCCCGTCTCGCCCAGGCTCAGCCCCAGGGTCGGAACAACGAGCAACGCCAGAATCATCGACACCGCCCAGGTGAGCGTGGCCTCGCGGCCCATCCTGCCCGTCAGCTCGCGCGGGTCCAGTTCGTAGCCGGCCATCAGGAACAGCAGGCCCAATCCCATGCGGCCCAAGAGCGCCAGACCCGCGTCGGGTCGGACCAGTCCCAGGCAGTGGGGGCCTGCGATGGCGCCGACGAACACGAAGAACACGACCTCGGGTACGGGGCGCCCCGGGATGAGCGACGCCACGAACGACGACAGCATGACTATCAGGAGCATGACCGCGAGCATGCACAGGCTTTGTGCCATGGGAACCTCCGAAACGTGTGACGCAAGCAGTCTACCCGTGGACGCGTCGGGTATGCTTGAACGCATGAATACCGAGAAGGACAGAGTGGGGCGCGCCCTGCGCCTGCTCGAGGTGCCGTCGCTCGTGGCGGTGCCCGTGGCGCTCGTGGCGTGCGCGGTCGCGCGCGTCGAGGCCGCGGCGGGCCTCACCATGCTCGTGTGCGTCGTGTGCCTGGGGCTGTTCGCGTGTGGCTACGAGCGCTCGCGCCCGGGCCTGCGCCAGGTCATGCCCACGGTCGTGCTGGGGGCGGTCGCCGCCGCGGGCCGCGTGCTGTTCTGCCCGATTCCCGACGTCAAGCCCGTCTCGGCCATCGCGATCCTGGCGGGCGCGCGCCTGGGTCGCCGCAACGGCTTCATGGTCGGCGCCATCGCCGCCCTTGCCTCCAACATGTTCTTCGGGCAGGGTCCGTGGACCCCCTGGCAGATGTATGCCTGGGGCATGGTCGGGTATTTGGGGGGCGTGCTGGGGGAGCGCGGTCTTCTCGACAGCGTGGGGGTGCGTATGGCATACGGCTTTGGGTCGGCGATGCTGTACGGCCTGATGCTGAACTCGTGGTACGTGGTTGGCTACGTCAACCCGATCACCTGGGCAAACGTCGTTGCCGCCTTTGTCGCAGGATTTCCGCTGGACGCGGTGCACGGCATAGCCACCTGCGTGTTCCTGCAGCTCATCTGGGTGCCGTGGGGTGCGCGCGTCGAACGTGCGGTGCGTGCGTACGGCCTGCGCTAGGCTGCCGTGCAGGCATGGCCCGGCACAACGGCTCGCGTGAATCCGCCGGACCGATGTGTGCGACCTTCTTGCAGAGGGTTTCCCCGGGCATCCATCAAGAGTAATATATGCGAGGTTTACTGCACTGCCATGAAGCGACGGCCGCGACGCGCTTGTCCGCAGGTCGTCTTACGTAAGGAGACATGCATGTCCGGACACTCTAAGTGGGCAACCACCAAGCACAAGAAGGCTGCCATCGACGCCAAGAGGTCTTCGCTCTTCTCGAAGCTCTCGCGTAACATCACCGTCGCCGCCAAGATGGGTGGGGACCCCAACCCGGACAACAACGCCTCCCTGGCCGCCGCCGTCGCGCGCGCCCGCATGGTCTCCATGCCCAACGCCAAGATCAAGGCTGCCATCGACAAGGCCTTCGGCGCCGGCGCCGCCGCCGCCGACTACAAGGAGGTCGACTACGAGGGCTACGGTCCCGCCGGCATCGCCGTTTACGTCGAGTGCCTGACCGACAACCTCAACCGCACCGCTGCCGACGTCCGCTCCGCGTTCTCCCATGCCGGCGGCAACCTCGGTACCTCCGGCTCCGTCGCGTTCCAGTTCGAGCGCAAGGGCTCCATCGCCGTCGAGAAGGTCATCAAGTCCGACGACAAGAAGGTCGCCGACAAGGAGAACGCCGTCGACGAGGACGAGTTCATGATGGCCGTGGCCGAGGCCGGCGGCGACGACTACGAGGACGCCGGCGAGCAGTGGATCGTCTGGACTGCCTACGACAACATGCAGAACGTCCAGAAGGGCCTCGAGGACCAGGGCATCATCGTCAAGGGCTCCGAGCTCACCCGCGTTCCCACCACCCCGAACGACGTCTCGGCCTCCGACGCCAAGAAGGTCCAGCGCCTCGTCGACCGCCTCGACGAGCTCGAGGACGTCCAGAACGTCTACACCACGATGAACATCACCGACGAGATCGCCGCCGCCCTGGAGGAGGACGAGTAGGTCTTCCGGTTCGCCCGCGGACGCCGCGGGTCCCAGGCAACGTCCGGGCGCGTCCCCAACAACGGGGGCGCGCCCTTTTTTCGCGCGTCCGCAAATCCGGTTTACCCCGTGTAGATGGTGCCGCCGCACCGTGCCGCGCGACTTGGCGTCCGTGGCGAGGGGTATGCTTTGGTGAGCAATCAAAGCGTCGGTGGGGACGCCCGGTGAAGCCCGTCTTGGGCATGGCCGGACTCGCCTTGCCGTCGCGCGAACGAGGGGTGGTATTCGCACATGGGACTCTTCAAGCGCCTCTGCCTCGCGGTGTGGTCGCTCGCCGGGCTGTTCTTCTCGCTGGCGTTGGGCCTCACGCGATTCGGCCGTTGGACCTCCGAGGCGACGGCCCTGCTGGCGGTCGATGCCTACCTGTATGCCGTGCAGGTCTGCGGCGCTATCCTTCTGGCGGGTCTCGTGGTCACGCTGGTGCGCGCCCTCTTCTCTCGCAGACCCGGCTCCGTCGAGGTCGCCTCGGTCGAGGGAGGCAGTGTCACCATCACCCGCGACGCCATCGCCTCGCAGGCCGCCCACGTCGTGGGCTCCGACGGCACCTGCGTCGCCCGCGACGTCATCGTTACGAGCGGGCGCCGCGGCAGCGTCGACGTGCACGTCAAGGTCCTGCCGTACAACAGCCTCGACGTCATGGCCAAGGGTCCCGAGCTGCACGACAGGCTCGTGCGCGAGCTGTCCGCCCTGTGCGGCGACCGCCTGGACCGCGTGAGCGTCGAGTTCCTCGAGGCCCAGCAGCCCCGCTCGGTCACCCGGCCCGAGCCCGCCGACGAGCCCGCCAAGCCGCGGGCGACCACCGGCTCCGAGATCACCTACGTCCCGCGCCCGGCCGAGAGCGCGCCCGCGACCGACGACACCAAGGAAGGCGAGTAGCGCATGACGACCATCGATCCGTCCCACGACAACAGGCCGAAGGCCCCCAAGGCCCCCAAGGCGAAGGTCGTGCCCGAGGCCGACGCCCCCGACGCTGCCAAGAAGGACGTGCCCGCCGCGGACGTCTTTGTTGACGAGCGACAGGGCGGCCCGACCGAGGCTGCCCCCGATCGGGCAGAGCGCTCCCAGGGCGGCGATCAAGCCACGCCGTCCTTCTCGGCAGCGGCCGAGAGCGTCGGCTCGTGGCTGCGCCAGAACTTCCCTGGCCACGTCAACGCCGTGGTCTTCGGCTTTCTGGGGTTCGTTCTGGCCGTTATGCTCTTTTGCGTCGGCCTGTGGCAGACCCTCGTGATCGCGCTCCTGGTTGCCTGTGGCGTCGCGTTCGGGCAGTACCTAGACGGCGACCCACGTATCGTCAGGTTTGTCGGTCGCCTGTTCGACAACGGCACCCACACGCGTCGCAAGTAGTTCCAGAATCAAACGCGCCGCAGGTAGATGACGCGTTCTGACCATGGCGCGCATGGCCGCGCCCAGAGACGAGCAATCGAAAACGGGGGCGCCCGCGTGCCCCACGCACAGTAAGGAGGGCCCATGGCCACCAAGGACGATAAGAAGAGCAACGACGTGACCGCGCCGAAGTCCGACGATGCCGCGAGCCACGCCCAGATCACCCCGACCATCGACGCCGCCGACCCCGACGCCGTCGAGACCCCCGACGACCTCGTCGCGGACGACTTCGCCGACGACGAGGACCTGGACAGCGAGGACTCGCTGACCTTCTCCAACGGCGTCATCGAGAAGATCGTCGCCCTCGCGGTCCGCGACGTCGACGGCGTCCTGGGCATGAAGGGCGGTTGGGTCAACCGCGTGCAGGAGACCTTCGGCACCGTGAGCCCCACCAAGGGTGTCACCGTCGAGGTCACCCCCGATAACGCCGTCCGCGTCAACCTCTCGGTCCTGATCGAGTACGGCGCCTACGCCCCGCAGATCTTCGAGGACGTCAAGAAGGTCGTCGTCAAGCAGATCGTCGGCATGACGGGCCTCGAGGTCGCTGGCGTCAACCTGCGCATCGAGGACGTCCTGACCCCGGACGAGTACGAGGACGGCAGTCGCGACCGCGACGACGAAGAGGTGGAGAAGTAGCGCATGGCAGTGAGGACCTCGCTCGCAAAGGGCCTCGGCTCGTTCGTCTCGTGGGGGTTGCGCAACGTCGCGCACCGCAACGCGTCCCAGCTTCCGGGGCGCGTGGCGCTGTCCATCGACCCGAACGTCATCGCCGATCTGTCGGGCAAGCTCAGCCAGGGTGCCATCGTCACGTGCGGCACCAACGGCAAGACGACAACCAACAACGTCATCGCCTCGGCCATCGAGGCTGCGGGCGGCACCGTGCTGTGCAACCGCGTGGGTGCCAACATGCTGCCCGGCGTCGCCGCGGCGATGCTCCCCGGCAGCTCCGCCGACTGGGCCGTCATGGAGGCCGACGAGCTCTCCACCACGTCAATCCTGCCAGGGCTGCGTCCGCGCTACCTGGTCCTTCTCAACCTGTTCCGTGACCAGCTCGACCGCGCGGGCGAGATCGACCGCGTGCAGGACGTCATCGTCGAGGCCCTGGCCGCCTCGCCCGAGACCACGCTTCTGGTCGACGGCGACGACCCGCTGAGCATGGGCGTCGCCCGAAGGGCGGCCCAGTCGGGCACTCGCGTCATGTCCTTCGGCATCGGCGAGGACCTGCGCCTTCCCGCCGACCGCGTGGCCGAGGCGCGCTACTGCCAGGCATGCGGCTCCAGGCTGGAGTACGACTACCGCAGCTATGCCCAACTGGGTGCCTTCCGTTGCCCGGGCTGTGGCTTCGCCCGTCCCGAGCTGGACTTCGTTGCCACCAACGTGCGGGCCGACCGCACCGGTGTCAGCTTCGACGTCGCCGGGCCCGATGGCCTCACGACGCACGTCTCCGCGAGCTTCGGCGGCGTGTACATGGTCTACAACCTGCTTGCGGCCTTTGCCGCGGCGAGCCTGGCGGGCGTGAGCCCCGAGTCCTTCCAGCACACGATCGACGGCTACAGCCCCGAGAACGGCCGCCTGCAGCGCTTCGTGGTCGCCGGGCGCGAGGTCGTGCTCAACCTCGCCAAGAACCCCACGGGCTTCAACCAGAACATCTCGCTCATGGAGCAGGACCCCAGGCCCAAGTCCGCGTTCTTCGTCATCAACGACAACTTCAACGACGGGCGTGACATCTCCTGGATCTGGGACGTCGACTTCGAGCGCCTTCTGGACGAGAAGGACCTGCGCGTGATCTGCGGCGGCCTGCGTGCCAACGACCTGCAGGTCCGCCTCAAGTACGCCGGCCTGGACGCTCCGATTGCCACGACCGTGGGCGAGGCCCTCGGCCGCCTTGGCGACGTCCCGGCAGACAGGCCCCTGTACGTGCTCACGAACTACTCGGCGCTTTGGCCCGCCAAGGCCGAGCTCGAGAGGATGGGGAAGCGCTCATGAGCTCACGTTCCATTCGCGTCGCCCACCTGTTCCCCGAGCTGCTGAACCTCTACGGCGACTCCGGCAACATCCTGTGCCTGCGCAAGCGCACGGAGTGGCGAGGCATCGGCTGTGACATTCGCGAGGTCCACCCCGGCGAGAGGCCCGGCTTCGGTGACGTCGACATCGCCTTCATTGGCGGTGGCTCCGACCGCGACCAGCGCATCGTCTGTGACAACCTGCTGGCCGTCGGCGACGAGATTCGCGCCTTCGTCGAGGACGGCGGCGTCCTCATGGCCGTCTGCGGCGGCTACCAGCTCCTGGGCCACAGTTATCTCATGGGGGACGAGAAGGTCTGGGGCCTGTCGCTGGTCGACCTGTACACCGACCGCGGTGACCCACGCCTCATCGGCAACGTGATCGTTGACAGCCCCGTCTCGCCGCAGCCCATCGTTGGCTACGAGAACCACGGCGGTCGCACCCACCTGGGGTCTGGCGTCACGCCATTGGGCCGCGTGCTGTACGGCCACGGCAACGACGGCGAGTCCGGCTACGAGGGCGTCCTGTACAAGAACGTCCTGGGCACCTACGTCCACGGCCCGCTGCTGCCCAAGAACCCCGGCGTCGCCGACTGGGCCATCGCGCGTGCCCTGGACCGCAAGTGCGGTGACGCGAGCCTCGAGTCGCTCGACGACTCCGCGGAGCTGGCCGCCAACAAGGCGATGTACGAGCGCCTTATGGCGGGCGAGGTAGCCGAGCAGTGAGCCGGCCCTCCCACATGCGCGAGCCCGCCCCGTCACGTGCGGCGGGGCCCCGCCAGGCGCCCGCGTGCCTCGCGGGAGCCGAGTGCGTGCGCGCACTTCTCGGCATCGCGGGCATCGCCATCGTGGCGCTGTCGTGCGTCCTGCACCTGTGGCTTTCGCTCTCGCTGCCTCCTAACCTGACGCTGCACGACGTCGGCGACGTCGCCTACATCGCGCAGAACCACCTGTGCCATGGCCACTACGGCTACATCCAGTACCTGATGGAGCACAGGGCCCTGCCCGACTTTGACCCACGGGGCATGTGGTGCTACTACAACCCGCCACTGTTCCACATCGTGGTTGCCGCTCTCGCAGGCGTCGCATGCTCGCTGGGCGCCACCTTCGTGGGGTCCCTGTGGCTGGCCACGTTCGTCTCGGCCGTGTGCGTGTGCGTGACGACGGTTGTCACCAGGCGCCTGCTCATGCGCCTGGCGGGTCTCGCCCACGAGCGAGGGGCAGGCCTTTCGGTCGACGTCTGCTGCCTGGCGGCGCTGGCCCTGGTTGCGTTTCACCCCACGATGTCGTGGCTGTCCTTCACGGGCAACAACGACGCGATGTCGATCATGTTCATGGTGATCGCCGTCGAGCGCTGCGTCGCCTGGCGTACCCATGTGGGCGAGGTCGCGCGGCGCCACGATGCCCGCACGGAGGCGACCCGGGTCGGTATGGGCCTCGCAAGCGTGGGGACTCCCGACGAGGCAGCTCGGCTCCCGCGCGAGCGCGAGGGGCGCTTCGACCGTCGCGGCCTCGCGCTCATCGTCCAGGTCGCCCTGGCGCTGGGCCTTGGCATGGCCACGAAGGTCTCGGCCTTCCTGGTGGCGCCCGGCATCGCCTGGGTCTTCGTGGGCTGGCTCGCCCACGAATGGCGCCGCGGCACGCACATGCGCCTGGTCGGGCCCTTCGCGGCCTTCCTGGCGGTGAGCGTTGCGATCGGCATGGCGTTTCCCGTCTACAACCTCGTGCGCTGGGGAATCCCGTTCAGCTACGTCCAGTACGACGACCAGGCCGCCGCGGTCTCTGCGGACGCGGGCCTTCTGGAGCGCGTCGGCGTTCCCGATGCCGAGAAGTTCGTCGAGCTGCACCTCAACAACCTGGACACCTCGCAGGAGGCAAACATCTGGGCGCAGACCCTCAAGTCGTCGCTGTTCGACGAGTATTACGTTCCCGAGACGGCCGAGACCACGCGGGCGATGCGCCTTCTGGTGGGCCTTGCCCTGGCGCTCTCGGTCGCTTGCCTTGCGCTGGGCGCCTACGGCGGGGTCTCCGATACCGTGTTGCCCGGGTGGGCACGTGGGCTTCTTGGCGTCAACGTCCTGGCGATCCTTGCGTTCTACGTGCGCTTCTGCCTGACGATGCCCGCCGTCTGCACGATGAACTTCCGCTACATCGTCAGTGCCTTCGTGTTCGCCGTGGCGCTTGCCGCGCCTGGCATGGGGTGCCTGGCAAGTCGTGGCGGCATCGCGGGCCGCGTGGCGCGCGTGGCCGGTGTCGTGCTGGCCGTCGTCGTCGCCGTGTTCTGCGCGGACGGCGTATGGCTGTACCTGACACACCTTCTGGCCTAGGCATGGCCGTTCGCGCCTGACGGAGCCTGTTGGATGGGGCCTGCGACCCCACGGTACTTCTCGGCAGCGAGCCTTTGGATGGATAGAAGCGCGCCCTCCCCGCAACCGGATGCGGGGAGGGCGCGCTTTCGTCTGGCGGGGTGTCGTGTCGGGCCGACGTGGGGGCTAGTCCTCGACGACGAGGTCCTCGAACTGGAACGTGAGGCAGTTGACGTAGCCGCGGTTGGTCAGGCGCAGCACCGGGACGCACGGCAGCGACAGGATGCCCATCGTCATGAACGGGGAGGGCATCTTGCAGCCCATCTGCTTCCAGGCCTCCTCTATGCCGGCAACCTGCTTGGCGACCTCGTCGACGTGCTTGTCGCTCATGAGGCCGCAGACGGGCAGCTCGACCAGGGCCAGGACCTTGCCGTCGGCGACGGCGACCTCGCCGCCACCGCACTCGACGAGCGTCTGGGCGGCAAGCGCCATGTCCTCGTCGTTATCGCCGACCACGAGCAGGTTGTGCGAGTCGTGGCTGACGGTCTGGGCCAGGGCGCCGTGGACGCCGAAGCCGGTGCAGAAGCCGTAGGAGTGGGTGCCCTCGGCGCCGTGGTGGCGGTCGAAGACGGCCATCTTGAGGGCGTCGACCTCGGGGTTGGCCTGCAGGCAGCCATCGACGACGGGAACCTCGACGATGGCGTCCTCGGTAATCGTGGAGCCACCCACGCCACCGATGGCGCGGACGCGGCAGGTGCCGTCGGCGTGGTCAACCGGGATGCGGAAGTCGGCGGCGGTGAAGTCGCGACCGACGTTCATGGTGTGGGTCATGAAGTCGGGCCACTCGAACAGTTCGTGGTCGAAGAGCGGCTCGCCTGCCTCCGCGACCTTCTCGCCATCGATGAAGACCATGTCGGGCACGAAGGACTCGAGGTCGGGGAGAAGGACCATGTCGGCGCACTTGCCAGGGGTGACCGAGCCCATGTCCTGGTCGATGCCCAGGCACTGTGCCGCGTTGATGGTGGCAAACTGCAGGGCCGTGACCGGGTCGCAGCCGCACTCGAGCACCGCGCGCAGGGCACGGTCCATGCCACCCTCGTTGACGAGCGTGTTGGGGTGGTTGTCGTCGGTGCACAGCAGGATGAGGCGCGTGTCGACGCCGCTCTTGAGCACCTGCGGGAGGTAGCCGGGCAGACTTAGCCATGCCGAGCCGTAGCGGGCCTGGACGTACATGCCCATGCGCAGCTTGGCGATGACGTCGTCGGGGGTGATGGACTCGTGGCAGGCGCGCACGCCGGAGGCGATGTAGGCGTTGAGGCCACGGTCGGTCTCGGAGATGGAGTAGTGGCCTGTGACGCACTTGCCGGCCCTGAGGGTCTCGCCGACCTCGCGCTGGGCGTTCTGCTCGCCGCCGAGGATGCCGGGGAAGTTCATCATCTCGCCCAGGCCGACGACGTCGTCCCACTCCATGGTCTCGGCGACCTGCTGGTAGTCGACGGAGGCGCCCGCGTCGTCGAAGCCGGTGACGGCGGGGACGCACGACGGGGTGGTGAGCATGGCCTTGAGCGGGGCGCGCTTGGCGTCGTCGAACATCACGCGCACGCCGTCGAGGCCGACGACGTTGCAGCACTCGTGCGGGTCCGCGAAGATCGCGGTGGTGCCGCGCGGAACGACCACGCGGGCGTACTCGGCGCAGCCGATCATGGCCGACTCGACGTGGATGTGGGAGTCGATGTAGCCGGGGGCCAGGTACTTGCCCGTGGCGTCGATCACCTGGGTGTCGGGCCCGATGCAGTGCTCGGCCGTGTGGCCATCGATGCCGATGTAGGCGATGCGGCCGCAGGCCACGGCGACGTCGGCGTCGGGCAGGATCTCGTGGGTGGTGACGCTCACGAGGTTGGCGTGGCGGATCACGAGGTCGGCGGGCTCGATGCCCTGTGCGACCTTGACCAGCTGGCCGTTGCACTCCCAAAGGGGCGTCTTGCAGAAGTTGTTGATCATGGCTCCCTTTCAGTCGTAAGGCGAACGCGATATGAAAACGATACCGCCCGGCGGTTGGTGACGGCTCGTGATTAATGCCAACGGCATGGGGCATAATTCATCCTCAAGCGGCTTTCGCTGGCAAGAAGGGCTGTTCGCCCGGCACTGGGCCGGGCGCAGGAAACGAAAGGTCTCAAATGACTGGCAAAAAGGTTGGCGGTCCCACCCTCGACCACAACGACGGCAAGGACCCCAAGGGTGGCTCGCCCTGGAACTTCCTGCTCATAGTCATCGTCTTGGTCGTGGCGTTTTCGGTCCTTGCCGGGTTCGCGGGGGATCTGATGTACATCTGGGGAGGCTTCGTTCCGGGTCTCTTCCCGCTGGTGCTTCCTTGCATCGTCGTCCTGGCGCTGGTGCTGTCCACCGGCTACGTCGTGCGCCAGCAGCACGTCGCCGTCATCGAGCGACTCGGTCGCTTCCATGGGTTCGCGCAGCCGGGCTTCCACGTGAAGGTGCCCCTGATCGACGTGGCCCACGACGTGGACCTGATGACCGAGGACCAGCACATGAGGTTTGACGCCAAGACGTCGGACAACGTGACCATCGAGCTCAACGTGTCCATCCAGTACCACGTCGACGGGTCAAACATGCAGGCCGGCGCCGAGTCCGGCGTGTGGAAGAGCTTCTACACCCTGACCGACCCCGTGGCCCAGATGAAGGACTACCTGGCCGACGCCCTGCGTAGCCAGATTCCCAACCGAAGCCTCGACGAGGTCTTTTCCGAGAAGGACGCGATTGCCCGCTCGATCGAGGACGTCGTGGCCGAGAAGATGCTGGCCTATGGCTACGTGCTGGTGACCACGCTCATCACCTCGATCAGCCTGCCGGCTGAGGTCCAGAACTCGATGAACCGCATCGTGGCCTCGAAGAACAACCTCGAGAGCGCCCGTAACGACGCCGAGGCCGAGCGCGCCAAGACCGTCATCGCGGCTCAGGCCAAGGCCGAGGCCATGGCCGCCGAGGGTAAGGGCATCGCCGACCAGCGAGTGGCAATCGCCCGCGGCATCAAGGAGTCGATCGACACCATCCGCGGGTCCGAGCTGACCAACGAGGAGGCCAACCGCCTGTTCGAGTTCACGCAGTGGGTGAGCATGATGGGGGAGTTCGCGGCAAAGGGCCCCAGCAGCGTGGTGCTGCCGGGAGACTTCTCGCAGTCGCGCTCGATGTTCGACCAGATGATGGCAGCGAAGTCGGCACCCGCGCCGCAGCGCGACGAGGCGGCCGGGCAGAGTTGGGCGGAAGAGGCCTAGGGCCAGGGGCTGGGTCCCGCGACGTCGTCTGACGACTACGTATGAGGGCGGCCGGTCGCATTCGTGCGGCCGGCCGCTTGCCTGTGACGTCTT
The DNA here is from genome assembly GCA_036321795.1 of Coriobacteriaceae bacterium CM84B_73. Taxonomy (GTDB): domain Bacteria; phylum Actinomycetota; class Coriobacteriia; order Coriobacteriales; family Atopobiaceae; genus CAKVON01. The sequence goes on along the minus strand of JAWQCY010000002.1, from coordinate 219,649 downwards.
GGGGTCGCACGCACTTCTCGGAAGCGAGCCGGACTGCAGGGGTGGCGCGCGCCATGTGGCCTACTGGCCCAGGACCGCCTGCTCGTGGCGCTCGGCGCGGGAGAGCCAGTGGCCGTGGCGGTAGTACCACACGAAGATCAGCAGGGTGAGGCCCCAGGTGACGGGGTAGCTGACCAGCACGCTCTCGATCGAGTGGTGCAGCGGGACGACGGCCAGCAGCCAGACCACGCGGAAGACGCAGGTGCCCATGATGGTGATGATCATGGGGCGGACGCTCTCGCCCGAGCCGCGGATCATGCCCGAGATGTTGTCGCCCAGCGAGTAGAACACGTAGAACGGCGAGACGAACCTCAGCATCTTGGTGGTGTAGCCGGTGACCGTGGGGTCGTCCAGGAAGATGCGCGCGAGGGGCTCGGCGAACGCGAACAGGCAGGCGGACATCGTGCAGACGATCACAAGGGTGAGGCCCGCCGCCTCGACCAGGCTGCGCCTCATGCGCCGGTAGTTCCTGGCGCCGAAGTTCTGTGCCGAGAAGGTCGTGACGGCCACGCCGAGGGCGTCCGACACCATCCAGATGACGCCGTCGATGCGGCCGCACAGACCCCAGCCGGTGACGGCGTCGGAGCCGAACGAGTTGACCGCGGACTGCGCGATCATGTTGGACACCGAGTAGACGGCGGATTGCACGCCCAGTGGAAGTCCCGTGAGGAGCATCACGCGGGCGATGCGCGGGTCGATGTGCAGGCGGCGCGCGTCGAGCTGCCAGGCACCCTTGGCGCGGGCGAGCGCCACCCAGGTCATGGTGGCGTTGGCGGCCAGCGCGGTGGCGGTGGCGATGCCGCAGCCCAGGGCCTCGAGCTGGAGACCAACCACCAGGACCATGTCGAGGCTGACGTTGATGACGCAGCCGATGGCCACGATCATGCTGGGCGTGCGCGAGTCACCGACTGCGCGCAGAAGGCCCGCGCCCATGTTCATGACGAGCGAGAAGACCATCGCGCCGAAGTAGCAGCGACCGTAGGCGAGCGACTCGCCCAGAAGGTCGGCGGGCGTGCCCATGAGGCGCAGGATCGGCTCGATTGCCAAAAGGCCCGCGGCCGAGAAGAGCAGGCCGCCAACCAGGGAGAGCGACATCGCGGTGTGGACGGAGGCGGACAGCCTCTCGTTCTCGTGGGCACCGAAGTACTGCCCGCAGATGACGGCGCAGCCGGCGCCGACTCCCACCGTGAAGCCGACCGCGAGGTCGGTGAGGGCCATCGTGGCCTGGATGCCGCCCACGGCCGCCTTGCCTGCGAACTGGCCGACGATGAAGGTGTTGATGAGAGTGTAGGCCTGCTGGAAGAACGAGCTTACGAAGATCGGCACGCACAGCTGCAGCAGCTGCCGCCAGATGACGCCCTCGGTCACGTCGAGGGAACGGTCCTTGGTACGGGGCTGGCTCACTCGGCCTCACCGCCCTTCTCGGTAGCAGGTGTCGTCGTGTCGCACGCGGCGCCGTCGGCGTCGTCGACGTCGGCCATGTTGCCCGCAAGGTCGCGCGAGCTCCAGGCGCGGCCGCGAAGGCGGGTGAGGAACAGGCAGCCGCGCACGCACAGCTCGGTTGCCATGGCGAGCCACACGCCGGTGAGCCCCAGGCGGCCGACGAGGACCATCGACAGCGGGATGCGCACGAGCCACAAGCTCGAGAAGTTGAGCGCGCTCGACACGAGCGTGTCGCCCGCACCGCGCAGGCAGCCCGAGGCCACGATCGCGGAGGCGTAGAGCGGTTCGGCGAAGGCCTCGATGCGAAGCATGTGCGCACCTAGGTCGCGGATGCCTGGCACGGGGGTGAGAAGACCGATGACCTGCGGCGCGATGGCAAACATGAGGCCCGCGCCGCATACCATGACGCAGACGCCGATGCCTACCGACAGCCATGCCAGCTGACGTGCCAGGTCGCGCCGACCGGCGCCGATGGCCTGGCCGACCAGGGTGGTCGCGGCGGTGCCGATGCCATAGCCGGGCATGTAGCACAGGCCCTCGGCCGTGGTGGCGAAGGAGTTGGCGGCGATCGACTCGGCACCCAGCGGGGCCACGATCTTGGTGGTGACCACGAGGGCGCCCGAGAACACGGAGTTCTCGATCGCGACGGGGACCGAGATGCGCGCCGCGCAGGCGACGGTCTCGCGCCTCAGGTGCAGGCGGTCGCCGGGGCGCAGGCGCAATCGGTCGTTTCGACGCAGAAGGGCCCAGGCGGCGACCGCGACGGCGATGGCTGACGACGCGACGGTCGCCAGCGCGGCCCCGCCTACGCCCCAGCCAAGGCCGAGGCCGGCGCTGCCGAGAAGACCGGCGAGCGGGGCGGGCACTGGCGCGGCGCCCGCGGGATAGATGAAGATGGCGTCCAGGATGGCGTCGAGCACGCAGGCGAGGACGTTGACCAGGCCGGGCAGCAGCGTGTCGCCCGAGGCCTGCAGCATTCCGGTGGTCAGGGCCAGAAGCGCCGTGACCGGCAGGCCCGCGCACAGGTTGCCGAAGTAGGCGGACGCCCCCGGGTGGACGCTCGGGTCGCCGCCCAGCCAGGCCGGCAGGCCCGGCGCGAGGGAGGTCCCGATCAGGGCCAGCACGGCGCCGACCGCCGCGCAGCAGACGATGCCCTGCAGAAGGACGCCGCGGGCGTCGGCGTCGCGGCGCGCGCCGACGAGCTGGGCCACCTGCACGGTAAAGCCCACCGCCGCCGACGTGGCGATCCAGCCGATGAGCCACTCGGACGAGGCGACCAGGCCGACGGCGGCGGAGCTCGTGGCGCCGAGCGCGCCGACCATGGACGCGTCGATGTACTGCATGAGGGTGGTGGACAGCTGGGCCATGATCGCGGGCAGGCTCAGGCGGGCCACCAGCGAGAGCCTGTCGCGCCCGCCGAGCTCGTCGCCGCGGCGCAGCCTGTCGAGAAGTGCCGCCGAGCTGTTTGCGTTGGGGGAGTGCTCCCGACCCAGACCCTCGTCTTCGTTCCCGTGCGCCACCGGCAAGCCTCCCGTTTCTCATTATAGGCCGCATACGCTGGGGTTTGTTTGCGTTGCGGCCATTGTCCCGACAGCCTTGATTGTGCCACTCATATAAGGGGTTTGGCACGCTTTCAGAATGGATTAACGATGATGTTTCGCCATGCGGCCGAACGTGTCGTTCGTGTGTCGTCCGGGTGGCTCGCGTGCCCCAGCGTCCTTCTCGGTTGCGTGGTCGCGGGCGAAGGAGTAGTTTCTCTCCGAAATAGTTTCTAGTGGAAGGAACTAATGGTGAAAGAAACCCAGGAGTCGCCCGTCCGCGACGCCGCGCCGCCCGACCCCAAGATGGTCGGGCTCGCCCGCGAGCTGTTCGACGAGTTCGGTGTCATGCAGGCCCGCATGTCTCGCAACGTGGGCCGCGCCGTCAGCGGCGAGATGGCCGTCATGAGGGCGCTCGTGCTCGCCGGCGGCTCGCTCACGCCGTCGGCGCTCGCCGACCGCGCGTGGGTCTCCAGCGCGCGCGTCGCCAACATCTGCCGTTCGCTGGAGGAGAAGGGCTGGATCAGCCGCGAGCACTCCAGCGAGGACCGCCGGCGCGTGACCGTCAGCGTGACCGAGGCTGGGCGTGCGTGGATGGAGGGGCGCCGTCGCCGTCTGGATGAGGTCACGTGCGACTTTCTGTCCGAGCTCGGCGAGGCGGACTCCCGCGAGCTCCTGCGCCTGATGCGGCGCGTGAACGAGCTGGTGGACGAGAGGCAGTCGACGGGAAGGGGGATCTTCGGGTGAGGATACTCAAGCTATTCAAGAACCACGTGCTCGCGCTGATCGCGGCCGTGGCGCTCATCTGCATCAGCTGCAACGCCGACCTGACGCTGCCAACGTATATGAGCGAGATCGTTGACGTTGGCATCCAGCAGGGCGGGATCGAGTCGGTCGTGCCCGACACGATCCGCGCGCAGTCGCTGTCCGACCTCGAGATGTTCATGTCCGACGACGACCAGGCGACGGTCGAGGCCGCGTATGGCAAGGCCGACGCCGACGGCATCCGCCACTACGTCGGGACCGACGCCGACCGCGCCGACGACGGCAAGGTCTCCGAGGCCATGGGCCTGCCCGAGACCGTGGCGCTCGCCTTCGACAAGGGCATCGACGCCTCGGCCCTTGCCGGCAAGATGGGCGCCGCCCCGCAGCACTTCTCGGGAAGGCTGACCATGGACAAGGTGCGCGCCGCGGTCGACGCTGGTCTTCTGGACAGGTCCGAGCTCGTCGACGGCGCCCAGAGGATGGCCGACTCCATGGGGGCGATGGGTGGCTCGATCGTGCAACAGCGCGCCATCTCGTACGTGCAGAGGGAGTACGAGGCCCAGGGGATCAGCCTGAGCGACGTGCAGAGCTCCTACCTGGCCAACATGTCCGCCAGGATGTTCGGCCTGTGTGCCGTGAGCCTGGTCGCCACGATCCTGACGGGAGCCGTGGCGTCGCACACCGCATGCACCATCGCGCGCGACCTGCGCCGCAAGACCTTCGACCAGGTCATGCACTTCTCGCCCGCCGAGGTGGGCAAGTTCAGCCAGGCGTCGCTTATCACCCGCTGCACCAATGACATCCAACAGATCCAGATGGCGACCACGTTGGTCATCCGCATGGTGCTGATGGCGCCGATCATGGGAGCGGTGGCCCTCATGCGCGTGCTTGCCGGCCACACCGGACTGGAGTGGACCATCGGCGTGGCCGTGATCGCGGTGTCTGCTGTCGTCGGGGTGCTCATGGGCCTGACCATGCCCAAGTTCAAGAGCATGCAACGCTTCGTCGACCGCGTTAACCTCGTCGCGCGCGAGATGCTCGACGGCGTCATGCCGATCCGCGCGTTCGGCCGCCAGGACCACGAGCTCGAGCGCTTTGACGACGCGAGCTGCGACCTCATGCGGACGCAGCTGTTCACCAACCGCGCCATGAGCTTCATGATGCCGCTCATGATGTTCGTCATGAACTGCGTCACCGTGCTGATCGTGTGGGTCGGCTCCCATGGCGTCGGCGACGGCGTCATGCAGGTCGGCGACATGATGGCCTTCATCTCCTACACCATGCAGATCGTCATGGCGTTCATGATCCTGACCATGGTCTCGGTCATGCTGCCGCGTGCCGAGGTCGCCTGCGAGCGTGTCGAGAAGGTCCTCGAGACCCGAAGCTCCATCCGCGAGCCCCGCAACCCCAGGCTGCCCGACGCCGACGCGCCGCGTGGCCAGCTCACCTTCCGCGACGTCAGCTTCCAGTACCCCGACGCGCGCTATGACGTGATCCAGGGCGTCAGCTTCACCGTGTCCGCCGGCCAGACGCTGGGCATAATCGGCTCCACCGGCTCGGGCAAGTCGACCCTGGTACAGCTGATCCCACGCCTGTACGACGTCACGGGCGGCGCCGTCCTTCTCGATGGCGTCGACGTGCGAGACCTGTCGCTGTCCGAACTGCGTCGCCGCATCGGCTACGTGCCGCAGCAGGGCATGCTCTTCTCGGGCACCGTCGAGACGAACCTCAAGTTCGCAGGCGACTGCGTGAGCGACGACGACATGCGTCGTGCCGCCGACATCGCCCAGGCCAGAGAGTTCGTCGAGACGCGCGAGGGCGGCTTCGCCTCCGAGATCAGCCAGGGCGGCTCCAACGTCTCGGGTGGCCAGCGCCAGCGCCTGGCCATCGCCCGAGCGCTCGCCAAGAGGCCCGAGGTCGTCGTGTTCGACGACTCGTTCAGCGCGCTCGACTACAAGACCGACGCCAGCCTTCGCGAGGCGCTCGCCCGCGAGCAGTCCGACTCCGCCGTGGTCGTGGTCGCCCAACGCATCGCCACGATCATGCGCGCCGACCAGATCGTCGTGCTGGACGAGGGACACGTTGTGGGGCAGGGGACCCACGCTGAACTTCTCCACAGCTGCCCCGCCTACCTGGAGATCGCACAGTCGCAGCTCAGCGCCGAGGAGCTCGGCATGACCGAGGAGGAGGTCGCCGCCGTCATGGGAGGCCAGGACCAGAAGGGAGGTGGGCGCTGATGGCAGGCAGGATGAGTGGGGCCACCGCGCCCAACCGCGCCGCCGGCCGTCGCGGGCCCGCGGGCGGACATGGCCCGGGGCGCGTCGTCGAGAAGCCCAAGGACTTCAGGGGCACCATGCTCAAGCTGCTCGGATACGTCGGGCGCCATAAGGTGGCCGTGCTGTCTGCCGTGGCCTTCGCCATGGCGTCGGTCATCTTCAACATCGTCGGCCCCAAGGTGCTGGGTTCGGTCACGACCAAGCTCTACGAGGGACTGGTCGCCAAGGTCGCGGGCACCGGCTCGGTCGACTTCGACTGGATCGGCAAGACGCTCTTGCTCCTGCTGGGCCTGTACCTGGCGAGCTCCGCGTGCAACCTGGTCCAGGGCTGGCTCATGACCGGCGTCACGCAGAAGATCTGCTACCGCATGCGCAAGGAGATCGCCGAGAAGATCACCGTCGTGCCGATGAGCTACTTCAACGGCCACAGCAAGGGCGACGTGCTGTCGCGCATCACCAACGACGTCGACACGCTGGGGCAGAGCCTCAACCAGTCGGTGACGCAGCTGATCACGTCGATCACCCAGATCGTGGGCGTCCTGGTGATGATGCTCTCCATCAGCCTGCCGCTCACCGGCGTCGTCGTGGTCACGCTTCCCGCCGCCGCCGTGATCATGGGCGTCATGATGCACTTCTCGCAACCGTACTTCCGCGAGCAGCAGCAGGTCCTGGGTGCCGTCAACGGCATCATCGAGGAGGACTTTGCCGGTCAGAACGTCATCCAGGTGTTCGACCGCGCCGACGAGGCCGTGGCGGAGTTTGACGAGAAGAACGACCGACTGTTTGTCAGCGGCTGGCGCTCCCAGTTTTTGAGCGGCCTGATGATGCCGCTGATGAGCCTGGTCGGAAACGCCGGCTACGTGGCCGTGGTCGTCGTGGGCGCGCAGCTCGCGCTCACCGGCAACGCCGGCCCCGGCGACATCCAGAGCTTCATTCAGTACGTCCGCAACTTCACCCAGCCCGTGCAGCAGCTGGCCAACGTGAGCAACACGATGCAGTCGATGGCCGCCGCGACCGAGCGCGTCTTCGAGTTCCTCGCCGCTCCCGAGGAGCCGCAGGCCGCAGACCCGCAGGCCCCCGAGGTCCGCGACGGCCGCGTCGAGTTCGACCACGTCAGGTTCGGCTACGACCCCGACAAGACGATCATCCACGACTTCTCGTGCGTCGCCGAGCCCGGCCAGACCGTTGCCATCGTCGGCCCCACCGGCGCCGGCAAGACGACGCTCATCAAGTTGCTGCAGCGCTTCTACGACGTCGACGCCGGCTCGCTGCGCGTCGACGACGTCGACGTGCGCGACTGGGACCGCGCGGAGCTGCGAAGGCAGTTCGCCATGGTCCTGCAGGACACGTGGCTGTTCAACGGCACGATCCGCGAGAACATCCGCTACGGTCGCCCCGACGCCACCGACGCCGAGGTCGAGGCCGCCGCGAGGGCCGCGCGCTGCGACCACTTCATCCGTACGCTGGCCGGCGGCTATGACTTCCAGGTCAACGAGGAGGGCACGAACCTGTCCCAGGGCCAGCGCCAGCTGGTGACCATCGCCCGCGCGGTCCTGGCGGACCGCCCCGCGCTGATCTTGGACGAGGCGACCTCCAACGTCGACACGCGCACCGAGGAGCTCATCCAGCGTGCCATGGACGAGCTCATGCGCGGCCGCACCAGCTTCGTCATCGCGCACCGCCTGTCGACCATCCGAAACGCCGACACCATCTTGGTGCTGCGTGACGGCGACATCGTCGAGAAGGGCACCCACGCCGAGCTTCTCGAGAAGGGCGGCTTCTATGCCGAGCTATACAACTCCCAGTTCGACGAGGCTGCCGCGTAAGGGCGTGCGGGCGCGTTGCCGCGCCTGAAGCCCGCGATCGATGGGCAAAATGGCAGGCGCCGGGGCACGGTTACCGTCCGTGCCCCGGCGCTTGCGTGAATTGCGTCCGCGCGGGTGGGTACACTGCATACGTTTGCTATCATGCTAAGGCTGTGTTTGTGTGTTAACGCGGGCGTGGCGGAATTGGTAGACGCGCTGGATTTAGGTTCCAGTGGGAGAGATCTCGTGAAGGTTCAAATCCTTTCGCCCGCACCACACACGCTTCGGCCAGGAAAGGCCACGACAGGTAACAATCGGCCCCGGCCGAATGCAGGATCTAGATAAACTGGAGGAACGTTGAAGATCACCGTCACCGCTGAGAAGCCTCAGGACAACAAGATGGCCGTCAAGCTCACGGTCGCCAAGGAGGATGTCGACCGCGCCATCAAGGGTGCCTACTCCGACATCGCCAAGAAGTACAACTTCCAGGGCTTCCGCAAGGGCCGCGCCCCCCGTCCGATGATTGACGCCGTCGTCGGCCGTGACGCCGTTCTTAACCAGGCCACCTTCGACCTGCTGGACAACGCCGAGCCCGTCATGCTCGAGCAGCTCGACGTCGTCCCCATGGGCAAGGTCGACTACGGCGAGGAGGCCAAGCTTCTCGTCGAGGGCACCGACTACGAGCTCGACATCACCATCCCGGTGCGCCCCGAGTGCGAGCTCGACTCTTATGACGCCCCCGCCATCAACATGCCGCCCGCCGAGGTCACCGACGCCGAGATCGAGCAGCAGATCGAGCAGCTCCTCAGCTACCGCACCTCCTACGAGGACATCGAGGAGGAGCGTGCCGTCGAGAAGGGCGACATCGTCTCCGTCAACATCGAGGACGTCGAGAACGCCAAGCACCTCGCCGGCGAGAATCACCTGCTGGCCATGGACGGCAACGGCCTGCCCGCCGAGGTCGACGAGGGCCTCACCGGCATGAGCAAGGGCGAGACCAAGGAGATCTCCTGGACCAGCACCCACAAGCACGGCGACCACGAGCACGAGGTCAAGTCCACCATCAAGGTGACCCTCAACGCCATCAAGAAGGCCGTCGTCCCCGAGCTCACCGACGAGCTCGCCAAGGACGGCTTCGGCTTCGATGACGTCGCCACCCTCCGTGACGCCGTCAAGTGCGAGATCGAGTCCGACAAGAAGAACAGCCTGCCCGCCCTCAAGGAGGATCGTCTGGTCGAGGCCCTGGCCTCCCACCTCACCCTCGAGGAGACCCCGAAGGAGTACGTCGACCAGGTCTACACCGAGACCGCCCAGAACTTCCTCGGCCAGCTCCAGTCCCAGGGCATGACCCTCGACGGCTTCCTGGCCATGCGCGGCATCAAGCCCGAGGAGTTCTTCGACGACCTCCGCGCCCAGTCCGAGGAGCGCGCCCGTCAGTCGCTGGCCCTGGATGCCCTGGCCGCCCACCTCGGCCTGACCGCCGACGACGCCGACATCGCCAAGGAGTTCGAGGACGCCGGTGCCAAGGACGTCGAGAAGGTCGTCAAGCAGTGGAAGGACGCCGGCCGCCTGCCCGCCATCCGTGAGTCGGTCAAGCGTACCAAGGCCCTTTCCTGGCTGGTGGACAACGCCCAGGTCACCGAGGTTGACGAGGTCGCCGAGGCCCGCGCTAACAAGGACGCCGACGCCGAGTAACGTCCCATAAGGACGCACCATCCGGGGCGCTCGCCGTCATCGCGACGTGCGGGCGCCCTTCTCACAAGCAAGCTTCGAACGAGGGGGCGACACTCTAATGCACTATCCGACCAACATCCCCAACATCCCGTACGTCGTCGAGCAGACGCCGCGTGGCGAGCGTAGCTACGACATCTACAGCCGCTTGCTCAACGACCGCATCGTCTTTCTCGGCGAGGAGGTCACGCGCGACTCCGCCAACCTCGTGATCGCGCAGCTCCTGCACCTGGAGAGCCAGGATCCCGACAAGGACATCTCCCTGTACGTCGACTCGCCCGGTGGCGACGTCTACGCGGGCCTTGGCATCATCGACACGATGAACTTCATCAAGCCCGACGTCTCCACCATCTGCGTGGGCATGGCCGCCTCCATGGGCGCCGCGATTCTGGCCTCGGGTGCCAAGGGCAAGCGCATGGCGCTTCCCAACTCGATGGTCCTCATCCACCAGCCCAGCTCGGGCGTCTCCGGCCAGCAGACCGACATCCAGATCGTCGCCGACGAGACCAAGTGGATCCGCGAGCACCTCAACCAGCTGCTCGCCGACGCCACCGGCCAGTCCATCGAGCGCATCAACGCCGACACCGAGCGCGACCGCTACATGCGTGCCGCCGAGGCCTGCGAGTACGGTCTGGTCGACAAGGTCCTTACCTCGCGCGTCGAGGCCGCGTCCGCCAACGAGAGCAACGGGGACAACTAATGCCCGGTTACGACGACATTCACGGCATCGGCGAGGACCAGCTGCACTGTTCGTTCTGCGGCAAGTCCCGCGACCAGGTGCGCAAGCTTGTCCAGGGCCCCAACGGGGTTTACATCTGCGATGAGTGCGTCGCCGCCTGCGCCGACATCATTGGCATGGGCTCCGTCTACGACGAGGACGCCGTCATCGAGGACGAGGACCTGTGCGAGGCCCCTCTCATCCGCAACCTCCCGACGCCGCACGAGATCTACGACCGTCTCTCCGAGTACGTCATGGGTCAGGACAGCGCCAAGCGTGCGATGAGCGTGGCCGTCTACAACCACTACCGTCGCATCGTCGACGGCGCCGACAGCAAGGTCGAGGGCGAGGAGGAGGTCGAGCTCGCCAAGAGCAACATCTTGCTTCTGGGCCCCACCGGCACCGGCAAGACGCTTTTGGCGCAGACGCTCGCCCGCTTCCTGGAGGTCCCGTTCGCCATCGCCGACGCCACGTCGCTCACCGAGAGCGGCTACGTGGGCGAGGACGTCGAGAACATCCTGCTCAAGCTCATCACCGCCGCCGACGGCGACGTCGAGCGCGCGCAGGTCGGCATCGTTTACATCGACGAGGTCGACAAGATCGCCCGCAAGGCCGAGAACCTCTCGATCACCCGTGACGTCTCGGGCGAGGGTGTGCAGCAGTCGTTGCTCAAGATCCTCGAGGGCACCATCGCCAGCGTCCCGCCCCAGGGTGGCCGCAAGCACCCGCAGCAGGAGCTCATCAAGATCGACACCACCAACATCCTGTTCATCTGCGGCGGCGCCTTCGTCGGCCTGGACAAGATCGTGGCCGACCGCGCGGGCAAGAAGGGCATCGGCTTCAACTCCGAGGTTGCCGAGAAGGTCCGCGAGTCCGAGAGCGACCTCATGGCCCAGGTCACGCCCGAGGACCTGCACAAGTTCGGCATGATTCCCGAGTTCGTGGGTCGCGTGCCTGTCGTGTGCGCCACCAAGCAGCTGACCGAGGACGACCTGGTGCACATCCTCACCGAGCCGCGCAACGCGCTCGTCAAGCAGTACGTGCGCATGTTCCAGCTCGAGGGCGTCGACCTCGAGTTCGAGCCCGAGGCACTCAAGACCATCGCCCGCATGGCGCTCAAGCGCAACACGGGCGCCCGTGGCCTGCGCGCCATCTGCGAGGAGACCCTGCAGCAGACCATGTTCGACATCCCGAGCGACCTCTCGGTCGCCAAGGTCGTCGTCACCCCCGCCTCCGTCGAGGGCACCGAGCAGCCCGAGCGCATCGCCACGAGCAAGAGGCGCCTGCGCTAGGGGAGCGCTTCATGCGGAGCCCCGTCGAGTAATCCGACGACACAATCGCCTTGCCTTGCCAGGGGCCGTGCCACGTGCGCGGCCCCTTTGCCTTCCGCCCGCACACTCGGTGGCGTATGCATGATGCCCTCGCGCAGCGGCACACTATAATCGGGAATGTTGGAACACGGGGCGGCGGCGAGTCCGTCTGCCGCACGATGAAGAGAGAGGATCTGCCATGGAGCGTCCCTGCGCATGGAAGAAGTACGATGACGAGCAGCTCGCCGAGCTCGAGGGCCTGGCCGAGCGCTATCGCTCGTTCATCTCGGACAACAAGACCGAGCGCGAGTGCGTGGCAACCGCGGTCGAGCTCGCTCGTGCCGCCGGCTACCGCGACCTGGCCGAGGCAGTCGCCGCCGGCGATGCCGTCAAGCCCGGCGACAAGCTCTACGTCAACACCCGCGGCAAGGCGCTGACCCTGTTCAACGTCGGCCGTGCCCCGATTTCCGAGGGCCTCAACATCCTCGGCGCGCACGTTGACTCCCCGCGCCTGGACGTCAAGCAGAACCCTGTCTACGAGAAGGGCGAGCTGGCGTTTCTCGACACCCACTACTACGGTGGCCTCAAGACCTCGCTGTGGGTCGCCACGCCCCTGGCCATCCACGGCGTCGTCGCCAAGAAGGACGGCTCCGTCGTGCCCGTCGTCATTGGCGAGGACCCGTCCGACCCCGTCTTCTGCATCTCGGACATCCTGATTCACCTGGCCGGCGAGCAGATGAAGAAGACCCACGCCGAGGCCGTCGACGCCGAGGCCCTCGACGTCATCGTGGGCGGCAAGCCCGTCCGCCTTGGCGCCGCGCAAAGCGACGAGGAGGACGCAAAGGCCGAGTCCGGCGACAAGGATGCCGAGAAGGACCCCGTCAAGCGGCTCTTCCTGGACCTTCTCGCCGAGCGCTTCGGCATCGAGGAGGAGGACCTTCTCTCCGCAGAGCTCGAGGTCGTTCCCGCGGGTCCCGCCCGTGAGATGGGTCTGGACCGCTCGATGATCCTGGGCTATGGCCAGGACGACCGCGTCTGCGCCTACACCTCGCTGGAGGCCATGCTCGCCGTGCCTGACGTCGAGCGCACCGCCGCGTGCCTGCTGGTCGACAAGGAGGAGATCGGCTCCGTCGGCGCCACCGGCATGCAGGCCCTGTACTTCGAGAACGCCCTGGCCGAGCTGATGGAGCTTGCGGGCGAGGGCGGCGGCCTGGCCCTGCGTCGTGCCCTGGCCAACTCGCGCATGCTGTCGAGCGACGTCTCGGCCGGCTTCGACCCCGCCTACGCCGGCCAGTTCGAGGAGAAGAACGCCGCCTTCCTGGGCCGCGGCCTGTGCTTCAACAAGTACACCGGCTCCCGCGGCAAGGGCGGCTCCAACGACGCCGACGCCGAGTACGTGGCGCTCCTCCGCGACATCATGGACGAGGCCAACGTCAGCTTCCAGACCTGCGAGCTGGGTCGCGTCAACGCCGGCGGCGGTGGCACCATCGCCTACATCATGGCCCGCTACGGCATGGACGTCATCGACTCCGGCGTCGCCGTCCTGTCGATGCACTCGCTGTGGGAGGCCACCGACAAGGCGGACGTCTACGAGGCCTATTGCGGCTACGTCGCCTTCCTCCAGCACGTCTAGCTGCGACTGGTTCGCCGCAGGCATAGGGCGCATGTAACATATCCCGTACGAGAAACGGCTGGGGCGAGAAGTGCTCGCCCCAGCCGTTCGTTGTCTGCCTGCGGTTTATTTCCCGATATGCCGTCGCGGCGTCTCGCCTAGTCCGGCCAGACGAACTCGGTGCGCCCGGCCTCGCCGCCGTCGACGAGCAGGTTCTGCCCCGTCATGAAGCGGTTCGTGACCGCGACGAAGTAGATCCACTCGGCGATCTCGTCGGGCGTGGCCCAGCGGCGCAGCGGCGTGAGGTCCATGATGCGGCCCCAGAGGCGCTCGTCCTCCATCACGGGGAGGTTGAGCTCGGTGAGGACGCCGCCGGGGTCGACGCTGTTGCAGATGGCCTGTGGCGCCAGGCGGCCCGCGATGTTTCTCGTGTAGGAGATGACGCCGCCCTTCGAGGCCGCGTACTCGGGAAACTCCGAGCCGGTGTGGCCGCTGGCCGAGCCCACGCACACGACGGAGCGGATGCGCGGTGCGGGCGTGAGGCCGAGCTCGCGGCGGCCGCTCGTGGCGTCGCCCGTGAAGGTGTACCTCTCGACCACGTTGATGGTGCCGCGTAGGTTCACGGCGATGTCGTCCGTCGTCCCCTGGACTCCGGCGTTGCTGATCACAACCTCCGGCTCGAGGCCCTCCGGTAGACTCGCCGCATCACTGACGTCGCAAACAAAGTGCTGGTACTTCTCGTGCTCAAGCGTCGCGTCGGCGATGTCAAGACCCCAGACGCGGTGGCCGCGCTCGAGGAAGAGCTCGGCCGTGGCCCGGCCGATGCCAGATGCGGTGCCAGTGATGAGGGTGTCCATCAGGCCCTTGCCTCTCGCTCTGCGGCGTGGGTCTGAACGTACTTGTCGCCCACGCCCTCGCGCTCCCAGCCCGCGGCGACCTTGAAGCCAACGGGGGAGAGAAGCACCTCGCAGGCGAGCTCGGCGAGGGCACCGGTGATGGAGCAGGTGATGACCTGGAGCCACGTCCAGCCGAAGAAGACGTGCGAGACCACGATGGCGAACACGAGGTTGTCGACGAGCTGGCCGACGCCCGTGCTCACGTAGCTGCGAAGGGCGAACGTGGCGAAGCTGCCGTTGTCGGTGAGGTGGCCGATGAACTGGTTGAGGTGCGAGTTGACGAACGACGAGCACAGCATCGCGAGCGAGCTGCCGAGGACGACGTACCACGAGCCGCCGATGGTGGCGTTGAGCGCGGTGTTGACCTCGAGCGAACCGGTGTCGTAATAGGCGCCCCACATGCCGGGCGCGAGGCTGACGAGCCAGAACAGCACACTCACAGCGAGGTTGATGCCCAAGGCGAGCAGCGACACCTTGACGGAGGCCTTGGGCCCGAAGCGCTTGCAGATCATGTCCATGCAGAGGAACGACACCCACGAGAGGGTGAAGCCGCAGTCGAGCGCGAGCCACGGGAGGCTGACGAGCTCCTTGTTCGCGAGCAGGTTCATCAGGATGACGCTCACGACGAAGCAGGTGACGGTGGACGCAGGGATGCTGCGCAGGAGGAGCTTGTAGTCCTCCAGGACTTTCTTGATCATACGGTCGTCTCTCTTTCCTTTGGTTTTAGCTTCTAACGCGCTGGATATCGGAGTAGAACAGCGCGGGCGCGAATCGCCGCAGGACATGGTAGCAAAAGCGCGTGGTGGCCGCATGTCCGCCAGTGGGGTGGTCGCTCGTTGTGGGGTCATGCTCTGGATTTCCAGTCGGTAATTCTCGTCGTTGTAGTGAGTTAGGTCTATTAAACTTGCAACTGAAAGTGAGCCTTGGCGAACTTTCTGACCAGGGCCTGAAAGGACCGCGAGTGATTCGCAAAGGAGAGGCAACATGAAGAAGTCGATGTTCAACACCTTGCTCGTCAGTGGTGGCTTCCTGCTTGGCACCGCGGGCGTCAAGCTGCTCAAGAGCGAGCCGGTAAAGAACGCCTGCGTGCAGGGCGTCGCGTGTGGGATCCGTCTCAAGAACGGCTACCAGGACATGGTCGAGCAGGCAAAGGCCGAGGTCGACGACATGGTTGCAAAGGCAACGTACATCACCGAGAGCGAGGTTGACGCCACCTCGGGCAAGGTAGCCGAGTAGCGCGACAAGACATGAGATTCTCGATTATCAGCGAGATCCCCGGCAGGACCCGCCTCCAGTTGGCGGGTCCTGTGCCAGAGGGCGATCTCGACGCGCTTATCAAGCTCGGTACGGATATCGAAGGCGTTAAGAGGGTCAGGCTCTACGGTCGCATTGGCCAGATCGCGCTCGAGTTTGACGAGAAGTGCTGTGAGAGCGTGCTCGACGCGTTCGGCTCGATTGACGCGCAGGCGATCGCCGAGGCGAAGTCTGGCTATGCGATTCAGCTCGAGCCGCGCAAGCACAAGCTCGTCATGGACCTGGCGACGCTCGTTGGCGCCCATTACGCGCGCCGTTGGTTCCTGCCGACGCCCCTGCGCGCCGTGTTCGTCGTGGCGGGATACATGGCCTTCCTGCGTGCCGCCCTGCATGAGCTGGCGAAGCCTCGCCTGACCGTGCCCGTGCTCGATGCCTCCGCAATTGGCATCTCGTTCGTGAAGCGCGACGTCAACACGGCAGGCCAGACGATGTTCCTGCTGAACGTCGGCGAGCTGCTCGAGGACTACACGCGTGCTATGAGCGAAAACGAGCTCATCAACTCCCTGCTTGACGTGCCCGACAAGGCGCAGAAGGTCGAGGGAGACACCGAGGTGAGCGTTCCCGCGACGGAGCTCGAGCCCGGTGACCTCGTGGCCGTTCGCACCGGCATGTCCATCTCCATCGACGGCGTGGTCGAGCGGGGGAGTGCCATGGTCAACCAGGCGACCCTCACAGGCGAGCCGCTTGCCGTCGAACGCTCCGTGGGCGACGACGTGTTTGCGGGCACTGTCGTCGAGGACGGCAGCATCCTCGTGCGCGTGCGCGCCAACACGGCTCAGACCAAGCTCCGCTCGATCGTCTCGCTCGTCCAGACGGCAGACTCGCTCAAGTCAGAGGGACAGTCTCACATGGAGGAGCTTGCGAACAAGATCGTTCCCTGGAACTTCTTGCTCGCGGGTCTCGTCGCCCTCACCACGCGCAGCCTCGTCAAGACCTCTGCCGCGCTTATGGTCGACTACTCGTGCGCGCTCAAGCTCACGGGCTCCCTGGCCGTCATGACGGCCATGAGCGACGCCGCTAAGATGGGCGTCATGGTCAAGGGCGCCAAGTACTTCGAGTCGTTCGCCAAGGCGGACACCATCGTGTTCGACAAGACGGGCACGCTCACCGAGGCGCAGCCTAGGCTCGCGCGCGTCCTCACGACAGACGGCTGGAGCAAGGATGACGTCCTGCGTCTCTCCGCCTGCTTGGAGGAGCACTTCCCGCACCCGGTGGCGCGGGCCGTTGTCAATGCCGCCAAGACGCGCGGGCTCGAGCACCGCGAGCGTCACGCCGCAGTCGAGTACATCGTTGCGCATGGCATCGCTTCCTCGATTGAGGGGAGACGCGCAGTCATCGGTTCGGCGCACTTCGTGTTCGAGGACGAACATGCCCATCTTGAGCCGGGGGTTCGGGAGGGCGTCGAGTCTGAGATGCAAGGCTTCTCTCCTCTGTACCTTGCCGTTGACGGCGAGGTCGTGGGCGTCCTTGGCATCGAGGACCCGCTCAAGGCCGGTGTCAAGGAGGCGATCGCTGAGCTCCATGCGCTCGGCGTCAAGCACGTCGTGATGCTTACGGGAGACTCCGAGCGTACCGCCTGCCGCATCGCTCGCGAGGCGGGCGTCGACGAGTACGGAGCGGAGCTCCTTCCCGAGGATAAGTACGCCTACGTGGAGAAGATCAAGGCCGAAGGGCGTCGCGTCGCCATGGTTGGCGACGGCGTCAACGACTCTCCCGCGCTTGGCTTGGCTGACGTGGGACTTGCGATGGGTGGCGGAAGCGATATCGCCAAGGAAGTCGCGGACATTATCCTGACGGATACGGACCTCGGGGCGATTGTGCGTCTCCGCAGGATGAGCCAGGGACTTATCGACCGCCTGACAGGCTCCTACTCGAAGGTGATGCTCACCAACTCGGCGCTTCTGGCGCTTGGCATCGCCGGCGTCATCGCTCCCCAGACGTCCTCGCTGCTTCACAACGGTTCGACGATTGCCTATAGCCTCGGCAATGCGAAGGCCTATCTGCCGGCGGCTTCGTGAACCATATCGCCCATTCTGTTCCCGTGGCCGCCTGTCGGCGCTTGCGGGGATAGAATGGGCTTCTTTGTTTTGACGGTCCGCCGTACGAAAGGGCATGAATGACTGGAACGCTCAACCTCGCCGGGAAGGCTAAGGGCCTTCTTCTTTGCCTGGCAATCGCCGTGGTCGCCTGGACTTGCGGCCAGTATGCCGATGTGGTTGGCGGGCCGGTCCTCGGCATCCTGTTTGGCATGCTCTTGGCGCAGGCGTTGCGTGGTCGTGACATCTCGTCGTTGCAACCGGGCGTCAAGTTCACGTCCAAGTATGTCCTTCAGGCAGCCGTCGTCTTCCTGGGGTTTGGGCTCAACCTCGCGCAGGTCGCGAAGGTGGGAGCCACGAGCCTTCCGGTGATCGTCTCCACCATCTCGACGTCGCTCGTCGTCTCCTTCGTGATGTGCCGTGCCATGCACGTGCCTGGAAAGATCGCCACGCTCATCGGCGTGGGTTCCTCCATCTGCGGCGGCTCCGCCATTGCGGCGACCGCGCCCGTGATTCGCGCCGACGACGAGGATGTGGCCCAGGCCATCTCCGTGATCTTCCTTTTCAACGTGATCGCCGCGCTCGTCTTTCCCACCCTTGGCGGCATGTTGGGCCTCACCAACGAGGGCTTTGGCCTCTTTGCGGGAACCGCCGTCAACGACACCTCCTCGGTGACGGCTGCGGCTGCCGCGTGGGACGGCATGCACCCGGGCGCCAACACGCTTGACGCCGCCACCATCGTCAAGCTCACGAGGACGCTCGCCATCATCCCGATCACGCTCGCGCTCGCCGTGTGGCAGATGCGCGTCGACCGTCGCGCGGGAGGGGAGGGCAAGAGTACCTTCAGCCTGCGCCGCGCCTTCCCGACGTTCGTGGGGCTCTTCGTGCTCGCGAGCCTCGCAACCACCGTGTTCGCCCTGCCCGCGGCCGTCACCGCGCCGCTGAAGACGCTCTCGAAGTTCCTCATCGTGATGGCCATGAGCGCCATCGGCCTCAACACCGACATCGTCAAGCTCGTGCGAACGGGCGGCAAGCCCATCGCGCTGGGGGCCTGCTGTTGGGTCGCCATTGCTTGCGTAAGTCTGGGCATGCAGCACGTCATCGGCATCTGGTAAATAGGGCGCGCCGCCACGTTTGTGACGGCGCGTTTCTTGTTTGATAGTGCATTCTGGCGTGGCGGCGCGTCCTGCTTGACGGCGCGCTCTGGTTTGGTTCGCTATTCCTTTCGTGCCACCAGATGCGCGCGGAAGCCCTTCTGCGCCTCGAGCTTGAGCAGGAAGAGCCCGGCTCCTTCGGCGAGCGTGCGAAGCTCGGACACCTTGCAGATTCGGACGTCGCCGTGGCCCATGAGGCGGGCTAAAGGAAGCTCGAGGTTGTTCATGAGCCACACCACGAAATCGTTCGACGTGTAGTCGCGAAGAATCAGACGCCCGCCGGGGCGTAGGACGCGCGCGGCCTTAGAGAAGAACTTCTCTGGATGTGGATAGTGATGGAAGCTGTTTGAGCAGAGCACGGCGTCGAAGCTCCGGGATTCAAACGGCAGGGCCTCGGCGTCCCCGACGATGAAGCGGACGTCGGGTGGCCACATCTACATTAGTGACTCCGTTGTCAAGGCCATAGCCCGCTATGCTGAGACTGGCGGCGACGGCCCCGACCATTACAGCGGAGGCCAGGATGGCGAGGCCATCCCTGAGCGCGAGGGCATGAACATTGGTATCTATGCCCAGACCAGTGAGGGCATTACGCCTGCGACCATCTCGATCGTCCGCAGCAAGGTCACGGCCGAGGGAGACACTGCGGCAATCTTTGTCCTTGCCATGAGCGCGGACGGCAAGGCGATCGGCACCATCGAGATCGAAGGCGCCACAATCCTGACGCCTGAAGGCGGCAAGGTCATTGACTATCGCAACAAGGAAGAGCTCAGCGACGGCGTCGTTTACGAGGCGAGCCAAACCATTGGCACAGGTGACGCCGTGATTGACTCCCCCTACGACGAGGCTGTCGCCAAGAGCGCCGTCATCGCACCTCCCGAGGAGACCAAGCCCGAGTCCGACACCAAGCCTGGCAAGAAGGACGACGGTGGGGTCAAGCAGGTCGTGGCCACGACCAAGACCCCGAGCTCTGCCAAGGCGAGCGTTGCCTCGGCGAAGGGTATTCCCGCCATGGGTGACGCATCTGCCGCGGGCGTGGCCGCCTCCGGTCTTGCAGGCCTCATGGCACTTCTCGGTAGTAGGGTCATGAGGCGCAGGCAGGACTAGCCGTCCTGGCAACGCGCGTGAGCGCGTCGACGCGGCCGTGTCGCCTGATTGCCCTGGCGTTGCGCGTCGTTTGGCCCGCGCATGAGCGTGAGCATGGGCCCCTTCACCTGGCAATTGGTTGCCTGCCGGGGGAGGGGCCCTCTTGTATCGCGGGACCTGCCGTTCGAGCGGCGTGTCGTTTCCACGTCGACCGTGCCCCGAGGCGTGTCGCATTTGCTATACCGCCTCCTGCAAGCGGAGGCTGTCGAGAAGCTCCGCGAGCCCGGAACACCTGCTCCCGACGTTGGAGGAGAGACTTTCCGACTCGGACCCATCGCTTACCTGCGACTCGATTGCCTTCCGCTGGGTTCGCAGGCCGCCGTCGTGCATGAGGCCAAAAAGCTCGGCGGTCTTGCGGGCGTCGTACAACGCGCGGTGTGCGCGATAACGGTCGAACTCGATCCCGCACCAGTCGGCCGCCTCCCCAAGGGCGACCGAGCGCTTGGGGAGTCCCATGAGCCTGGGGTAGAGCCGCTGGATGTCCATCCAACGGCTGGGAAGTCCGTTCGTGTCGATTCCCTTTACGCCGCATTCGCATGCAATTTGGAGCTGGTCGGACTTGCTCCAGGCAACCATGCGCGCGCCCGGCCCTGCCCATTGGCGGAACTCGTCCAAAACGGCGCTCAGGGGCAGGGCATCAGTCAGCTCCTCGTCTCGGATGCCCGTGAGCTGGTTCACGAAGCCCGAGACGCCACGTGCGATCGTCGGCTTGACGACGCGGGAGAACTCGTCGATCGCGTTTCCCCTGGCATCGACCCTTACGGCGCCAATCTCGACGATCTCGTGTTCCAGCTTGTCGGCAAGGGCCTTGTCGGCCATCGAGCCCGCCGTGGGTCGGCTGTTTCTCCAGTGGCGGTTGCGCCCGTTGGTCGGGGTGAACTCCAGGTCGATGACGATGTCGCTGCTGTATGCGCTTCCGGGCATGGCTCCTCCAGGCGTCGTGTCTCGCCAAATGGGTCTTTGGCCTGCACTTTTCCCAATACACGCATGGTACGGCCGGACTCGGACACAAATTCGGCCCACGCCCCACCGACTCGCTGCACTTCTCGCCGTTGGCCGTTTTGCCCCCCAAACGGCACTACCGCCCAACTCCATTCCACCCGACGCTAAGGGTGTCGAGAAGCACCGCGAAAGAGGGGAGCACACCATGAGCAAGAGGCACTTCTCCAACCCCGTCGATCAGCGCTCCGCCGTCCGCGTCCGTGCCGACTGGTCGGGCGCGACCCGCCGCCTGATCGCGGGCGCCATGGGCGTCGCGGTAGCGGGCAGCCTCTTCGTGCCCAACGTGGCCCTGGCCGCGGAGTGGGTCGACGTCGGCGGCACGACATACAACGCCGGAACGGCGGCAGGCGACGAGGCGGGCACCTGGGCCTGGGACGGCGCCGACGACATGAGGCTCAACGGCTACGACGGCGGTGCCATCGCCGCGGGTGGCAAGCTCGACGTCACCTATGCGGGTGACAACCTGATCTACGACCGCGAGGGTCCCGCCATCGAGGTCCGGGACGGCGAGAAGGAGCAAGCCGAGCTCACCATCACCGGTGGCGCTGACAGCACCCTGACCGCAGAGTCCAGCAGCTACTCCGGAACGATCAAGTCCGAGGGCGACATCACGATCGACGGCGCCGGCACCGTAGACGTCACGGGCGAGAACGGCATCCGTGCGGACGGCGACGTCGAGGTCAAGGGTGGCGGCCGCGTCAACGTCGAGGCGAATGGGTTCGCCGCCGTCGAAGCAGGCGGCGACGTCAACGTCACGGGCACCGCGCTTTCCGCCAAGGGTGGCGAGGTCGGCATCCAGGGCACCAACGTCACCATCGACGGCTCCGACGTCCTGGCGAGCGCCGGGATGCACGACGCCGCCGCGCTCGTGGGGTTTGGCGGCGACGTCACTATCCGCAACGGCTCCAACGTCCACCTGGAGGCCGAGGGCGTCTACGCGTACGGTATCCACGCCTTCAACCTCGACCGGGACGAGGCAGGCGGCGCCATCTATATCAGCGACTCCACCGTCGAGGCCATCGCTCGCTACAACAAGGGCCAGGAGCCCGAGATCAACTACCTGTTGGCGGATGGCGACGCAGAAGACATCGCCGGCCGCGACGTCGGCATGGTCTACGGCATCCTGGCAAACACGTTCCACGGCCTCAAGCCCGCGACCGTCGTGATCGACAACTCCCACGTCACCGCGGCTGGTCTCGATGCCGCGATCGCCGCCACCGCCGTCAGCAGGGACGGAAGCGCGGTCGGCACGATCAAGCTCGTCAACTGCCTCGTCCAGACCCCCGAGGGCGGGGTCGTGCGCGACCTCTACGTCGCCGCCACGCAGGACAACCCGTCGGTTATGGCCGGCCAGCTCATCGCCCTTCCTGGCGAGGTTCTGGACTCCATCATCAACGACGACGTCGCCAAGCTCGCCGTCATCGTCCCGAACGCGGGCAAGCCCGTCGGCGGCGATGAGGAGAAGCCCGTCATAAAGCCTGCCGAGCACAAGGTCGAGAAGGCCGAGAAGGTCGTGGCCAAGCCGACCCCGACCACTGCCAAGATTCCGGCCACGGGCGACACCATGGCCAACGGCCTGGTGGCAACCGTCCTTACGGGTATCACCGCCCTTCTGGGTGGCCTGGTCTTTAGCCGCAAGCGCAGCTAGACGCACTTCTCGCCCGTCGTTGTCACGGCGGCGGCGGGCGAGCCTCCTCCCGCATGCGCCATCCGCTCCGGCGCGCCCGCGGGACTCGCGCGGCCCTATTGCA
Source organism: Coriobacteriaceae bacterium CM84B_73 (assembly GCA_036321795.1). GTDB lineage: Bacteria > Actinomycetota > Coriobacteriia > Coriobacteriales > Atopobiaceae > CAKVON01. The sequence continues at coordinate 197,116 of JAWQCY010000002.1, read as the reverse complement.
GCATGTGCTGCTTGAGGGCCGCGCGGTTCTTTACGCCGAGCTTCGCGTATGCGTTGGACAGGCGGTTCTTGACGGTGCCGCGCGAGACGCCGATGTGTCGGGCGATCTCGTCGTTGGTCCAGCCGCGGCACGCCAGCATCGAGATGACGAACTCCGTCGGCGTGAGGTTCGCGGCCACCGCGGCCCCCGCCTTGGGGTTGTGGACGCCGTGCCAGCCCTGGCTAAAGCGCCTGGCAACCGCGATGATGCGCGCGTAGTCGGCGGGGTTCTCCCGCTTGATGCACGACTCGACCATGCCCTGCAGCAGCGCCTGGTGCTCGCCGAACTCCTCGATGAGGTCGTCGGGCCGCGCCAGCGCCCATGCCCTGCCAAAGTGGTCCTCGGCCTTGGGCTCGTCGCGCAGGTTGATCCAGCCGATGGAGGCCATCAGGTGCAGGAACAGCTCGGGTATCGGATAGGTGTCCTGCTTCATGAAGAGGGCGTTTTCCACCATGCCGACGCAGCGGCCGTGGTCGCCGGCCAGGTAGATGTGGTGCGCCAGCGCGTAGCTGGCAAACAGCCGCAACCCCTCGGGCAGAAGCGGTGCCGTCTCCATGAACTCCACGGGTGAGATCGGTGGCGGCAGGTGGAGAAGTACGCATGCGCTCGCCGCGAACAGCCCGTAGGATGCCCTGGCGCGCGGGTCCTGTGACACCTCGGGGCACGAGCGCATGGCAGCAAGGCTCTTGAGGGCGGTGCGCGCGACGAACGACTTTCCCAGCGAGAGGCTGGCGTAGGCGCACAGCATGCAGGCCGATATGCGCAGCGATATGTCGTCCGACGTCAGGTAGGGGGCGGCCAGGCGCGCGGCCTCCTCAGGCTGGCCGCGGTAGTAGCAGGCCTCGGCATGCGCTATGGCGCCGAAGTCGTCGTCCGGCATGGCTGCCAGGACATCGTCCAGGGTGCCAGGCTCGAACGGCGTGCACATCAGCGGTAGGGGGTAGCGCCACTCGCGGTCGGCGGCGCGACCGCAAACCGGCCCAGAACTTCTCGGCAGGCTCTGGTCCATGAGGGTTGCCTTCCTCGTACGGCATCTCCATTTGGAACTACTTACCCGGACGCGAGGTTCGCGAAGCGCGCGGCGCGACTCGCCCTGCCAAACGGCACCGGGGCGTTCGACCGTTCCGCGACAATCCGCCCGCTCCGTCGACAAGCGCCGGCGTGATGGGCGTGATGGGCATCATGGGCGTCAGACCATGACAACGTCCGAAAGGAGGAGGGACCCGGGCTTTGGGCTCGGTTCCCTCCTCGTGTCAGGGGATTGTTTGCGCGTCGTTGGCGATACTCCGGCGCGGCGTGGCACCCGCGTGTCGTCGGGCGCGTGGCGCTACAGGCTCGCGACGAAGCGGTCGCAGGCAGCGCGGCCCTCCCGGTCCCACTTGAAGACGCCCGCGTCCTCGAGCACGTGGCCGAAGACGGCGCCGACCTCCTCGTGCAGGATCCGGGTCGCGTTGTCGGCCGTGAGCTCGGGGCCGCGGCGCTCGTAGACGTCGGCGGCCCAGGCGGCGTGGCTCGCGCAGGGCGCGTCGTCTGCCAGGCCCGCGACGTCGCCTGCGAGCAGGTGCTCGCGAACGGCGGCAAGCTCGCCGACGAGGCGCGCGGGCAGGATGGCCAGGCCCATGACCTCGATCAGGCCGATGTTCTCCTTCTTGATGTGGTGGTACTCGGCGTGCGGGTGGAAGACGCCCAGCGGGTGCTCGTCGGAGGTGACGTTGCAACGCAGGGCCAGGTAGACCTCGTAGGCATCGCCACCCACGTGGCCGGCGGAGTCCACGCGGCGAACGACGGGGGTAACGGTGTTGTGCGGCGTGCCGTCCTCGTCGTGCGCGGCGACGCCCACAGACTCGTCGGACCAGGCGCGCCACGCGTCGATCACGTGGGTGGCGGCATCCAGCAGGCTGTCCCTGCTGGCGCTGCGCAGGCGCACGACCGACAGCGGCCAACGCAGCACGGCGCCGGTGACGTCCGCAAAGCCGTCCATCGCGAACTCGGAGGCAACCTCGGCGCGCATCATCGGGAACTCGTGGGCGCCGCCCTGGAAGTGGTCGTGCGACAGAATCGAGCCGCCGACGATGGGCAGGTCGGCGTTGGAGCCGATGAAGTAGCCGGGCACGGTGTCGACGAAGTCGAGCAGGCACGTGAGCGCGGTGCGGTCGATGTGCATGGGGCGGTGGTGGCAGCTCATGGCGATGCAGTGCTCGTTGAAGTAGGCGTAGGGGGAGTATTGCAGGCCCCAGCGCTCGCCGCCGAGCTCGATCGGGATGATGCGCAGGTTCTGACGCGCGGGGTGGGCGCCGCCCGCCGCGCTCGCGGCGCGCCCGGGGTAGCCCTCGTTCTCGATGCACAGCTGGCACGCGGGGTACTTCTCGCCAGTGTCCTTGGCGGCGCCTGCGGCCGCGATCTCGCGCGGGTCCTTCTCGGGCTTGGAGAGGTTGATCGTGATCTCCAGATCGCCCCACTGGGTGGGGGTGGACCACTCGATGTTGCGCGCGATGGCGGAGCGGCGCACGTAGCCGGCGTCGCAGCACAGCCGGTAGAACCAGTCGGTGGCGGCCATGGGGCCGTCCGCCGTGGCCAGGCGGGCGAACTCGTCGGCAACCTGCGAGGGCTTGGGCATGAGCAGGCCCATCACGCGGCATGCCACGCGGTCGCGGCCGCTGGCGGTGTCGTCGGCGACGCCGTTTGCCACGGCCGCCTCCGCGATGTCGAGAAGTGCCGCGTCGAGGTCGAAGACATCGTCCGTGGCGGGCGTGGCCTCGGCGAGCACCCAGTCGACGTCGGGCGCGGGGCCAAGGGCGCCGGCGCACTCGAGGACGGCGTTGTAGGACCAGACTCGGTCGGCGGCCTTTTGCAGGCCGTGGTTGACGCAGTAGTCGACGAGCGCCTGGGCGGCGTCGCGCAGGCGGGAGGTCTCGGTTACAGCCATGCCGCGTACGCCCCCTTGTCGGAGACGGCGTAGCGACGGGCGGAGCCGGCGCCGAGCCAGAAGTCCATGCGCTCGACGAACTCGTCGGCAAGGTCCAGCGGCACGAAGGCCTGGATGGTGCCGCCGAAGCCGCCGCCGTGGATGCGGACGGCGCCGCGGCCGTCCAGGACGTGCTCGGCCAGGCCCAGGGCGTACATCGCGGGCTGCTCGCGCCCGAGCTCGGCCACGACGTTCTGCAGGTACATGGCGGAGCTGGCACCGCTGGCGCGCGTCAGCTGCAGGAAGGTGTCGACGTCGGCGGACTGCAGGGCGTCCCAGCGGCGGTCGACGAGGCCGTTCTCGTACCAGTAGTGGATGCAGCGCAGCACGGCACGGTCGCCGAACTGCTCGCGCAGCGCGGGGACCTGGCGGTCGAAGTCGGCCTTGTCGACCTCGCACAGGCGGGCGTGGCCGAGCTTGGCGGCGATTGCCTGCATCTCGCCGGGGACGGCGGCGTAGTCGTCGGTGGAGGCGGCGTGGTCGGCGCCGACCTTGACGAGCACCAGGGCGTACCCGTGGTCCTCGAAGTCGAGCTCGAGCTTCTGGGTCTTGGGGTTGGCGGAGTCCTCGAAGTCCATGAAGGCGAGGCCACCCAGGCAGACGGCGGCCTGGTCCATCAGGCCGCAGGGCTTGCCGTAGTAGTTGTTCTCGGTGCGCTGGCTCATCTGCGCGAGGGCGACGGGCTCTGCCGCGGTGGCGTCCCACAGCACCTCCATCGCGCGGCCGAACGCGCCCTCGACGGCGGCGGAGCTGGACAGGCCGCCGCCCGAGGGGACGGTGCAGGTCATGGCGAGGTCGAAGCCCGCCGGCGTGGCGCCTGCGGCCGTGACCTCGTGGGCCATGCCGCGGACGAGGCTGGCGGTGGTGCCCTTCTCGTCCTCGCGGACGTCCAGCGAGTCCAGGGACACCTCGAACAGGGGGTAGCCCTCGGAGGCCACGCGCACGACGTTGGTGCCGTTGGCGCAGGCCAGGCCGTCGACCGCGACGTCGAGGGCCGCAGCGATGACGTGGCCGCCCTCGTGGTCGGTGTGGTTGCCCGAGATCTCGGAGCGGCCGGGCGCGTGTACGTGCAGCAGTCGCTTGCCGTCCACCGGGCCGAACGAGGCCTCGAACAGCTCGGTGAGGTGGGAGAGAAGATCGGGGCAGACGTTCTCGCTCATGGTGCTTCCTTTCTCGGGTGGCCCGCCGACGCGGGTCGCGACCGTTTTGCCTGCTACTTGTTGGAGAAACGATAGACGATGGTCTGGGAGTAGGGGTGGGCCGGCTCGCAGGTGGGGTGGGCCCAGTCGGCATGGTGCATGTTGTCGGGCCAGAACTCGGGCTCGAAGGCGAAGCCACAGCGCGGGGTGTAGGTGGCTCCCGCCTTGGCGTCGGTGTCGCCGAGCCAGTTGCCGGTGTAGAGGTGCGCGCCGGGCGTGGTGATGTAGATGTCGAGGGTGCGGCCGCAGGCGAGGTCCTCGGCGCTCAGGGCGTGGCGAGGCGCCGCGCCGGGCTCGTAGCCGTCGACGCACAGGCAGTGGTCGTAGCCGCGTCCCTGGGCAAGCTGGGCGTTCTCCTGGTTGATGTCGCGGCCGAGCGTCTTGGGCCTGCGGAAGTCGAAGGGGGTGCCGCTGACGTCGGCAACCTCGCCCGCGGAGACGTTGTCGTCGCGAAGCGGCAGGTACCGGCTTGCGTTGACGCTTACCATCTGGGCGAGCGCGAGGCCGGAGTCGTGGCCGGCGAGGTTCCAGTAGGTGTGGTTTGTCATGTTGACGAAGGTGGGGGCGTCCGACTCGCAGGCGTATTCCACGGTGAGCGCCACGCCGCCTTCCGCCGCGGGCGCCAGCGAGTAGGTCGCGGTGAAGCGGCGGTTGCCGGGAAGGCCGAGCTCGCCGTCGGCGAGGTCGATCGAGAAGGACGCGGAGGTGCCGTCCTCGGCCGCGGTGGCGTCCCAGACGCGTTTGTGCAGGCCATGTGTGAGGTCGGTGTGCAGGTTGTTGCGGCCGTTGGGTCCGTCGTTGCGCGGCATCTGGTAGGTGGTCCCGCCGATGGCGACCCGGCCTCGGTCGGTGCGGTTGGCGGACGGGCCGATGGTGGCGCCGTAGCAGGCGGGGTTGTCGAAGTAGCCGTCCAGCCGGTCGAACCCGAGCACGATGTCGGCCTGGCGTCCCTCTCGGTCGGGGGCGCACAGCGAGAGCAGGGTCGCGCCGAAGTCCGTGACGCGTGCCGTCACCTCGCCGCATGAGAGCGTGTAGACGCTCGCGTCCGTTCCGTCGTCGGTCTTGCCAAAGCGCTTGATGTCAGCCATGACATGCCCCCGAAGGTCGTTTGTTGTGCCTGAGCTGCCGTTTGGCAGAGTCGCACAGTTTTTTCTCAGTATTATTGTTAACGTACTCATTACATCGCGAGGGACTTTTGGGCCAATTCCCGCAATCGGTCCAAAAGTCCCTGCGAGTGGTCGGGTGGTATCCTGTGCAGCTATAAAGTGTCGGCCGACGAGCAAATGGCCGCGAGCGTCTATGGGGGTGGATGTCAAATGGGTGGAAGCGGGCGAGCGGACGAGCGGGTGCAGCCTGGCCGTACGGTCTCGATGAACGACGTCGCGCGCCTTGCCGGCGTCTCGCAGCAGACCGTCTCGCGTGTGGCCAACGACATGCCCAACGTCAGCGAGCGCACCCGCAAGCGCGTGCGCGAGGCGATGGACGAGCTTGGCTTTCGCGTCAACTACGCGGGCCGCTCCCTCAGGGACGGCAGGTACCACTCCGTCGGCCTGTGCGTGAACGACATCACCGAGTTCGGTAACCTCTCGATGCTCGACGGCATCACCGCCGCCGCGCGCGAGCGTGGCTACGCCGTGACCCTGATCGAGGTCAGCAAGGACAAGGAGTTCTCGCTGGGCGAGGCGTCGCGCTCGATGGCGGCCCTGCCCGTCGACGGCGTCATCTTCGGTATGAGCCGCCTGGCGCCGGACTTCGACGAGTTCACGCCGCTGCCTGGCCTGCCGTCGGTGATCGTGTCGATGCGCGAACACCCGCGCTGCACCACGGTCGACTCCGACCAGTACCAGTGCGCTCTCACGCTGATGGGCCACCTGATGGCCAACGGCCACACCCAGATCCGCTATGTCGCCGGCCCCGAGTCCTCCATCGACGAGGGCTATCGCCAGGCAGGTTGGCGCGACACCCTCCGGAAGAGGGGACTGCCCGTCGTCGAGCCGGTTCGAGGTGACTGGTCGGCAGACAGCGGCTACGAGGCGGCCTGCCGCATGCTCGAGCACGATCGTGTGTTCACCGCGGTCTTCGCCGCGAACGACCAGATGGCAAACGGTGTCATATGGGCCCTGCGCGACCACGGCCTGCGCGTGCCGGAGGACGTGAGCGTGGTTGGCGTCGACGACTCGCTCGCTGACTACGTCCCCAACAGCAGGCTCACCACCGTGCGTTTCGACAACCACCGGCGCGGCCGCACCGCCTTCGAGCACGCCATCCCGCTCGACCCGGCCGACAACCCGGTGGTGGCCATCCGCATCCCCGGCACCCTCGTCGAGCGCGCCTCGGTGGCGCCTGTCGGTCTCTAGGCGTCGAGCCGACGGCACCTCTCGGCCCCGAATGGTCCGCGGACGGGCTCGCCCGTGTGGGCGCGGTCGTTTTCGACTGGTCGAATAATTAGTCATATATTGCTGTTTAGCTGCGATTTTCCTGAAGGGTCGCCTCGCTTGCCAGAGGGCGGCCCTTTTCAATTGGTGCCGTTCGCGGTTGCAAAACAGACCGTTCGGCATTGTTCAAGAATGTTTCGTGATTGTTGCGGCGCGTGAATGTTAGCGTACGCAATTGAAGATGGCCACGGATGAGTGGTCAACCCAGCAAGCCCTTGCGTCACCGTTCCTCTGGTGTCTCGGCGGGATTCGTCCCGCTACAAGATAAATGGCGTGCGGAAGGCACGCAGATAGGGAAGGGAAGATCGTTATGGCAGTTTCTCGTCGTGATTTCCTCAAGTACTGTGGTCTTGGCCTGACCACCGTGGTCGCCAGCGGCCTCGTGGGTTGTGGCGGTGGCGGCGATGATGCCGCCGGCGGTGACGCGGTCGCCAACAAGGACAAGCCGGTCGTCTTCTTCAACCGCCAGCCGTCCAACAGCTCCACCGGTGAGCTCGACATGACCACCCTCAACTGGAACAAGGACACCTACTACGTCGGCTTCGACGCCAACCAGGGCGGCGAGCTCGAGGGTCAGATGGTCGTCGACTATATCAAGAAGAACATCGACAAGATCGACCGCAACGGCGACGGCATCATCGGCTACGTCCTCGCCATCGGTGACGTGGGCCACAACGACTCCATCGCCCGTACCCGTGGCTGCCGCAAGGCCCTCGGCACCGCTGTCGAGAAGGACGGCGCCATCGTCTCCGAGGCCGCCGGCACCAACACCGACGGCTCCGCCACCGTCGTCAAGGACGGCGAGATCGAGGTCAATGGCAAGAAGTACAAGGTCCGCGAGCTGGCCTCTCAGGAGATGAAGAACTCCGCAGGCGCCACCTGGGATGCCGCTACCGCTGGTAACGCCCTGGGCTCCTGGGCCTCCTCCTTCGGCGACCAGATCGACGTCATCGTCTCCAACAACGACGGCATGGGCATGGCCATGTTCAACGGCTGGTCCAAGGAGCACAAGGTCCCGACCTTCGGCTATGATGCCAACTCCGACGCCGTTGCCGCCATCTCCGAGGGCTACGCCGGCACCATCTCCCAGAACCCCGCCGTCCAGGCCTACCTCACCCTGCGCCTGCTCCGCAACGCGCTCGACGGTGTTGACATCAACACCGGTATCGTCGAGGCCGACGACGCCGGCAACGTCCTCGGCGAGGGTGACTTCAAGTACAGCGAGGAGGATCGCTCCTACTACGCGATGAACCTCGCCGTCACCGCCGAGAACGCCGACAAGTTCAAGGACGCCACCGCCCTGTACGAGAAGGCCCAGGCCCAGCTCGATGCCGAGAAGCACCCCGAGAAGAAGGTCTGGCTGGACATCTACAACTCTGCCGACAACTTCCTGTCCGCCACGTACCAGCCGCTGCTCCAGAAGTACGACAAGCTGCTCAACCTCAAGGTCGAGTACATCGGCGGCGACGGTCAGACCGAGTCCAACATCACCAACCGCCTCGGCAACCCGGGCGAGTACGACGCGTTCGCCATCAACATGGTGAAGACCGACAACGGCAGCTCCTACACCTCGCTGCTGGCCTAGCGTTGACTTCGGCGTCTGACACCTAAGTGGACGTGTGGGCCGGGGGGAGTCTCATCTCTCCCCGGCCCTTTGCATATCAAGCAAATGAGTACGTTAACAATTACCAGGGGTAAAGAGGGGTGATCAAATGGCGGATGAGCAAGAGGACTACGTCCTGCAAATCCATGGGATGAGCAAGTCGTTCGGTCGCAACAGGGTCCTCGACCACATCAACCTCAACGTGCGTCGCGGCACCGTGATGGGACTCATGGGCGAGAACGGCGCAGGCAAGTCCACCATGATGAAGTGCCTGTTCGGCACTTATCAGAAGGACGAGGGTGACATCATCCTCGATGGGCGCGAGGTGAGCTTCTCCGGTCCCAAGGACGCGCTGGAAAACGGCGTCGCCATGGTCCACCAGGAGCTCAACCAGTGCCTCGAGCGCAACGTCGTCGACAACCTGTTCCTCGGCCGCTACCCGACCAACGCGGCAGGCGTCATCGACGAGGCCCGCATGAAGAAGGAGGCATCGGACCTGTTCCGTCGCCTCGGCATGACGGTCAACCTCACGCAGCCGATGAAGAACATGAGCGTCTCGCAGCGCCAGATGTGCGAGATTGCCAAGGCAATCTCCTACAACGCCAAGGTCATCGTGCTTGACGAGCCCACCTCGTCGCTCATGGCCCAGGAGGTCGAGAAGCTCTTCTCGATGATGCGCATGCTCAAGAGCCAGGGCATCGCGCTCGTCTACATCTCGCACAAGATGGACGAGATCTTCGAGATCTGCGACGACGTCTCGGTGCTTCGTGACGGCAACCTCGTCATGACCAAGAGCACCAAGGACACCGACATGAACGAGCTGATCTCCGCAATGGTCGGCCGTTCGCTCGAGAACCGCTTTCCGCCGGTCGACAACGAGCCCGGCGAGCCGATCCTGTCGGTCCAGCACCTTTCCACCAAGTACGAGCCGCACCTGAAGGACATCACCTTCGACGTCCGCAAGGGCGAGATCTTCGGTCTGTATGGCCTGGTCGGCGCCGGTCGAACCGAGCTTCTGGAGACCATCTTCGGCGTGCGCACCCGCGCCGCCGGCCGTGTCTACTTCCGCGACCGCCTGATGAACTTCTCGAGCGCCCGCGACGCAATGGACCACGGCTTTGCCCTCATCACCGAGGAGCGCAAGGCCAACGGCCTGTTCCTCAAGGGCGACCTGACGTTCAACACCACCATCGCCAACCTCGGCCAGTACAAGAGCGGCCCAGCCCTGTCCAACGACAAGATGGTCCGTGCCACGGCTGCCGAGATCAAGACGATGAACACCAAGTGCATGGGCCCCGATGACCTCATCTCGTCGCTTTCCGGCGGTAACCAGCAGAAGGTCATCTTTGGCAAGTGGCTCGAGCGCGGCCCGCAGGTCTTCATGATGGACGAGCCCACGCGTGGCATCGACGTCGGCGCCAAGTACGAGATCTATGAGCTGATCATCAAGATGGCCAAGCAGGGCAAGACCATCATCGTGGTCTCGTCGGAGATGCCCGAGATCTTGGGCATCACCAACCGCATCGGCGTCATGTCCAACGGTCGTCTCTCGGGCATCGTCAACACCAAGGAGACCAACCAGGAAGAGCTGCTGCGCCTGAGCGCGAAGTACCTGTAACGGAAGGGGAGATCACATGGCCGCACCCAGCGGAAAGATTCTCTCGATCGAGGAGGAGACCAAGCTCCTCCAGCCGATCGACGAGTATGTCAGCAAGATCCAGCACAAGATCGACGAGTTGCGAGCCGACGGCACCACCCGCGTCGTCGAGCTTCAGACCAGCATCGACATCGCCAAGAACGACCGCGTCCTGACCCGCGCCGAGCGCGACGAGGCCATCGCCGGCTACAAGGCCGAGATGGAGAAGGCCAAGCAGGTCGAGGCCTCCCACAAGGCCGAGGTCGACGGCCTGATCGCCGAAGCCGAGGGCTACCTGAAGCAGCACTTTGACAGCGAGTACTTCTCGCCCGTGAAGGCCAGCTGCGCCGCGGCGAAGGTCGAGGCCAAGGCGAAGTACGACAAGGCCCTCGCCGACCTTGCCAGCGAGCACAACGCCAACCTCTCCGGACTCTCCGACGCCAAGGAGAAGAAGGAGGAGAACTACATCTACAAGAACCGTCAGTTCGACGCCAAGGTGACCTACCAGACCGAGCTGCAGCAGATCAAGGACCGCCAGCACGAGGCGTTTGCCTACAAGTACCACCTGATCGACATGCTGCGCATGGGCAAGTTCACCTTCGCCGAGAAGCAGGCCCAGAAGCGCGAGAACTACGCCTACACGTTCAACACGCGTGACTTCCTGCTGAGGAACGGCCTGTACATCGTCATCTGCATGGTCTTCATCGCGCTGTGCATCGTGGCGCCCGTCGTCAAGGGCACGCACCTGCTGACCTACCAGAACGTCCTCAACATCCTGCAGCAGGCCTCGCCCCGCATGTTCTACGCGCTCGGCGTCGCCGGCCTGATCCTGCTCACCGGCACCGACCTGTCCATCGGCCGTATGGTCGGCATGGGCATGACCGCCGCGACGATCATCATGCACCAGGGCATCAACACCGGTACGGTCTTCGGTGTCGCGTTCGACTTCACCAGCATGCCGATCATTGCCCGCGCGCTTTTGGCCCTGGTCGTTTGCGTCTGCCTGACCACGGTGTTCACCACCATCGCGGGCTTCTTCACGGCGCGCTTCAAGATGCACCCGTTCATCTCCACGATGGCCAACATGCTCATCATCTTCGGTCTCGTGACCTATGCCACCAAGGGCGTCTCCTTCGGCGCCATCGAGCCCACGATTCCGACCATCTTCATCCCCAAGGCCAATGGCTTCCCGACGATCATCTTGTGGGCAGTCGCCGCGATCGCGATCATCTGGTTCATCTGGAACAAGACCACGTTCGGCAAGAACCTCTACGCCGTCGGCGGCAACCCCGAGGCTGCCTCGGTCTCCGGCATCTCGGTCTTCCGCGTCACCCTGGGCGCCTTCGTCCTCGCCGGCATCCTGTACGGCTTTGGCGACTGGCTCGAGTGCATGCGCATGGTCGGCTCCGGCTCCGCCGCGTACGGCCAGGGCTGGGACATGGACGCCATCGCGGCCTGCGTGGTCGGCGGCGTCTCCTTCACCGGCGGCATCGGCAAGATCTCGGGCGTCACGGTCGGCGTGCTGATCTTCACCGCGCTGACCTACTCGCTCACCATCCTGGGCATCGACACCAACCTGCAGTTCGTGTTCTCCGGCGTGATCATCCTCACCGCCGTCACGCTCGACTGCCTCAAGTACGTCCAGAAGAAGTAGTCCCCCTCGGCTCCCGCCCGTAAGGCTCGCGGGCGGGAGCCACCCCTTTGGTGGTGCGCGTCGTCTGCCAACGACCGTGCCCCGGCACTTGCCAGCACAGTTGCGTCCGACACCACATGAAAGGTGAGACGATGAAGAAGGTTCTCGTGTGCTGCACCCTAAGCATTACCTCGGGACTTCTTGTCGAGAAGATCCGTGCGATTATCGCCGACCGTGGCCTCGACCTCGAGATCGAGGCGGTTCCCATCGGTTCCGCCATCGAGCAGATCGGCACGGCAGACCTCATCATGCTCGCCCCCATGGTCGACTATGCGATGTCGCCCCTTGTCGAGGGTGGCGCGAAGAGGGTGGCGATCATCATGCCCGACGATTACCGCAACTACCGCGCCGAGGCCATCCTGGACCAAGCGGTGGCCGCGCTCGACGACTGACATTGGTTTTGGCGCCAAGCGCGCCGTACTTCTCGATATCTGCCCTTTGGCGCCCACGTATCCTTCCCGCGTGGGCGCCGTATTTGTCTGGCACCTGTCTGCCTGGCGGCGTGGTGGCTATTCTTGGCGGGTGGCCATGTTGGTCCAATTGGGCCTTTGAATTACATATAATCGTATGTAATTCAAAGGCAAGGGAGATTGCTATGCCGACTGTCGTTCCCATTAGCGAGATGCAGCGAAATGCCGCCGCCCTGACGGATGAGGCCATGCGAACGAAGGAGCCGATTTACCTGACGCGCAGGGGGAAGTCTGCGGTGGTCATCATGGATGCCGCCGAGTACGACCGCGAGATGAGCTACAAGAAGGCGATCATCGAACGTGAGAGGGCCGTCTACGAGGGAATTTCCCGTGGGCATGCGGAGATCGAGGGCGGGGCTTCCGTTTCGCTGGGCGATGTCCTGTCCGATCTTGGCGCCAAATGGGGCCTATGATGGGGTTTGCCTCGCCGGGCAGTGACGCGGAGGCGCCCAGGAGATACGCGGTCGTGCTGGCCGAATCGGTCAGGGCCGGGCTGCTCGAGATTGCCTCTCGCGACGACGCGTTGAGGGTTGGGAGGCGTCTGCTTTTGCTCGAGGTGGCGCCCGCGATGGGCGCGATATACGACCCCATCTTCGAATCCGCAATGCCCGACCACGAGGTACGGGTGACCTATGCGGGTCACTATGGGATCTATTACACGATTGACGAGAAGAGCGGCGTGGTTGGCGTCGAGTATCTGGAAGACTGCCGAAAAAATCCCCTCGAGAGGTTCGGGTGATCCATGGCACGTCTGTGTTGTGGGTTTGGTGGCCCAGGGCGCTATCATGCTTGCGACGGAACGCGAGAGGGGAGAGCCATGAGGGGACGCAAGGTCGAGGGCGCAGGCAAGCCCGAGGTCATCGAGGTAGGCGGCGACGGGCCGCTGCTCGTCATCCATGGTGGTGCCGGTAAGAGGTTGCACGAGATGAGCGCCGAGCAGGCCCGCGAGGTCGACGAGGCGCTGGCACGCTCGCTTGAGGCGGGGTACGCGCTGCTGCGCGACGGTGCCTCCGCGCAAGACGCCGTCGTCGCCGCAATCAGGGTGATGGAGGATGCCGAGTGCTTCAACTGCGGGCGCGGCGCAGCGCTGACGCTGGATGGCACGGTCGAGCTCGACAGCAGCATCATGCTGGGCGACGGCTCGTGTGGTGCCGCCTGCGGCCTTGTCAGCGCACGCCATCCTGTCGACGTCGCCTGTGCCGTGATGGAGCGCACGCCGCACGTGCTCTTCTCGGAACCGACGTCCGCCCAGCTGGACGACTGGGGGATCGAGCAGGTTCCCAACAACTACTTTGTCACCGAGAGGCGTGGGCGGGAGCTCGCCGAGTTCCGCGAGCGGGCCGCCAGGGGCCTCGACGACTCGGCGACGAGGCATGGCACCGTCGGCGCCGTGGCGCGTGACGCCGCGGGGCAAATTGCGGCGGCGACCTCGACGGGCGGCATCACGGGGCAGATGCCCGGGCGCGTGGGCGACTCGCCCGTCATCGGGGCGGGCACCTATGCCAACCAGGGCAGCGTTGCCGTGAGCTGCACGGGCACAGGCGAGAAGTTCGTTCAGGAGTCCGCCGCCTTCCAGCTCCACGCGCGCGTCTCGTATGCGGGGCAGTCGCTTGCCGACGCGGCCGGCTCGACGCTTGCCGCGGTCGGGCAGCGTGCGGGCAACGGCGGCGTGATCGCGCTTGGTGCCCGTGGCGCCGGTGTGATCGGTCGCACGGCGGACGCGCAGATGAACTATGCCTGGGCCCAGGGCGACGAGCGCGTCACCCACGAGTGATGCCGCTGAAGCAATAGGAACAGCCAAAAGAGAAGCGCCGTGTGGCCCCGACTGGGTCACACGGCGCTCGTGTTTCTTTCCCATTTGATGCGTCAGCGTGAAGGGGATTTACATTCCAAGTGCCTTTTTGACTTGGTCAATGACATGGGGTGCGTTCATCATGCCAAAATCCTGTGGAGTCATGATTTCAAGAGGGCATCTGCCATTCACAACCTTACGGGCATCGTCCTCTGCAAAGCGCACCTGAGGTCCGAGAAGCACAATATCGACGCCGTCGAGGTTGTTTTCTAGCGTGGTCATCGGAACCGCTTCGACCGTGAGGTCAAGGCCACGCCTCATTCCCTCGGCCTCAAGTTTCTCTGCCATCATGCTCGTGCTCATTCCTGCGTAGCAGACCAGCAAGAGTTTCATGAGCCCTCCTTTCTAGATAATGTTCTTCAATCAATCGTAGATCATTGAATCTAACGATAAACCGAATCGTGGGCAGAACGGACGATTACTCAGCCTTCTCGGTAGCCGCTTCCTCCGCGATCTTCTGGGCTTCGAAGGCCTTGAAGAAGGGGAGATAGAGAAGCATGTCGAGCGCAATTAGGGCCACGCAGAAGATCATGGAGCCAATCTCCATGTTGGAGAGGAGGGCACCAATGGGCGCGAACATGTTCCACCCGCCATACGCCCAGGAATGACCTATGAGACCCGTTGACATGGCGGCATAAGTGAGCAAGCCGTTAATGGGCATGACAAAGACAAACGGGATGAACATGATCGGGTTGTACATCATGGGAAGACCAAAGATGATTGGCTCGTTGATGTTGAAAAGTGTCGGTATTATTCCGATCTTGCCAACCGTCTTGATTTGCTTTGACTTGCTGAAGAGGCACAGGATGGCAACCCCGAGCGTTGCTCCCGATCCACCGATAGCCATGAAGGTCCACCAGAAGGCGGGGGTCAGGATGGAGGGAAGCGATGAGGAGGCGGCCCCAGCAATGTGAGCTGCCATGTTGGCATCAAGGCCAGCATACAGAATGACATCGAGTGGACTGGTGATGACGGAGTCATGGATGCCGAACCACCAGAACAGCATGACGAGGGTTCCGAGCACAAAGATTCCAACGGGAGTGTTCGCAATTCCGACGATAGGGCTCATGATGACCGACATAATTTCCGGCAAGGTAACGCCTGCGACCATGATGACGATTCTGCCGATAATGCCTGCGCAAATCAGCACGATCGCCGTGGGGATGAGGTTTGCGAAGGCATCGGTAATCGCGGGAGGGACACCAGCGCCAGGAATCTCAATTGCACCGACGTGCTTCTCGGACAGGAAACGATAGAACTCAACCGATAGGATGCCAACAAGGATGGCCGCAAAGAGGCCAGTCGAGTCAAAATGATCGGTGACGAACTCGCCGTCAGCGCTGAAGGCAGACGTAATGAGCCAGCAAGCGGTTCCCAAAAAGGTTGGGAGGAACGAGTCCATCTTGTACTGCTTGGAGAGGAAGTGTGAGATGCCAAGGGCAGCCCACAGTCCCATGATGCCCATGGAGAATTGATTTACGGCACCGAAAATAGGGGTCCCCCAGTCGGCCAATGCTTGCCAGCCCTGGAAGAAAGAGCGGCCAAATCCCTCTGCCATCGTCGTGTAGTCGACGGGAGGACTGATGAGAATCAGTGCAAGCGACCCAATGGTGAAGAACGGAATCAAGGTCATGAAGGTGTTCTGAATAGCCCTGATGTAGCGGTTCTTTGCGAGTCCGTTAGCTACAGGTGCGATGCGCTTTTCAATGAAGGCGATAACTTTGTCCATGCTAGTTCCTCCTTGCAATCATATCGCGATACCAATACCAACTGTCTTTTGCGACTCTCGTACACCCTCTGTCGTAGTCCACGTACACCAGGCCATATCTCTTGGCATAGCCGTTAATCCAGCTGTATAAATCAACGGTTGACCAGACGAAATAGCCTCGAACATCAATTCCTTCGACACGGGCCTTATCGATCCACTTGACGTATCCATCGAGGTAGTCGATGCGGTAGTCGTCATGAATCTTTCCGTCTTCGCCCAGGGTTTCGTGCCAGCCGACGCCGTTCTCCGTAATCACAAAGGGAGTGTTTGGATAGCGCACGGCTAGGTTTTTGAGAAGGTCGTAGATTGATTTTGGAAGCAATTCCATTCCCCAGTCGTTCTTGGGGACGTTGGGGTCTTCATCCATCGTGAACCAGCCGCCAATGGTTTTCGGTTCCCTTTTTGCATTGGGATCTCCCGAGTTGTCATGTGCGAATTGGGTTGCATTGGAGATGGGTGGTTTGACCAAGATGCGCTCGTAAGCGTTTACTCCCAGGAAATCGACGGTACCAGTCTCGAATGTCATGGCATCTTCCGGTCGAAAGTAGCTGATGTCGCAGCCGTCAGAGCTCAGCCTCTCGAAAAACCCCTCGGGAAAGTGACCAAGCACGCTGGTGTCGTTTACGCACCTATTCCAGAACAGGTCTGCGAGACAGGCGGCCTCGGCGTAAGTTGGATTGTCGACCAGTGTCTCGATGGGATAAGAGTCGCTTACTAGACCAATAAGTGCATCTGCACGAACTGTGCCAGAGTCTTTGAGCCCACGAAAGCTCTTAATCGCAAGCGCGCTTCCCAGCAACATGTGATACATGGCCCGCCAACGGCGAGAGACGTTGTGCACATTGGGCGGGTAATTGCCCGCGACATACGAACAGAGCGTGTCGTAACCTGGCTCGTTTACCGTTGTCCACCATCTGATTCGATCTCCAAATGCCTCGAAGCAAATCTTGGCATACTTAGCGAATTCTTCGGCTGTTCGACGCGCCTCCCAGCCTCCATCGCGGAATAGGTTGTTGGGCATGTCGTAGTGGTACAGGGTGACAAGTGGCTCGATGTCGCGTTCGAGGCATGCATCGATAACATCAGAGTAATGTGCGAGTCCCTCTGAATTCGGGGTCCCATCCTCTTGCATGATTCGAGTCCAGGCAATCGAAAAACGGTAAGCGTTTTGGTTGCCCTCCCTCATCATGTCAAGATCCTCTTCGAAGCGATGATAGTGGTCGGATGCAACGTCGCCGCTTGCGATGTTCCCCTCGTTCTTCTTGCTGTGGCAAAAAGCGTCCCAGTTGGAAAGAGTCTTGTTGCCCTCTCGCCACGCGCCTTCGCATTGATATGCAGCGGTTGCGCTTCCCCACATGAACTTTTCGGTGCTCATGCGACCTCCTAATCGGCTGACTCCAGGGCGATGATGCGCTTGTATACATTTACAAGTTGTTGCGCTGTGTTCTCGAAGGTCATGGCGTTCATCAGGTGATCTTGCGCGTGAGTGGCGAGCACTCCCATTTGCTCGATCTCTCCGTTTGCTTCTGCCTGAAGAAGACTGATTTGTGACTTGTGAGCGGTGGCAATTGAGGCCTTGCCTTCTGCGATTTCCCTGTCGCTGGCACTGATGTCGCCTTGAGAAGCAAAATCAATTGCCTTGTTAAAGTGCGCGTACGCATCTCCTGCGAATGCAATGAGGGTGCAAGAGAGCTCGTTCATCTCCTCAGGGGTCATATGTCTCCAATGCAACAGTATGAATACTGATTGCACGGTATTACCCTTTGCGAATACGAACAAGGCGAGTGTTGCGGGGCATGCCGCAAGGAGAGAGAAACCTCCGTGCGCCCACGACCGTTACGATAATTCTGAGGCGTGCTGCGAAATGACAGTTTTGAGTGTTTTCGACGTTCTGCTTGCGAGAGATGGTGTGCGTTATGGTGCGGCTGAGTGACAGGCAGCAGAAAATAGTGATGGAGTTGTCCCATGCGGACGCTGCTGTCACAGGGGATGCTCTCTCTCATATTCTCGGCTGTTCGAAACGTACGATTCAGTCGGAGATTTCAAAAATAAACGCAGTGACCGATGGGCGAGTTATCATCAGCACTAATCGCGGCTATGAATTCGATTCCTCGAACGAGCTCCTGTTCGAGGATGGTCTTTATGCCGCTAGGGAGGAAACGCCTTTCTCGGACCATGCTCTTGCACGTGAGCTCTTGTTGAGTGACTTCGTCCCCTCAGCTGGTGACCTTGCGGTGAGACTCTATTCCTCTCAATCGTCCATCGAGCGCGCGCTTGGGCGACTCCGTCCTCTTTTTGCTGCGTATGGGCTCGATTTGAAGCGTTCCGATGGCGTCTTGCGCGTTCTGGGCTCCCCTGAAAATCGCAAGAGGCTTCTTAGAGACATGGTTCTCGAAGAAGCTCAGGATGCATGCTCCTCGGGATATTCGATGCTTTCGGAAGAGCTCGATGTCAGTTTTGTCTCTGCCACGCTTCGAAAAGCCCTTGATGAGAAGGGCGTTTTTATCGAGCCTGGATATCTCGAAGAGCTTTCAATTAATATGGCCGCTACATTGTGGTTGCTTAGATCACGTTTGTCTCCCTTGGATGAGACGGAATCAGTTCTGAGTACCGATGCCACAGAGCTACAGATTGCTATTTCGCTATGTGAGGCCTATGGAAGGCGCTGGCATCTGACGATCTCTAACGCTGTTGTCAGTTCCCTCGCGTCCCACTTGAGGGGATTTGTCCGTTTTGATGATGAACCGCTAGAAGACTGTGCGGACGAATCTACTTTTTTTGATGACGTTGCACGAATCATTGAGTTAGCGTTCGAGACCTATGGCCTCCCGCCTATGAATCATGCTGACCTCACCCCTCTGGTCAGGCACACACGTGAGCTCATTGCGCGTTCACCGAATGGGCAATTGCACGGTGATGAGATAGCTTTTGAAATTCAGTCCACTTACCCATTCGTTTATGAGGTTTCTTCGCTCGTCTCGCATGGAATTTCCGAGCGGTTTGGTATCGATGTGAGTACGGGGGAGCTTGGACTTCTTTGCGTGCACCTCGGATTTCTAATAGGCGTTAACGACAGCGTTCGATTGAATGTCGTTGTTGTTGCGGGCCCTTATCGGGATACGGCCACAATCATTCGCGATAGGCTGATAGGGCGCTTTGGCAATAAGATGTCAATTGCTATAGCAAATAGCTTGCAAGAAGTTCCTGGACTGATGCCAGACATGCTTGTAACGACTGAGCTAACGAATGTTCTTCCGGAGCGCACCGTTCGCGTCTCTCCCTTGTTTGGCTCCCGTGATCTCGCTCGTGTCGAGAAGATGAGTGGTGGGATTCAGAAGCATGGTGAGAAGGCGCGCAGGAAGAAAATCTGTCGTCTGATTGAAGACGAGCTATTCGTGCATGACGCGACTGGCGAAGTGCTCGATAGAACTCAAGCGATCGAAATGCTGTCGGATAGATTGTTTGAGCGGGGGATTGTTTCGAAGGAGTTCCCCTCCTCAGTTATGAGGCGTGAGGAAGCGGCGTCAACCTGCCTTGATGGGCGCTTCGCTTTGCCTCATGCAACCGTGATGGACGCACGTCGTACGGTTGTATGTACGCTGGTCTCTGATGCAGGAATCGATTGGGATGGGGTAACGATTCGTCTAGTGATGCTGATTGCTGTGTCCAACACTGATCGCTCGCAGTTTGCCTCTCTCTTTGACGGGTTGGCGCATTGTTTGATGGATAAGGAAAGCTTTTACAAGCTAGTTGCCTCAACTACGGCTGAAGAATTCAGACGAACTCTCTATGCATGATGCTCGTGAGTGGCGTCACCGCTTCACTTTGACTGCCCTAACCCAGTAGCTGCGCGATGTGGCGTTGGGCGTTGGTGAGGACCTGCTCGATCAGGTCCTCCTTCTCCCTGTCGAGCCTGTAGGCGGGCACCGAGACGCCCATGCCGTAATGAACGCCGTTCCTGTCGATCGGCACGGCGATGCACTCCACGCCCTCGAGAACCTCCTGGCGGTCGTGCGCGAACCCGGTGCGTCGGACCTCGCCCAGGCGCTCCAACACCTCGTCTATCGTGGCCGCTGCCTTCTGTGTCGGCCTCTCGAGCGGCTCGGACAGCGCCTCGCGAACCCTCTCGTCGGCCCAGCCGGCGAGAATCGCCTTGCCGATTGCGGTGCACTGTGCCGGCAGCGTCTTGCCGATCTCCGAGGAGAGGCGAATCTGCTGGGGGGAGTCGACGCGGGCGACATACAGCACGCGACCATGGTCCAACACGCCCAGCTGGCAGGTTTCGCCGCAGGCATCGACCACACCGCGCATGGTCGCCTCGATTGGCGCAAGGCCCGTGCCGTCGCGGTCGAACGCCTTTCCCAGCAGGTAGGACTTGAGGCCCATGGCGTAGCGGCCCGTGTCCTCGTCGAACCTGATGTAGTCGGTGTCGGCCATGGTGTGGAGGATGGGGAAGAGGCTGCTCTTGGGCGCGTCGAGCTCTCGGCAGACCTCGGCCATCGTGAGGCCGCGGGGGCTGTTCGCAAGGGCGTCGAGAATCGCCAGGACGCGTAGCGTCGCGCGATGGCCCTGGGGCTCTTGCTGCGTCATGTCCATTGCTCCTTTATGAGTCGATTACATCGATAAATTAGCATTGTTGCAGGAGTTCGTATATACGAACTACGTTCGCAGAGGAAAACATACCGTTCGTCCCGGCCTCCCGGACAGAGCGCATGCCTCCCCATACCCTGTGTTTTGAAATAAGAATAAAGTTCGCATATACGAACAGAAGCAAAACGTAGGCATGAAGATCAATAGGGAGGAAACATGTCAGACGTTGTAAGCCAAGGCCAAAACGCCGTTGTCATCGACCAGAGGGACAACGTCGCCGTCGCCACCTATCAGCTGGAGGCGGGTGACGAGGCCCGCTATCCCATGCCGGACGGCACGCTGGCGTCCGTTACCGTGACCGACGACATCCCGCTGTTCCACAAGATCGCCCTCGTGGACATTCCCAAGGGCGAGAAGGTCGTCAAGTATGGCGAGTTCATTGGTGTGGCCACCACGGACATCAAGCGCGGGCAGCACGTTCACACGCACAACTGCGCCAGCTCCGACGACCTGAAGGACTCGGTTGCCACCGACACCGCTTCCGTTGCGACCAAGGCATCGTCTGCCGCCGACGGAACGCGCACCTTCATGGGATACCGTCGCCCGGACGGTCGCGTCGGCATCCGTAACCACGTCCTGATTCTCCCCACGAGCATCTGCGCCTCCGACACCACGGAGCGAATCGCGAACGCGGTCGAGGGTTGTGTCTCGTTCCACAACCAGAACGGTTGCTCGCAGGTCGACTGCGACCAGAAGGTGACCATTGCCGCGCTGGCCGGCTATGCGGCGAACCCGAACATCTACGGTGTCGTCTGCGTCTCCCTTGGCTGCGAGGGCTGCCAGAACGACATCGTGGTCGACGCGATTCGCGAGCGCACCAACAAGCCGGTCGAGACCCTGGTCATCCAGAAGGTCGGTGGCTCCATCAGGGCGATCGAGGAGGGCACGCGCCTTGCCCGCAAGATGGTCGCCGAGGCGGACCGGTGCGTCCGCGAGCCCACCGACATCTCCGAGCTCATCTTCGGCACCAACTGCGGCGGATCCGACCCCTCCAGCGGCCTTGGCTCCAACCCGCTGATCGGCGAGGTCTCCGATTGGCTCGTCAACCACGGCGCCACCTCCGTGCTGTGCGAGACGCCCGAGCTCTTTGGCGCCGAGCACATCCTCGCCCGTCGCGCGAAGGACAAGCAGGTTTCGGACGAGATCCTCAAGATCGTCTACGACTACGAGAAGTACGTCCAGATGTTTGGTGCCGAGATGCGCGAGGGCAACCCCAGCCCCGGAAACATGGCCGGTGGCCTCACGACCCTCGAGGAGAAGTCCCTCGGTTGCGTGCACAAGGGCGGCCACAGCCCCCTCAACGCCGTCTATCCGTACGCGGCGCAGCTCAAGCCGCATGAGGGCCTCGTCGTGATGGACACCCCCGGCAACGACCCCTCCAGCGTGGGCGGCATCATCGCCGGCGGCTGCCAGCTCGTGGTCTTCTCGACCGGCCTCGGCACCCCCACCGGAAACGCCATCGCGCCCGTCTATCGCCTGACTGCCAACAAGCGCACCTACGAGGCCATGAGGGACAACACCGACCTCGACGCGAGCCCGACGATCTACGGACCCGAGTCCATGGAGGAGATGCGTGACAGGATGCTCGACGACATCATCGCCGTCTGCAACGGCCGCAAGGTCTGCGCCGAGGTCCTTGGCTATACCGAGACCGCCCTTCCGCACATCTGCAACTACATGTAGGCCAGCGTCTGACAGGACGCTCCAGAAAGGAGAGAAACCGTGACAACCACGCAAGCCCCCGAGAAGACGCCCAACGCGTTCCAGCGCGGCGTCAACGCGGTCATCGACCTGCTGTCCTCGTTCTTCCTCCCGATCATCAACCTGCTCGTCTCCGTCGGTATCCTCAAGGGCATCCTGACGCTTCTGCAGGTCTCGGGCATGGTCACCGACGACTCGACCACGTACGCGATTCTCAACGCGATGGCCGACTCGCTGTTCTACTTCATCCCGGTGTTTCTCGCCTACACCTCGTCCAAGCGCTTCGACGTCGACACGGTGACCGCGGTCCTTCTCGGCTGCATCCTGGTGTACCCGTCCATCACCACGGTCATGGCGGCAGACGCGCCCGTCTACCTGTTTGGCCTCGAGCTCTCTAAGGCGACGTACTCCAGCTCCGTCATCCCCATCCTTCTTGCCATCTACTGCGCGAGCTGGGTCCAGAAGGCCTGCTACAAGATCATCCCCGAGACCTTCCGCGGACTGTTCACGCCGCCCATCACGATCATCGTCATCGTCCCGCTCACCCTGGCCGTCTTCGGCCCCCTTGGCACCATCGTGGGTGGTTGGCTCGCGCAGGGCTACGAGGCCGTCTACAGCCTCTCGCCGCTCGTCGCCGGCGCGCTGATCGGCGCCTTCCAGCCGTTCCTCGTCATCCTCGGCCTGCACTGGGCCCTGTTCCCCATCGCCATGAACAACGTCGCGGTCTACGGCTTCGACACCATCATGGCCCTGTTCGGCGGCGCGATCTTCGCCCAGGGCGGTGCCGCGCTCGCCGTGGCCCTCAAGACCAAGAACAAGAAGTT
The DNA here is from genome assembly GCA_036321795.1 of Coriobacteriaceae bacterium CM84B_73. GTDB lineage: Bacteria > Actinomycetota > Coriobacteriia > Coriobacteriales > Atopobiaceae > CAKVON01. The sequence goes on along the minus strand of JAWQCY010000002.1, from coordinate 174,281 downwards.
CCGCTCCCAGGCAATCTCCGCCTCGCTCACCACGCTGCTGGGCATCACCGAGCCCGCCATGTACGGCGTGAACCTGCGCCTCAAGAAGCCCATGGTCTGCGCATGCGTCGCCGGCGGCATTGGCTCCGCCGTGGCAGGCCTGTTCGGTTGCGCCGGCACCGCCTTCGCCCTGCCCGCGCTCACCACGCTGCCCGTCTTCATGAGCCGCGCGTTCGTTCCCTTCTGCATCTCGCTGGCGCTCGCCTTTGGCCTCGCCTTCCTGTTCACGCTCTTCGTCCCGATCGATGACGTGACCGAGGAGGAGATGGAGGCCGAGGAGCAGTCCGCCTAGCGCACGTATTGCAAGGCCACTCTATGTCCCGCGTCTGCGGGTTCGGCTGGAGGTGGTGCCCGCCTGGCAGCAAAGCGCGTTTCGTCACTGACCACGTATCAATCAGACATTGTTTGACGTAAGGAGAACAAAATGAAGAAGATCGACGCACACGCCCACGTCTTTGACCACATCGGCTCCATGGGCAAGGCTGGCGAGCTGCGCCCCCTGGGCAACGGCAACTGCCGCTGGGCCACCGGCGAGGAGTTCCGCATCATCCCCGAGGGTAAGGGCGACAAGGAGTACCTCGTCGAGACCTTTATGGACGTCATGGACGAGAACGACGTCGAGAAGGCCATCCTGCTGCAGGGCGTCCTGTATGGCCTGCAGAACGAGTACGCCATGGAGTGTGCCGAGAAGTACCCCGACCGCTTCAAGGCCGCGGTTATGCTCGACCCCTTCTGCCGCTGCGCCCAGCAGATCCTCGAGCACTTCATCAACGACCTCCACGCCCACGTCTTTAAGTTCGAGGTCTCCGTGGGCGGCGGCCTTTCCGGCTACCACCGCGACTTCGCGGTCGACGGCCCCGAGATGACGGTCCTTATCGACAGGATCGCCCAGGTCGAGGACGCCACCCTGGTGCTCGACATCGGCAGCCCCAACCAGTCCAGCTGCCAGCCCGAGGCCGTGTATCGCCTGGCCAAGAAGTACCCCGGCCTGCACATCGTCGTCTGCCACCTGCTCGCCCCGTCCCTCGAGGACGGCGACGTCCTCGAGTGCGCGCTTCCGTACCTCGCCCACGACAACGTCTGGGTCGACCTCTCCGCGCTGCCCTGGAACGTCGCTCCCGAGGCCTACCCGTATCCCACCGCGCTCAAGTACATCGCGATGGCGAAGGACGTCCTGGGCGCCGACAAGATCATCTGGGGCACCGACTCCCCCTGCGTCCTCACCAAGTTCGACTACAAGGACCTCTACAGCTTCATCGAGGACTCCGACGTCTTCACCGACGCCGAGAAGCAGGGTGTCTTCTACGACAACGCGGTCAAGGCCTACTACCTCTAGGTCCTTCTCGGCAGTGCAGGGATTCGTGGGGGCGTGACCCCGGAAAGCGAGTGACACATGTTTGAGGGAGTCTTCTGCCCCTCCATCACCATTACCGACGATGATGGGAAGATCGACTACGAGCTGTGGGGCAGGCACCTGGACCACCTGGCCGACGCGGGCATCGACGGCGTGCTGCTGTTTGGCAGCATCGGCGAGTTCTACAGCGTGAGCCTCGAGGACAAGAAGTCGGTCGTCGACTTTGCCGTCGAGCGGGTCGCCGGCCGCATGAAAATCTTCGTCGGCGTGGGTGACACCACCTACGACAACGTCCTCGACCTCACGCGCCATGCCCAGAAGGCCGGTGCCGACGCGGTCCTGGCGGTCTCGCCGTACTACTTCGGGCCCACCGACGACGCTGCCGAGAAGTACTTTGGCGGCATCGCGGACGCCACCGACCTGCCTGTCGTGCTGTACAACTTCCCGGCGCGCACCGGCACCGACCTGTCGCCCGAGCTCGTGGCCAGGCTCGCCGCCGTGCACCCGAACATCTGCGGCATCAAGGACACGGTCGACACCATCAGCCACACGCGCAAGGTCATCCGCGCCGTCCGTCAGGTCAACCCCGAGTTCTCGGTCCTCTCCGGCTTCGACGAGTACTACCTGGTCAACCGCGCGAGCGGCGGCAATGGCGTCCTGTGTGGCCTCACCAACGTGGAGCCCGAGCTCTTTGCGAGGATGCACGGCGCCTACCAGGCGGGCGACTTCGCGACCGCCATCGAGTGCGCCGAGCGCATCTCGCAGCTCATGGCCGTCTACGACGCGTGCGACCTGTTCGTCTCGGCGATCAAGGTGGCCGTCAACCTGAAGGGGCTGCCCGTCTCGACCAAGATCTTCGAGCCGGCGGTCCAGGCGACGCCCGAGCAGGTCGAGAAGATCCGCGAGCTTCTGGCGTAGGCATCGCGTCACATATGCTTTTGGTGGGGGCGAGTCGCCAGCGGCGGCTCGCCCCCTGCCGTGGTGGGATTTCCGGTGGCGTGCGTGTATCGTATTCGGTTCGATGAGCCAAAGCCTGCCCTTACGGAGGCCCCCCAATGAAGGTCAAACGCGACACGCTGCTTCTTCTCGCCTGCCTGGTGTGGTGCGCGGCGGGGTTCAACATCCTGCGCATCGGCCTGATGGCATATCCCGACCACCTCGATCTTCTCAACTTCGTGCTGTCCGCGGTGGTGTTCACCGTGTTCCAGCTGTTCGTCTTTGGCAAGCTGGTCAGAAGGCACACGACCAGGATCGGCCTGTACGAGGAAGGGCGCCACTTCTTCCTCAAGTTCTTCGATGCCAAGTCGTTCGCGATTATGGCCGTGATGATGACGGGTGGCATCGCGCTTCGCTCGAGCGGCATCGCCCCCGAGCGCTTCATCGCCGTCTTCTACACCGGCCTTGGCGCGTCGCTGCTCTTGGCGGGCATCCTGTTTGGCGTCAACTTCGGCAAGGCGACGCTCGCCTCGTCGAGGGGGTAGTAACGGCCATTGTGAAGTCGCTTCTCTGTGTTTGACGGGTCGCTGGGCGGGTTTTGCTCGGCGACTTGTTTTCATTGCCAACATTTAGTCGCATTATTTTGCGAATAGATTGAATCGCAAAATAATGCGACTTATAATAATCGCATTATTTTGCGTATTTTACGTTAACGCATGCTTGTCGTCCAGGGAGGTAGGGATGATAGACGCGCTCAGCATCGGTTATGCGATTAAGGATCGACGTGCTCATGTCGGGATGACGCAGGCCCAGCTGGCGGAAGCGGCTGGCGTGTCAAAGCGCTGCCTGTGGTCCATGGAGCTTGGTCGGAATTCGGGGGTACAGCTCGATAAGTTGACTGCGGTTCTCGAGGTACTGGGCCTTGATTTGGTCATTGTCGAGGGGAACGGGCATTGCGGGGGGCCGATGCATGTCAATACCCCTTCTTTCGACGAAAAGAACGAGGGGTCGGGAAGTCAGAGCGCAAGTCCTTCATATGACGCGCTTGCCATTTTGACGGCTGGTACAAAATGAGGCGAGAAGAACTGGGCGTTCTGATTGCCGGAAGGCCAGCGGGTACGTTGTCCCAGGGAGACTCTGGCTCGCTGTCCTTCTCGTACCTAAGAGACTATCGCGGCGTTCCGCTGTCATCTGCCATGCCGCTTTCTACGCGAGTCTATCGCGACAAAGTCGTCCTCCCATATCTTTGGGGCCTTCTGCCAGAAGACGTGGCCGCTCGCGAGCGTGTTGCGCGCGAGGCGGGCGTGTCGGCAAACAATCCCTTCTCGCTGCTACAAGTCATTGGGCTCGACTGTCCTGGAGCCGTCCAGTTTTGCCGTCAGGGATTCGATGCGTCGCGTGACGAGGTCCTTGTTCCCGTGAGTGAGGGGGAGATAGCCAGAAGGCTGGCTCTTGGACGAGAGGGAAGGTCTGGGTGGATTGCGGGCGACGAGCATTGGAGCCTCGGTGGCCAGCAGAACAAATTTGCCTTAAGGAGAAAGGGGAACGGCTGGTTCTCTTGTGAGGGGGCGGCCGCAACCACGCATATCTTCAAGAGCGGTGTGCGTGGTCTGGCGCACCAGGCGCTTAACGAATATGTCTGCATGAGTCTCGCAGATGCCTGCGGCATTGATGTGGCGAGGGTCGAGTATCGCGAGTTTGCGTCTGATGATGGGGTCGAGCCCGCAATCGTGATTGAGCGCTATGACCGGTCGACAAGCTTGGGACGGGTTACACGGCTTCATCAGGAAGACTTGTGCCAGGCGCTTGGATGTCTTCCGGACAACAAGTACAGCATGAGCGGCGGGCCAAGTTGCGCAGACGTATTGGGGCTATTGTTATCGACGGGACCGTCGTCTCAGCAAAATGTGGTTCGTTTTTTGCAGATGCTCTTCTTTAACTACCTTCTTGCTGCGACGGATGCCCATGCGAAGAATTATTCGATCATGCTCGATGTTGCGGGAGCACATCGCTTGGCGCCGATGTATGACGTGGCTTCGATCGTGCCTTACATCGAGAGGGGCAGGTGGAGGGTTAAGCCGCCGAAGCTCGCCATGTCTATAGGCGGGGAAAACCGTGCCGGTTGTGTCAGTCTTGACGACTTGATCAAGCTTGTCGAGCAATGTGGACTTGGAAGCGTTGGAATCACTGCTGAAGGATGTGCGAATCTGCTGACCCTGTACGCCGACATGATTCCAACCAAGCTTGCGGAGGTGTTCGACAGGTTAGAGGGTACGGCATGGACCTCTTCCGTAGGGGCGCTTCGCCTTCGTATGGAAGGACCCATCGAGCAGCTCTGCCTGAGGGCGAAAGCACGTCTGTAAAGCCATGCCACGGTTGGGCTTTGATTGCGTGGATGCGTCCCCAAGGTCCTTCTCGGCATGCCCGTGGTCCGACGTGCTAAAGTGTTGCTCGATAAAAAGGGGGCTGGCGCACGCCGGCTGAGATTGGGCCCAGGATCTTGCGGCCCTGACCTTCGAACCTGATCCGGGTAATGCCGGCGTAGGGACCACGAAGCCGGATTCTCTCATCCGTTGCATGGCGCCTACGACGACTGGGCGCCTTTTTGGTGCCCCGACAGACGCGCGGCCTGGCCCGCGCGGGAGGGGAGAGCGCTTGAACTGCTCGATTGCCATCCAATACCTGCCCATGGACGCGACCTCCGACGAGGAGACCTGCGCCGCCGTCGACGCGGTGATCGACTACATCGCCTCGACTGGCGTCAGCTACTTCGTCGGCCCGTTCGAGACCGCCATCGAGGGCGACTACGACACCTGCATGGAGGTCCTCAAGAACTGTCAGCTGGTGGGCGCCAAGGCCGGCTGCGGCCACGTGATGACCTACGCCAAGATCAACTACCGCCCCACTGGCGACGTCATGACCACCGAGCACAAGGTCGGCAAGTACCACGCCGACGACCCGACCCTGGGCTCGAACGCGCCCGCCGAGGCCTAACCGTGGCCGTTAGCCCCCACGACAACGCCCCTGCCAAGAAGGACGCTCGTCCCGCGCCCGCCCGTCGCCTGGCGGCGCCAAGGTGGCTGCCGGGAGCCGTGGGCGTCGCCCTGATCGTGGCGCTGTGGCAGGCCGCCTGCAGCTTCGAGCTGGTGCCGTCCTACCTTCTGCCGTCGCCCGCGCAGGTGGTCATATCGTTCGTCGACGACGCGGCGCTTCTGGGCGGCCACTGCATGACGACCCTGTACGAGGCTGCGCTCGGCCTGGGCATCGGCGTGGCGTTGGGCTTCGTGGTCGCCGTGCTGATGGACCGCTTCGGGTGGCTGGGACGCGCCCTGGACCCCATCGTCACGGTGTCGCAGACGATCCCGACCATCGCCCTGGCACCCCTGCTGGTGCTGTGGTTTGGCTTTGGCATCGTGCCCAAGGTCGTGCTGGTGGTGCTGACCACGTTCTTCCCGGTGACGGTGGGGCTTGCCCGCGGCTTCCGCAGCGTTGACCCCGACGTCGTCGACCTGATGCGCACGATGCGCGCCAAGCGCTGGCAGGTCTTCTGGTACGCCAAGCTGCCGGCTGCGGCCGGGCAGTTCTTCTCGGGATTGCGCATAAGCGCGACGTATGCGATCGTCGGCGCGGTCATCGCCGAGTGGCTGGGCGGCTTCTCCGGCCTGGGCGTGTACATGATCCGCGTGCGCAAGTCCTTCTCGTACGACCGCATGTTCGCGGCAATCATCCTGATCTCGGCTCTGAGCCTGGGCCTCATGGCCCTGGTTGACCTTTTGGAACGGATTTGCACGCCGTGGAGGCGTGCGGAAGGGAACCACAAATGAGTATCGACATCTCTCGCAGGAACTTCCTGGCAGGCACCGGCGCCGCGGCTGCCGCCCTTGCCCTGGGCGCGTGCGGCAACGCCGCCAACTCCGGCGGGGCCGCCGACGGCAAGAAGACCAAGCTGACCTTCTGCCTGGACTACACCCCCAACACCAACCACACGGGCATCTACGTGGCCCAGGCCAAGGGCTACTTTGCCGACGAGGGCCTCGAGGTCGAGATCGTCCAGCCCGCCGACGACACCGCCGAGGCCATGATCGGCTCAGGCAAGGCGCAGGTTGGCGTCAGCTACCAGGACTACATCGCCAACGCCCTGGACAGCGACAGCCCCATGCCGATTCAGGCCATCGCCGCCGTCATCCAGCACAACACCAGCGGCATCATGAGCCGCAAGGCCGACGGCATCACCAGGCCCAAGGCCATGATGGGCCACAAGTACGCCACCTGGGACATGCCCGTCGAGCAGGCCACGATCAAGCACATCGTCGAGAAGGACGGCGGCGACTTCTCCAAGCTCGACCTGGTTCCCTACAACGTCGACGACGAGGTCTCCGGCCTGAAGGCCGACATGTTCGACAGCGTCTGGGTCTACGAGGGCTGGGCCGTCCAGAACGCCGTCGTCCAGGACTTCGACTACAACTACTTCAGCTTCATCTCGATCGACAAGGTGTTCGACTACTACACCCCGGTCCTGGCCGCCAACTCCGAGTACGCCCAGAAGAACCCCGAGGTCATCAAGGCGTTCCTGCGCGCGGCCAAGCGTGGCTACGAGTACGCGATCTCCAACCACGCCGACGCGGCGCAGATCCTTCTGGACGCCGTGCCCGAGCTGGACGAGAAGCTCGTCAAGCAGAGCGCCGAGTACCTGGCGGGCGAGTACCAGTCCGACGCCGACAGCTGGGGCATTATCGAGAAGGACCGCTGGTCGGCCTTCTACAAGTGGCTGAACGACAACAAGCTGGTGAAGCACGAGCTCGACGTCAACGCCGGCTGGACCATGGACTATCTGGAGGCCTAGTGGCTGCATCCGGTCACATCGCGGGGTCCGTGGCGGCCCCCGCGCTCGAGGCGCGCGGCCTGGCGCTGTCGTGGGACGACATGCGCGTCGCGGCGGACGTCTCGCTTACCGTGGGCGCCGGCGAGGTCGTGTGCCTCGTCGGCCGCTCCGGCTGCGGCAAGACGACGCTGTTCCACGCGCTGGCAGGTCTGTCCACGCCCGACGAGGGCACGGTCCTTCTCCACGGGCGGGACGTGACGGGTTGCCCCGGCAGCGTCAGCTACATGCTGCAGAAGGACCTGCTGCTGCCCAGCCAGACGGTGTTGGACAACGTGTGCCTGCCGCTGGTCCTGGGCGGGATGGGCCGTCGCGCCGCCCGCGCCAAGGCCGAGCCGTTGTTCGAGCGTTTTGGCCTTTCGGGCTGCGAGCGCCAGTGGCCCTCGCAGTTGTCGGGCGGCATGCGCCAGCGCGCCGCGCTGCTGAGGACCTACCTGATGGACAACGACGTGGTCCTTCTGGACGAGCCGTTCAGCGCGTTGGACGCCCTGACGCGCGGCGACATGCGCGCGTGGTTCTGCGGGATTGTGCGTGACCTGGGACTTTCCGCCCTGGTGATCACCCACGACGTGGACGAGGCCGTCTCGATGGCGGACCGCGTCTACGTCATGCGAGGCGCGCCCGCCCAGGGCGAGCCGTCCGGGCTGGTCGGCCAGGTCGAGGTCACGTGCCCTGTCGAGAAGCGCGACGGCTTCGATTTGACCCTCGAGTACCTGGAGTGCAAGCGCCGCGTGATGGCGCTTCTGGGGTAGGGGAGCCACGACGGGCGTGCGGCGCGGCTGGCGCCTCGGGCGCTCGTGTTGCCGCATGGTCAGTGAGGCCCTCCTCTTCGGATTTTCCTGGTCAAAGGGGCCCTCTTCTTCGGATGGGCACTCTGCCGCCGGTCACTCGACACGAAGTCTTCGGGTCGAGTGACCGGATTTCGGGTTTTCGGAAATCGCCAACTGGGCAAACGCCGGCGCGCCGGTCAGAGGGTCCGAAGTCTTCGGCTCCATTGACCACGCCGCCGGCGTTTGCCCAGGATTCGGATGCGGGTGGCCGCCGTTTGCGGTCACTCGTGCCGAAGACTTCGGCACGAGTGACCGGCGCGGGAGGGTCCATCCGAAGAAGTGGGCCCGACTGACCACAGAAATCCGAAGAAGCGGCCCCCATTGACCGGGACCGCTTCTTGCTTGGAGGCCTAGGCCGAAGAACCGGCCCTTTGTGACCATCTGGCAGGCGCGACTGCGCCTGCGAATTGATTGCCCGCCGCCTAATAGCGGTTGTGGATGTGCTCGGCCGACCCGCGCAACCCGTCGAGGGCAAAAGTCGACCCGTCATCAAGCACAATCGTACCCGTTAGCAGGCCAAACACCTGGTGTTGGTCGGACCTCACGACCGCTAGGTTGATGAAGTCGGTGCGGTCGATCTGGGGCGAGAAGGTCAGGTCGAGCCTGCCGGCGTCGTCGGTCATGTGCCAGGGCGCAAGGTAGTCGTAGGCGGGACCGCCCTTGCCAGCTCGCCCGCCAATGCCGCCACCGCCGCCGCGCCCGTCGCCCGCGCCGCCACCGACCGTCGGGATCCCGAAGTCGACGCGACCCAGCTTGTGGGCGACGCCGTCGACGAAGACCATGTTCTCGCTCGCGGCACTGGTGTCGCCGAAGCCATAGCCCAGGTTCAGGCCGACCACGTGGTCGCGCCCGTCGTCGCCCGTAACGTGGCCCTGTGCCGCGGCCCAGTACCAGGTGTTGTCGTAGGTCCACACGCCACGACCCCAATCCAGCAGCCCGAGCGCGCCGCCGCCCGTAGCGCCGTCGCCCGTGGGGCCACCGCCAGCCGCAGCGTTATCGCCGTCCGCGCCGCCGCCCACGTCCCCCACGAACTCGTGCACGAAGTCGCCGACGCGAAACGCCCCCGTGGCGCGCATGCCGATGACCTTGCGGTTGTAGTAGAACGCGTGCGGGTCCTCGCGCCACGGGGTCGCGATGACCATCGAGTCGCGCGGCGGACGGTCCAAAAGCACCTCGACCTCGAGGTCCTTCTCGGCATCGAAGTTGTCCATGCGGAAGGACAGGCGGCGCCCGGCGGGGGTGTGGGCAAAGCAGGCGCTGGTGCGGCGACCTTGGTAGCGGACGTCTCCGGTGTCGGAGTCGGCGGGCATGCGCAGGCGGCCCATCGGTGCGACCAGCATCTCGCTAGTGGTCTTGAAGGTCCCGCGCGAAAAGTCAAGCACCGAGGCCGACAGCAGGCCGGAGTAGCCCAGGTCGCTCACCGTCAGCGCCACGGCGTAGTGGTCGTCGTTGACCAGGTAGTAGTCCCACTCCTTGATGCGCCACCGTGCCGCGCGGACCTGCGAGCGGTCGTAGCGCAGCACAGGCGCGGTGGCATAGCCGGGCTCGCGCAGCCTGCCCTCACTGTCGAGAAGTGCGCCGAACTCGCGAATCAGGTGGTCGGACATGGTGTGCCTCCCTGTGCCTGTTGGGTGTCGGTTGTCGAACGTCTGCCGTTAGTAGAAACTCTCGTTGCTGTCGATCATGGACTTGAGCAGCTGTGCCATGCGCTTGTAGTTGTACGGCAGCATCATCTTCTTAAAGAGGGGGTTCAGAAGCCCCGGCACGCTCTGGAACTGAAGGACGGTGTTGTACGCGGTGTTAAGCCCGACGGTGTCGATCACGCGGAACGGGCCCTTGGGCGCGCCGGTGCCGTGCTCCCAGGCGATGTCGATGCTCTTGGGGTCGGACACGCCGCTGGCCCACAGGTCCAGGCCGCTCAGCAGCCACGGCACCAGCATCGAGTTGAGCAGGTAGCCGTTCTTCTCCTTACGGACGGGAAGGGCGATCATGCGGATCTGGTTGGCGAACTCGCACATCGCGTCGAACACGGGCTGGTCGGTGCCGTCGTGGCCCATGACCTCGGCGGTGTTGTTCTTCCAGATGCTGTTGGCAAAGTGGAGCGCCACGTACTTGCCGGGGCGTCCGCTGCACTTGGCAAACTGGCTGGGCAGAAGCGTCGACGAGTTGGTGGCGACCACGGTCTTGGCCGGCAGCAGCGGCGCCAGCCTCTCGTAGAAGGCGACCTTGGCCTTGGGGTCCTCGGCCATCGACTCGATAACCAGGTCGGCGTCGGCCACGGCGGCGGCCATGTCCAGCTCGAGCTTAAGGCCCTGGTAGGCGGCCTCGACGCGCTCGAGGCAGGCGTCCTTGTCCAGCGGCTTGTCGGCGTCGGCGATGCCCGCGCACCACGGGCCCGAGCCGTCGGCCATGGCCTCGATCGCCTCGACGTAGGTCTCGCGAAGCTTGTCGAGCTTGGGCTGGGTGCGACCGATGCTGCCCTGGCTGCGCAGCCAGATGGTCACGTCGAACCCGCAATACGCCGCCTGAAACGCAATCTGGCTGCCCAGGACTCCGCCACCGGCAACCACGACCTTCGAAAACGCCATCATGCCTCCTCGCATGTACGCTGGCGGCCGTCCGCCGCGAGTGGCCCGCGTCGTTACCTCGCAGCCACTGCCCGCGCAAACGCCGCCCGACTTTCGGCACATCGCCGCAGATGCGTAAATCATGCCCGCTACTGGCTCGCGAGTCTCACGTTTGGCGCGACCCTTCGATAAACGGCAAGTTCCTGCCGAGAAGGACCGTGAATGAAGTGAGTGACAAACGGGAATACAATTTGGCTCGATAGGGGGTAAGCATGGCCGATATCAAGGCTGCAAATGGAACTGTGGTCACCGAGCAGGTGCTCGATTCCTGGTCCTCGGCTCTCGACCGCGATGAGTGGCCTGAGGGATGGGCCAACAAGGGCGAGGTAGTCTATGGTCGCCCGCCACTGAGCGTCGGCGGTTCCTCGACCTTATCCATCAAGGTCCCGACGGCAATGAAGAAGGCACTCGAGCGCGAGGCTAAGGCCCATGGGACCTCTACGAGCAATTACGCAAGGGCTTTGCTCGCGGGAGCAATGCTTGCGAACTAGGAGGTGGCAACCCTTCCGCTAGAGCACGCGGTTTCGAAGCTCCTCGCCGCGGTGCAGGCGTCCCAGGTTGTCGGCGGCGATGTCGACGACGTTGTCGAGCGTCACGCTCAGGTGGAAGAAGCCCGAGACGTGCGGCGTAAGCAGCAGGTTCGGCACGTCCCACAGAGGGTCGTCGGCAGGCAGCGGCTCGGGGTCGGCCACGTCCAGCGTGGCTGCGCGGAGGTGTCCCGAACGCAGGGCGTCCGCCAGCGCAGCCTGGTCCACCAGGTCGCCGCGGCCGGCATTGGCAAAGATCGAGCCGGGCTTCATGGCCGCAAAGAACTTCTCGTTGGCCAAACGGCGAGTGTCGGGCGTGCTGGGCAGGACGCTGCACACGATGTCGGCCTCGGGCAGAAGTCGGTCCAGGTCGGCGAGGGTGCCCATGGTGTCAAAGGGAGGCTGCGGCTCGCTGGCGCGGGTGCGCACGCCGGTGAGGGACGCCCCGACCGCGTGGAAGAGCCTGGCCACGTGCGTGCCGATGTCGCCCGCGCCCAGGACGAGCACGTTGGCGCCGCGGGGCGTGCCGACGGGTCCCAGGTCGCCCCATTCGTGGCGGTGCTGCATGTCGCGGTAGCCGTCCAGTCGCTTCATCACGCAGAGCACCGCGGCAAACAGGTGCTCCGACACGGCCTGGCCGTATGCGCCAGACGAGCAGCACAGCGCCGCACCCCTGGGTACCCGCCCGCCGACGTACTTGTCGAAGCCGGCGGATGCTAGCTGCAAAAGGCGCAGGTTCTCGCAAGTGGAGAGGCGCTCGGGCGCGAGGTTGCCCAGAATCGCGTCGGCATGCGACAGTTCCGCATCGGTGACCTTGCTGGGTCCGACGTACTCGAAGTTGGCGTCGGGTGCCGCGGCCTGCAGGCGTGTGCGGTGGTCGTGGTTGGCGGGAAGCAATACGAGGACGTTCGTCATGGCTACGGGTCTCCCGTTCGCATTTGGTTGGCGCATTGACGCGTGGTGTAGCCGTCGCGGTGTGGTGTGGCCGTCGCGGCGCTAGTTAGCGGTTGTGGTTCCGGTCGTCGTGGTGCCTGACGAGTCCTGTTTGGTTCCGCCGGCACCGCCTGCCGAGGCATTGCCTTGCTGGTTGTTTGACGTGCCGCCAGACGTGCCGCCGCCAACGGTGCCTCCAGAGGTGCCCGTGCCGCTCGATGCGGACGATCCGGAGGCGCTGCCGCTCGTGCCTCCCTGGTTTGCTCCGCCGTTCGTGCCACCAGACTCGCTGCCCGACGTGTTGCTGGCGGATTCGCCCGAGTTGCCCGTGTTGTCAGACGAACCCTGATTGCCGGAGGTGCCGTCCTGCGAGGCGTCGGTCGAGCCCGTTGTCGTCGCGGGCTTGCCCGAGCCTTGGTCGGCCTGGGGGAGCTGCTTGGTGTCGGCGGGAATCGTTGCGTCCGTCTGGGGCTGCGGCAGGCCGATCGCGCTAAAGTCCGGGCGCGCGCCCCAACCCTGGCCGGCGCTGGTAACGCGAACGATTGCGGCGGTAAGGCCCACGGCCACAAGCGCGGCCCCGACCACGATCACAAAGCCGCGGACCATCTGGGCATTGCGCTGCTTGCGGCGTGCCTGTATGTAGGAGGCGGGCGCCACGCGCGTCTGCGGGTCGGCGACCGAGGCGCCCTCGGTGCCCACCGTCGGGTTGCCGTCCGCGTCAATGTCCGCAAGCCCGACGAACTTCTCGGTAGCGTCGCACATGGTCAGGTCGGGGTCGTTGGCAGAACCGGTGCCGTAGCCACCCGCGGCGTCGCGAAGCTTGTCGGCTGAGGCGCTCAGCAGTCCCTTGTATACCTGGGTCGCGATTGCGGCGACGGCGGCGCCGACGGCCACGCCGACGACTCCGCCGACGATGCCGATCTTGGTGCTTAGCAGCAGCGACGTCACGGCCGAGAGGGCCGACGCGATGACCTGCGTTACCGAGAAGTCGTCGAACACGCCGCGCACCCGCTGCGGCTGGGATGCGCCCGCGCCGTCTGGCGAGTCGGGGTACGCCACGCGGGTCGCAACGTCGACGCGCGTCTTGTCGCTGGGGTCTTCGGGATAGTCCATTCATTTCCTCCGTAAATGTCTTGTGGGGGAGTCTACCCGCCGCGCGTGGAGGCTGCGTCTGCATGACGTGAACATCCCGTGACGTTCGTGCGGGGCGCTCCCAACACAGCATCCTCGCCTGCATAGAAGGACTGCCTGCATATAAGAACTACGCCGTCTAACAGGTAAAATGTTGTACATTTGATTGCCCGCAAAGCCTTGAGAAGCTCTCTGATGCCTCGTATACTTCAAGGCACACGGCGGGCCCGTAACCTTAAAGTCTGGCGGGCGGCGCGGTGTCTGTTTACCGGGGCTAGCTGCAACTAGTCCCGGTTCTTTTTTTAGACCCCCGTTCCGTCCACGTACGCTTGATCGTTTCGACCAGGGCGAGGGCATCCCTCGCGATGGCAAGTGACGTTGCGATGAGACTCATAATCCTTCCGAGCCTCGACAGCACTACCGAGACGTCCATGCGACCACCTCCCCTCGATCGGGAAGCGCCGCCCGCGTGTGGGTCACGTTGACGCGCCTTATCACGCCTATCCGAATTAATGTCCGACCCCATATTTAAGCTCGATTCAAGCGAGGCCCATAGGGGGTCTCATTACGACAAGGTCGGCACTGGGTCGTCAGGTAAGCAGTCATGGCTGGGAGAAGGCCCTGCCCGTAGGCCATGCACCTGACGTCGACGCATTCAGAAAGGGATTGTCATGAAGAAGAGGGTTCTGGCGCTCGCGCTCACGGCACTCATGTGCATGGGCGTTGTCGGTCTTACGGGTTGCGGGGGCCAGGGTGGTGAGGATGCCTATGTCGACGACACCGCGATGACGACCATCGCCCGCGGTTACGAGAAACGCTCCGATTACATTTCGTCCCATGACACCAATTTGTCCAAGGGGCTTAAGGCAGCCGTCCAGGCAGAGATTGACAACGATGCCGAGCTCAAGGATGCGAAGTTCGAGGACTCCAAGATGCAGGAGACCGTAATCGCTTACCTCAATTCGCTCGATGCGCAGATGGAGGTCCTCAATCAGAACGAGTACGGTTCCTGGGACTATATCGAGGCATGGTCCAAGGCATATGACAAGCGCAGCCAGATTCTTAAGACCATGGTCGATGAGTACGACCTAAAGGTTGGTGACAAGTACAAGGATGACTTTGCGGACATTGTTGCCAACGGCACTGCGGTCAGCAAGAAGGCCGGCATCGAGGACGCCCTCAACACTCTGTTCAAGAACGCCAAGTGGGAGAAGAAGGATGATGGATACGGCAGCTGCACCTACGTTGCTGTAATCAAGAACACCTCCGACTACAACTTCAAGACTGTCTCCCTCAATGTTGGCGTGTACGACAAGGATGACGTCAAGACCGATAACTATGCCAGCGTCAACAACTGGAAGAAGGGCGAGAAGGCCAAGTTCGAGGTCTACACCGACGACATCGACGTTGACCGTCTTGAGGCAGCTGTCGACTGGTACGAGCTGGCTGAGTAGACGCTCCCCATCCAGGCGAGCGTCAACCTGACGCGCATGTCGACAGACATTTCGGCAAGAAGGGGCCGCCCGGGCGATTGCCCGGGCGGCCTTCGTTGTGCCTCGCCTGCCGTTGGGGCGAGTGCAGGCGTTAGCTAAAATGACCCAAAGTCAAAAAACGGGAAGGAGACTGCGATGGGGAAGGGCAACGTGACCGACGCCACGCGCAACGCGAACGGCTCCGCGGGCAGGAGGGTGGCCTACGTCAACGCCTGCGTGCTCGACGGAACCGAGGACATGGAGCCGCGGGAGAACCACGTGGTCGTCGTCGAGGGCAGCCGCATCGCCCAGGTCTGCCCCATGGGGGAGGCCGACCTCGCGGGCTGCGAGACCTTCGACCTGGCTGGTGCCTACCTTGTGCCCGGCCTCATCAACATGCACGTCCACCTTGCGGGCAACGGCAAGCCGCAGAAGAAGCAGCGCGACAACGCGGCCCTGGTAAAGAAGGTCATGGCCAACGGCCTCACGCGTGCCGTGGCCTACCGCCTTGTGGTCGAGTACGCGCGCCTGGAGCTGCACAGCGGAGTCACCACCATCCGTACCGTCGGCGGCCTGGGCGACTTTGACACCCGCGTGCGCGACGCCGCGGCTGCCGGCGTGCTGGAGGCCCCGCGTATCCTGGCCGCCAACGAGGGCATCTCGGTCCCTGGCGGCCACATGGCGGGATCGGTCGCCATCGCGGCCCACGGCATCGACGAGGCCCTGGTCCAGGTCGAGGTCGCGCGCTCGCAAGGTGCCGACCTCATCAAGCTCATGATCACGGGCGGCGTGCTCGACGCCAAAGAGAAGGGCACCCCCGGCGAGCTCAAGATGGATCCCACCATGGTGCGCGCCGTGTGCGACCGCGCCCACGAGCTGGGTTTCCCCGTCGCCGCGCACGTCGAGTCCACCGAGGGCGTCCGAGTGGCGCTCGAGGGCGGCGTCGACTCCATCGAGCACGGCGCCGCGCCCACCGACCAGATCATGGACCTCTTCAAGCAGAACGGCTCGTTCCTCTGCACCACGATCTCGCCTGCGCTGCCGTACGCGCTGTTCGACCGCTCGGTCTCGTGCGCCAGCGAGGTCGAGCAGTTCAACGGCAACATGGTCTTCGAGGGAATCATCGCCAACTCCAAGGCCGCCCTCGAGCAGGGCATTCCCGTGGCGCTCGGCAACGACGTCGGCTGCCCCTGGATCACCCAATACGACTTCTGGCGCGAGCTCCGCTATTTCGAGAAGTACGTCGGCGTGTCGCGCAAGTTCGCCCTGCATACCGCAACGCTCAAAAACGCTCAGCTCGCGGGCGTGGGCGACATCACAGGCTCCATCGAGCCCGGCAAGGACGCCGACATGATCGTGGTCGACGCCAACCCGCTCGACGACCTGCGTGCGCTGCGCACGGTCAAGCACGTCATCCATCGCGGCCACCTCATCGCCAAGCCCAAGGTCAAGCGCAAGTCCATCGTCGACCGCGAGCTCGACAAGTTCCTGTAGGGGAGCGCCCCTGCCACAAGCGCGGCGCTTGCGGCCGTGCTTGCGGCAACGCTTGCGATTGCGGAGCCGATTGGCACGTTCGTGCAAAACGTGCCAATCGGCTCCCTTTTTGCCGGCTTCGGTCGGCACGCTTGCGTAAAGCGTGCCGATCGGCACCCTGCCACTGCGGGCGCGGGAAGGCGTCTTAAGTCAACGATCTGGAAAACGCCAGCTAGATGCCAGCGCGTCTTCCCACGCTCAACGCAAGCGCGCTCGGCCGAAGGCGTCAGGGAGCACGCTTGCGTAAAACGTGCCGATTGGCACCCCTTTCTCCGGTCGCGGCTGGTACGTTTGCATAAAGTGTGCCGATCGGTGCCATCGCGCATGGCGCGAGAGGGCACGTTTGCGACAAACGTGCTCCCCACGGCATCGTCGGACCACAAACACGGCAGGTCTTGGCAGACCCGCGCCGCCCACGACGAAGGAGCGAGCATGGCACTTTCCGATTACGAGCCCACCCGCGAGGAGCTCATTTACCTGGGCGAGATCGGCGGCTTCGAGGTCCACGTCACCGACGATCCCGCCGACGACGACACCGATGTCGATGCCCCCACCGGCGCCACCTCCGATTCCGACCCTGGCGACGACAGCGCCGACTTCAACGCCTGCCTCGGCGGCGGAGCCGACCTGGCACGCGAGATCTCCCAGCAGGTGATCTCCGATCCCGACGGCTTTGCCGAGTGGGTCGCGGTCAACCGCGAGCGCATCCTCGACGCGGCTCGCCTCGACCAGATCGTGTCCGACGCGCTGGTCGTTGCCTACAAGATGCGCATCAGCGATGGTGACGCCGACTGCATGAACGACCTCGGCGCCCTCTATTACATGGGCGAGATCGTGCCGCAAGACTATGAGCGCGCCGCCGAGCTCTACACCATGGCGGCGGACAACGGCTGCTACCAGTCCATCATCAACCTCGGCTACATCCATGAGTACGGCCGCACCGGCACCCCCGACCCGCAGGCCGCCTACCGCTGCTACGCGCTTGCCGCGGCGCTCGCCCCCTCGAGCGAGGCCCTCTACAAGCTGGGCGACATGTACTCGCGCGGCAAGGCCGTCCCGCGCAACGTCCGCCGCGCCCACGACCTGTGGGAGCGCAGCCTTGAGCAGTCGACCACGGTCGTCGAGACGGCCCAGCCCGCCATCCGCATCGCCCAGCTTATCCTCGGCCCCGACCGTGAGGCCGCGGGCCTGGAGCTCGACCCGCTGCGTGCCCTGAGCCTGTTCCAGCAGGCCGAGGTCGGCCTGCGCATCGACATCGCCAACGGAGCTAGTTACTACCGCAGGCGCCTCCAGCAGGCCATCGACGGCCAGCAGCAGGCCCGCGACCTGATGGACCTCCCTCGCCTGGAGTAGTTTTCTGCCGAGAAGGACCACGAAGTAACGCACAAGTCGTCGGGGGCGTCGCACACCAAGCCGCGACGCCCCTGATTTTCAACCGCCTCGGGTAAGGGTTACCCAACAACCTCTGCTAGATTATGAGACGTGCCCTCGGTCGTATGCCAGTCGCGCCGATGACTCTCCTTTATGCGATTCAACCAGTTGGGAAGAGGCGTATGGGACCGGCCAGCTTTGACAATAGGAAAGACCGCGACGACTGGCATCCCCGACGGCAGGAACGTCCACGAGGTCCTCGTGGTGGAGGTCGCGCTCAAGGCGCGTGAGGTTCCCGGCGAGGTCCTCGCCAGCGTGGCGCGCGCCAACCCGCACAGGCTGCTGTTTGTCTGCATCCGCGAGGACGAAGCCTGCCTCGCGGTCATGCTCTCGAAGCTCATCGTTGGCCTGTGGCGCGAGACGAGCACCCTCGCGCTCGGGCTGAATGCCGCTAACATGGACAAGGTATGGGACGCCCTCGCCCCGCAGGCCGCCTTTGGCAACATGGGCATGGAGGACGTCACGGCCGAGGAGCGCTTCACCGTGTCCGCCCGTCTCAAGGTGCTGCGCGAGGAGCGCGACGGGGTCGAGGCGCGCTGCCGCAAGGAGCGCCAGTTAGCCCGCAAGAACGAGCTGTTCCGCCAGATGCCGGCGCTCGAGAGAGCGTCCTCTAGGATAAGGAAGAGAGACCATGGAGAAGATCAGCCGGGAGACCCCCGACCTCACGCAAGAGAACATCGCCAAGATCGCCGCACTCTTCCCCGACGTGGTGACCGAGGCGACGGATGCCGACGACAACGTCGGGCTCGCCATCGACTTCGATGCCCTGCGCGACGACCTCTCCGGCGAGGTCGTGGACGGCCCGCGCGAGCGCTACCAATTCACTTGGCCCGGCAAGCGTGAGGCCAAGCTCGAGGCCCGTCGTCCCACCAAGAAGACCATGCGCCCCTGCCCCGAGAAGTCTAAGGACTGGGACACCACCGAGAACCTTTACATCGAGGGCGACAACCTCGAGGCGCTCAAGATCATGCGCGAGACCTACGCCGGCAAAGTGAAGCTGATCTACATCGACCCGCCGTACAACACGGGCCACGATTTCGTCTACGACGACGACTTCTCCAAGACGCGTGCGGAATACGACGCTGAGAGCGGCGACTACGACGAGGAGGGCGGCCGCCTGGTGGCCAACCCCGAGTCCAACGGCCGCTTCCACTCCGACTGGTGCTCAATGATGTACCCCAGGCTCATGCTGGCCAGGGACCTGCTGAGCGAAGACGGGGCGATTTTCATCTCGATTGACGACAACGAGTCCAAGAACCTCCACGCCATCTGCGACGAGATATTCGGTGCAGCCTGCTTTGTGGGCGATATTGCCTGGCAGAAGACCTACTCGCCCAGGAACGATTCGAAGGGTATCCCCGCGGAAGTCGAGCACATCCTCTCGTACTCAAAGGGCCCCGAGTGGGTTCCGGGAAGATTGCCACGAACCGTCGAGATGGACGAGCGCTACGCGAGTCCCGATGGCGACCCTCGCCCCTGGAAGGCGGGAGACGCTTCAGCCCCCGGAGCCGCAACGCACCAAGGAATGGTATACGCCATTCAGCATCCACTCACAGGCGTAGCATGCTGTACCCGCCGAACGGCCGGTGCCGGCCGTTCGGCGGGTACAGCATGCTACGCCTAATGAGTGAATGGGCTGACTATGAATGGGTTGACATTCATGACGAAGAGCGTCGAGCCGGTATTTGCAATTTGCCGGTTAGCGAGATTCGCCAGGATGTAAAAGCTCTCATGCTTGTGAACCCTGATGAAGCTACTTATGCACGAGCCAGGGCAAGATATGAAGAAGGCAGCTGGCCGGTTCTATACTTTACGAACGGCGGCAATGGCGGCATGGCATGCAAGCGCTATCTTGACGAGATGGACGGCAAGATGCCTACCAACCTGTGGCCTTACTCTGAAGTCGGTCACACCGACGAAGCCAAGAAGCAGCTGAAGTCTCTCTTCGAGGGTTCCGCCCCCTTCGACACGCCCAAGCCCGTGCGCCTGCTCGATCGCATCCTGACCATCGCGAGCGACACAGATTCCTTCGTCTTTGACTTCTTCTCCGGCTCCGCCACCACTGCTGAGGCCGTCATGCGCAAGAACGCCGAGGATGGCGGCAACCGTCGCTTCGTTCTCGTTCAACTGCCCGAGGAGACGTCTGGCGGCTGGGGTAATCTGTGCAACGTCGGCGAGGAGCGCATCCGTCGCGCGGGCGAGAAGATCAAGGCGGAGGTGGACAAGGCCAACGAGCAGCTTGAGCTTGGCGCCGAGCCCAAATCCGTGCCTGACATCGGCTTCCGCGTGTTGCGCGTGGACGAGTCCTGCCTCAAGGACGAGTACGCCATGCCCGAGCAGTACGAGCAGGGCTCCCTCGACCTCTTCACTGACAACTCCGCTGAGGACGCCCTGCCGCTTGACCTCCTCTTCCAGGTCCTGCCGGCGTTCCGTATCGAGTACTCCGCGAAGATCGTCGAGCGCGAAATCGGCGGCAAGGCGTGTTTCGATGTCAACGACGGCCAGCTTATCGCATGCTTCGACGAGGCCGTCTCGACCGAGGCCCTCGAGGCGATCGCGCGAGAGAAGCCGATCTACGCCGTCTTCCGCGACTCCAGCTTCGCCAGCGACGCCGACGTGGCCAACCTCGATGAGCTCTTCAAGACGTTCAGCCCCGAAACCATCCGCAAGGTGATTTAAGGAAGCCCCCCATGCAGTTCAAGTTCAAGATTCAGCCGTATCAGACGGCTGCCGCCAGGGCGGTGACGGATGTCTTTGCCGGTCAGCCCAATCTGGGCGCTGCCCTCTACTTGCGCGATCTTGGCCGTATGGTAGGGGCTGATGGAAGCGACGTGCTTCCAGGTTTCGAGAGTCAGCTCGAAGCGAGCGAAGGCTATGCCAATGCACCTCTTGCAATTGGGGGAGACCGACTTCTCGACAACATTCGTAAAGAGCAGCGAGCCAATCAGCTTCCCGAGTCTACTGTGCTTGCCAAGGGTCCTGCGCCCATCAATATCGATGTCGAGATGGAGACGGGCACGGGCAAGACCTACGTCTATACCAAGACCATACTCGAGCTTAACCGTCTCTACGGCTGGACCAAGTTCATTGTGGTGGTACCCTCCGTCGCCATTCGCGAGGGCGTTTACAAGTCTCTCAAGAACACTGAGCAGCACTTCTTCGAGCAGTACGGCAAGGCAATCCGCTACTTCGTGTACGACAGCTCGCGCCTCGGCGAGATCGACCGCTTCTCGGCAAGTTCCGACGTCAACGTGATGATCATCAACATGCAGGCCTTCAATGCCTCCCTGAAGGAGGGCGGCCGCTCCAAAGAGGCTCGCATCATGTACTCCGAGCGTGACGAGTTTGGCAGTCGTCGCCCCATCGATGTCATTGCGGCAAACAACCCCATCGTCATCCAGGATGAACCTCAGAAGATGGGCGGCAAGGCGACCCAGGAGGGTATCAAACGCTTCCACCCCTTGGCTTGCCTCAATTACTCTGCCACTCACAAGGATCGCCATGACACGGTCTTTGTTCTGGACGCGCTGGATGCCTACAACCAGCGGCTGGTCAAGCGCATCGAGGTCAAGGGTTTCGAGCTCAAGAATATGCGTGGTACCGATGGCTATCTCTACCTGCAAGACATCAAGGTATCCAAGAACAGGCCTCCTGAGGCAAAGATTGAGTTCAAGCGATTGAACGCCGGCGGATCCGTCTCCAAGCGCGTCAAGGGCTTTTTCGAGCATGATGATATCTATCCCGAATCTGGCGAACTTGAGGCCTATCGCGATGGCTATACCGTTTCGGAGATCGTGCCCGATGCTGATGGGCGGCTTGGCTGCGTGAGGTTCCTCAACGGGATTGAGCTTACCCGTGGCGAGGTCTGGGGCGACTCTTCGGAGCGTGACATTCGTCGCGTGCAGATTCGCGAGACCATCAAGAGTCACCTCGAGAAGGAGGCCTCGCTTTTCGCACGCGGAATCAAATGTCTCTCCCTCTTCTTCATTGATGAGGTGGCCAAATACCGCGCCTATGACGAGGACGGAGAGGAGTGTATAGGCGAGTACGGTCGTATCTTTGAGGAGGAGTACTCTCGCGCGGTAGAGGAGTACGGCCGCGGGCAGCAAAGCCTGGACCTCTCCCTGGATGGGGGAATCGATCGGGCGGAGCAGCGCTACTTGGAATGGCTGCGTGGCATAGACGCCCACGCCACGCACGCCGGCTATTTCTCGATCGATAAGAAGGGCCGTTCGATCGACTCGAAGATCAAGCGAGGCAGCGACGAGTCCGACGATCAGAGCGCTTATGACCTTATCCTCAAGGATAAGGAGCGCCTGCTTTCGTTTGACGAGCCCGTTCGCTTTATCTTCAGCCATTCTGCGTTGCGAGAGGGTTGGGATAACCCCAACGTCTTCCAAATCTGCACCCTAAAGCACTCGGATTCCGAAACTGGCAAGCGCCAGGAGGTTGGCCGAGGCCTGCGCCTGTGCGTCGACCAAAATGGCGAACGCCAGGATTTGGAGGCCCTGGGCGAGGACGAGGTCCAACGCGTGAACACGCTCACCGTTGTGGCGAGCGAGAGTTACGCCGATTTCACCCGTGCCCTGCAGTCTGATATCAGGAGCGCCCTTCGCGAGCGTCCCAAGGCAGTTACCGAGAAGTTCCTTACGGGGCTCGTCGTGCAAGGCGCGGAGGATAAGCCCTATACCCTTACCGAGGAGGATGCGCACGACATCGTCTACGCGTTGTCTGTGAATCGACTTATTGATCGAAAGGGTGCGCCCACCGACACGTTCAAGGAGTCTGGTCTGGCGACTCTTCAGGATGGTGACCTGCCCGAGCACCTGGAGGCCTTCTCTGATGACATCGCAACTCTGGTAAGGAGCGTTTACGACCCCCATGCACTGGATGACTATGCCAGGAATGGCCATGTTGCCAAGGTTCGTCGCAACCCGCTTAACCGCAACTTTATGAGGGCGGAGTTCCAGGAGCTGTGGAACAAGATCAACTCAAAGCATTCCTACACCGTCGACTTTGATGACGACGAGCTAAGGAACAAGGCGATTCGTCGCATCGACGAAGAGCTGTTTGTTGCCAAGGCGTCCTACGTCATGACCACGGCTGCGCAAAGGTCTCACCAGTCACGAGAGAACCTCGAGCGTGGCGAGTCGTTCGGCTCCATTACAAGACATGACTACGAGGTGGGCGAAGACACATCGACTGTTGCCTATGACCTTTTGGGTGAGGTGGCGATCGCCGCAAAGATCACACGCAGGAGTGCCGCGGCCATTCTCAAGGGAATCTCTCCGCTCAAGTTCAGGATGTTCAAGGACAATCCCGAGGAGTTCATTGCCAAGGTGTCCAAGTGCATCCTTGCCGAGAAGGCGACGATGGTGGTTGACCACATCACCTACCACAAGCTTGACGAGCGTTATGACTCTGACATTTTCACCGAGAAGATGCCCGAGAACTTGGATCGCGCACTCGAGGCGAGCAAGTGCGTCCAGGATTACGTCTTCTGGGACTCTGACGGCGAACGTGAGTTTGCCCAGGATCTCGAGTCTGCCGAGGGCAAAGTTGCCGTTTACGCTAAGCTGCCGAGGACGTTCCAGATACCGACACCTGTGGGCAACTATGCTCCCGATTGGGCGATTGCCTTTGAGAAGGGGAGCGTGCGCCACGTCTTCTTTGTCGCGGAGACCAAGGGCAGTATGGACAGCCTGACGCTTCGCGATATCGAAAAGGGCAAGATTGCCTGCGCAAGGAAGCTCTTCAACGAGTTCTCGGATGAGGATGTCTGCTATGACGTCGTTCATAGCTATCAGGATCTTCTCGCTGTCATTCAGGGCACGGATTAGAAGCAGTTTCTGGAAGCAATTACGGTCGTTCGAATGAGAAGCGATAACGGGAAGCGCGGCGCACGTCTGAATTATGGCGTGCGCCGCGCTGCTGTTGTTCTAGCCCATGGCTTGCTGTTGTTTTCGGTTGGCTTACCTGGCGGAACTTGACCTCACCTCTTTAAGAAGAGGACCGTTGGGGGAGTCGTATCGCCAGCAGGTCCAGGCGTTTCGATCGTTCTTCTTTCCCGCACGCTCAAAGTTTCGAGTCGTCATCTTGTTGAGCGTCGAGAATACCTCGTCCAGGCCATCAAGCTTCAGCTTCCCGTTTTCTAGGATTGTTGCCGTTCCAGGGGCATCACGGCTAACGCTGTAGAGCTTCGAGCCAATGGGAAGGACTCCGCTGCTCACAAGGTCTTTTAGCTTGGGCATGGGCGTGCTTTCGGTGCGGGAGTTGCCGCGACGCGTAGAGACCTCCTCGACGGGAATGGAAGGCCTGGGCCAGATTTCGGCCGCTCTCTTGGCAAGGTAGGCGCCGCGTTCCTCGATCTTAGCGGGAGTCCACTCATCGATGTCTCTGAGTGTCTGCGAGATGGTGATGATGTCGTTGTTGTAGCCGCCTACTGCACGCTCGCGCTTCTCTGCGAAGGTAGCGTCCGAGAGCTCGGAGTTGTACGCCGTCAGCGTTAGGTTTCCGAGGGTGTGCAGGTGTCTCTCGAAGACGCCCTCGAGCTCCTGCTGATTGGCATCAGGGGCAATCATCCGACGCCATTCCGCATGCTTGAGGGCGTTCTGAGGCATGATGTGCTCGATCGTGTAGCCAGCGAAGGCACGCGGCTCCTTGGGGTGATAGCTGTTTTCGAGGCGCTTGAGGAGCAGGCCACCCATCTTGAACGTGTAGACGTTCATGGTCTCAAGGCGCTGCTTGAATTCCTCGTCGGATGGGAAATAGGTCGTTTTGGCAGTCTCTGCAAGAAGGATTGTCTCGAAGGTCTTTACAAAATCAGCTCCCGTAGCGTCCTCGGTTTTAAGGCGACCGATTAGCGTGGGGAAGAACTTGTTGAGTCCTGCGCTGTCGGAGCAGGCGATGCGGCGAATGATATAGCTCTCCAGCGTCCTTGCCATGGAAGTGAAGTCCTCGGAAGAGAATCTGCCCGCATCGCGAGCGTCATAGAGGAACAGCAGAAGAGCTCTGGAGACCGTGATGTTTAGCTCGTCGACGCGCTGGAGAGCCTCTTTGAGCACAGGGTCCTTCTCGGTCCCCTGGGTGATGTTCGCGAAGTACGTGGCATAGCGGCCCATGTCCTTAAGCAGACGCTCCATGCCATCAGCTTCGTCAACGAAGCCGTTGTCGAAGGCGTAGTTCTTGAACGTCTGATAGATGTCCTTGCGAGAAACCGCCTCGGCCTTGATGGAGGTCAGCCACCAACGGACGAACTCGTCGAACACCTTATCATACGTCTGCGCGCCAAGGGTCTCTTCGATGGGACGCCAGTAGGTCTCGTATAGCTCCGTCTGCTCGGGCTGGGGCTTGCGCATCAGAACGAAGTTGCGGATTAGGTCGGAAGAGGCAAGGTCCTTGCCCGTCGAGTTCATCGACTCGAAGATAAGCTGCGGGTCATCGATGCCCTGTGAGAGCGAGATGGAGATGACCTGCAGCCTTCTGAGTCCGTTCCACACCATGCCGACGTCCCTCAGGCCCGCAAGCCTCTTTTCGAAGAAGGAAAGGTTGGTAATTAGGCGAGAAGGGCCCGCGGGGAGAGGTGCGTCGGGATTGACGAGGTTCTCCTCGATGGCGCGCAGCACGTCGCGGTCTCCCTGGGACAGGGTGAGGGCATAGCGATCGTCGCCTCGCCTGCGCTTGTCAAGAAGGTATCGGTCGTCAATGATCTCATCGTCCGAGAAAGGCAGGCCTGCATCTTTATGACTTCGCGCGTATCGTGCAAGCGCAATGATGAGCAACGTAACGGTGGTGAGTCGTTGCTGCCCGTCGATGATGAGACAGGGTGTCTTGCTCTCGAAACGCATCGTGTCGCCCTGAACCAAGACGACCGATCCCGTGAAGTGCGTGGGAACGTTTCGATGGGCGACGGAGAGAATGTCGTTCCAAAGTTGCTCGCAGTGCGTCTCCTCCCATGCATAGGCCCTCTGGAAGACGGGGACCACATAGTGAACGGACGTCTCTTTGAGTAGTCCGACGAGCTTGATTGCTTCTGGCCGCATATGCACCCTTTCATTGAATTGACGTCGCCATTCTAGTCGTCTTCAGTAAATGGCTTCTGGCCTGGTGGGCGGGCAATCACGCGTATGGTTGAAACCCTAG
This sequence comes from Coriobacteriaceae bacterium CM84B_73, assembly GCA_036321795.1. GTDB lineage: Bacteria > Actinomycetota > Coriobacteriia > Coriobacteriales > Atopobiaceae > CAKVON01. The sequence goes on along the minus strand of JAWQCY010000002.1, from coordinate 148,447 downwards.
TGCTGCGAGACGTTTTGGAGATATTGATGGCAAGGCCTTATGAAAAGCAGAGGGCGTATGAGCTTAGTCGACGGGCAAATAAACTCATGTCGAAACTGCGGCTTGGAATGCAGCGGACATCGGAGATCGACCGCATCAAGGTCGAGGAGCCTGAGCTTGCCGCCAAGGTCAAGGCGGAGTTGGCCGCGGAGGTGTAGGCGCGCATGGTAATCGTGACCGACGCACAGAACCGCCTGGTGGGATACCTTCCGTTAGAGGAGGCAACCGAGCAGTTCGGCGAGCACCTCTCATGCGTCTACGGCTTTTATAAGCTTGACGGCACGTTGTCTGTCGAGGAGCGACAGGGCTGGCTGCGCCATTCGTTGGAGAGCGACGAGCTGAAGGACTATCAGCGCGACCAGGTTTCCGAGGAGATCGATCGTATCGAGCCATTTGTGGCGTCCGAGAGGTTCGCACGCGAACGTGCGGAGGCCATCGAGAGGGCCAAGGGGAATGCCGAGCAGCGGAAGGCTGCCGTCGAGGAGAAGGCCAAGGCGGAGAGGGCAAAGGCCGAACAGAAGAAGGGTTCCAGCCGTAAGGCCTATACGCCCGTCCACCCGCGCAAGTTCCACGAGGAGGGTGGTGGGGTCTATCTGCGTACGACCCGCCCCACTTCGGGCGAGTCACGGATTGAGGACGGTCAGGCGCGCCAGGGGCGTAAGGGAAAGAAACGGCCAAGTCTCTCCGAATCGATCTGGCCCACGCCCAAGCTGGAGACGATGAAGCTGAGTAGGCCGACCTCAACGCCAAAGGCAGTGTCGACGGATGGCTCTGCGGGGATGTCTGGGCAGTCGACCCAAGGGTCCTTCTCGGCAGATAAGGCCGAGGTTGTGGCTTCGCCCGTGCCGAAGTTTGACTCGACCGAGGTTGTGTGCGTGTACGACTCGGGTCATGCGTTTCTGGGGTACTTCTCCAGAATGACCGCGAAGGACGAGTGGGGGATTGCGCTGAGCGACGATCCCGAGCTGACGGTGTCGCGTGGCTTCTCGTTTAAGGGGCGAAAGGACATCCTCAAACGTTCGATGGGCAATCCGCTGCTGGACAAGATGCAAAAGGCGTTGATTCACAGCGAGCTTGGCAACATCGATGGCATCGAGCGGGCGAGGGCCCAGGAGGCCGAACAAGAGGCGGCGGAGCGTGTGACGCAGGTTGAGGCGGCTGCTGGGGTTGTCGCACGAGAGACCGTCGCGGATGCGATGCCTGTGGAGCCTGTTGCCGCGAGCACCCTGGCGGATGGTGCCGTTGGCGTGGCCCCTTCGCATGTAGAGAAGGACCCGTCCGTAGAAAGGTCAGCGCGTGAAGAGGTGCCACGCGAAGTGACGGTGCGGCAGGATGTGGTACAGGAAGAGGTTCCGCAACCTAAGGCGACGCCTGCTCCGACGCCCATGTCGGCTGACCTGACTCTCTTGCGTGAGTGGGCTGCGGCTCAGGCAAGGCCGGTGTCGCTGCGTGCTGACGATGCTGCGAGCGAGACGTGGTTTGTGGCGTACGAGATCATGCATAGCCGTGGTGACCTGCTGGTGTTTGACGAGGCGCTGTATCGCGAGGTGGCGGGTGCCGAGCTTGTGGACGTGTCGGACCCGGGCGTGACCGAGAGCGGTGTCGACATGCTGAACTTTCCGTTTCCGATGGCGGTTATCAGGCTCGACGGCGACCGCGACTTCTTTGGCGTGGCGGTGTTTCGGACGGATGGGTTCAGGCGCAGCTTGGGCTTGCCCGTGGGGAGTTCCGACCGCGTGTCGAGCGGGGTGGTGTATATCCCGCGCGTGCCGGGACATAGGATCGTGCCTGGCATTCGCACCAGAAACGTCGCCCACAAGTTGATGATGTACCTCAACTGCGAGGCGATCTCGGAGCAGGTCGTGCATCGTAAAGCGCCCGTGCCGACGCGGAAGACCAACGGTGGTTGGGACGTCTCGGCGGCGGGCCTCCGTGCGTCTGGGGCGTCTGCGGGTGAGGTGCGTGCGCGGCGCGGTGGCGACTACGAAACGGGTGTGCACGTGATCGTGGAGCGTCAGCGTGGCCAGGTGACGCACCCGCGTGGACGACTGAAGAAGTCGCACTTCCGGCGCGGATACTATGGATACGTGTGGGTCGGCCCGCGCGGCTCGCAGCACAGGGAGATGCGTTGGCACAGGCCGACCTTCGTGCATGGCAGCATGAGCAGCCTGGCAGAGCACAGGGTCGTGAGAGTGGCGCTTTGATTGCGTTGCTCTCTGACGAAGGATTCGTGCGGGTAGGATAACCAGGCCTTAAAGCGATGCCTCCCCGAGCTATCAAGCTCGGGGAGGCATCTTCGTTCGTTGGGTCTGCGACCTCGCGGTACTTCTCGGCAGGGGGTGAGGAGGGCGACGGGGTTACGGGCGTGGGATGGGCTAGGCGTTGAGCTGCTTTCGACGGGCGACCTCGTCGATGAGGATGGCGTCGCCGTGCTTGGCGGCGGCGACGTTCGCCAGCATGAAGACGCCCATCGTGGCGATGTAGGCGAACAGCATGGCGGGCGTCACGTCCATGACGACGCCGGACAGGATGGGGGTGACCACCTGCGCGGCCATGCTCGCGGTGTAGTAGTAGCCCGAGTAGCGGCCGACGTTGTCGGAGCTGCAGCACTCCAAAATCATGGTGTAGACGCACAGGTCGACTCCGCCCAGGGTCACGCCCATGAGAAGGAACACCAGGTAGAGCGCGGGCGAGAAGCCTGGGGCGAGCCACAGGACAATGGGGCAGGCAACCATGATCGCCGAGGTCATGAGGGTGACCTTCTTGCGGCCGATTCCAAGGGTAGAGGCTGGCCGGCGGCGAGATCTGGCGGCCCGGGGTCTACCGAGAAGGACCGGTCTGACAGTGTGCCGTCTGCTGGGGGCTCGTCCATCAGGCCGTGTGCGGGTCGTGGGGAATCCTCGATAGCTCGACTCCCTCAACACTGGTGCGACTCTGCGCGTCGGGAATCTCAAACTGCCCGTTCTTAAAGCAGCAACGGGTCCAATCGATCGTGACCAGCGAGAAGGAGAGCGTGTAGTCCGCCTTCGGGGTCGAGAAGTTCGCGATGACGTCGACGGTGCTGGCGTCGAGCATGGGGTCGCCAGGGCAGACGTCGTACTCAATCCGTTCGGGCCGCTCGTCTTCGGGGAGCGATTCCACAAGGACCTTGCGGATATTTTCCTGGATGAGCTCGTGCAGCGTGTAGACGATTGTGGGCTCGGACATCGTGACCCCCTTCTCTCGCGCTGGCGCCTACGGGTTGGCGCCGGCGGACCGGTGGTGTTTTGGGGCGATGGTACGCACGGGGTCGGACATTAATTGGGCACGCGACGCTCGACACTCGCGGGCAGTGATGGGAAAGTAGTCGGGACAGCAAACGGGAGAGAAGGGCGACGAATGACCAACTCCAAGCGTTACGAGAGCGGCTCGGCGTCCGACCGCGCCGACCTCAGGCTGAGTCGCGAGTCGCATGCCGACCGTGCAGCGAGGCAGCGCCTGCACGAGCGCCTGCTCGACGAGCGGATGTGGCGCGAGGCCAACTCGTGCGCGAAGAAGCGTCGCTACGTTACCTACGAGCAGGCCCGCGCCGTCGCGCGCCATCGCGAGCGGGCGGCAGGCGAGCCGCTCTTCATCTATAAGTGCGACTTCTGCGGTGGCTGGCACCTGACCCACCAGTCCGACCAGCAGCGATATGGGCGCGAGGCAGGTCGCGCCGCGGAGGCCCGCATCGCCCGCGAGGCGGCGGAGCGTACCGCGTCGGCAGGGCCCGTCGCCCGATTTGGGGTCGGCGACCTGGTGGTGGACGAGGCCAGCGACACCCCCTGCGTGGTGAGCGCGGTGGGCGAGATGGACGGCGAGCCAGCCTACGAGCTCTCGAGTGCCGACGGGTGCTCTGAGCTGGGGTGGGTTCGCGAGTCCGACGTTCGCGGGGCGTAGCCGCCCGAGGCGCTTCCCGGGCGCGATGGGGGTGTGGGCCTAACGGACCAGGTCGGTCACGTCGGACAGCACGGTCTCGAAGCTTACGCCGCGCAGCTGGTAGTCGGGCTGGTCGGGGGTGATACGCATGGCGTCGGTCACGAGCCTGCCCGCGAACTCGGCGGCCTGCGTGAGGGGCCTCTCGGCATAGATCGCCGCGACCAGGCCACTGGCAAACAGGTCGCCCGTGCCGTGCAGCATGTAGGGGAGAAGCGGCGACGCCACCTCGACGGGGGTCGGGTCGTCCGCGGTCGCGACGTAGTTGCGGATGAGGCCGTCGTTGGGCTCGGCGTCGCCGGACGCCGCCGCGAGCTCGCGGTCCTTCTCGGCAGCAGGGCCGTTGTGCGCGGAGCGGACGATGCCTTTGAGCACGACGGCCTTGGCGCCCATGTCTAACAGGCGCCGGCAGGCGTCGGCCACGTACGTGTCGTCGACGTCCTTGCCCCGGTAGGGGATGCCCGTGAGGATCGAGGCCTCGGTCAGGTTGGGCGTGAGCACGTCGGCCCCCTCGACCAGGGCGCGCGTGGCCTCGCACAGCTCGTCGGTGTAGGTGGGGTACTTCCTGCCGCCGTCGCCCATCACCGGGTCCACGATGCGCAGCGCCCCCGCGTGCTCGCGATAGATGCGCCTGATCGCGGCAACCTGGCTCGCCGAGCCGAGGAACCCCGAGTACACGCCGTCCAGCTCCACGCCCTCGGCCGCCCAGGCGTCCAGGTAGGCGTCGAGTATGGGCGTGGTGTCGTGCATGTGGAACACGGGGAACTTGGTGTGTGCCGAGAAGAGCGACGTTGGCACGGCGCAGACGTCGATCCCTGCGGCAGACAGCACGGGTATGGCGATGCCCAGCGAGCACTTGCCGTAGCCGCACAGGTCGTGCACGGCGGCGACTCGCGGGATGACGTTTCCGTCGCGCCGGAAGAGCGGTTTGTCGTCCATTGTGTCCCCCTGTCGGGTTGCCCCATTTCGGTGCGAGTATACGTCGCAAACGGGTAGATACAAGGTTCGTGACTCACGCAAAGAGAAGGGCAGACATGGGCAAGCGGGACTGGCAGCGCAAGACGGGCGACGCGTTCAAGGGTCGGCAGGGGCCCGACGAGCTGGCCGTAACCTCGACCAACATCGCGGTCGTCGTGTTGGTCGCCGACCTGTTCGCGCACGTCCGGTGGCTCGGCTGGCTCGCGCTCGCCCTTCTGGCATACGCGATCTGGCGCATGATGTCGCGAAACATCCCCGCCCGCACCCGCGAGAACTCGGCGTTTCTCAAGGCGCTGGGCCCCAACAGGGTCTGGGTCCAGAACCCCAAGGCAGGCTTTGCCGAGCTCAGGCAGTACAAGCACGTCAAGTGCCCGGGATGTGGCCAGAGGGTCAGGGTCCCCCGCGGCAAGGGCAAGCTCCGTGTGACGTGCCCCAAGTGTGCCGAGAAGTTCGAGGTGCGCTCGTAGCCACATCGTTCTAGAATTCGACGGATACGCAAACGTGAGCCGGGTCGCGATGCGGGACGTGTCCGACGTCCTTCTCGCCCGGAGAGGGAAAGGAACGCGCATGTCCAAGCAGCTGGCACTCATCGGGTGCGGAAACATGGGAACCGCGATGCTCAAGGGCATCGTGGGGTCGGGGCTCTTCGCGGCCTCCGACGTCGTTGTCGCTGATGTCGCGCAGCAGAGCCAGCAGCGCCTTGCCGCCGAGCTTGGCTGCACGGGCACCTGCGACAACTCCGAGGCCGTCGCCGGCGCCAAGACCGTGATCATCGCGGTCAAGCCGCAGTACCTCGACGCCGCGGTCAAGGCGTTTGCCGCGGACGTCCCGCAGGATGCCATGGTCATCTCCATCGCGGCCGGAGTCTCGCTGGAGCGACTCGAGGGCCTTCTGGGCTCCGACCGCAAGATCGTCCGCGTCATGCCCAACCTCGCCGCGATGGTGGGGGAGTCGATGAGCGCTCTGTGCCCCAACCCCAACGTGTCCGACGACGAGCGCGAGCTCGCCCGCGAGCTGGTCTGCGCCTTCGGCAAGGCCGAGTTCATCCCCGAGCACCTTATGGACGCCGTGATCGCCGTCTCCGGCTCGGCGCCCGCCTATGTCTGCATGTTCATCGAGGCCATGGCCGATGCAGCGGTCATCGAGGGCATGCCGCGCGCCCAGGCCTACGCCATGGCCGAGCAGGCCGTCCTGGGCACCGCCAAGTACCTGCAGCAGACGGGCACGCACCCCGCGGTCCTGAAGGACATGGTCTGCTCGCCCGCGGGTACCACGATCGAGGCCGTGGCCGAGCTCGAGCGCGGCGGCCTCCGCGCGACCGTGATCGACGCGATGCTGTCCTGCGCCGAGCGCAACCGCCAGATGGCCTAACGCTCGAGCAAGCGTACGCCCATATGAATGGTTTTCAAGTACACTTCATTTCGTATTAAGGGTGCTACAAGTTACGCAAATGCATCTGGGCTCTAATGGAAGGAGATTGCTGTGAAGGCGCAGAATACGGGCAAGAAGAAGTCGAAGCTCAAGATAATCATCATTGTTCTCGTTGTGCTTGCTGTAATCGGCGCGGTCGGCGGTGGAAGCGGAGAATCCGGTGATGCGTCGAGCAAGCAGGGAGCGGCTTCCGAGCAGTCCCAGCAGGTCGATGAGAACAAGGACGATAATGTGCCTACGGAGTACAAGAGCGCGCTGAAGAAGGCGGCTTCGTACAGCTCGACGCTGCACATGTCCAAGCAGGGAATCTACGATCAGCTGACCTCCGAGCACGGCGAGAAGTTTGCCCCCAAGGCTGCACAGTACGCCATTGACAATCTCGATGCGGATTACAAGGCCAACGCGCTTGCAAAGGCGAAGAACTACAGCGATACGCTGCACATGTCCAAGCAGGGGATCTACGATCAGCTGGTTTCTTCTAGCGGGGAGAAGTTTACGGCTGACGAAGCTCAGTACGCCGTTGACAACCTCGATGCGGATTACAAAGCCAATGCGCTTGCAAAGGCAAAGGACTACCAGAGCAACATGGACATGTCCCCTGAGGCCATTCGCGGCCAGCTGACTGCTTCGGCGGGCGAGAAGTTCACTCAGGAAGAGGCTGACTACGCAGTTGCCCACTTGAAGTAGCCTAAAGTACACTCGTGCGTTAGTCGCTTGTAATGACGAATGGGGTTGGCTTGCTGATGCGCCAGCCCCATTCGTTTATTTTGGCGGCATTGCCGTCCGCACGGCACCTCTCGTTGATGGGAGCTTCATGGCCTTCAAGACGCTTACGATCGACTCTTCGGCCGAGCTGCACGTGCGCAAGGGGCAGCTCATTGCCATCCAGGGTGAGGTAACGACCCAGGTTGCGCTGGAGGACCTGGCTTGCGTCGTGTTCTCGCATCCCGATATCACCATCTCGTCCGCGGCCCTCGCGTACCTTGGCAGCAACGGGATCACCCTTCTGACCTGCGGGCGTGGCTATATGCCGGCGACGATCACCCTGCCCTTTGCGCCCCACAGCAAATACTCGGGCATCGTCGCCAGACAGCTGGGATGTACTGTCGGCTTTCGGAATGGTTTGTGGAAGATTATCGTCAGGCGCAAGATTCTCAACCAGGCTCGCGCGCTTGAGCTCATGGGTGTCGACCACACGGCGCTTCTCCAAATGGCGTCGGAGGTTCGCTCGGGTGACCCGACCAACCGCGAGGCGCTTGCGGCACGTGTCTATTTCCAGCTGTACGAGCCCGGATACTCTCGCACCAAGGTGTGCCCGCTCACCTCGGCGCTCAACTACGGATACGCCGTGGTCCGATCGACGCTTGCGCGTCAGGTGGTGTCGCATGGCTTCATCACGTCGGTCGGTTTCTTTCACCATAACGAGAAGAACGAGTTCAATCTGGTGGACGACCTCATCGAGGCCTTCCGTCCCATGGTCGACCTGCACGTGAGCAAAATCGAGCTCGCTGGCGAGGCGCCCGACAACCTCAGCCGTGCCGTGCGCAAGCAGATTACGGGCGTCCTTCGCGAGCAATGCCTCATTAACGGGCGCGAGACCTCAATCCTCATCGCAACCGAGGAGTGCGTCGAAAGCCTTGCTCGCGCTCTCGAGAAGGGCTGTCCGAGCGATATCTGTTTGCCGGAGTTTTGTTCGACGGCGTTACTTTCGCAAGTGTAGGTAGGGGGAGTGGGATGGAGGCGCAGCGGATTCTGTTGCTTTGCGACCTGCCGGCTGCCCGTCGTTCCGAGCGCAAGCAGGCACGACTGTATCGCGAGCTGTTGTTTGCAGAGGGTTTCTACGAGCTGCAATCTGGTGTCTACACGCGTATGGTTGAAAGTCGGTCGAGCAGAGACATTCATGTCAGGCTCCTGTCGGAGGCTTTGCCGCCGTCTGGTCGAATTAGGCTGATTGCCCTGACGGAAAGGCAGTTCCAACAATCTCCGTTACTGTGCGGAGAAGAAAGCAATCAGGAGGTTGTTGGATCGGAGCTCGATATCTTCATTTGATTGGGCCCACGCAAGACCAGATGGACTGTAACCGTTTTGCAGTGACGTACACCGTTTTTCAATGAGCTCATCGTCGCCTTTTGGCAGGTAATGGGCATAGAATTGACTTGTCAGTAGCCTAGGATTACATAAGTGACATTATCGGCTACTCCTGGCCTGACCGGGCCCCTCGGCCGTGGGGGCCTGTGCCGCCCCGTCGCCCTCCCCCACGGCCGCCTGGGCGGCCGCGTCGAGCGTCGGGGTGTCTTCTGTGGGCTGCTGCATCGCTCGCCCCTTTCCCGCGCCTTCGCGCGTCTCGTGTGGCGGTTTCCCGCCCGCCACCGTGCGTGGTCATGAAAAAGGCCCCTCTCGGGGCCTGATTCGGCTGGTTTGCCGCGCGTTGCGTGTCTTCGCGGCTTGACGATTTATGGCGCGTCGCCGCCACCCACCCACGGGGCGATTTAGGGTAGAATTGAACCGACGAGGTGAAATCTCCCGCTGACCTAACCAGGGGGGGCTAGTTCACCTCGTCACTCTTTTTATCGAGCCTGTCTGCGTTATGACGATGGCCTCGTCGAAGCGCCATCTGTTCCCCTTGCCAATGCCGCTCTCGACCTTGTATTCGTAGGCGATGAACTTCGCTGTCATATCAAGCGCGTACGAGTCGTCTGAGTAGCCTAGGATTACATAAGTGACATTATCGGCTACTCTCCGTGGGGCAGATTGAAACTGAAAGTACAATTAAACAAACGTATCTAATGACCCCGGTGCGTTTGATAAGTGGTTGTGCATGGGTCCAGGATGGAAGAAGGCTCCAGTGATTAATCGAAACAACAAAGTGATTCGGACTCGAGTCATTCCCATGGTGCTGATTCTCCCGATTCTTTGCTTCGCTTTGCATGGATGCGGATCCGCGGGACAGACTGCCGAGAAGCTGCAAAAAGTGTCTGAGAACGGTGTCTCCATCGAAGTACCCGCGCAATGGAAGGTCGAGAACGATGATGAAGCAACCGACGGCTTGATTAACGTCGAATCCGACGGCTTCAAAGCGTTATTTCAAGTCGGGTTGGACTTGCATCCGCTGTCGGCATGCGGGACCACGCCCCAATCGGTTTTGGATTATTGGGAGCAACGCGGATACGTTTTTGACGGAGACCCCGAAAAGCTGGACAACATAGGGGACGCCCTCGTCTACCAAGTGAAGATAGAGCAAGATTCAGGATGGCTTGCCTTTGGCAAGATCGCGATGTTTTCCGATATGTCGTCTGGCGTGCTGGTGTACTGTCCTACTGAGGTGTACGAGAAGCACGCTCGGGAGATCCAAGAGGTTCTCGACACGTTCGACGTTCTCGATCCGGATGAGCCTACGTTCGCAGAGACCTCCGCGGAGTCGAGCAGCGACTCGTCTAGCAGCGCCAGCACCGAAAGCAAGACGACTGATCCTACGAAGGCCCAACCGCACAAGGCGGGATCCTATCGGGTCGGCACTGATATCCCGGCCGGAGAATACAAGATTAACTGCTCGGGTTCCCATGGGTACTACTGCGTATATCCGGACACGACCAAGGCGGACATTCTGGACAACGGTAATTTCACGAGCTGCACCTACGTCACCGTGTCCGACGGCCAGCTGCTGGAGGTAAGCGGGGCCACCTTTATAGAGATTGCAAACGCAGAGCCCACGACAACGATCTCGGGAGAAGGCACCTTCAAGGTCGGTTTCGACCTTCCCGCGGGTCAATATGAAGTCACGACCATCGGAAGCGGCACGGGATACTACGCGATTCTGGCTGACGACAACGCGACTTCACGCGACATAATCAATAACGACAACTTTGAGAACAACAGCTTTATCTCCCTCAGCGACGGCCAGTTCCTCGAAATATCACGGGCTTCCATCAAGTCCGCCGCTTAGTAAGGCTAGCGTCGATCCCCACGAGAAAGGGGCTGCACCATGCGGGGCAGCCCCCTTTCTTCACATTCCACCAGCGCCTACTCCTGCGCATACAGTCTGTTGATCTGCCGTTCGAGAACATCAACCTTGGCATTTCAGGTCGGTAGCCCAGGATTACATAAGTGACATTATCGACTACTGAGGCCCCCGCGACCATCCAGTGCTCTACCTCCCGCGGTAAACGCACGACGCTAGCCCTAAAGCTATTTCGGGGAGAACGAGATATCTCCGGGTTTGATTGGCCTTTCACCCCTATCCACGGGTCATCCCCTCAGTTTTCAACCTAAGTGGGTTCGGCCCTCCGCGGGGTCTTACCCCCGTTTCAGTAGCCCAGGATTACATAAGTGACATTATCGACTACGTTGGACCAATGGCGTGTTGTGCTGCCGCGCGTTGCGTGTCTTCGCGGCTTGACGCTTTATGGCGCGTCGCCGCCCCCCCACGGGCAGTTTGTGGTAAATTAGATATAGCAGCCTTGCATCACCCTTTTGGAGATGTGAGACTGCCTATCTTATTTGCGAGAATCCGTGTTCGCTGAGCAAATACACTCGACCTCGCCTGAACCTGCGGCTTCGCAATATGCATTCCGCAAGCTCCTCGTCAGTAGCCCAGGATTACATAAGTGACATTATCGACTACAACGACAGGTCGAGGCGCTTGGCCGCAATCCCGACTGCATCCCCATCACCTACTACCGAGACCAAGCACAGTTCGACGCGCTGGGACGAGACGAGGGCTACTACGGCGTTGCGAACGCGAACGCCCGCGCCCTGGCCGGCGAGCTGCGACGCGCCGGCTTCAACGTCGAGTTCCGCTACCCAGGCGGCGGCGCCGTGAGCACTCCAGGGTCGCGCTACTAGTTGCAACAAAACCGCGTTGTATTGTAATCTGCGTTAGTCACGGCGCGGCCCCTGGTTCGGACAAACCGCAGGTAGACGGCCAAAAGTCAGTTATCTGGGGGTCAAGGGGTCGCTGGTTCGAATCCAGTCCACCCGATCAGATTGTTGTAGGTCAGGTAAGGCATCTGCCTTGCCTGACCTTCTTAGTTCAGCCGAGTTTCACGAGTCTTGCCAGCCACGTCGGCAATGGACAAAGCGGCGGTTTGTTGTGTCAGACTGCCGACCCCATAAACGGTCGATTATTGTTGAGGCCAATTTACCTGCGAGTTTGCGCTCACCTGACGGTCTCGTCGCGTTGTCTGTCAGTGTCATTCCAATCGTTGTCGGTTTACCGTGTTTTTGAGCGCAAATAAAGCGCCAGAAAGACAGTAAGCCGACGCCGATTCGCAACGAGGCCCTTCTCGGCAGCAAACGGGATCGCATTCGTCGCCGGGACGGGCAGTATGCCTTCGACAGTTTAAGGTGGGGGAGTGCCAGAAAAGAGACCGCCACAAGCACCCCCGTGGCGGTCGGGATGGCACGGGGGTGCTTCTTGAGGCTAGAGCGTGACCCTGGGGTTGTCGTGGGTGACGAGTGTCTTAGTGCCAATCGTCGCGCCCAGATAGCGTTCGAGCAGCTCTGCCAGTCGGTCGATTGCGGCCTGGCAGTCTCCCGTCCTGTCGGGCTCCACGCACTCAATCGCAAAGAAGGCGTCAGCCGAGTTGTCCGTAAGGGCGGTGCGGACGCCGTCACGCCAGTTCCAGCAGCGGCACACGGCTCCCGCGTCGTCGACGTAGGCCAGCTCGCTTGGCAGCGTCGGGTCGTCGACATCCTCTCCGAGTGGCAGGAACGCATCGCCGCCCTCGGTGACCGTCAGGCGCAGATCGCCCTCTATGGCATGCAGGTCCTCGCCACCAACGGGCAGTGCGTAGGTGAGCGACACCGTGTTGTAGATGTCGACTGCCGGAGTGATGTGGCCGACGGGTTTGTCCTTCAACACTCGCTTGAGCAGGTTCTCGACCGAGCATCGGGCGCCCTTCTTGGTCTTGAACCGCCGATATGCCTCGCGCCATGCCTTTACCGGCTCGTTCTCGCTGATGGTGTCGCTCGTCAGGTGTCGCCTGGCGTCGACGTTGGCGCGCTTGAGCAATGTCGTGATCTCGTCCACGTCGTCCCCGGCAATCTCCGACGTGGGCTTCATGCCCGTCGCAATCATGACACCAATCGCCGCCTGCGGAAACAGCTCCCAAAACGAGTCCTCTGCAACAAAGCTGCCCATGTGTTCTCCCTTCGTGAGGGGCGCCCTCGCGCGGACGCCTAAACAAATAGCGCCCTCACGACGGCCACCTTCTAAGTCCTACGGTGCCGCCACAAGAGCGCTTGCGCTGCCCCCATCCGGAGAAGGAGGCTATATGTCGTTCGGATTGTAATCCCAGACGCCGATTTCCCGGCGTTAAAACATCGTTTCGACGCGCGTCCCTTGTTCGCTGGGCCGCATGGCGGTTTGTGGCGCTTGTGGCGTCTCGGCTCAGGCCTTCGAGATGGCTTTTGAGCTTGTCATTCATCCCAACAGCAACATTACGAACTACACCGCGGTTGTCAGGGTGGGCATTGGCGACAAGGCCATGAAGGAGAGCGGTTATTCGGCATCTTCTAGAAGATGGCTGACGGCTCGCCTCTGCGAGCGGGTCTTTGTTGTGTAACGGGCGGCGGTGCCCGGGCGTCGACGGCTGGCGGCGGTCGATTTTGGACGGGTTACTGTCTTTTTGGAAAAACTGACGATTGACTGTTTCGGAGTCGCGGATGCGGGTTTGACCGCGTTTTTGAGAGGCTTGTTTACCTGCGGTTTTGTTTCTCGGTGCTTCTGCGCGCCGTCGTTTGGGCAGCCTGTTGCGAATATCCGACGGCTTACTGTGTTTTCGCAGTCCTTTTCGCGGCCGAAAACACAGTAAATCGTTCATATTTGCGCGACGGCGCCGGGACGCGTGGCGGATGGTGCGGCGGCGGATTTCGGGGTGACGTGGGCGACGTTGCCATGTGATCCATCTCGGCAGCTTAATGACGGGTCTGGTCAATAATTGGGGTATCGAGAAAACGCCCACCTCAGGAGGACGCATGAAGAAGTTCATGGGTGAGTTCAGGGAGTTCATCAGCCGCGGCAACGTGATGGACATGGCCGTCGGCGTGATCATCGGCGGCGCCTTCACGGCGATCGTGACCTCGCTCACCGACAACATCATCACGCCGCTGATCAACCTGATTGCCAGCGGTGGCGCCGACCAGATCTCGGGTCTCAAGGTCCCTGGCACCGAGATCGACTTCGGCGCGTTCCTCGGCGCGGTCATCAACTTCCTGATTGTCGCGTTCATCGTCTTCTGCCTGGTCAAGGCCATCAACAAGGCTCAGGCGCTTGGCGAGAAGATCGTCGGTGGCGGTGGTGCCGAACCCGCCGAGCCCGAGCCCGCTCCCACGTGCCCGTTCTGCCTCGAGGAGCACAAGCCCGGCGCCAAGGTCTGCCCACACTGCGGCAGCAAGCTGGAGTAGTCCGTGTGGCGGGCCCTCGCTTGCGCCCTGTGACGGGTTTGTGAGCTGCGGATGGTGGGTTCGTGCCCATGCGTTCAAGACGCCCCATTCGGCCGAGACGAGTGCTTCTCGGCCGAATGGGGCGTTTTCGTGTGTCGGAAAATCGGTCTGAATTTGTTACGTTGTGGAGCCCGGTGAGCGCGCGCAGGGGCGCGCGGCCGGCGACAAAGGAGGCGTGTTCATGGGCATGTTCGACGGCAAGGTCGTCATCGTCACCGGTGGCGGCAAGGCCACCCTCAAGGATGGCAGCGCCGGCTCCATCGGCTATGGCATCGACATCGCGTTCGCCAAGGAGGGCGCGAACCTCGTCATCACCGGCCGCAACGTGGCCAAGCTCGACGCTGCGAAGGAGTCGCTCGAGGCCGAGTACGGCGTCGAGGTCCTTCCCGTCCAGGCTGACGTCTCGGCCGGCCAGGACAACGAGGCGGTCGTCCAGAACGTCATCGACAAGACTGTCGAGAAGTTCGGCCGCATCGACGCCGTGGTCAACAACGCTCAGGCCTCTGCCTCCGGCGTGACCATCGAGCAGCATTCGATGGAGCAGTTCGACCTGGCCATCTACTCCGGCCTGTATGCGACCTTCCTCTACATGCAGAAGGCCTTCCCGCACCTGAAGCAGACCAAGGGCAGCGTCGTCAACTTCGCTTCCGGCGCCGGCCTGTTCGGCAACTTCGGCCAGTGCTCCTATGCCGCCGCCAAGGAGGGCATCCGCGGCCTGACCCGCGTCGCCGCCAACGAGTGGGGCCCCGCCGGCGTCAACGTCAACATCGTCTGCCCGCTGGCTTGGACCGCGCAGCTCGAGAACTTCGAGGCCGCGTACCCCGAGGCATTCGCCGCCAACGTCCACATGCCGCCCGCTGGCCACTACGGCGACGTCGAGAAGGAGATCGGTCGCGTCGTCGTGCAGCTTTGCGGCCCCGACTTCAAGTACATGAACGGCGAGACCGTCACCCTCGAGGGCGGCATGGGCCAGAGGCCGTAGCCGTAGGCTGCGGGTTGCGGCCCTCGCGTTCTGGCGGCCGTCGTGACCGGCGGTCGTGATCTGCGGCAGACGCAACGGGCTGTCGTGCGCAGACAATCGCGCACAAACGAACTTTTTGCGGACGTTCTCGCGTTTTGCGGGGGCGTCCGCAACATTTCGATTTGTGCACGACCGCGGGCGGGAAATATCAGGCAAGAAGTGCGTTCGCGTTGGCGGTCGTCGTCCTGGCGACGCCGCCCGGTGTGGAGTCGCAGGCTCGCGCGATTGCCGCCACCGCGTTTCGCAGCGAGGTCGCGACGGCATCGATGGGGCAGGGCTCGTCGAAGCTCGTGGGCAGGTCGGTTTCCAGAAGGATCTTGTCGGCGGGCATCAGCCTGCAGTACTCGCGACCCCTGTGCGTGCCAAGCAGGCGCACGCCGACCGAGAACCAACAATCCGCGTTGATCGCGCGCCACAGCTCGTCGCACGAGCCGCTGAACCAGTGGAACACGCAGCGGCACGCGCGCGGGCCATCGCCCAGAAGCCCCTCGGCCTCCAGTATGTCCAACGCCTGCGTGGCAGCCGACACGCTGTGTATGGACAGCACGCGCGGCACGCCGGTGGCCTCGGCAGCGTCCCCGCATGCCCTCGCGATTCGGGCGAACGCATCGATCTGCGCGTCTCGTTTGGCCCTGGCGCCGTCGCCCTCACCCATGTGCCTTGGCGAGAAGTCCAGGCCGACCTCGCCGACCAGGCGGACCTCGTCGTGTGCGATCGTGCGGCACAGCATGTCGACGTCATCACTGCTCACGTGCCCGTCGGCGACCCACCAGGGGTGCGCGCCGGCCGCGAGCCAGACGCCGGGCCATGAGCCCATGCCCTCGTCGCGGGCGCGTAGCCAGCCGTCGGGCGTTACCGTGCAGGCCAGAAGCGCCATGCCCTCGCGAACGCACTCGTCCACGACCTCGCGCGCGTTGGGCATGAGGTCGGGGTGCACGTGGGCGTCGAACAGCGTGTGTTGACCCGCAGAAGCGGGGCGTGCCTGATCCGTGGGGTTTGGGAGCTCCATCACGCGTCCTTCTCGGCAGTGGCGGGTGGGGTGGCGGTCGCGGTCGTGCCAGCCGTTGTGGCAGGCTTGGGGTCGCCCGTGTTGATCGAGTTGCCGTTGGGGGACTCGATCACCAGGTTCTGGAACCTCGCCGCGATGAACTGGTCGGTGTAGTTCTCGTCGACCCACTCCTGGAAGGGGGTGGCGGCCGGGACGCCCTCGTCGCGCAGGGTCTTGCGCGTGAAGCACGCCATGGTCATGAAGATGTCCAGCCCCAGGTAGGCGGCGAGCAGCAGGACGAACACGGCCTGCCGCTTGAACGTGGGGGCGCCGATGCGGTACAGCAGGTCGGGCATGACGTATCGCGCCCACACCAGGCCGATCACGCCCCAGAAGAACAAGAACCTCCATGCCACCCACTGCGTGATGTGGTCGGGAAGGTGGATGTAGGTCCACGAGCTCGCGTGGAACAGCGTCTCCATGGCCCATCCGGTCACCTGCTCCAGCCCGCCACCCACGGCGGCGGACACCAAGAACACCACGCCGTCGTTGGCGCGTGCCTTGCGCATGCCCCAGCAAAACAGCGTCAGCAGCACGGCACCGCAACCGTACAGGGGCGAGAAGGGCCCCCACACCAGGCCCGGCCGGCTCTGCGTGAGGCCTGCCGTCGCGAACATCCAGACCTCCTCCAAAACAAGGCCTGCCATGCTGGCCAGAAGGAAGATGATCACGACCTGGTACCAACCCAGGCGCAGGTAGTCCAGATAGGCGTCGCGCGCACGAGCGGTGGTGTCGACGATGTAGTGGCGCTGCGCGCGCGTGAGGCGTGGGCGCCCCTTGGCCACGGCGCCGATGCCGGTGCGCTCGCGCTTCCAGCGCCTCAGCTGGTCGACGTAGGTGCGGATGGCCTGGGCGTACTGCTCGTTCGGGTCGTCGACGGCCTCCTCGAGCATGCGACCGCTGCCCAGCCACGCGAAGAAGCGGCTGACCGCGGCGGCAACCAGCCTGAGGATGACGAAGACGACGAGAAGCGATGCGAGTGCGGAGAACATGCGGCAGTGCCTTCCCGGGAGCCACATGGGCGCCCATCGGGTTTCGCGTGCCCGTCGGGCAACGCACAACACGTACCGAATGTACCCACTATGACGCTGCTCTCACGCCCTTCTCGGCGTGTTATTCTCAATGGTTGTACGTTGCCCCGGAAACGGTGTCATGCCGACGGGGCCAGGCCGTCCCAAAGGGACACGTAAGAAGGCGGATTCACCGTGGAAGAGATGCCCAAGAGCTACGACCCCCAGGCCACCGAGCCCGAGCTCATCGATCGTTGGATCGAAGCCGGCTGCTACAAGCGCAGCAAGGGCGTAGGGGACTGCACCGTAGTCATCCCGCCGCCCAACGTCACGGGCATCCTGCACATGGGCCACGCGATGGACGACTCCATCCAGGACACCTTCATCCGCTACAACCGCATGCGTGGCCGCTCCACCCGCTGGATCGTGGGCACCGACCACGCCGGCATCGCCACGCAGACCAAGGTCGACAAGAAGCTCAAGAGCGAGGGCGTCTCCCGCCTGGAGATCGGGCGCGAGAAGTTCCTGGACGCCTGCTGGGACTGGACGCACCAGTACGGCGGCACCATCCTGAGCCAGATCCGTCGCATGGGCTGCTCGGTCGACTTCGACGACGAGAAGTTCACGATGAGCCCCGAGTTCAGCCGCGCCGTCCGCAAGCTGTTCTGCGACTGGTACCACGACGGCCTGATCTACCGCGGCAAGCGCATCGTCAACTGGTGCCCCAACTGCTGCACCGCCATCTCGGACGACGAGGCCGAGTACCATGACGAGAAGGGCCACCTGTGGTACCTGCGCTACCCGCTGGTCGAGCCCGTCGACGGCATCGAGTACGTGACCGTGGCCACCACCCGCCCCGAGACCATGCTGGGCGACACCGGCATCGCCGTCAGCCCGTCCGACCCCGAGAAGGCCAAGCTCGTGGGCGCCAAGGTCATGCTGCCCATCGTCAACCGCGAGATCCCCATCTTCAGCGACTGGCACGTCGACGCCGACTTCGGCACCGGCTTCGTCAAGGTCACGCCCGCGCACGACCCCAACGACTACGCCATGGGCCAGACCCACGACCTGCCGCAGATCAACATCTTCGACGAGCACGCCGTCGTCGTCGACGGCTACGGCGAGTTCTCCGGCATGAACCGCGACGAGTGCCGCGAGGCCGTCGTCAAGTGGTTCGAGGAGCACGGCCTTCTCGACCACATCGAGGAGCTCGACCACTCCGTCATGCACTGCTACCGCTGCGACTCCGCCCTGGAGCCCTGGCTGTCCGAGCAGTGGTTCGTCGCCGTCGACAAGCTGAAGGAGCGTGCCACCCAGGTCGTGCGCGACGGCGAGATCAAGTTCCACCCCGCCCGCTGGACCGACACCTACCTCACCTGGATGGACAACCTGAAGGACTGGTGCATCTCGCGCCAGCTGTGGTGGGGTCACCGCATCCCCGTCTTCTACTGTGAGGACTGCGGCTGGGAGGACGCCCTCATGGAGGACACCGACGTGTGCCCCAAGTGCGGCGGCCACCACATCCACCAGGACGAGGACGTCCTGGACACCTGGTTCTCCTCGCAGCTGTGGACCTTCGCCACGCAGGGCTGGCCCGACGACACCTCCGAGCTCGCCGAGCACCACCCGACCAAGGTCCTGGTCACGGCCCGCGACATCATCGCGCTGTGGGTCGCCCGCATGATCATGAGTTCGCTGTACTGCACCGACGAGATCCCGTTCCACGACGTCTACATCTACGCCACCATCCTGGCCAAGGACGGCAGCCGCATGTCCAAGTCCAAGGGCAACGGCGTCGACCCCATGGCGCTTATGGAGAAGTACGGCGCGGACGCCATGCGCTTTAACCTGCTGACGCTGATCACCAACAACCAGGACGTCAAGTTCGACGCCAACATCGACAAGAAGACGAAGGAGCTCATCGACAGCCCGCGCACCGAGCAGGCACGTGCCTTCGTCACCAAAATCTGGAACGCGAGCCGCTTCGTCCAGATGAACCTGGACGGCTACGAGCCGGGCCCTGCCAAGGCCGAGACGCCCGAGGACGCCTGGATGCTGAGCCGCCTTGCCCGCACCG
Source organism: Coriobacteriaceae bacterium CM84B_73 (assembly GCA_036321795.1). Taxonomy (GTDB): domain Bacteria; phylum Actinomycetota; class Coriobacteriia; order Coriobacteriales; family Atopobiaceae; genus CAKVON01. The sequence continues at coordinate 129,446 of JAWQCY010000002.1, read as the reverse complement.
TGGCCGACGCCACCCGCCAGCTGGAGGGCTACGAGTTCGGCGACTACGCCCGCGAGGTCCAGTCGTTCTTCTGGAACGAGGTCTGCGACTGGTACATCGAGCTGTGCAAGGGTCGCCTGCTGGACGGCGAGGGCGACGAGCGCCTGCAGGTCCAGCGCAACCTGGTCTTCGTCCTGGACACCGCGCTGCGCCTGATGCACCCCGTCATGCCCTTCGTCACCGAGACCATCTGGGACGCCATGCCCGCCAGCGGCCTGGACGCGCACGACGCCGAGTTCCTGATGACGGCTGCCTGGCCCGAGCCCGAGCGCTACGCCGAGTTCGTCAACGAGACCGCCGAGCACGACTTCGAGCTGGCCAAGCGCGTCGTCTCCGCCGTGCGCTCGACCCGCGCCCGCTACCGCCTGTCGCCCAAGGCCGAGCTCGACTGCGCCGTGCGCTGCTCCGCCGACGACGCCCGCGTGCTGTCCGCCCAGTCCGACTTCATCCGTCGCGTGGGCCGCGTGGCCGAGCTCGCGATTGCCGAGGGCCAGGACAAGCCCGCCGATTCCGTCACCGTTGCCGACTCCGGCCTCGAGGTCTTCGTCGTTGTGGGTGGCCTGGTCGACCTGGCCGGCGAGGCCGCGCGCCTGAAGAAGGAGCTCGCCGCTGCCGAGAAGGACTTCGAGAAGGTCAGCCGCACCCTTGCCAACGAGGGCTTCGTCGCCAAGGCAGCGCCCGCCGTCATCGAGAAGAAGCGTGCCCAGGCCGCCGAGCTCGAGACCACGATCGGCGTGCTCAAGGCGCAGATCGCCGACTTCGAGTAGGGTCACCGGGGCCTGCGGGGCATCCCCATGGGCTCGGTCGGTCCTGCTCGCGCCGACGCGACGTTGAGTCGCGTCGGGCTCGTGCGGAATCTCGCCCACGGGGATGCCCCGCAGGGCGAGGTGCTGCCCGGGTCGACAAACTACGCATTTTAGGTCCCGCCAGCGCGTAAGCGCCGGCGGGACCTTCTTCGTTGGGGGGCGTATTTGGTTTGGGACGCGCCTCGTGGCGGGGTCGCTGCCTCGCGGCGGGGTCGCTGCCTCGCGGTCCTTCTCAGGCGGGGGCGTGAATCCGAGTTTGGACGGGGATGCCGGCGGGGTGCCTAGTCGAAGCCGAGGATGTCGCGGATGACGCGGCTGGCGATCATCTGGCCCATGATGGGCGGGAAGTAGCTCATGGTGCCGAGCAGCGAGCCGGACTCCTGCCATTGTTCGTCGGAGATGGGACGCATGCGGACCGGGAGCTCGTCGGAGTAAATGACGCGCAGGTCACGTATGCCGCGGCGACGGCATTCCTTGCGCATGATGCGTGCGAGGGGGCAGTTGACGGTGTCCTCGATGCGGGCAAAGCGCAGGCGGCACGGGTCGAGCTTGTTGCCGCCGCCCATGGCGCTGATCTCGGGGATCTCGCGGTCGCGGCACCACTCGGCCAGGCGCAGCTTCTGGGCCACGGTGTCGATCGCGTCGACCACGTAGTCGGGCCGCGGCAGCTGGTCCAGGGCCTCGGCAAGGCCGTCCTTCGGCAGGAACATCTGGCGTGCGCAGACGTCGGCGTCCGGGTTGATGTCGAGCACCATGTCGCGCATGACATCGGCCTTTACGCGTCCAACGGTGGAATGGAAGGCGATGGCCTGACGGTTGATGTTGGACGGCGCGACGACGTCCCTGTCCAGAAGCACCAGGTGGCCGATGCCTCCGCGGGCGAGCGCCTCGCAGCAGGAGGAGCCGACGCCGCCCAGGCCCACGACCATGACGCGGGCACCGGCAACGCGCGCCAGGCCGGCGTCGCCCAGGATCAGGCGCAGGCGGTCGGTCGCCGTCTCGGGCTCTTCGGGGGCGTCGGGGGCACCGGGCGCGGGGCGGGCGTCTGCGGCCGCGGGGTCGGTCGCGTCTGTGATGCCGCTGAGCTGCGGTTCGTTTGGGTTCGTCAGGTTTGTCATGGAGGGGTGCCTTCGCTTTGGTCGGGTGTCGGCGGGCGTGTGGCGTCGCGATCGGGTTGCGAGTGGTGCGTGCTTCTCGCCAGCCGTGTTGGATTGTTTATAGCAGAGGGCGCTCGTCGGGGGCCGCCGCGGTTGCGAGGTGCCCGCGGCGCCAGGCGACGACGCCCGCGTGGGAGATCGTAAAGTTGGTCGCCCAGCCCACCGGCACGACCCACCAGGTGACCGCGACGCCGAAGGCGGGGGCCAGAAGGTGCGCGAGTCCCACGCGTAGGCCGAGATTGACGATGTTTGCCCAGGTGAAGACCTTGGTGTCGCCCAGGCCCCGCAGCATGCCGTCGGCCACGTTCTTAAGGCCGATCAGCGCGTAGAACCACCCGACGAAGCGCATGTAGTCGACACCGACGGCCGTGGCGGTGGCGGAGGCGTCCTGTCCCAGGAACGCGCCGACCGTCTGCGTGCAGAACAGCTGGTAGACGGCGAGGATCGTGACGGAGGTCACGGCGACCATACGCATGCACGCCCGGTAGCCGTCTTCCGCGCGGTCGCGACGACCCGCACCGACGTTTTGCGACGCGAACGCCGACAGCGCGTTGCCCAACGCGATCGTGGGGACGGTCGCCACGTTCTCGACGCGCATCGCTGCCGAGAAGCCCGCCAGGCTCGCCGCCCCGAACGAGTTGACGACCGACTGCACGAGCATCAGCCCGATGGCGATGGTGGACTGTTGCAGCACCGACGGCACGGCAAGCCTGACGATGGGGGAGACGAGTGTGGCGTCTATCGCGTCCGACAGGCGCTGTCGGACGGGTCGTGGCGCGAACGCGCCGACTGGGGTCTCGGGCTCGCGGTCCTTCTCGGCAGGCCGGCCGCGCAGGCGGCGGGCCAGAAGCAGGCAGCCGGCAACCGCGACCACGTACTCGGCGGCAACGGTCGAGATGGCGATGCCTGCCACCCCCAGGCTCCAACACGTGACGGCGGCCACGTCCCCGGCCACGTTGATCGCGGCCGAGACGCCGAGAAGCGCGAGCGGGGTGCGTGAGTCGCCCACGGCGTTGAACATCGCGGCGACCACGTTGAGGACGAACAGCGCGGGTAGGCCCACGAAGTAGACGGCCATGTAGGCGACCGAGTCGTCCAGCACCTGACGCGGCGTGTCCAGCGCGGCAAGCACCCAGTCGGCGCAGGGCAGGCCGCATATGGCGACCACGGTCCCGACCAGGCCGAACAACGTGACGGAGGTCCAGGCCACGCGCCTGCAGCCGACCATGTCGCCCTCCCCGTAGCGACGCGCCGCCAGCACCGACGAGCCCACGCCGCAGCCGATCGCCGCGTACACGAGCACGTTGCACAGGGCGAACGAGGCGCCGACCGCGGCCACGCCCGTCTCGCCCAGCCAGTTGCCGGCTACGATGGAGTCGACCATGTTGTACAGCTGCTCCAACAGGCTGGCCAGAGCCATCGGCACGGCAAGCCCCACGATCGCGCGGCTGGGGGAGTCGCGCAGCAGGCGCTCGTCGCGCGTTTGACCGTCGTGTGTCGGAGCCGTGTCCATGGGGAGATGGGACCTCTCGAAGGTGGTAAGTTCGGGTCGACGGGTGACGTCGGGATAACCGGGTGCCGTCGGGATAACTTTGCCTGGCGATCGCCGTCAGACGAGCAAAGATTGTAATGCGCGTGCGGACGAATGCGCGGCCGCGCCTGCGATTCGCGGGGAGGAAACGATGCCTGCCAGGGAGAACGTCGAGGCCGCAAAGCGCGACCTGCGCCGCGAGTTGCGCCGTCGACGTGCGGACATGCCCGCACGGGAGCGCACCGACGTCGATGCCGCCATCGCACGGCGCCTGTTCGACACGCCGGAGTGGCTCGCCGCGCGCACGGTGCTGTGCTACCTCTCCTTTGGCAGCGAGGTCGACACGCACGAGATCGTCGGTCGCGCCCTGGCGCAGGGACGCACGCTCGCGCTGCCGCGCTGCGTCGAGGGCACGCGCCTGATGGAGTGGTTCGCCGTCGACTCGCTCGAGGGGCTCGTGCGTGGCGAACATGGCGTGTTGGAGCCGGCGCGCGACCCCGCGCGCAAGGTCGAGCCCGCATGCGGCCCGCGCGGCAGCGCGCGCGACCAGCTGGCGATCGTGCCGGGGCTGGCCTTCGACCGGCGGGGATTTCGCCTGGGCTACGGCGGCGGCTTCTACGACACGTTCCTTGCCGGGTTCGCCGGCGTCGCGGCAGGCCTCTGCCGAGAAGTGCTCGCGGCAAGTGACCTGGCCGCCGCCGGCGTGCTCGATGCGCACGACCAGGCCTGCGACCTGGTGCTGACCAATGTCCGCGCGCTGCGCCCGTAGCGCGCGGCTAACGGGTTGTGTATGGGTTGTTTCGCCATCGTGGCGATTGCGGTAGCTGCGACAATGCCCCGTATAATCGAATGCGTTTCAAGAAGGCAACCTTAGGGGGGAGGACCCGATGCCCCAGAACAACGACACGACGCCCGCAGGCGCCGCCGCTCCCGCGGCGACGGACGGCTCCACCCTCGTCCCGTCGACCAGCCTCACGGCCCTGAGCTGCGCCTCGTTCGCCTCCGAGCTTGCCTCTCGCAAGCCCGTCCCAGGCGGTGGCGGTGCCGCGGCATACGTGGGCGCCCTCGCGGCGGCCCTGTGCTCGATGGTCGGCAACTTCACCGTCGGCAAGCCCCGCTATGCCGCCGTCGAGGCCGACGTCCTCGCGGCCATGGCGCAGGCCGACGCCGCCCGCGGCGACCTCCTGTCCCTGGTGGACGACGACGCCCGCGCCTACGCGCTCGTCTCGGCGGCCTACGCGCTGCCCCGCGACGCCGCCGGGCGCGTCGCGGCGATCCAGGCGGCGCTTCCCGAGGCGGTCCGCCCGCCCCTGGCCATCATCGAGGCGTGCGCCCGCGCTGTCGAGGCCCTCGAGGTCCTGGGCCAGAAGGGTTCCCGCATCCTGCAGTCCGACGTCGCCTGCGGCGCCGCCATGGCCGTGGCGGCGATGCGCGCGGCGAGTGTCAGCGTCTACGTGAACACCGCGTCGATCGACGACCCCCTGATCGCCCGCGGCCTGGACGAGCGTTGCGACGCCCTTCTGGGCGAGTGGGTGCCGCGAGCCGAGGCACTTCTCGACAGCTTCGTCGGCAACCTGCGAAAGGAGAGCTAGATGGCACGAATCCTCAAGGGCGCCCCCGTCGCGGCGGCGTTGACCGAGCGTATGGCCGCGCGCGCGACGGCGCTGTCCGAGCGTGGCGTGACCCCCTGCCTGGCGATCGTTCGCGTGGGCGAGCGTCCCGACGACCTCTCCTACGAGCGCGGCGCCTGCAACCGCGCCCAGAAGGTCGGCATTGCCGTGCGCAAGTTCGAGCTTCCCGCCGACTGCACGCAGGGCCAGCTGGAGGATGCCATCCGCCAGGTCAACGCCGACGACACGATCCACGGCTGCCTGATGTTCCGCCCGCTTCCGCGCACGCTCGACGAGCGCGCCGCCTGCGAGCTCCTTGACCCCGCGAAGGACGTCGACGGCATCTGCCGGGCGTCCCTGGCGGGCGTGTTCGCCGGCGACGACACGGGATTTTCGCCCTGCACCGCAGCGGCGGTGGTCGAGCTGCTGGACCACTACGGCGTCGAGCTCGAGGGCGCCCGTGTCGCGGTCGTGGGCCGCTCGCTGGTCATCGGCCGTCCGGTGGCGCAGCTGCTTATAGCGCGCAACGCGACCGTGACCACCTGCCACACCCGCACGCGCGACCTGGCCGCCGAGCTCTCCCGCGCCGACATCGTCGTCGCCGCCGCCGGGCATGCCGGCACGGTCACGGCCGGGTGCGTGCGCCCCGGCCAGGTGGTGGTCGATGTGGGCATCAACTGGGACGAGGCGAGCCAGCGCCTGGTGGGCGACGTCGCCTTCGACGAGGTCGAGCCCATCGTGGACGCGATCACCCCCGTGCCAGCGGGCGTGGGTTCCGTTACGACGGCGGTGCTTGCCAAGCACGTCGTCGAGGCATGCGAGAGAATGAGCGAATAACCGCTGGACAAGAAGACCTCCGGACGAGAAGAGCGAGGCAAACGTGACGAACGAAACCAACGAGATGGGCTTCCGCCCCATGGACAAGCCCCGTGCCGAGGCGGCCATCCGCGAGTTCCTCCTCGCGGTGGGCGAGGACCCCGACCGCGAGGGCCTTCGGGGCACGCCCGAGCGCGTGGCCCGTGCCGCCGCCGAGATTCTCTCCGGCCAGTGGGCCGACCCCGCCGAGCCGCTGCTGCGCCAGTTCCACGAGGGCCACAACCAGGAGATGGTCATCGTGCGCGACATCCCGTTCTCGTCGCTGTGCGAGCACCACCTGCTGCCCTTCGTCGGCAAGGCCCACGTGGCCTACATCCCGCGCGACGGCCGCATCACCGGCCTGTCCAAGATCGCGCGCTGCGTCTCGGGCTTCGGCCACAGGCTCCAGGTGCAGGAGCGCCTGACCGCCCAGGTCGCCGACGCCATGGTGCGCCAGCTCGACCCGCTGGGCGTCCTCGTGGTGATGGAGGCCGAGCACACCTGCATGACCATGCGCGGCATCCGCGCGGCCGGCGCCAAGACCGTGACCTCGGCCGTCCGCGGCTGCTTCAAGGACAACGCCACGACGCGCGGCGAGGCGCTGCGCCTGCTGGGCGTGGGGGAGTGACGCACGCGATGACCAACGACATCCGTTCGACCTCCGCCGCGACCGACGTTCGCACCACCGTCGCCGCGGCCGTCGCCCCCGCCGCCCCCACCGAGAAGGGCCGCTGGCAGGCGCCCTTCTCGGCACCCGACATGACGTATGACGAGGCCTGTTCGGTCGCTCACGACCGTGGCTTCTTCGGCAAGGTGACCGACCCTTTGTTGGAGACCGTCGTCGACATGCTCGACGAGCTGGGCCGCCCCGACTCCGCGTTCGACGTCGTGCAGGTCGCGGGCACCAACGGCAAGACCTCGACCTGTCGCTACACCGCGTCGATCCTGTCGGGCGAGGGCCTGCGCTGCGCGCTGTACACCTCGCCCGAGCTCGTCGAGATGCGCGAGCGCATGGAGGTCGGCGGCCGCCCGGTGCCCCACGACGCCTTCGCCCGCGGGGTCTCTCTCGCCGCCGAGGCGGGCCGTCGCGTCAACGCCCGCCGCATCGACGCGGGTCAGACCCCCTACCACGTGACCGAGTTCGACCTTCTGACCGTCGCGGCCTGCTGCGTTTTCGCCGAGGCCCACGTCGACGTCGCCGTGCTCGAGGTCGGCCTGGGCGGCCGTTGGGACGCCACGACCGCCACGCATCCCCGCGTGACCTGCGTCACTGGCATCGGCCTGGACCACACGCGCATCCTGGGCGACACGCTCGAGGCCATCGCTGCCGAGAAGGGCGGCGTGATCAAGCCCGGCCAGGCATGCGTCCTGGGCGTTGGCACTGCCACCCCCGACACCATGGAGGACGTCCTTCTCGACCGCTGTCGCGAGCAGGGGGTCGTCCCGACGCTGCTTCGCCCGCTCGACGCGGCCGACGCCCCCGGCGAGATGCACCCCGGCACCCCTCGCGTCCATGACGACCTTCCTCGGGCAAGCTACCGCATCACGCACCGGCCCTCCCGCGTCGGCGACACCCTGATCATGGACGTGACCACGCGGCGCGCGACCTACGACGGGGTGGGTGCGCTCAAGCCCGCTTATCAGGCCGCCAACATCGCCTGCGCGATCTGCGTCGCCGAGGCCTACCTGGACCGTGCCCTGGACCCCCAGCGCCTGATGGACTCGCTGGTCGTGTGCCCGACCCCGGGTCGCTTCGACGTCCTGAGCGGCGACCCTTTGGTACTTGTCGACGCCTGTCACAACCCCCAGTCGGTCGACGCGTTCCTCAGCGCCGTCCGTGCCGCCGAGCCCGACATCATGGCCCGCCCCCAGCTCCTGTGCGCCGTCCTTGCCGATAAGGACGTCGAGGGGATCGTCGGGCGCCTGGCACAGTGCTTCCCGAGCGTGTCGGTCACCCAGACGTCCTCGCCGCGGGCGATTTCCGCCGAGGAGCTTGGCCACATGTTTGCCGCGTGCGACCGACCGCCGCACCACGTGTTTCCCTCCGTGGCGGATGCCGTCTCCGGCCTGGCGGGGGAGTCGTTCGTCGCATGTGGCTCGATCACGCTGGCGGGTGAGGTCTGCGGCATCATGCGTGGCCCGAGCAGGTAGCCTTCCCTGCGCGTGTTGATTCTGCGCGTGTGGAGAAAAACCGCGCTTGGGCCTTGCAAGCGAGCGCTGCGAGCCAACACGGCTTTTGATGCGCTAGGCTTTGCTAGTATTGCTGTTTAGGCCTGATGCTTCCGCTCCCGTCGCCGGCGTCCCAAGGCCAACGCAACCTGTAACAGTCTTCCGAGGGGAAGGGCCCAAGGATGTCCGATCTTATCAACCAGCTCATCACGCCCGAGGTTCGCATGGTCCTGTACCTGCTGCTTGCCTGCGTCGTGATGCTGTATGTCCTTTCCATCGTGTACGTCATCCGTGACGCCCAGCGCCGTGGTGCCGAGCCCTGGTGGCTGTGGGCCGTCATCTCGGTCATCCCCATCGTGGGCCTTCTTGCCTACGTCGTCCTGCGTCCGAGCTCCTACCTCGTCGACCGCGAGGAGCAGGACCTCGACATCGCCCTTCGCGAGCACCAGCTGTCCCACTACGGCATCTGCCCCAAGTGCGGCACCCCGATCGACCGCGACTTCATCGTCTGCCCGATCTGCAACACCCAGGTCCGCAACGTCTGCCCGACCTGCCACCGTCCGCTCAACGCCGACTGGAAGGTCTGCCCCTACTGCCGCACCCGCATCCAGTAGGTCCTTGCGACGCGGCCTTGCTGCCCACGTTCTTGCGGCTCCGCGAAACATGACGAGTTGTCAGCCCCGCCCAAAGTGGCGGGGTTTTCATTCCGCGGATGCTTTTGTGCCGGGAAGACGGCTTCTGCCACGTTGGTTGAGGCGCCTGCGCCAAATAATCGGCGTCTGCCACCCTTTTGCTAGTGCATGAGCCAAGAAATCGGAGTCTGCCACGTGTTGGCATCTAGATGCGAAAGCATTTCTCGGATGCAGCTTGCAAATCCCCAGGTAGATGTCGTGCGCGTTTTTAGCCAGTGTGTCCAGATTGCTCGGTAACCTGTCCATTGCGTGGCAGACTCGGCTATCTTGGCGCTCTGTTCGCTGCCGTGTGTGGCAGCCGCCGATATCTTGGCGTGGAGCTTCTGTAAGCGTGGCAGACGCCGATATCACGGCGCATCCTATCCAGATTGTTGGCGAGCGGAATCCCATGAATGATGGTGTCGCTAGTCGCGCGAGCGCGAAAAGGCCTTCTCCCAGTCTTGTGGCTCGCGCAAGTCCAGGAAGAGCCGAAGTCGCCTTGTTTGGACTTTGGGGTTTGAACGTCGGTTTCTCATTCCAAGTCGCTGACGCAACACGCACACGTTATCGAATAGCGTCTTGAAGTCGCCGAAGTCCCTGCTCCTAAGCGTGAGAACGTTCAGCCCGCTGGCCTCCAGTGCCTTTCGCCTCGCGTTATCCCTCCGAAGGCTCTCTGTCGAGGTGTGGAAAACATCGCTGTCGTACTCAATCGCGACGCCCTCCTTCTCCCAGAGCATGTCGGGGCGCAGTGAGGAGACCCCTACGAGCCTTTTTCCCACGGCGGAGAGGGGATGGCTCTTGTTTAGTTTGGGTTTGGGCAGTTCGAATCCACCCATTCTGGTTGGGAGGGACAGCATTAGTGCGACGGCCGTTTCCCGGGGGCTTGCAGATCCGTCCATGAGCTTTCCGACGGCTGTCCTTGCCTTATCGATTCCGTAGGAGGTATCGATGGTGCCGAGGTATTCGGTTAGTTTTGACTTGCTCGTAGGTGGTTCGGAATTCATTGAGACAAGCAGCTCGTCCCTGTCAACGCAGTACCGCGAGCACAGCTCCATACCAAGCCTAATCAGTTCGATTTGTCCCATCGATCTGCTTGCGTCTAGAAATAGCAGTTCGGGGGATTCGATCCAGACGTCTCTTGTCACCCGCACGAGCGAATGGTCGGGGAGCCAGCCTGGGGAGGACATCACATGGCATTGGCATGCCGAGAAGTTCCGTCTGGCAGAGCGACTTCCCACAAGCAAGTGCAGCTTGTCATCCTCCGCCAGGCCAAGAACACGCCTTGCCTCAAGGACCTCTTCTCGCGTGGGCTTGCCAAACTGTGTTAGGTGGGGGACCGGCGTGCCGGGGATACCTGGCGAATCCCTGCTTCGGCGTGAGCGCCAGAACTCGAACGCCGATATCCCGCACACAAGAATCGGCATGCCGACAGCTTAGCATGCCGTACGTCCGCAACGTGTCGACACTGCGCTGATTGCCTCTCGCCGGGCCTACGCCCCCGCTTTGTGGTAAACCTATCTGCAGTGTCGTTTTTCGAAAGGTCAGGTCAATGTTTGTCGCGCACGCACAAAACGTCGCAACCGCCATGCCCGCCATCACCGGGCGCACGACCACCAGCGAGACTCGAACTCAGACTATCTAGGCGTTTGTCGCACGCCCGCACCTGCGCGGACGCGAATCATTTCGGCAAGCGCCTCCACCAAATCCCGTAAGCATGCCCACGGCAACCGATGACGCGCTGCCCGCGCCCACGGATGCCGGCGACAACAAGAAGAAAGGCCCAACAATGAAGATCCTGCAGAACGACGGTCAGGTCATCGAATGTCCCGCCGACGAGGTCACCCACGTCGTCCGCCACTCCGCCGCCCACATCATGGCCCAGGCCATCAAGCGCCTGTACCCCGACGCCGACTTCGCCTACGGCCCCGCCACCGACAACGGCTTCTACTACGACGTCGACCTGCCCGAGGGCCAGAAGATCTCGGAGAACGACTTCCCCACGATCGAGGCCGAGATGAAGAAGATCGTTAAGGAGAACCTCAAGTTCTCCGTCTTCGAGCTCCCGCGCGCCGAGGCCGTCAAGCTCATGGAGGAGCGTGGCGAGAAGTACAAGGTCGAGCACATCGGCGACCTCCCCGAGGATGCCCGCATCACCTTCTACCAGCAGGGCGACTACATCGACATGTGCGTCGGCCCCCACATCTGCTACACCAAGGCCCTCAAGGCCTTCAAGATCACCGGCGTCTCCGGTGCCTACTGGAAGAACGACAAGAACAACAAGATGCTCACCCGCATCAACGGCACGGCTTTCGCCACCAAGGACGAGCTCGACGAGCACCTGCGCATGATCGAGGAGGCCAAGAAGCGCGATCACCGCAGGATCGGCGCCGAGATGGACCTGTTCATGATGCGCGACGAGGCCCCCGGCTTCCCGTTCTTCCTGCCCAATGGCATGGTCCTCAAGAACACCCTGCTCGACTACTGGCGCGAGATCCACCACAAGGCCGGTTACGTCGAGATCTCCACGCCGCTCATCATGAACAAGCAGCTCTGGAAGACCTCCGGCCACTGGGACCACTACAAGGACAACATGTACTCCACGACGATCGACGACGAGGAGTACTGCATCAAGCCGATGAACTGCCCCGGTGGCGTGCTGGTCTACGCCGCCAAGCCGCACTCCTACCGTGAGCTGCCCATCCGTGCCGGCGAGATTGGCCTGGTCCACCGTCACGAGCTGCGTGGCGCCCTCCACGGCCTGTTCCGCGTTCGCTGCTTCAACCAGGATGACGCGCACCTGTTCGTCCGTCCCGACCAGCTGACCGACGAGATCGTCGGCGTCGTCAACCTCATCGACTCCGTCTACCAGAAGTTCGGCTTCAAGTACCATGTCGAGCTTTCCACCCGTCCGGACGACTCCATGGGCTCCGACGAGGATTGGGCGCGCGCCGAGGCCGGCCTCAAGACCGCCCTCGACCAGCTCCACATGGACTACGAGGTCAACGAGGGCGATGGCGCCTTCTACGGCCCCAAGATCGACTTCCACCTGGAGGACTCGCTCGGCCGCACCTGGCAGTGCGGCACGGTCCAGCTCGACTTCCAGATGCCGATCAACTTCGACCTCGAGTACACCGACGCCGACGGCTCCAAGAAGCGCCCCATCATGCTTCACCGCGTCTGCTTCGGCTCCATCGAGCGCTTCATCGGCATCCTGATCGAGCACTACGCCGGCAAGTTCCCGACCTGGCTCGCCCCCGTGCAGGTCAAGGTCCTTCCCGTCTCCGAGAAGAGCCGTGACTACGCGCACCAGGTCACCGACCAGCTCGAGGCCGCCGGCATCCGTGTCGTCTGCGACGACCGTGACGAGAAGATCGGCTACAAGATTCGCGAGGCCCGCTCCATCGACCGCGTGCCCTACATGCTGATCATCGGCGAGAAGGAGGTCGAGGCCGGCAACATCTCCGTCCGTGACCGCTCCAACGAGACCCACACCGCCGAGATTGCCGACTTCATCGCCGACGTCACCGCCGAGATTGCCGAGCGCCGCGGCTAGTCCATACGCGCCGTCGCAAGATTGGACTGAACGCAACCCCCTCTGGTTATGCCAAAGGGGGTTGCTTTTGTATCGCGAAACACACTGTTAACGCAATTATGAATACAAATAAGAAACTTATTGAGATTCTCTAATTGACTGCATAATTGCTCAGCCTATAATGCCCACATCAATTGGTCATGCGCCGCGTCTGGACGCACTCTGTGAGCAAGGAGCAAAACGTGTTGAAGCAACCCGCAGTCTCCCGTCGTCAGTTCCTGCAGATCCTCACCGCGCTCGGTGGCGCCGCGGCCCTCACCGGTTGTGGCTCCGACGCTGCGGGCGGCGGCTCGTCCGCCGGGACCCTCACCATCGGCATCGCCGACGAGCCCGAGGGCCTCGACATCCAGCAGATTGGTTGGGAAAACTACGTACACTGGCTCCTTTACGATCCCATCGTCGTCTACAGCGATGACCTCACTGAGGTCAAGCCCTGCGCCGCCGAGAAGTTCGAGGTCTCCGACGACGGCAAGACCTACACCATCACGCTTCCCAAGGACGCCAAGTTCTCCAACGGCGACACGCTCGACGCAAATGCCTACAAGGCCTCGCTCGACCGCTACATCAAGATCTCCGAGTACGGCACCGACTACGACGACGTCGAGAGCTTCGAGGTCGTCGACGACCAGACGCTGGTCATGCACCTCAAGCAGGCCGCTCCCTACCTCATGACCCCGCTGTCCACCACCTACAGCGCCCCCGTCGACACCAAGGTCGCCGACGATATGGAGAAGGACGCGTTCAACCGCGAGCCCGTCGCCAACGGCCCCTACGTCGTCGACAGCTGGGAGCAGGGCTCGCAGGTCACCTTCAAGAGGAACGAGAACTTCGCCACCAGCAACCCCTTCGTCGAGAACAAGGGCCCCTGGGCGTTCGACACCATCGTCATTCGCTTCATCCCCGACGAGTTCACGCGCGTGAGCGAGGTCGAGTCCGGAAACGTCGACATCGTCTTCGACGTCCCCGCCTCCAGCGTCTCCGAGCTCAAGTCCAACGACGACATCGAGCTGTATGACTACGCGCAGTCCGGCGTCAGCTACCTCCACCTCAACACCGACTCCGGCGTCCTGGCCGACGCGAAGGTCCGCGAGGCCCTGGCATATGCCATCGACCGCGACGAGGTCGTCAAGGCGCTCGACGACATGGTCACGCCTGTCTACGGCTTCATCTCCGAGGCCCAGGCCTGCTACTCCGCCGACGAGGAGGCCGCACTCGCCAAGAAGCTCGCCTATGACCCCGACAAGTCCAAGTCGCTTCTCGAGGGTGCGGGCTGGAAGGCCAACTCCGACGGCGTTATGGAGAAGAACGGAACCAAGCTCTCCTTCGAGCTTCTCGTCCCCGGCGACCGCACGTCCATCAAGAACGCCGCCCCCGTCATCCAGAAGCAGCTCAAGGCTGTCGGCTTCGACGCCAAGATCACCGAGCAGGATGCTTCTTATATCAAGAGTAAGGTGAAGGACGACGACTACGCCGCGGCCTGCCGCAGCTACGTCTGGCTCGATCCCGACATCCTCTACAGCAGCTTTACCCCCGCCTCTGGCTATTCGTGGGAGGACAAGCAGGTCACCGAGCTCCTCGAGAAGGGCCGTCAGACCCCCGACGACACCGAGCGCGCCAAGGTCTACGTCAACTTCCAGGAGCGTATGGTCACCCTGTTCAAGGCTCTTCCCCTGTTCGCCGACAAGTACGTCATCGCCGGCAAGAAGACCGTCGAGAACGTCCGCGTCTCCAAGGACGGCCGCATGAGCCTGCACGACGCCAAGACCGCCTAAGGGCATGTCCGCCGCGGGCTCGGTCATCTCGCGCGCCTGCAGCCAATACGACACGGGCGCAAGATTGGATTAAAACAGTCCCCTCCGGTTAAGACCGGAGGGGACTTTACATGTATGCAAAACGCTTCTTAGGCCTTGTATTTGCATACTTAGACGGAATCAAAGGTCATTCCTGATTGATTCCTGCAAGGTTCTTCCTATAATGCCGAATATTGTCATCCGCGCGCCGCCTTGCGACGCGATTCGCAGTAAGGAGTCGAACGTGTTGAAACAGCCTACAGTTTCTCGTCGCCAGTTCCTCCAGACCCTCGCCGCCCTCGGTGGCGCCGCCGCCCTCACTGGCTGTGGCTCCGACGGCGCCGGCTCTTCTGCCGGGACCCTCACCATCGGTATCTCCGACGAGCCCGAGGGCCTCGACATCCAGCAGATCGGTTGGGACAACTACGTCCACTGGCTCCTCTACGAGCCGCTCCTTGCCTACAGCGACGACCTCTCCAAGGTCGAGCCCTGCTTCGCCGAGAAGTTCGAGATCTCCGACGACGGCAAGACCTACACCATCACACTTCCCAAGGACGCCAAGTTCTCCAACGGCGACACGCTTGACGCCAACGCCTACAAGGCCTCCTTCGACCGCTACATCAAGGTCTCCGAGTTCGGCAGCGACTACGACGACGTCGAGAGCTTCGAGGTCGTCGACGACCAGACGCTGGTCATGCACCTCAAGCAGGCCGCTCCCTACCTCATGACGCCGCTGTCCACCACCTTCAGCGCCGCCGTCGACACCAAGGTCGCCGACGAGATGGAGAAGGACGAGTTCAACCGCGAGCCCGTCGCCAACGGCCCCTACGTAATCGACAGCTGGGAGCAGGGTTCTCAGGTCACGCTCAAGAAGAACGAGAACTACGTCACCAACAACCCCTTCGTCGAGAACAAGGGCCCCTGGGCGTTCGACACCATCGTCGTGCGCTTCATCCCCGATGACTTCACCCGCGTGAGCGAGGTCGAGTCCGGCAACGCCGACATCGTCTTCGACGTCCCCGCCTCCAGCGTCTCCGAGCTCGAGGCCAACGACGACATCAAGCTGTACGAGTACGCCCAGTCCGGCGCCAGCTACATCTACCTCAACACCGACGAGGGAGTCCTGACCGACCCGAAGGTCCGCGAGGCATTTGCCCTCGCCATCGACCGCGACGAGATCGCCAAGGCCCTCGACGACAGGGTGACGCCCCTCTACGGCTTCATCTCCGAGGCGCAGCCCTGCTACTCCGCCGACGAGGAGGCCTCGCTCGCCAAGAAGCTCGGCCACGACCCCGACAAGGCCAAGTCCCTCCTCGAGGGTGCGGGCTGGAAGGCCAACTCCGACGGCGTCATGACGAAGGGTGGCGCCAAGCTCTCCGTCGAGCTGCTCGTCTCGGGCAACCGTCCGACGCTCAAGGATGCCGGCCCCGTCCTCCAGAAGCAGCTCCAGGCCGTCGGCTTCGACGCCAAGATCACCGAGCAGGATTCCTCCTACATCAAGACCAAGGTCAAGGACGGCGACTTCTCCGCCGCCTGCCGCAACTACGTCTGGCTCGACCCCGACATCCTCTACAGCGTCTTCACCCCCGCCTCGGGCTATCCCTGGGAGGACAAGAAGGTCACCGAGCTCCTGGAGAAGGGCCGTCAGACCTCTGACGATGCCGAGCGCACCAAGGTCTACGCCGAGTTCCAGGAGTACATGGCCACCCTGTTCAAGGGCATTTCGCTGTTCGCCGACAAGTACGTCATCGCGGGCAAGAAGAACGTTGAGGGCATGAAGCTGTCCAAGGACGGCCGCGTGCGCCTGCACGACGCCAAGCTGGTGTAGGGCTTGACGACCAACGACACGGTCATCGTCTCCGGCCTCGTTCCCAACTACGAGGCCGGAGACCTTCTCGCGGCAGCCGTGGCCATCAATGGCGGGAAGATCACCCAGGTCGTGCCCTCGAGCGACGAGCAGGCGGTTGCCGACCTCGTCGCCAATGCGTCCGAGGTCATCGATGCCAAGGGTCATGTCGTGGCCCCCGGCTTCATCGACATCCACATGCACGAGGAGGACCTCGACGACACCAAGGACTATGCCATAGGTCGCCTGATGGCCCGCATGGGCGTCACGACCGGCATCTGCGGAAACTGCGGCGAGTCGCCGCAGCCCATCGAGAAGTTCCGTTCCTGGATCGAGTCCCAGGGCGGCGCTCCCATGAACTACGTCGTGCTCGCGGGCTACAACGACTACCGTCGCCTGCAGGGCCCCGGCCCCTACGACGGGGCAACCGAGGAGCAGCAGCAGGCCGCCAGGAAGCTCGTCCGCGAGCAGATCGAGGCGGGCTGCTGGGGTGTCTCCTTCGGCCTCGAGTACGATCCGGGCATCACGACCGAGGAGATGCACGCCGCGCTCGCCCAGATCCGCGATCTCGACCCGTTCGTCTCGATCCACTTCCGCGCCGACTGCGAGGACGCCCCCGACTCCATCCGCGAGATGGCAGAGCTGTCCCGCGTCGCCGGCGTGCGCGTCGAGGTCTCGCACCTGTCGAGCCTCGCGGGCTATGGCTACATGGACGAGGCCCTCGAGCTGATCGAGGCCGAGCACGCCGCCAACCCGCGCTTCACCTACGACACCTACCCCTACACGGCCTTCTCGACCGGTATCGGCACGGCGGTGTTCGACGTCGACTGGCGTACCAAGTGGGGCTGCGACTACGACGCGATCCAGTTCCTGTACCCGCCCTACCGCGGCCAGCGTGCCACGAAGGAGACCTACGAGCAGGTCAGGCGCGAGCACCCCGAGCAGAACGTCGTGTGCTTCGCCATGCGTGACGAGGAGATCACGGCCGCCCTTGCCAACCCGCTGGGCCTGGTCTGCTCGGATGGCGGCGTCTACGAGGGCGAGTGCCACCCGCGTGCCGCGGGCACCTTCCCGCGCTTCCTGGGTCGCTATGTCCGTGACGAGAAGATCATGGGTCTCGTCGAGGCCCTCGAGAAGATCACCCTCAAGCCCGCCCGACGCATCGGCCTTGACGGTCGCAAGGGCACGGTCGAGGTTGGCAAAGACGCCGACCTGGTCATCTTTGACCCGCAAGAGATCTGCGACCGCTCGACGTTCGACGACCCGGCGGTTCCGCCCGTCGGCATCGACCGCGTCATGGTCGCCGGTCGCAGCGTCGTGGTTGACGGCCGCGACACCGACGAGCTTCCCGGTGGCATCCTCGATCGCGCCGATTACATCGGATAGGGGAGGACAATGGACCTCGATAACAAGATTGCCGAGATTGCCGCCAAGCACGGCATCACTTCCGGGACCCCGGGCTTTGCCGTGGCCGTCTCGCGCGACGGCGAGCTTCTCTACAGGGGGGCGTTCGGCTGTGCCGACCTGGAGACCGGGCGCCAGATCGATCCCGACGACAACTTCGTGATTGCCTCCAACACCAAGCAGATGTGCTGCACCTGCATGCTGATTCTCGCGGAGCGTGGCCTGATCGACCTGGACGAGCCCGTCAGGCGCTTCTTCCCGGACTTCCCCGACTATGTCGAGCGCATTACGATACGACAGATGATGGCCCACACCGCAGGCGTGGTCGACTACTTTGGGGAGGGTCCCGACGCGACCTTCGCTCCCGAGGTGCTTGCCATGAGGGATGCCGGTGCGGAAGAGGTCCTCGAGTACATCAAGACGCTCGGCGACCTCGAGTTCGAGCCTGGCACCTCGTGGGCCTACAGCAACTCGACCTACGTCATGCTTGGCGAGATCGTTCGCCAGGTCACGGGGATGGGCTTCGGCCACTTCCTCGAGAAGGAGGTCCTGCGCCCGCTGGGTATGGAGCGCAGCTTCGCGCCGGACGACTACGTCAGTCGCGACCCGTGGCTCGTGGAGGGCTACAGCCGCGTCGACGGCGGCTTCGAGCACCAGCCCTACGACATGCTGCAGGTCGGGTTTGCCGACGGCAACGTGTCGTCCAACGTCGATGACATGCTGCGCTGGCACAGGTGGCTGTTCGACGGCGAGGGCCCGGAGCTTCTGTCGAAGGAGTGGAAGGACCTGTTGATGACCGACAACACGCTCGCGGACGGTCGCAAGACCGGCTACGGCCTCGGCCTGTTCCTGGGCGAGGACGGGAGCGCCTGCGGGAGGGGTCGCCACCTGCCGGACCATGCCGAGATCTGGCACACCGGCGGCGCCACGGGATTCGTGTCCAACTGCTCGCGTTTCGTGGAGGACGGCATGTCCGTCGTTCTCCTTACCAATGACGAAGACATCCCGCGTGACCCGATCTTCATGGACGTCTGTCACGCGGTCGGACTCTGATGGCAGGGAGGTCGTCGTAACGTGTCGCAAACCGCTCGCTATATCCTGAAGAGGCTGCTCATCGGCGTGCTCGTCGTGTTGTGCGTGAGCCTCGTGATCTTTGGCATCCTGCAGGCCATGCCCGGAGATCCGGTCGAGCTCATGACCTCGCCGCGTGTCTCGCAGGCCAAGGTTGCCGAGATCCGCGCTCGCTGGGGCCTGGACCAGCCGCCGGTCGTCCAGTACTTCTACTGGCTCGGCAATGTCCTGACCGGTAACTTCGGCGTCTCGATCACCACTGGCCAGGCCGTCACCTACCTGATCGCGCAGCGCCTGCCCTATACGCTGATGCTCACGGGCGTGGCCATCGTCGTCGAGTACGCCATCGCGATTCCGCTTGGCCTGTTCGCCGCGGTGCACAAGAACGGCCCGTTCGACCGTGCGATGAACGTCATCATGGTCGTGCTGTGGTCGATGCCCGGCTTCTGGCTCGGCGTACTTCTCATCATGTTCTTCTCGATCAGGCTTGGTGCGCTCCCGATCTCGGGCTATAGCGGACCGGTGTCGATGATCCTGCCCGTGCTGACCCTGGCGCTTCCGAACCTGGCGCAGACCTTCAGGCTCACGCGCTCCGAGGTCCTCGACGTGCTTGACGCCCGTTACGTCAAGACCGCGACGGCCAAGGGCCTGCTGCGCGACAAGGTCCTGGTGCGCCACGTCCTGCGTAACGCCCTGATCCCGGTCACGGTGACCTTCTTCCTGTCGCTGCCGTGGCTCATCGGCGGCGCCGTGGTCGTGGAGAACGTCTTCGCGTGGCCTGGCATGGGCCAGCTGCTGTGGACGGGCATCCAGAAGCAGGACTTCCCGATCGTCCAGGGCATCGTGTTCGTCATCTCGATCCTGACGGTCATCTGCAACCTCATCGGCGACGTGGTGTCCGGCCTTCTGGACCCCCGCATCCGCCTGACGGAAGACTAGGAGGAGCAACCGCATGAGGAAGGACGCAAACGGCGCCAGCCCGTCCAAGCCCTCGAAGCTGAGGGCGCTGCTGGCAAACCCGACGTTCACGATCGGCCTCTTGATGCTCGTGGTGATCATTGCTGCGGCACTTCTTGCCGACGTGATCGCGCCGCACGGCTATGCCGACCAGAACCTGGCGGCAAAGCTGACCGGCCCCTGCTCCAAGTACCCGTGGGGCACCGACCAGTACGGTCGCTGCATCTTCAGCCGCGTGCTGTATGGCAGCCGCCTCGCCCTGCGCGTTGGCGTCATCGCCGTCGTGATCGAGTGCATCATCGGCGTGACGCTCGGCGTCGTCGCCGGCTACTACGGTGGCTTCGCCGACAAGGTCATCTCGTTCCTCACCGACATGGTGTGGTCGATTCCGCCGATCATCTTTGCCATGGCCATCGTGCTTCTGGTGGGCGCCTCGGCCGAGAACGTGGCCTTTGCGGTCGCGGTCGTCACCTGGGCGCAGATCGCCAAGGTCGTGCGAGCGAAGACCCGTACCATCTGTGCCGAGTCGTTCATCGAGGCGGCACGCACCTATGGCGAGACGGACCTGTCCATCATCGTCAGGTACGTGCTTCCCAACCTGACCTCCACCATCGTGATCATGGCCTCGCTGGCGCTTCCGTCGGCGATCCTGTCCACGACCTCGATGGGCTTTCTGGGCCTGGGTGCCCAGGAGCCCCTGCCCGACTGGGGCATGATCTTGTCCGGCGGCATCAAGTTCATCAGGTCGGCACCGTGGGTCACCCTGTACCCCGGCATCGCCATCGTGTGGACGGTGCTCGGGTTCAACCTCGCCTCCGAGGGAGTAAAGGACCTTCTCGACCCCACTATCGAGGTGTAGCCAATGACGTTCGAAAACGACAGGCCGACCACCGACAGCGACGTCGTCCTCGACGTGCGCGACCTCGAGGTCGTCTACGACACGCCCCACGGCGAGGTTCAGGCCGTGAGCGACGTGAGCTTCCAGGTCCACAGGGGCGAGGCCTTCGCCCTGGTGGGTGAGTCCGGCTGTGGCAAGTCGACCACGGCGTCGGCAATCATGCGCATCATCTCGAAGCCGGGTCGCGTCAAGTCTGGCCAGGTGATCAGCCACGACCAAGACCTGATGAGCATGACCGACGACGAGATGGCCGCCGTTCGTGGTCACCGCATCGGCATGATCTTCCAGAACCCGCTGGACTCCCTCAATCCCGTCTACAGCCTCGGTTACCAGATCTCCGAGAGCCTGATGGTCGACAAGATGGAGAAGGCAGAGGCGTACAAGCTGGCCGAGAGCACCCTTCGCGACGTCCGCATCCCGGATGCCGCCGAGCGCATGCGCCAGTACCCGCACGAGATCTCCGGCGGCATGCGCCAGCGCGTCATGATCGGCATGATGCTGTGCCGCGAGCCCGAGGTCCTCATCGCCGACGAGCCCACCACGGCGCTCGACGTGACCACTCAGGCAGGCATCATCGACCTGATGAACGACCTGCGTCACGACCACGGCATGGCCGTCCTTCTCATTACGCATGACTTTGGCATCGTGGCCGACGTGGCCGACCGTGTCGGCGTCATGTACGCGGGCCAGATCGTCGAGGTCGGTCCTGTGTTCAAGATCTTCGACGAGCCCGCGCACCCGTACACGCGTCTCCTTATGAGGGCGCTGCCCACGATCACGCGTGGCGAGGGTCGCCTGCAGACGATCGAGGGCACGGTTCCCGACCTGGCCAACCCGCCGCGCGGCTGCCGCTTCTGCGACCGCTGCCCCAACGCCACGCCCGCGTGCCGCGAGTATGTCCACAACCTCGTCGAGGTTTCCGAGGGGCACTTCGTTGCCTGCGAAAGGGCGGTGGCGCTCGATGACTAGCCAGAACAACGCCACGACCGGCGCCGTCACGCCCCTCGTCGAGCTGCGTGACGTCCGCAAGCTCTTCCCGATCAAGGGCAAGAAGGACTCCGCCGTCCACGCCGTCGATGGCGTGACGTTCGACATCATGCCCGGTGAGACGCTCGGTCTTGTCGGCGAGTCCGGCTCGGGCAAGACGACGCTCGCCAAGATGCTCCTTGGCCTGCTGCCCGCCACGTCAGGCTCCATCCGCGTTGGTGGCGTCGACGTCACCTGCCGCAACCGTCGCGAGTACCGCGACAAGATGGGCGCCGTCTTCCAGGACCCCGCCTCGTCGCTCAACCCGCGTTGGACCATCCGCGAGATCCTGCGCCGCCCGCTCAAGGTCAACCACATCGACGGTGCCGACGAGCTGATCGCGCAGACGTGCGAGAAGGTCGGCCTGGGCTCCGAGCTCCTGGACCGCAGGCCCTCCGAGCTGTCCGGCGGCCAGCAGCAGCGTGTCTCCGTCGCGCGCGCCATCATGCTGCGCCCGGAGTTCCTCGTGCTCGACGAGCCCACGAGCGCCCTGGACGTCTCGGTCCAGGCCCAGACGCTCAACGTTCTTCTCGACCTGCAGGAGTCCGAGGGCCTGGCCTACCTGTTCATCACGCACAACCTCTCCGTCGTCCGCTACATGGCAGACCGCATCTGCGTCATGTACGGCGGTCGCGTGATGGAGGTCGGCAGCACCGCCGACGTTACCGAGCGCTATGCCCACCCCTACACGCGTGGCCTGGTCTCGTCCGTCCCGCCGCTACACCCCTCGCAGCGCTCCCGCGAGCGCCACACGCTCAAGGGCGACGTCCCGAGCCTGGTCAACGTCGACGACGGCTGTCGCTTCGCCTCGCGTTGCCCCTTCGCCACCAAGAAGTGCCGTGCGGAGAACCCCGCGGGTGTCGAGGTGTCCGAGGGACACGTCGTCTACTGCCACCGCGCCCTGGAGCTCGACCTTGCCTAACGGCCCCAAATCCTCCGCAACATCTGCCGCGCCCGCGCGTCCGTCCCTTCGGATCGCGGGCGCGGCCCATACGTGGGCATGCGACCCCACGGCCACGGCGGAGGCGCTTGCCGCCGAACTTGCGTCGCTTGGCCGCGAGGTCCGCGTTGCCCCCGTGCTGTGCGGTGCCCCCGTGCGTGCCTGCGACCTGCGCGCTCTTGCGTGCGAGGCCCGTTCGGACGGGGCGATCCTTGTTGCCGACAACTCGCTTGCGACCCTTGCGCTCTGCTCGCCGTGCCAGCTCGGCGCGCATGTCTGCATGGAACGTGCGACGTGGGCGACATACGGCGCGTCCGACGCGGTGGATGCATCCGGTGAGTCCGCTGGCCCGCACCCTGCCGCTCCCGTGCTCGTGAGCGTGTCTCGCGACGCCGAGAGGGGAGTGCCGGGTGTCTCGGCCCTCGTGGGCGCATGGGCCAAGGCTCGTCCCGCGTCCGCCGACCAGGCCGCGCGCCTCGAGGCCTCGCTTACGTGCCTCGAGGCGCGCACGCATGCGTCCTGCGATGTGGCGCAGGTCGTGGCCAGCTTTCTGGCGTGCCACCCTCTCGTGTCGCGCGTTGCCTACCCGGGGCTTTCCTCCGACCCGAGCCAACCCGTCGCCGCCAACGTCTTGCATGGGGGTTTCGGCTGCCTCGTCGACTTCCTGCCCGCGGCCGCAGCGACCCCATCCGAGGTCGTTCTCGATACCTGGGCTGCCGAGAAGGACCGTCTGGGTGTCGCTTGTCACGATTCGTTTGGGCTCGCGATCACCGGGGCCACGAATCTCCAAATGTTGAAGTGCGCGTCTGGCCCTTGGCTGCGTCTTACGGTCGATGTAGCCATCCCATCCGGCGATTCCGGGCCAACTCTATGCATGCTTCTCGAACGTGTGCTTAAGGCCGCGCATTAACGGCATTCGCCGAGATTCCTAGCTCGCTCCCTGGTCTGACCCCTTGCAACGTCGATGAAATGCTGGTTTCGCATACCCGTAACATCACGTTGCCTGGGCGCCCAAGGCACCAAAGGGTATCTTCAAAATACATAATATGTCGATAATAATGCATAAAATGAGAGCTTTGAGTTTACGCCCATGTCCTTCTCGGCATGTTCCGTCTTATTGGTGGCAGTGCGTAAATGACTATCGTTTGGTGTACAACCGCAGGTAAACACACATTTTTTCGCAATTGCACGCACTAAAACCCTTTTCGACCACCCTCTGTATCCTGTATAGTGGCATCAACGCATAGCGTCGTTTTTATTCATGCCTAATGGTTCGGCAAACCTGGAGGTTACAGCATGGCAAAAGCGGTAAAGCTCATCGACAGCGTCGATGCCCTTGAGGAGAGGATGGCCAGCATGCGCAAGGCGCAGGCTGAGTTCGCCACCTTCTCGCAGGAGCAGGTCGACAAGATCTTCTATGAGGCTGCCCTGGCCGCCAACAAGGCGCGCATCCCCCTGGCCAAGATGGCCGTCGAGGAGACGGGCATGGGCGTCGTGGAGGACAAGGTCATCAAGAACCACTATGCGGCCGAGTACATCTACAACAAGTACAAGGACATGAAGACCTGCGGCGTCATCGAGGACGACCCCGCGTTCGGCTTCAAGAAGGTCGCCGAGCCCATGGGCATCGTGGCCGCCGTCATCCCGACCACCAACCCGACCTCGACCGCGATCTTCAAGTGCCTGATCGCCCTCAAGACCCGCAACGCCATTCTCATCTCGCCGCACCCGCGCGCCAAGGAGTGCACCGCCGAGGCCGCCCGCATCGTGCGTGACGCCGCCGAGAAGGCTGGTGCCCCCAAGGGCATCATCGACTGGATCTCCGTCCCGTCCCTGGAGCTCACCAACCAGCTCATGCGCGACGCCGACATCATCCTGGCTACCGGTGGCCCGGGCATGGTCAACGCCGCCTACTCCTCGGGCACCCCGGCTTTGGGCGTCGGCCCTGGCAACACCCCGGTCATCATCGACTCCACGGCCGACGTCAAGCTCGCCGTCAACTCGATCATTCACTCCAAGACGTTCGACAACGGCATGATCTGCGCCTCCGAGCAGTCCGTCACCGTCCTCGCCGACATCTACGACGAGGTCAAGGCCGAGTTCAAGGCCCGTGGCTGCTACTTCCTCAAGGGCGCCGAGCTCGATAAGGTCCGCGAGACCGTCATCATCAACGGTTCCGTCAACGCCAAGATCGTCGGCCAGTCCGCCTACAAGATCGCCCAGATCGCCGGCGTCGAGGTTCCCAAGTCCACCAAGATCCTGATCGGCGAGGCCACCTCCGTCGAGCCCTCCGAGGCCATGGCGCACGAGAAGCTCTCCCCGGTCCTGGGCATGTACAAGGCCAAGACCTTCGACGAGGCCCTTGCCAAGGCCGAGCGCCTGGTCGCCGACGGCGGCTACGGTCATACCTCCTCGCTCTACGTCAACGTGAACGAGAAGGAGAAGATCGAGAAGCACTATCAGGCCATGAAGACCTGCCGTGTCCTCATCAACACCCCGTCCTCCCAGGGCGGCATCGGCGACCTCTACAACTTCAAGATGGCGCCGTCGCTCACGCTGGGCTGCGGCTCCTGGGGCGGCAACTCCGTCTCCGGCAACGTCGGTCCGCAGCACCTGCTCAACATCAAGTCCGTCGCAGAGAGGCGTGAGAACATGCTGTGGTTCCGTACCCCCGAGAAGGTCTTCTTCAAGAAGGGCTGCATGCCCGTCGCCCTGCGCGAGCTCTCCGAGGTCTACGGCAAGAAGCGCGCCTTCATCGTCACCGACTCCTTCCTGTACACCTCCGGCTTCACCAAGAAGATCGAGAAGTCCCTCGACGAGCAGGGCATCGTCCACACCTCCTTCTGGTCGATCTCGCCCGACCCGAAGCTGCAGGACTGCCTGAAGGGCCTCGAGCAGCTGCGCGCCTTCGAGCCTGACTGCATCATCGCCATCGGCGGCGGCTCCGCCATGGACGCCGGCAAGATCATGTGGACCATGTTCGAGCACCCGGAGGAGAAGTTCGAGGACATGGCCATGGACTTCATGGACATCCGCAAGCGTGTCTACACCTACCCGAAGTCCGGCACCAAGGCCTTCTTCGTCGCCATCCCGACCTCCTCGGGCACCGGCTCCGAGGTCACGCCCTTCTCGATCATCACCGACGCCGAGACCGGCACCAAGTGGCCCCTGGCCGACTACCAGCTCATGCCCAACATGGCCATCGTCGACACCGACAACATGATGACCCAGCCCAAGGGCCTGACCTCCGCCTCCGGCGTCGACGTCCTCACGCACGCCCTCGAGGCCTACGTCTCGGTCATGGCGTCCGACTACACCGACGGCCTTGCCCTGCGTGCCATGAAGCTCGTCTTCGAGTACCTGCCGCGCGCCTACGACAACCCCAACGACGTCGAGGCCCGCGACCACATGGCCAACGCCTCCTGCATGGCCGGCATCGCCTTCGCCAACGCCTTCCTGGGCGTCAACCACTCCATGGCGCACAAGCTGGGCGCGTACCACCACATCCCGCACGGCTGGGCCAACGCCGTCATCCTGACCCGCGTCATGCGCTACAACTCGGCCGAGCGCCCCGCCAAGATGGGTACCTTCCCGCAGTACGACCACCCCAAGACCCTGGCTCGTTACGCCGAGGCCGCCCGCTTCTGCGGCGTGACCGGCAAGGATGACTCCGAGGTCTTCGAGAAGTTCCTCGCCAAGATCGAGGAGCTCAAGGATCACGTGGGCGTCAAGAAGACCATCGCCGAGTTCAACGTCGACGAGAAGTACTTCCTCGAGACGCTCGACGAGATGTCCGAGAACGCCTTCAACGACCAGTGCACCGGCGCCAACCCGCGCTACCCGCTCATCTCCGAGATTCGCGAGCTCTACCTCGACGCCTATTACGGCCGCGAGCCGAGCACCTACGAGGACTAGTTCGGACCTTTCAACCACGAGAGTTAGGAAGTGTGCGAAATGAACCTGCCTGAGCAGAAGACCCAGATTGTCGCCCGCGGCCACAAGGTCGTCTGGGATTGCGGTGACAGCATCGTCAAGGCCTTCGACGAGACCAAGCCTGCGTCCGACGTCCTGAACGAGGCCCTCAACCTGGCCCGCATCGTCGAGGCTGGCGTTGCCGCCCCCAAGGTCCTCGACGTCTCCGAGTACGAGCCCGGTTGCTGGGGCATCCAGATCGAGCGCCTTGCCGGTAAGACGCTCGCTGAGGTCATGGAGGCCGAGCCCGAGAACAAGGCGAAGTTCCTCGACCAGTTCGTGAGGCTCCAGCTGGAGATCCAGGGTCACTCCGCCCCGTTGCTGCCGCGCCAGAAGGACAAGTTCGTCCGCATGATCAAGTCCGTCGACGCGATCAATGCCACGACCCGCTATGACCTTCTCATGCGCCTGGACGGCATGAAGGTCGAGGAGAAGGTCTGCCACGGCGACTTCAACCCGACCAACGTCCTGGTCGATGGCGACAAGATGGCCGTCCTGGACTGGGCGCACGCCACGCAGGGCACCCCTGCCGCCGACGTCGCCATGACCTACATGGAGTTCTCCTTCGCCGACGCCGACCTGGCCGATGCCTACCTGGACGCCTACTGCGAGAAGGCTGACATGCCCAAGCAGCTGGTCTTCCAGTGGCTGCCCATCGTCGCCGCCGCCGAGCTGGCCCGTGGCCACAAGGACAACGAGGAGGCCCTCCTCAGCTGGATTGACGTCGCCGACTGGCAGTAGTCGATACGCTGGCTGACATAGCGCCTTACGAGGCCCGCGCCCACTTGGGTGCGGGCCTTTTCGTATGGGTGGAGGGTCTTGCCGTGCGGTTGCAAGGACGGCGGGGGCATTGTCCCAACCAGGGTTGTTTGCCGCTGTCCGACCGGCCAGCTCACCCGCAAAGTAGTTGCCTGTCATCGATATTTGTCATGACAGCCCTGCTATCCTTACAGATAGGGTTCAAGTTCAGCGGAGAGCCACACCCACTAGTAGCGAGGAGACCACCATGAAGAAGTTCAGCAAGGTCCTGATGGTTGCGATGGGCTTCCTGCTCGCCTTTGGCGTCTGCTTTGGCATGAGCGCCTGCGGCGGCGAGTCCGAGGAGAAGGTCGTCCAGGGCCAGATCGACGCCGATCTTGACAAGTTCAAGTCCCTTGACGAGGACGAAATCAAGGAGCTGATTGGTGACGACCAGGTCTTTGTGGATGCGGGTATCGATCCCGTCGACTTCTATAAGGCCCTGTTCGGCAAGTTCGACTACGTCGACAATGGCGTGGAGATTGATGGCGACGCCGGCAAGGTCAAGCTGACCGTCACGGCCCTCGACCTTGACAAGGCCATGGATACCTTCGGTGGGCACCTCAGGGACTACATGAACAGCGACCAGGCTATCGACGACTTCACTAACAAGGGCGAGAAGGGCCTCATGAACGCGATGTTCACCATGATGATCGAGGACTTCAACGCCACCGATACCAAGACCGCCGACGTCGTGCTTCCCATCGTCAAGAACGACGACGGCGAGTGGGATCTGGACATGACCGACGACGAGGTCGGAAGCGCCCTGTTTGCTGGCGCGGACCTGGACAAGGTCTTTGACCTCGACGCCCTCATGGAGGAGTAGTCAGCTCGAACAACACGCGTAAGGCGGCAAGCCGTACGCAGCTACATAAGCATCACCTTCGGCGGGTCGTCCATTTGGGCGGCCCGCCGGCTTTTGCATGCGGCGCGAGCGTACGTGCGACGCCGGGTTTTGCTACGGTGGTGAGGAATGCGGATACGGCGGGCATGGCCCGCGGAAGTGAGGTGGCTCTTTATAATGCGTGGAAAGACGATTGCAGCTCGCGGGGTGCTCTCCGCGGCCCTGGCATGCGTGGTGGCAGTGTGTCTGGCCATCGGCCTCTCGGCTTGCGGCGGGGCTGGCGCACAGGACGCCGATGCGGTCCTGAACGCGTTTGACGAGCAGGTTGCCACGATGCCCAAGATGGGTGACGAGGAGATCATGGAGCTCGTGGGCAGTCGCTATTGGGGCATCCTCGAGGAGTCCGACGTGGAGCCCACAAAGCTCTGCTCGGCGTTGTTCTCGCAGCTCAAGTACTCCGATGCGCAGGTCTCGTTCGATGGGTCGGGTGCTACGGTCACGGTCACGGCGACCAACGTCGACCTGGAGAAGGCGATCGCCAAGCTCAAGAAGAGGTGCAAGGGCGAGCTGACCTCCACGGGTCTGATCGGCCTTCTGACCTCGGAGGGGCAAAAGTCGCTCGCCCAGACGCTGGCGCCCGCCGCCTTGGATATCCTGTCGGACGAGAGTGTGCCGACCAAGACCTGCAAGGCCAAGATTCGCATGATGCGCGACGAGAACGGCGACTGGGTGTTCGTCGACAAGGGGGACGCCATCAACCGCCTGTTTGGCAATGTCGACTGGGAGAAGCTGCTTACGTCCGAGTAGCGTGTCAGGCGCGAACGTAGGTGACGAACTCGAAGGGAATCTGCTCGTCGGTGACGAGTGGGTTCCCTTCGTCATCTGTGGTGATGCGCGACTCGACGCGCCAGGTGGGGTCGTCGTCCAGGTTGGGGAAGAACGTGTCGCACGTGCGCACGCAGTGGTTCTTGGTGATCACGGCGCGGCTGCACATGGGGAGCAGGGCGCGGTAGACCTGCCCGCCGCCGACGACCCAGACCTCGTCGTCTTCCGCGACCATGTCGAGCGCCTCGGCCAGCGAGTGCGCGATGTCGACGCCCTCGGGTGCCCAAGAGTCATCGCGCGTGACAACGACGTTGCGACGGTCCTTGAGGGGACGCCCGCCCGGGAAG
This sequence comes from Coriobacteriaceae bacterium CM84B_73, assembly GCA_036321795.1. GTDB lineage: Bacteria > Actinomycetota > Coriobacteriia > Coriobacteriales > Atopobiaceae > CAKVON01. The sequence continues at coordinate 100,298 of JAWQCY010000002.1, read as the reverse complement.
CTCTCGAGGGTCCTGCGGCCCATGAGGATGGTGTGGCCCTTCGTGTGGCGCACGTAGTGGCGCATGTCGGCACGGTTGGACACGACCATGTCGCCGTCCAGCCCGATGCCCCAGTCGTCGCAGACCGCGACGATGGCGGACAGGTTGGGGAGGGGACGGCCGACAAGGGCCTCGAGCGGGGCGTTCTTCTCGGTAGGGTCGTTTCGGGTCGTCATTGGTGGCACCGCCTAGACCGCGATGGGGATGTTGGTGACCTGCGGGCCATGCTCGTACCCCTCGACGATGAGGTCGTCGGTCGTGAAGTCGTAGAAGTTCGTGACCTCGGGGTTGAGCGAGACGCGTGGCGCGGGATACTGCGGCCTGGAGATGAGCTCGCGGATGATGTCGACGTGGCGGTCGTAGATGTGGGCGTCCGCGATGACGTGGACGAGCTCGCCCGCGATCATGCCGACGGACTGCGCGACCATCATGAGCAGGATCGCGTACTGGCAGACGTTCCAGTTGTTGGCCGCGAGGATGTCCTGGCTGCGCTGGTTGAGCAGCATGTTGAGGGTCAGGCGGTCGTCACCGGGCGTTTGGGTGACGTTGTAGGTCACGCCGTAGGCGCACGGGTAGAGGTGCATCTCGGAGAGGTCCGAGAACACGTAGGTGTTCGTCATGATGCGGCGCGAGAAGGGCGTGTGCTCGAGGTCGTAGAGCACGCGGTCCATCTGGTCGAAGTCGCCCTCGGCGTAGTGCGACTTCTGGCCGATCTGATAGCCGTAGGCCTTGCCGATGGAGCCGGCCTCGTCGGCCCACTGGTCCCAGATGTGGGAGTTGAGCTCTCCGATGTTGTTGGACTTGCGCTGGTAGATCCACAGGACCTCGTCCATCGCACTCTTGAGCGCGGTACGGCGAAGGGTCAGCGCAGGGAACTCCTCGCGCAGGTCGTAGCGGTTGACCACGCCAAAGCGCTTGATGGTGTAGGCGGGCGTGCCGTCCTCCCAGCGCGGGCGGACCCTCTGGCCCTCGGTCGTGGTGCCGTTGTCGATGATGTCCGCGCACATGGCGCAGAACAGCTGGTCTGCCTTGCTCAAGCCTGTCCCTCCAAAAGGGGTGTCCGTGTCATGTGGTCCGCTGGCGAGAAGTGCCGCGTGGCCGTTACTTGTCGCTAGTCGAGTCGGTCAACGCGTCGTCGAGCAGGTTGCCCGCCTTGTTGGCGAGGTCGCTCGCCTCGGTATCGATGGCGCGCAGGTCGTCGGCGTCCTTCTTGCCGTTGGTCGACAGCTCGTCACAGAGCTCGGCGACGCGCTCCCAGCGCTTGACCAACGCGTCGCGGGCGTCCTCGAGGTCGCGCTTCGCCTCGGCGTCGATGCCGGCGGGAATCTTGTAAGCCTCGATGGTCGCCTTGGCGGCATTGGCGATGCCCTTGGCCTCGGCCATCTTCCCGGGCGCGTCGTCGTAGTCGCCCCACGCGTCGTAGAAGCGGTCGAACAGCTCGTCGGAGGCGTCGTCGTCCAGGTCACACAGTGCCTTCACGGTCTCGGTGACCTTTGCGTCGGCGCTGTCGTAGTCGCTGGCGTAGACATAGTCGGAGGCGCGCTCCCACAAGGCGTCGTAGCTGTAGTCGATGGCGCTCTCGTAGGAGACCTCGCCGGTGAAGTCGTCGTCCGGGTCGATCTCGTCGCGTCCGGCGCTAAAGCCCCAGTCCCAGTCGTCGTCCTGCCCGTCGCCGCTCTCGATCTGGTCGACGACGGTTCCGCCGATCTCGGCAGTCAGGTTGCCGAGGGCGTTGGCTGCCAGGGAGGCAAGCACGCAGAGAAGGACCACCACGACCGGAAACGCGATGTAGGCGCCGGGGCCGGAGTGGTTGGCCTCGCTCGAGGACGTGGCGCTCGCGGACTCGATGGGCTTCTCGGCAGGAGCCGGATCGGACGGCGCGGGCGTCGCCGTGGGAGCGGGCTCGGGCTGTGCCGGGGCGGCCTGCTCGGGGGTGGCGTCGGCGCTGGCGCCGTCGGGATTCGCGTCGGGGGTGACGTTGGGCTCGTTGTCGAACGACATGGGGTCGCTCCCTTCGTGTGTCGCGGGCGTGCGGCCCGCCTGTGCATTGCTCAGATGATACCCGCGCATGTGCCCCTCGGGCACGTGCGCCCGCGAGCTACAGGTGCTCTGCAGAGAAGATCTGGTTCCACATGACGCCAAGGCCCGTGACGACGCCTCTGTCGGCGGGCAGCCACTCGACGCTCAGGAGGTCGGCCTGCGGCAGCCAGCGGAACTCGTCGTGCACGCGGGCCTCCGGCTCGGTATCCGCGGGAAGCTCGCAGACGAAGCAGTCCATGGTCATGTGGCGGCCGTCGTCGATGTCGGACTCGACGGTGTCGTAGTAGAAGGTCGTGCCCAGGCAAAGGCCGAGCTCCTCGTCGACCTCTCGCAGGCAGGCGTCCTGCGCGGCCTCACCGTCACGGACCTTGCCGCCGGGCAGCTCCCAGCCGCCGGGTGCCGGGCGGTCGCTTCGCCTGCAGGCCAAGATCTTGCCGTCGCGGACGATGATCGCGGCGGCGACGTGCACGTCGTTGCTTCTGGTGTCGCTCATGGGTCCTCCAGTCGGGCGCGGCGGGCGGGCCGCGCGCACTTCTCGGCAGTCGGATGTCTGACAGACAAGGTTAGTGCAAACGGGTAGGATTGTCGGGTCTGGAGGTGGGCCGTGGCATCTGACGGCAACGTGCGCGCGGACGACGGGGTGAGCGAGGCCACCCGTCACGTGATGCAGGCGAACAAGAGCAAGAACACCAAGCCCGAGCTGCTCGTGCGCCGGGCGCTGCGCGAGGCCGGCCTTCCCGGGTACCGCCTGCACTGGAAGGCGTGCCCCGGCAAGCCCGACATCTGCTACCCCGGCCGCAAGGTGGCCATCTTCGTCAACGGCTGCTTCTGGCACCGCTGTCCCCACTGCGACCTGCCGCTTCCCCGCAAGAACGTTGAGTTTTGGGAGGGGAAGTTCCGTCGGAACCGCGAGCGCGACGCACGCGTGGACGAGCTTCTGGTGGCAGATGGCTGGACCGTGCTGGTGGTGTGGGAGTGCCAGCTCAAGAAGGAGCGGCTGGAGCCCACCATCCGCGACGTGGTCCTGGCGGTGGAGCGCGCCTCTGCCGAGAAGGGCGGGCCGGGTCGCGTGATCGAGCCGGGAAGCACCGGCGGCTGGCGCCTTCGCGTGCGCCACGAGCGGCTTTCGGTTCGTCGGCACGCCGGCCGGCGTCGTGGCGGTCGGTGCCGCTGACGCCTGGTCGAAGTTGTTGGCATGGTCGAGCCTGCCGCCTCGGCCGCGGCAAGTGGTAGGCTCTTTGGCAGTATCCGCCGAACCGAGGGGAGGCGCAGCCCATGTCCACCTACGTCGTGAGCGACGTCCATGGTCGCGCGGCGGCCTTCGACCGCGCCCTTGAGCGCGTCTCGCTCGCCGACGACGACACCCTGTGGGTCCTCGGCGACATGATCGACCGCGGGCCCGCAGCGGCGGACGTGCTGCGCATGGTTCGCGACCTGCCCTGCGCGCATGCCATCATGGGCAACCACGAGCGGCTCATGCTCGACGTCCTGACGAGCCCCGACGACCAGCTGGCCTCCTACAACTGGCTGAGCAATGGTGGCGCCGCGACCCACACGAGCCTGCTCAGCATCCCCGTCGGGCAGCGCGTCGACCTTTTGGAGTGGGCGGGCGCCCTGCCCGCGTACGGCCATACCATCGTCGCGGGCCGAGCCTTCCTGTTTGCCCATGCGGGCATCCGCGCCGGCCAAGCGAGCGCGCCCGACGTGTGGGACGATGCCGCGTGCGAGCGGTTCCTCTCGGCACAGACCCTCGACGACCTGCTGTGGATTCGCGAGGACTTCTGGGGATGCCCCACCGGCCTGGTGCGTCCGGACGGCACCGGCGCGGTCGTGGTGTGCGGCCACACGCCCACGCCGCTGGCGGCACCCCTGTGCGACCGCTGTCAGGACGACCCTTGCGACCCCGACGGGCGCGCCCTCATGTTGCGCGTGGGCGCCTGCCAGGCCACGGGCGGCATCGCGGACCGCGTGGACATCGACTGCGCGTGTGCCTCGGGCGCGCCGACGGGGCAGGTGTGCCTCTTGCGCCTGGACGACGGCGCCGTGACCTACGAGGCGGTGGCCGATGGCGAGTGAGGCCGGCGCCCCCAGGGTGGTCGTCGCGAGCGACTCGTTCAAGGGGAGCCTGACCTCCGCCGAGGTGGCCGACATCGTGCGCGAGGAGCTGCTCGCCCTGGTGCCTGGCGCCCGGTGCGACTGCGTGCGGGTCGCCGACGGTGGCGAGGGCACGCTCGATGCCATCGCCGCGACGCGCCCCTGCGAGCGCGTGAGCGTCCGCGTGCATGGCCCCCTGGGACATGTGACCGATGCCTCCTACCTGCTCCTGGATGATGGTTCCGCCGTGGTCGAGATGGCCGCGGCGTCTGGTCTGACGCTCGTGGGCGCCCGCGAGCTCGATCCCATGGCGGCCTCGACCCGCGGCACCGGCGAGCTCATCGGGCACGCGCTGTCGCGGGGCGCCCGAAGGCTGTGGGTGGGCATCGGCGGCAGCGCCACCAACGACGCGGGCCTCGGCGCCCTGCGCGAGCTTGGCGTCAGGTTTCTTGGCGAGAAGAACGAGGAGCTTTCTGGCTGTGGTCGTGACCTGGGGCGCGTTCGCGCGATCGACGCCTCGGGGCTCGACGCGCGCCTGGCGGCCTGCGAGGTCCTGGTCATGTGCGACGTGGACAACCCGTTGTGCGGGCCGCGCGGCGCCACGCGCGTCTTCGCCCCGCAGAAGGGTGCGGACGCTCGCATGGTCGACGAGCTCGAGCGTGGCATGCGCTCCTACGCACGCTTGCTGGACACCTCCGTCGCCCGCGCGGTCTCGCGGCAGCCGGGGTCGGGTGCCGCCGGCGGCGTGGGCTCGGCGCTCATGGCGTTTGCCGGCGCCCGGGTGCGTCCCGGCATCGACTGCGTGCTCGACCTCGCGGGATTCGATGACATCGCCCGCGATGCCGACCTCGTGGTGACGGGGGAGGGCCGCCTCGACGCGCAGACCGCCGCGGGCAAGGCCGTCTGCGGCGTGTGCGGACGCTCCGCAGCCCTCGGCGTGCGCGCGGCAGCTATCGTCGGCATGTGCGATGCGTCTGAAGACGAGACCCGTGACCTGGGGCTTGTTCGCGTCGAGGCATGTGTCGGGCCCGACGTGGACCCCGAGCGCGCCATGGCGCAGGCCGAGCCCAACCTGAGGGCGGCGGCCCGGCGGCTCTTCTCGGCAGAGTTCGGGGGTGCCGCATGACGGCCGCGGCGCGCGAGGCGCGCATGACGCTGGCCGCCGCCGACTTCCTGCATGGGCATGTGCGCTCGACCGACGAGGCGGGCTGGGTTCGTCCCTGGCGTCTGACCGGCATGCAGGTCCGCGCGCTTTCCAGCTGCATGGCCTGGCATCCGGGCCTCTACCGCCAGATGGCCGCATGCACGGCGGGCGTCACGGTCGAGGCCGAGACCGACGCCAGTTGGGTCGCGCTCGAGGTGTGGCCGGATCGCGAGCCCGCCGGCACCGCAGAGAGCCTGGAGCTCGTCGACGGCGACGCCGACCGCCTGCCGCACGACTGCGTCTCGGCCGACGTCGACGGGCGTGCGCTCGGCCCGCTGGAGCCCGAACCCGTCGCAGGTGGCGGCTCCGTCGTAGTCGTGGGGCTTGCGGGCTCCCGCGCCGCCCCGACCGCCGCGCCCGACGGCGAGCCGATGCTTCCCGGCATGGTCGACACGCGCCGCGTGCGCTTCCACCTGCCATGCTTGCGTGGCTGCAGGGTCAGAAAGATCATGTGCGATGGCTCGACGCTCGATCCGGTTCCCGCGCGCCGCGGGCTGTTGGTGCTGGGCGACTCGATCGCGCAGGGCTTCGTCTGCGACGACCCCGCCCTGCCCTGGCCCAGGCTCGTGGCGGACAGGCTGGACCTCGACCTCGTGAACCAGGGCATCGGCGGCCAGGTGGCGCAGCCCGGCTCGGTCGCCGACGCGGGCTCGGCAATCCGACCCGCGCGCATCGTCGTGGCGCTGGGTGCCAACTACCGCTACGAGCCCTGCTCGGCCGCGGCGGTCGGACGCGACCTGAGGCTGTATCTGGACGAGGTCGCCCGCGCCTGGCCTAACACGCCGTGTTGGGTTTGCAGCCCCGTCTGGCACGACGAGGACGCGTGGCCGAGCCACCACAGAAGCTGTTGGCGCGAGCTCGGCGCGCTGCTGGCGCCGGCGGTCGCGCGCCACCAGCACATGGGCCTGGTCGATGGCATGGTCCTCATGGACCACGATGCCGCGCTTCTGGCGGACGGCTTCGAGCACCCCAACGCGCGAGGCATGCGCCAGATTGCCGAGCGCACGCTCGAGGTTATGGCCGGGCGCGAGCCACGCACTTCTCGCCAGGCGCCGGACGCTCCCGCTGCCGAGAAGTGCGCGCGGCCTGCCAAGCCTGCCAAGCCCGCCAAGCCTGCCAAGACCGTCGTGCCGCCCCGCCGTCGCACGCCGCGTCCCGATGACGATGGGCCCACGCTCTTCTAGGTGCGTGCGACCCGTGTGCCCGCCCGCGCGGCGGCCGTCGCAAATGGCGCTGTCGCGTTTACGCGCGTGACACGCGACGACGCTACGATTTCTTCCTGACAGGAAAACGCGACGCGTGGCTTGCCGCGCGCCCGCGCGACGCGACGGAGGTTCGCATGCAGCAAGCTGCCACGCTCGGCTCGAGGGCCCTCGAGGACGAGTTCGTCGACATCGCCCACGACCTCGCCGGAGACGCGCCCGGTCGTGCCCGGGGCGACGCCTACCTGGCGAGGACCCATGCCGTGTTGCATGGAGCCCCCGTGCCCTGGGCGCTGACGCCCAAGATCTTCGATGGCCCCACGATCGCTCTTCTGCGCGACGCGGCCGAGACCATGGGACGGATCATGGACAAGCTCACGCGCGCCTTCCGCGAGGACGAGGCCTTTCGTGACCTGTTTGGGCTGGACCCCGAGCTGGCGCGCCTGTGCTGCCTGCCCACCGGCTACGAGTGCGAGATCCCGCTGGCACGCGTGGACGTGTTCCTTGACGAGGAGACCGGCGACTTCCAGTTTTGCGAGCTCAACACCGACGGCTCGGCCGGCATGGTGACGACCGACGAGGTCACCCGAGCAGTGCGCCTGACCCCCACCTGCGCCGAGTTCGAGCGACGCCACCCGAACGTCCGTTGGTTCGACGTGTGCGAGTCCTGGGTCGACACCCTGCTTGAGACCTATCGCGGCTGGCAGGGCCCTGCAGGCGCGTCCGCGCATCCCGCCGAGCCACGCAACCTCGCGATCGTCGACTATGGCGAGAGCGTCATCTCGACCGACGACCTCGACCACTTTGTCGAGATCCTTCGGGGTCATGGCGTGGCGGCCTCGTTCGTCGACGTGCGCGACCTGCGCGTCGCTGCCACCGGGGACGGTGCCGAGGCGCTGGTCGGACCCGACGGCCCGATCGACTGCGTCTGGCGCCGTGCGGTGACGGGCGAGCTGTTCGACAAGCCCTGCGCCGGCGCCGACGCGCTGGCCGGCGCCGCCGAGCGTGGCCTTGCCTGCGTCGTGGGCGGCTACCGCACCTGGCCCGTTGCCACCAAGACGGTCTTCTCGATCTTGTGGGGCGATGCTGCAGAGAAGTACCTTGACCCCAACGAGCTGGCCTTCGTTCGCGCGCACGTGCCCGAGACCATAACCCTTTCGCCCGAGAGCGACCTTGCGCGCTACCTGGGACGCAAGTGCGACTGGATCGTGAAGCCCGCCGACGGATATGGCGGGCGCGGCATCCTGGCCGGGCTTGACGCCGACGACGACCAGTGGCGCGAGGCCGTCGAGGCCGCCGCGGCCGCGGGCGACGTCATCCAGCGCTATGCCCCGCAGTACGCGACCCCGCTCATCGCCGGCGGTGCGCCCGCCGAGGGCGAGGACCTTCTCGACGCGACGCCCGCCAACAACATGGAGGGGCTGTACCTGTTCGGCGGGCGCTTCGCGGGCGTATTCACGCGCTCGGGCCGCGCCAACATCATCGAGTACGAGACGAGCCGCTTTAACCTGGGCTGTTTGGTCGTCGACTAGGGGTTTGTGTCCGGGGCATGGGCTATGCTCTTCGAAAAGGCAATGGCGAGAGGGGATGTGGCATGGCAGGTGTCGTCAACAGGTGCGCGCCGGACGTGCGCTGCGAGCTGTCCGATGCCGCGCGCGCCTCGGTCCGCGAGGTCGCCGCCGCGGGTGGCAGCCAGTATGCCACGCCCGATGCGGCAGCGCTTCGTCGTCGCGACGACGCCCGCGACCTTGCCACCTTCGAGCGACCCGCGTTCGTGCGCGATGCCGAGAAGGTCATGCACACGCCCGCATACAACCGACTCGCGGGCAAGACGCAGGTCTTCTCGTTCAACCCCAACGACGACCTCACGCGTCGCGGCCTGCACGTGCAGCTCGTGGCCCGCGTGGCGCGCGACATCGGTCGCGCTCTGGGTCTCAACCTCGACCTGATCGAGGCCATCGCGCTTGGTCACGACATCGGGCACACCCCCTTCGGCCATGCCGGGGAGCGCTTCCTCAACGACTGCCTGCGCGAGCGCGACGGCCGCTGGTTCTTCCACAACGTCCAGAGCGTGCGCGTGCTCGATCGCCTGTACGGGCGCAACCTGTCGCTGCAGGCGCTCGACGGCGTGATCTGCCACAACGGCGAGTTCGAGTGCCAGGAGTTCTCCACGAGCGGGCTGTCGACCTTCGACGAGTTCGACGACGTCGTGCGTGGGTGCTGGGACAGCGGCGACGATGCCATCGGGCGCCTGCGGCCCATGACGCTCGAGGGCTGCGTCGTCCGTCTGAGCGACATCATCGCCTACGTGGGGAAGGACCGTCAGGACGCCATCCGCGCGGGGCTTTTGGGCGAGGGCGACTTCGACGACGGGCTGGGCGGCGCCTACAACGCGTGGGCGCTGTCGGCGTTCGTTTCAGACGTGGTCGAGAACAGCGTCGGCCATGACCGCATCGCCATGAGCGAGGCGGGCTTTGCCGAGCTTGCGCGCGCCAAGCGCGAGAACTACGAGAAGATCTACCTGTCGCGCGAGGTGGGAGGGGACTTCTCGGACGCCGTGCGCGAGCTGTTCGAGAGGCTGTACGACCGCGAGCTCGCCAACCTGCGCGCCGGCGACGAGCAGTCCGAGATCTTCCGCCAGCACATCAAGCAAGTGCGTCGCGCCCTTGCCCACTACGGCATGGAGTATGACTGGCAGGCCGACGAGCACCTGTGCGTGGTTGACTACCTCTCGTCGATGACCGACGACTACTTCGTCGCCCTGTGCGAGAGGCTGTTCCCCGACGCGCGTGGGTTGTTCCCGCGCAGGACCTACTTCGACGACCTGGACGCATAGACGGCCGCTGCCCCGACGAAGGCGTCGAACAGCTCCGGGTTGGTGCCAAGGATTTCGGGGTGCCACTGCACGCCCACGAAGAAGCTCTTCTCGGGGCACTCCAGTGCCTCGGGTGTGCCGTCGCCCGCAAATCCGACGAAGCGCACGCCGCGTCCCGGATCGCTTACGGCCTGGTGGTGGATCGAGTTGACGGGAAACTCCGTCTTGCCGAGGGTGGCCGCCAGCCGCGAGTCCGCGTCGATCGTCACGCGGTGGCACGGCGCGTTGAACGGCGGTGCCAGGTGCATGTTGTCGTTGGTGCAGACGCCGCGCTGCTCGGAGACGTCGCGTACCATCGAGCCGCCACGGCTCACGTTGATGAGCTGCATCCCGCGGCACACCCCCAGGGTGGGGATGTCGGCATCCCACGCGGCCTCGGCCAGCTCGCGCTCGAAGTCGTCGCGCTGGCGGCAGCACAGCGTGAGCTCGGCCTTGCAGCCCTCGTCGTACACGTGCCCGTCGAACGACTCTGGACAGATGTCTCCGCCGCCCGTCAGCAGCAGCCCGTCGAGAAGGCCCACGACCTCGCGGGCCATCGTCGGCGCCGCGGGGTCGAAGGGAAGCGCCAGGGGCAGCCCACCCGCCGCGCAGACCTTCTGCGAGTAGCCGCTCGCGATCCAGATCTGGCTGCCGTCGTCGCTGGGGCGCGAGCAGATGCCGATGACGGGCCTGCGTGCCTGCGTGGGCTCGGGTGCGGATGCCATGGGTGTGCCTCCCTGCGGGTAGTCGCTTGGCGAACAAGCATAGGGCAGGCGAGGGCACCGGTCGCGAAGCGTTCACGCCCTTGTCACGTTGGGGCTTGCCACCCCATGCCAATGTCGTACAATTGTTCGTATGGATACACTATTCTCGGGCGCCGAGAGTCGCGCCATCAATAGGAACGCCCCGCTCGCGGTGCGCGTCCGCCCGCGCACGCTGGACGAGTTCTGCGGTCAGCGCCAGGCGGTGGGTCCCGACTCGTGGCTCAGGAAGGCCATCGAGCACGATGTCTTGTCCTCGGTCATCCTGTATGGCCCCGCCGGCACCGGCAAGACAACGCTCGCGCGCATCATCGCCAACTCGACCCATGCCGAGTTCGTCGAGGTCTCGGCCATCACGGGTACCGTCAAGGACCTCCGTCGCGAGATCGACGCCGCACGCAGCCGTCTTCTTGCCGGTGGCCGTCGCACCATATTGTTCGTCGACGAGATCCATCGCTTCTCGCGCTCGCAGCAAGACGCCCTGCTCCACGCGGTGGAGGACCGCATCGTCGTGCTCATCGGCGCCACGACCGAGAATCCCTACTTCGAGGTCAACTCCGCACTTCTCTCCCGCTCGCGCGTGGTCGAGCTCACCGCGCTCGACGATGGTGACATCCGCCAGGTGCTCGAGCGCGCCATCGCGTGCGAGCGGGGGCTTGCCGGTCGCTACGTCGTCGACGACGATGCCATCGACGAGATCGTCACCCTGTCGGGCGGCGACGCCCGTGCGGCGCTCACCACGCTGGAGCTTGCGAGCCAGATGGCCACCCCGGTCGTGGGGGAGGGCGACGAAGGGGACGAGAAGGACGCCCGGTCGAATCCCGGCCCGATCCACGTCAGCGTCACCGACGTCTTAGAGGCTACGCCGCGCCGCGGCCTTGCCTACGACAAGCACGGCGACATGCACTACGACGTGATCTCCGCCTTCATCAAGTCGATGCGCGGGAGCGACCCCGACGCAGTCCTGTATTGGCTCGCGCGCATGATCGACGCGGGGGAGGACCCCAAGTTCATTGCCCGCCGCATCATGATCCAGGCGTCCGAGGACGTGGGCAACGCCGACCCGCAGGCCCTTCTCGTCGCCGAGGCCGCCTTCAAGAGCGCCGAGGTCATCGGCTACCCCGAGTGTCGCATCAACCTCGCGCAGGCCGCGCTGTACGTGGCCCTCGCGCCCAAGTCGAACGCCGCCGAGGCCGGAATCGACGCCGCCCTGGCCGAGGTCCGCCATGGGCCGCGTCGAGAGGTTCCCAACCCGCTGCGCGACCGCCACCGTCCCGGCTCGGACTCCTATGGTCCCTACCTCTACCCCCACGACTATCCCGGCGGCTGGGTACGGCAGCAGTACCTGCCCGACGGGTTGGAGAGGGGTGCATTCTTCAAGCCGTCCGAGCGCGGCTGGGAGGCCTGGCGCATCGAGTCCGCCGCCCGTGACAGGTCAGAGTAGGCCCATGGGCCGTACGTTGCGTAACGCGCGGCCGCCAACGGGTAGAATTGCGCACGAACGCAAATCTAGTGAGAAGGACGGTCACACATGGAGATGACTCCGCTCAACATCTCGCTCGTGGTCCTGGTGGTCGCCGGAGTGTGGGCCCTGGCCGAACTCGCCCTGACCCTGCGTCACGGCCGCAAGTCGGTCGGGGAGGTGTGCGACACCCTCAACGAGACCATCGCCGAGATCAAGCCCGTCGTGCAGAAGCTCGACGGTGTCGCCGACGAGCTCGCACCCGCCACCAAGGAGCTCCAGCCCCTGCTGGACAAGGCCGGCACCGCGGTCGACGCGCTGACCGTCGACTTGGTGCGTGTCGACGACATCCTGTCGGACGTCTCCTCCGTCACGGGCGTCGGCGCTAACGTCACCGACGCGGTCACCAAGGTCACCGCGTCTGCCGCTGATGGCATTGCCGGCGTCGTCGGCAAGCTTGGCGCCCATGCGCCCAAGGCCTCTCGTCAGGCCAAGCTCGGCCACGCCGATCCTGCCGCGATTCCCGCCGGCGACGAGACGGCATCCCAAGCCGGCGAACCCGACGCCAAGCCCGCCGAGCACGCGGGCGGTCGCAGTTACTTCACTTACCCCGACGGCGACGCCGCCGACAAGTCCGCCGAGTAAGGCGAGCCACGACAACGATTCTAAGGAGCGACATGCAGCAAGACACCATCAGGCTCAGCGTTCCCGCCGAGCCCGCGTACGCGCGTGCGGTCCGAATGATGGCCGCAAACCTGGCGGTCGTCGCCGACATGGGCGTCGACGACGTCGAGGACCTTCGCATGGCGGCGGAGGAGGGCTTCGTCTACTCCTGTGCCACCGAGCCGTCCACGAGCGACGTGTCCTTCTCGGTTGGCGCCGGCTCGATTGCGATGGAGTTCTCCCTGGGTGACGCCACGTCCGACGATCCCGCGCTCGCCTACGCCGACCTTCTGCTCTCGGCGGTCTGCGATGACTACGAGGCCGATCGCGACGCACATGTGCTTCGCCTGACCAAGCGGGCGGGCGGTGCCGATGAGTAACGGCTCCCGTCGCACGGGCGGAAAGCTCGCCTGGGACAAGGAGCGCACTCGCGAGCTGTTCCGTCGCTACAAGCTCGAGGGCGACGAGGACGCCCGCGAACAGCTCATCCTCAACCACCTCAACCTGGTGCGCTTTTTGGCCGCGAAGTTCAAGAACAAGGGCGAGCCCCTCGACGACCTCATCCAGGTGGGAACGGTCGGTCTCATCAAGGCCATCGACCGTTTCGACATCTCGAGAGACCTCGAGTTCACGACCTATGCCACGCCCACCATCCTGGGCGAGATCAAGCGCCACTTCCGTGACAAGGGTTGGTCCGTCCGAGTCCCCAGGCGTCTGCAGGAGCTTTCCGCCAAGGTCAACAAGACCACCGACGAGCTGACCAAGGACCTGCAGAGAAGCCCGTCGGTCGCCGAGATCGCCGAGCATCTGGACGTCTCGGTCGACGAGGTCCTCGAGGCCATGGAGTCGTCGAGCGCCTACAGCTCGGTGCCCCTTGAGGCTGGCTCCGGCGACGATGACGACGCCCCCGCCGTCATCGACCGCTACGCCTCCGAGGACGCGGGCCTCGGCACCGCCGACGACCGCATGGTGATCGAGGACACGATTCGCGACTTCTCGCCGCGTGAGCAAGACGTCATCCGCATGCGCTTCGTCGAGGGTCTCACGCAGGTCGAGATCGCCGAGCGCCTTGGCGTGAGCCAGGTGCAGGTTTCGCGCCTGCTGCGTCGCACCCTCAAGAAGATCCAGGAGAAGATTGACCCGAAGGGCCTGATGCACTCGTGATGAGCGACTCCACAACCCACCGCGTGCTCGTCCGTTCGTGGGCCACGGTCGGCACGTTCGTCGCCCTGTGGATGGTCGGCCTCGTCCTCGCGCGCATCTGGCCCGCATGCCAGCTGCTGCTTGGCGGTGCCATCGTGGGATTTGCCTGCAGTCCCGTCACCAACTGGCTCGAGGACAGGCACGTGCCCCGCGGGATGGCGGCGCTTCTCGCCCTGCTCCTGGTGTTGGGTGTCCTGGCGGGCGTGGCGATTATGCTGGTGCCCCCGGTCATCGACCAGGTGCTCGAGCTGCTGCGCCTTGTGCCTGACTATGTCTCTCGCACCCAGGACGCCTTCTACGACTTTCTGAGCAGGCATCCGATCGAGGAGGGCAGCGACCTCAACCAGGTCGTATCGACCCTCGTCACCTCGCTTTCGGGCGTCTTCACGGGCATGGCGGGCGAGGCCGTGACCAAGCTGTCCGGCGGCGCCATCACCAACATCGTGGGCACCCTCTCGGACATGTTCACGTTCTTCCTCAGCCTGGTCATGGCCTACTGGCTTGCCAAGGACTACCCGCGCATCGTCCGCGAGCTCACCGTCATCGCCGGTCCCGACCACCGCGACGGGATCACGATGCTTCTTGCCGTGACCAGCCGATCCATGGGTGGCTACATGCGAGGCATCGTCATCACGTCGTTCGTCGGTGGCTTCCTGTCGTTTCTGGGCTTCACCCTCATAGGCCACCCCTACGCAGGCCTCATGGGCATCACGGTTGGCGTCCTGCACTTCATCCCCGTCATCGGCCCTTGGTGTGCTGCCTTCCTGGCCTGCGGCCTGGCCTTGTTCGTGAGCCCGATGCTCGCCGTCGAGACGCTGCTCGTCTCGGTCGTGGCGCAAAACGTCACCGACAACCTGGTGTCGCCTTTGGTCATGCAGTCCGCCGTCAAGGTCCATCCGGTCCTGTCGCTGTTCGCCATCATCCTCGGCAACGCGGTGGGAGGGGTGTTGGGCATGGCGCTTGCCATCCCGCTGTCCGCCGCAATCAAGGGCGTCTTCGTCTACTACTTCGAGTCCAAGACGGGCCGCCAGCTTGTTTCCTATGAGGGAGCCTTGTTCCGTGGCTCTCCCTTCCACGACGCCGAGGGCAACGCCATGCCCTCGTTCGACGCGCTCGACGACGACAAGTTCTTCGAGCACACGCGTCTGGTCCCCGCCGACTCGCAGGTCTCGGGTGAGCGCGACGAGCGCCCCGCCGGCACCGAGGACAACCTCGTCGACCTTCTCCGCAGCAAATATGCCGAGAAGAGCGTCGCCTCGGCGGGCGAGGAGTCCGCGCGCGGCGACGATGGGGCCGACGCCGGGCGATAGCCGACCGGGTACCGACCCACAGATGCGGAAATGATGCGACGGCGCGCCCGGTACGGGAAAGCGCCGTCGTCAGGATATAATCCTTGATTTGTATGCAGAGACTGGCACCTGAACGCAGGGGAGACATATGAGCACGTCCGATTACAAGACCATGACCACCGCCGAGATCCGTCGGGATTTCCTCAAATTCTTCGAGGCCAAGGGCTGCAAGCTCTGCCCGTCCTCCTCGCTGGTGCCCGATGACCCGTCGCTGCTTCTGACGAACGCCGGCATGAACCAGTTCAAGGAGTACTACCAGGGCTCCAAGACCATGAAGGAGATTGGCGCCTGCTCCTGCCAGAAGTGCCTTCGCACCAACGACATCGACAACATCGGTGACGCGCGTCACCTGTCCTTCTTCGAGATGCTCGGCAACTTCAGCTTCGGTGGCTACACCAAGGCCGACGCCATCGCCTGGGCCTACGAGTTCATCACCTCCGAGGAGCACCTTGGTCTTCCCAAGGACCGTCTCTACATGACCGTCTTCGAGAACGACGAAGAGGCCATCGAGCTTTGGCACGCCCAGGGCGTCGAGTACGATCACATCTCCCGACTGGGCGAGGAGGACAACTTCTGGGCCGCCGGCCCCACCGGCCCCTGCGGCCCCTGCTCCGAGATCTACTTTGACCAGGGCGAGGAGTACGGCTGCGGCAGCCCCGACTGCGCCCCCGGCTGTGACTGCGACCGTTACCTCGAGTTCTGGAACCTCGTCTTCACGCAGTACGACCGTCAGGAGGACGGCTCGATGCCCGAGCTGCCCCACCGCAACATCGACACCGGCATGGGCCTCGAGCGCATCGCGGCCATCATGCAGCACAGGGGCACCAACTATGACGGTGACCTGCTGCAGTCGCTCATCGGCGTGGGCTCGCGCCTGTCGGACCACACCTATGGCACCGACGAGGCCAAGGACCGCAGCCTGCGCATCCTGGCCGACCACTCGCGCGCCGTCACGTTCATGATCGGCGATGGTATCCTGCCGGGCAACGAGGGTCGCGGCTACATCCTGCGTCGCCTGCTCCGTCGCGCTGTCTACCACGCGCGCCTCATGGGCATCTCCGGCCCCTTCCTCTCCAACTACGTCGACGAGGTCACGCGCCTCATGGGCGACAACTATCCTGCGATCGTCGAGCAGGGCTCGCTGATCCAGGGCATCGTCCGCGCCGAGGAGGAGCGCTTCGGCACCACGCTCGACGCCGGCGAGGCCATGCTCGGCTCGGAGTGCGCCAAGCTCGCAGAGGGTGCCGAGCTCAGCGGCGAGGTTGCCTTCAAGCTGCACGACACCTACGGTTTCCCCATCGACCTCACCCGCGAGATCTGCGAGGCCGCCGGCCACGGAGTCGACATGGCCGGCTTCGATGCCTGCATGACCGAGCAGAAGGAGCGTGCGCGCGCCGCTGCCAACCGCGACGCCTGGTCCAACTTCAACGACGTGTGGACCGCCCTGTCCGATCGTCTGGGCGCCACCGAGTTCTGCGGCTATGACGCGGACGAGACCGACGGCTGCAAGGTCGAGGCCATCGTCGCCGGCGATGCCGAGACCCAGGTCGCCAAGGCCGGTGACGAGGTCAGCGTCATCCTGGACCGCACCCCGTTCTACGCCGAGATGGGTGGCCAGACCGGTGACACCGGTACCATCGCCTGTGACGGTGCGACCCTGCGCGTGACCGACACCAAGGGCAAGGGCGGCCTGACCGCCCACGTCGTGACCGTCGAGTCTGGCGAGCTGCACGTCGGCGACGCCGTCCGCGCCACGGTCGACCACGGTCGTCGCGAGCTCATCCGTCGCAACCACACCGCGACCCACCTTCTGGACGCCGCCCTCAAGCAGGTCCTGGGCGACCACGTGAGCCAGGCCGGCTCCTTTGTCGGTCCCGACCGCCTGCGTTTCGACTTCACCCACTTCGAGGCCATGACCGCCGATGAGCTCGAGCGCGTCGAGGGCCTGGTCAACGCCGAGATCTTCGCCGCCGAGCCGATCGTCACCCGTGTCATGGGCATCGACGAGGCCAAGGCATCCGGCGCCGTGGCCCTGTTTGGCGAGAAGTACGGTGACGTCGTCCGCGTCGTCTCCACCGGCGAGTCCGACGCCCCGTTCAGCCGCGAGCTGTGCGGTGGCACCCACGCCCGCAACACCGCCGACCTCGGCCTGTTCAAGATCGTCTCCGAGAGCTCCGTCGGCTCCAACGCCCGTCGCATCGAGGCCGTGACCTCGATGGGCGCCGTCGAGTACCTCGACGAGCGCCTCGAGCTTCTCCAGAGCGTCGCCTCCGAGCTCAAGTGCCGACCCGAGGATGCCGCCGAGCGCGTCGCCGACATCAAGGCCGCCGGTCGCGAGATGGAGGCCAAGCTCAAGCAGGCCCTGCTGGGCGGCTCCTCCGACAAGATCCAGACCGCGATGGCCGCCGCCATCCAGTGCAGCGGCTACAAGGCCGTCGTCGCCCGCATGGACGGCCTCGAGGCCGGTCAGCTGCGCGAGGCCTGGGATGCTATCCGCAACAAGGCCGATGGCAACGACGTCGCCTGCTTCCTGGCCACGACCACGCCCGAGGGCAAGGTCGCCCTTCTCGCCGCCGCGACCGACGGTGCCGTCGCTGCCGGCTTCGGCGCCGGCGACGTCATCCGCAGCGTCGCCGAGCACGTCGGCGGCCGTGGCGGTGGTCGCCCGAACATGGCGCAGGCCGGCGGCAAGGACGCCTCCGGTATCGATGCCGCGCTGGCTGCCGCCCGCGCGATGCTGGCTTAGGTGACGATGCGCGCCCTCGCGCTTGACATAGGGGAGGTCCGGGTCGGCATCGCCGCGAGCGATGCCACCGGGACCGTCGCCTCGCCGGTGAAGGTGCTGCCCGCGAACGAGGTCTTCTCGCTCGCGAGGCCGTTTCGCCTGGTGATCGAGGACTACGAGCCAGACGTCCTTGTGTGCGGACGGCCCAAGACCATGTCCGGCGAGGATGGCCCGCAGGCAGAAAAGCTCATGGCGCAAGCCCTCGACCTGGGCAATCGTCTGGGCATTCCTGTTGAGTTCGCAGACGAGCGCTTGTCCTCCTCCGAGGCCAAGCGCATCCTGCGCGAGCAGGGCGTGAGCGAGCGCAACATGCGCGGCAAGGTTGACATGATCGCCGCCTCGCTGTTCCTTCAGGCGTGGCTCGACTCCAGAAGCGAAGGGAACTCCTGATGGCTCGAGACGGCTCAAGGCAGGCCGGCGGCCACTTTGGTGATGTCGGCCCCAAGCCCACCCAAAGGCGCGGTGCCGCTCGCCGACGGCCCGTGGGTCGCACCCAGTCCAGGGGCAGCGCGCGGTCGGGACATGCCGGTTCCACCCGTGGCGTGTCCAGCCGTACCGCCCACGTGACGCGCGCGACGCGCCCGAAGGCCACCGGCCGTAGGGCGGGAGCGCGCACGGCGACCTCGCGTAAGCGGGGAATTCCCAAGCTCGCGGTTCTTCTGGGCATCGTGGCCGTGGCCCTGGTGGTCGTGGGGTCCGTCACGCTGGTTCGCCATCTCACCGCCCCGACGGAGCAGCCCGCCCAGGTCGCGTCCGGCAAGTCGGTCACCGTGAGCATCGCCGAGGGCTCGAGCGCCGAGGCCTTCGCCACCAAGCTGAAGGACGCCGGGGTCATCTCGACCAAGGAGGACTTCTACAAGGAGGTCGCGCGCCAGAAGGCCGAGTCCAAGCTCAAGGCGGGCACCTACTCGTTCGTCACGGGTGCCGACATCTCCGAGGTCGTGCGCCAGCTGCAGGCGGGTCCCAACACCTCCGAGTCACGCCTGGTCGTGGCGGAGGGCCTGACCGTCGAGAAGACCGCTGCCGTTGTCGAGCAGTCCCTCGGCATCTCCGCGAGCGACTTTTTGGCGCAGGCCAAGGCGTCCAACTACAAGGACGACTATGACTTTCTCGCGAATGCCGCCAACGACTCGCTCGAGGGCTACCTGTGCCCCAAGACCTACGACTTCACGGGCAAGCAGGTCACTGCCGACTCCGTGATCCGCGCGATGCTCGACCAGTACAAGGTCGAGGTCGCGAGCCTGGACTTTGCCTCGGGCGAGGCGGCCATCAAGTCCAAGTACGGCGTTGCGCTCAACGACTACCAGGTCGTGACGCTCGCCTCGATCATCGAGCGCGAGGCAGTTACCGAGAAGGACCGACCGCTCGTTTCGTCCGTCTTCTACAACCGCCTCAAGGCGGACATGGCGCTGCAGAGCGACGCGACCATGGGCTACGTCACCGGAGGCGAGGTCACGGCCGACGACCTCAAGACCGAAAGCCCGTACAACAGCTACCTCAACAAGGGCCTGCCACCGACGCCCATCTGCACCCCGAGCGTCGAGTCGCTCAAGGCTGCCCTCTCGCCGTCCGACACCGACTACTATTACTTCCTCATCATCGAGAACGGCTCGTACTCCAACCACACGTTCTCGAAGACCTACGAGGAGCACGAGGCCGCCATCAAGAAGGCCCAGGCAGACCAGTCCTAGCCCACCGCCCTTCTCGGCAGCTCCCGAATCCGGCACCCACCCATCGCAAGGAGCGAGATGTCCCTCTTCAAGGCAACCCGTTACGTTGCAAGCGTCCCCCTGATCGACCTCGACGAGCTTGTCGAGAGGGGCGTGCGCTGCATCCTGATCGACCGCGACAACACGCTGGTCCCGCGTGACACCAAGGTCGCGCCCCGCGAGTGCGTCGAGTGGCTTGACCGTGCCCGCGAGCTGGGCATCAAGGTCTGCATCGTCTCGAACAACTTCCATGGCGACCAGGTTGCCGCAAGCGCCCGCGAGCTGGGCGTCGACAAGGTCGACCACGCCATGAAGCCCGCGCCGTTCGCGCTGTGGCGTGCCATGCGCCTGATGGGCGTCGCCCCCGAGGAGTGCGTCATGGTCGGCGACCAGGTCTTTACCGACCTCGGTGCGGGAAACCTCGCCGGATGCGCCACGATCCTGGTGCGCCCGCAGTCGCGCGTGGACCTGTTCTACACCCAGCTGTTCCGCGTGTTCGAGAACCTTGCCCTGCGCGGCGTCACGTTCGAGGGGGAGGACGGCCCGTCCAAGTGATCTTGCCGGTCGCGATAGCCACGCTCGCCGCGCTGTCCGACCACAGGAATCGAACGATACCCAACAAACTGTCAGCTGCCATGGCCTGTGTCGCGCTTGCGGTGCAGGCCATGCGCGTATGGGCGCCCGGTGCGATCGCGCGCATGCCGTTGACGCGCGCCGTGGCGGCAGGTCTTGCGCCCGCGGGCGCGTGCGTGGCTTGCGCGGCGGCATGTCTGGTGACGCTTGCGGGCGTCGAGCTCGTGCGGCGTGCGGCGACGGGCGTCGCGGGCATGGGGATGGGCGACGTCAAGTACCTCTCGGCATGGGCCGCGCTGCTGGGGCCCGCGGTGTTGCCCGCGGCCGTCGTGGCCATGGCGGCGGGAGGGATGGCGGCGCTCGCCCGAGGCGAGCGGGACTTCGCGCTGGGCCCGTGGTTGTCCGCCTGCTGCCTGGCGGCACTTCTCGGCATCGCGATCGCGGGGGCGGTCGGCTGAGGGCACCCGCGCGGGTGGGTGTTAGAATCGAACGGATAGAGAAGGACGCGGGCGCAAAGGACATGACTTGGCGGGCAAGGCTACGGGATACGTCGTGCACGAGGGGTGCGACCACGTCTTCTTCGTGGGCTTCCTCGGCGCGGGCAAGTCCACCGTGGCGCGTAACCTTGGCAGGCTGTTCGGGCGTCCCTACGTCGACACCGACCGCATGGCCGAGCGCGTGCTGCACCAGTCGGTTGCCGAGGTCTTTGCCCAGCGGGGCGAGTCGGCGTTTCGCGACGCCGAGACCCAGGTGCTGCGGGACCTGCGCCGACGCAAGAGCCTGCTGGTCAGCTGCGGCGGAGGCATCGTCGAGCGCGACGAGAACCTCACCCTCATGCACGAGATGGGGACGGTCGTGTTTCTCGACGGGCTGCTGGACGACTCGCTGAGGCAGATTCAGAGCCTCGAGAAGCGTCCCGACCTCGCATGCATCGAGGACGCGGCGGCCCTGTACGAAAGGCGCCGCCCGCTGTACGAGCGCGCCGCCGACGTCTCGGTCGGCATCACCGGCAAATCGTTCGAGGAGGTCGCCCAGGAGACGGGACGCCTCCTCTGGGAGAGGGGTCTTTTGTGAGCGAGGACGCTATCGAGAAGGACGCCGAGGTCGCGACCGAGCCTGTCGCCGCGCCCCAGGACGGCGCGGCGCGCGTGCCCGAGGTCGTCCGCAAGCGCATCGCGCTTCGCGGCACCACGTGCGACACGCGCGTGGGGGCCGGCAGCCTGCACGACATGGGTCGCGAGATGCGCATGCTGGTGGGCAGGCCCCGCCTGGCAGTGCTCGTCAGGCGCGAGTCGCTTGGCGAGGCACTTCTCGAGGAGCTGCGTCGCCAGGTCGCCGACGGTGGCTTCCGTCTGGCCGAGGTCGTGCTGGGGGAGGGCGGCGTCTGCGACGTCGACTCGCTCACGGGGCTCCTGTCCGAGCTCGACTGTGCCGGCGCCACCGCCGACGACGTGCTCGTGGCGGCAGGCGACGTCGAGGTCGTGAGCCTGGCC
Organism: Coriobacteriaceae bacterium CM84B_73; assembly: GCA_036321795.1. Lineage (GTDB taxonomy): Bacteria > Actinomycetota > Coriobacteriia > Coriobacteriales > Atopobiaceae > CAKVON01. Next base: position 78,867 of record JAWQCY010000002.1, on the reverse strand, counting down.
GCCCATGCGTCGGGCCTGTGGTGCGCCGGCATGCCGCTGTGCGTCGTGCCGACCGACGCACTTGCCTGCGTGGAGGGCATCGTCACCCCGCGCGCGCTGGACATGCCGTCCGGCTCGCGTGGCATGGTCTGCGCCCGCGCGCACGCCGAGCTTGCCCTGTGCGACCTGGCGGCCTGTGACATGTTCGCGGGCGAGCAGTACGCCGACGCGCTCGCCATATGCGTCTCGACCGCAATCTGCGACAACTCCGACGCGTTCGGCCGCCTGGCATCGCGAGTCGACGCCCTTCTCGCCCATGACGCGTGCGCCCTGTCCGAGCAGATCATGGACACCGCGCTGTGTCGCGGCTCGCTCATCGACTCGAACTCGCTCGCGGTGCGTCAGGGCGTCGAGTACGGCCGCGTGTTCACGCGTGCGATGGGCCGCCTCGTCGAGGGCGTGCCCGACAGCGTCCTTATGGCCGAGGGGATGCGCTTTGCCTCGCGCGTGGCCGTTACCACGGGCAACGGCGACATCGACCTCGTGCGAGCGCAGGACGCCCTTCTCGACGACCTAGGCCTGGGCGAGGTCGCCTGCGACATCGAGCCCGGCGAGCTTCTTGCGGCCCTGCGCGCGACCTGCTTCGAGCGATCGAACCGCTTCCTGCTGCCGCTGCCGCTGGATTTCGGCCGTGTCAGGCTTACCGCCGTCGACGACGAGATGCTCTCCGAGCATGTCGTGGCGTGGTGCGAGTCGCGTCAGGCGCTGCTGTACGAGGACGAGGGGGGCGCTGGCGGGCGGTAGCCGTCCCGGTTTCGCGTCGAACGTCCCTGTCGCCACATGACTACCGAGAAACTATCTGTCGAGAAGTGCGTGGGATCGCTTGCGGCTCCCGCGCGTGACACCGAAAGGGGAACGATTCATGGCTGATAACGCCGCCTGCATCGAGCGTGTGGGGCGCCTGCGCGCGCTCATGGCCCAGAGGGGCTACGACGCCGCGATCCTGAGGAACAACCCCGACCTGCGTTGGCTCACCGGTGCCGAGCGCACCTTTGACGACGAGGTCGCGCACACCGCCTTTGTCACCGCGGACGGGCTGTGGCTGCACACCGACTCGCGCTACTACAACACCTTCCTCACGCGAATGGGTTCCGACACGCCCTGGAAGATCGACCAGGACATCGTCGACGCCGAGGCCTGGGCCGCCGACCGCGTGGCCGAGACCCGCTCGCGTGTTGTCGCCATCGAGGACAGCTGTGACCTTGCGTTCTACGACGCGTTGAAGGCCAGGCTTGCCGAGCGCTCGGTCGCGGCCATGCTGCCGCGCATGCATGGCGACATCTGCGAGCTGCGCAGCGTCAAGGATGCCGAGGAGATCGCGCTGATGTGCCGCGCCCAGCAGGTCACCGACGCTGCCTTCGAGCACATGTGCGGCTTCATCAGGCCCGGTCAGACCGAGCAGGAGATTCGCGTCGAGCTCGAGAACTACATGCTGTCGCACGGTGCCGACTCGCTGTCCTTCGACTCGATCGTCGCCACGGGAGCCAACGGCGCCAACCCGCATGCCCAGCCCGGCGAGACGGTCGTGGCCGAGGGTGACTTCATCGTGATGGACTACGGTGCGGGCTACCACGACTACCACTCCGACATGACGCGCACCGTCTGCGTGGGCCAGCCCTCCGACGAGCAGCGTCGCGTCTACGACGTGGTCCGCGAGGCCCACGAGGCCTGCGCCGCGGCGGCAAGGCCCGGGGTCATCGGCAGCGACATCCACAACCTTGCGGTCAAGGTCATCTCCGACGCCGGCTACGGCGACTACTTCAAGCACGGCCTGGGCCACGGCGTGGGCCTCGAGATCCACGAGCAGCCCAACTTCAACCGCCGCAACGACAGGCCCGTCCCGATCGGTGCGGTCATCACCATCGAGCCGGGCATCTACCTGCCTGGCAAGTTCGGCGTGCGCCTGGAGGACTTCGGCGTCATGACCGAGGGTGGCTTCGCGGCGTTCACCCAGTCGACCCACGACCTCGTCTGCATCCCGGTTTAGCCCTTCCACATAATTGCTCTGTATGGGGACTGCCAATCGCTTGGTGGTCCCTTTTTCTTAACGGATATAGGTCAATATTGCTAAATCAAACAATTTACAAATGAATTTACAAATTAGACATATCAAATTGTTTGCATTGCTTGGCAGAAAATTGCTCTATAGTACTTACTGTGTTCATATCATGATGAAATGTGGGAGATGGTGTGAAGTCTTAGCGTGGTGCCTAGGGGAACGTTTTGGGAGGCGTTTTCGGGTGCTGCGCAAGAGCAAGTGAACGAGTTTCGACTTTGTAAAGGAGGAATACATGGTCAATATTGTCCTTGCTAGTCATGGCGGCCTTGCCGAAGGCATCAAGGAGTCCGGTCAGATGATCTTTGGGCCCCAGGATAACGTCGCGGCAGTTACCCTGACTCCTGACATGGGTCCCGACGACATGCGCCAGAAGCTTCTGGATGCCGTCGCGACCTTCGATGACCCCGAGCAGACCCTGTTTTTGGTCGACCTGTGGGGTGGCACCCCCTTCAACCAGGTCTCGCGCCTGCTTGAGGAGGAGGACCATGACGGTTGGATCGCCCTGACGGGCCTCAACCTTCCCATGCTCGTCTCCGCGTACGGCTCGCGCATGGCGGCCGACACCGCCCTCGAGGTGGCCAAGGAGATTTTCCCCGAGGCCAAGGACGGCGTCCGCACCAAGCCCGAGGACGTGATTCCTGCCGAGAAGCCCGCTCAGGTGGCAGCTCCCGCAGCCGCCGGCGCGATTCCCGAGGGGACGGTTTTGGGTGACGGTCACATCAAGATCGCGGCCGTCCGCATCGACACGCGCCTGCTCCACGGCCAGGTGGCCACTGCCTGGACCAAGCAGATCGCGCCCGACCGCATCATCGTGGTCTCCGACGCCGTCGCCCATGACGACCTGCGCAAGACCATGATCGAACAGGCCGCGCCCCCGGGAGTTCCCGCCAACGTGGTTCCCATTAGCAAGATGATCGAGGTCTCCCACGACCCGCGCTTTGGTGCCACCAAGGCGTTTCTGCTGTTCGAGACCCCGCAGGACCTTCTCAAGTGCATCGAGGGCGGCGTCGACATCAAGAAGGCCAACATCGGCTCCATGGCCCACTCCGTGGGCAAGGTTGTCGTCACCAACGCGATTGCGATGGGCGAGGATGACGTCAAAACCCTCGAGGAGCTCAAGGCCAAGGGCGTCGAGTTCGAGGCTCGCAAGGTCCCTGCCGATGCCTCCGAGAATTTCGATGACATGATTAGGAAGGCCAAGGCCGAGCTGGCCGCACAGTAAGTTAGGAGATGGGTCATGAGCCCTATTACGATTCTGCTCATCGCCATCGTTGCCTTGCTCGCAGGCATGGAGGGCATCCTCGATGAGTTTCAGTTCCACCAGCCGCTGATCGCCTGCACGCTGATCGGTCTTGTCACCGGTCACCTGCCCGAGGGCATCCTGCTCGGCGGTCAGCTCCAGATGATCGCTCTGGGCTGGGCAAACATCGGTGCCGCAGTCGCTCCCGACGCGGCGCTGGCCTCTGTCGCCTCCGCGATTCTGATGGCTAAGGGCCTCAACGGCGGCGCCGATCCCGCGAACGCCATCAGCACGGCCATGGCCGTCGCCATTCCGCTGTCCGTCGCGGGCCTGTTCCTCACCATGATCTGCCGCACGTTGGCAACGGCCATCGCGCACTTCATGGACGCCGCTGCCGAGAAGGGTGACTTTGCCGCCATCGAGCGTTGGCAGATTGCTGCCATCCTGATGCAGGGCGTCCGCATCGCCATCCCCGCCCTTGCGCTTTGCTTCATTTCTGACTCTGCGGTCACCGCAGTGCTCAATGGCATGCCCGCATGGCTCTCCGAGGGCATGGCCATCGGCGGCGGCATGGTCGCCGCAGTCGGCTATGCCATGGTCATCAACATGATGGCAACCAAGGAGACCTGGCCGTTCTTCATCCTCGGCTTCGTCCTCGCCGCCATCAACGAGCTCACGCTCATCGCCCTGGGCCTCATTGGCATCTCTCTTGCCCTCGTCTACCTCGGCCTGAAGGAGATGGCCAAGCAGGGCGGTGGTTCCGGCGGTGGCTCCGGCGACCCGCTGGGCGACATCTTGAACGACTACGAGTAGGAAGGGAGGCTGACACTAATGGCAGAAAACAACGAGAACAAGGTCACGCTGTCGACCTCCGACCGTAAGGCTGTGTGCTTCCGTCACCAGTTCCTCCAGGGCTCCTGGAACTACGAGCGCATGCAGAACGGCGGCTGGTGCTTCTCGATGATCCCCGCGATCAAGAAGCTCTATCCCAACAAGGAGGACCAGGCCGCGGCCCTCAAGCGCCACCTGGAGTTCTACAACACGCACCCGTACGTCTCCGCACCCGTTATCGGCGTCACTCTTGCCCTTGAGGAGGAGCGCGCCAACGGCGCCCCCGTCGACGACCCCGCCATCCAGGGCGTCAAGGTCGGCATGATGGGCCCGCTGGCAGGCGTCGGCGACCCTGTCTTCTGGTTCACCCTTCGTCCGATCCTGGGCGCCTTGGGTGCCTCCCTGGCGCTGTCCGGCTCCATCGTCGGCCCGCTGCTGTTCTTCTTCGCGTGGAACATCATCCGTATTGCGTTCCTGTGGTACACGCAGGAGTTTGGCTACAAGGTCGGCTCCTCCATCGCCAAGGACCTCTCCGGCGGCCTGATGGGCAAGGTGACCGAGGGCGCGTCGATCCTCGGCATGTTCATCATCGGCTCGCTCGTCCAGCGCTGGGTCTCCATCAGCTTCACGCCGATCGTTTCCCAGATTACCCAGCAGGAGGGTGCCTACATCGACTGGAGCGCGATTAACAAGATCGCGACCGGCACTGGTGATGGCGCGGGTCCCGCCGCTGCCATCCAGAGCGCTCTCTCGCAGTACAGCTCCCTGGGCGCCACCGGCCTTAACGCCGTCAAGACGACCACGCTGCAGGGCAACCTCGACCAGCTGATTCCTGGCCTCGCGGCAGTTCTTCTCACCCTGCTTTGCTGCAAGCTGCTCAAGAAGAAGGTCAGCCCGATTGTCATCATCCTGGCCCTGTTTGCCGTCGGCATCGTCGGTCACCTGGTTGGCCTGCTGTAGTCTCTTCTTGACACCTAGCGTCGGATTGTCGCGTTCTTCAGGCAACCGATAGGGACGGGCCGCATCGTCGTCGCATTCGTGGCGCGATGCGGCCCGCCTGCATTACCGAAAACACACGGACCCGGGAGCTTCCATACCATGGCCCAATCGCAAAACAGCAGCGTCGACCTGACGATTCCCGCCACGTCCTTCCAGGGGATGGACACGTACGGCAACATGATGGTCGGAAACAAGGCGGTCGAGTTCTACAACGAGCGCAACCCGGAGGATTTCATCCAGATTCCCTGGGACCAGATCGACCATGTTGCCGCCTCGGTCATATGCAACAAGAGGATTGTGCGCTTTGCGATCTTCACGAAGGAGAACGGCAGCTTCTCGTTCTCGACCAGGGACAACAAGAAGACGCTGCGAGCGTTCCGCGAGTACCTGGGCGACAGCAGGCTCGTCCGCTCCCCAAGTCTTGTTGACGTGCTCAAGGCGGGTGTGTGCGGTCTGTTTCGCCGCGGCTAGCGCTGCGCTATACTTTTGACGCATCCATTCGTGCCCTGGTAGTCGGGGCACAGCACTTTTAGGGAAAGAGAGCTACCAGTGGCAACCATCAGCACCGCAGACTTCAAGAACGGCATGGGCCTCAAGATCGACGGCAAGTACTACACGATCGTCGAGTTCCAGCACGTCAAGCCCGGCAAGGGCGGCGCCTTCGTCCGCTACAAGATCAAGGACCTGCGCGACGGCCGCACCATCGACCAGACCTGCAACGCCGGCTCCAAGTTCGAGAACGTCCAGCTGATCACCAAGGAGATGCAGTACCTCTACACCGACGGCGACGCGTTCTACTTCATGGACACCGAGACCTACGACCAGATTCCCGTCTCCGACAGCTACATCGGCGAGAAGGTCAAGTGGCTCAAGGAGAACGACATCTGCCAGCTGCTGTATGCCGACGAGGAGCTCCTCGGCGTGAACCCGCCGATGTTCATCGAGGTCGAGGTCACCGAGACCGACCCTGGCTTCAAGGGCGACACCGTCCAGGGCGGCACCAAGCCCGCCGTCATCGAGACCGGCGCCACCATCCAGGTTCCGATGTACCTCAACCAGGGCGAGCGCATCAAGGTCGACACCCGTACGGGCAAGTTCGTCCAGCGTCTCTAAGGACTGGTAGACGACCCAGGGTCCTTCTCGACAGGGTCCTTTGCATTCCACGCGCGCTAAGGGCGGCGTCCCACCTGCATGGGGCGCCGCCCTTTTTGCTGGCGAGAAGCGCCTGGGCGTCGCTTGATGGGCGTCAGATGGCGAAAGCCTCCTTGTGTCTCATGTGTTCGTATAATCGCAGCTCCCGGCTTACGTGAATCTTATTTTGCTTGCTGGTATAGTTAACAAGTTAGGAATAAGGCATCCCGCGAGGCCGCAGACGCCCGCGGGCCGCGAAAGGACCAGCATGGAAGACACCGAGATCATCCTCTCCGGCATCGGCATCTCCAAGAGCGTCATCGCCACCATCGTCTCGGCTGCTGCCGAGCGCGTCACCGGCGTCGCTCGCGTGGGCGGTAACGACATCGCCTCGAGCCTCATCTCGGTCTTCACGAGCAAGACCGTCCAGGGTGGTCGCGCCGTCGAGTGCGAGACCGACGAGGCCGGCCTCGTCGTGACCGTCCACTTGGCCGTCTTCTTCGGTTACACGTTCACCAAGCTGGCCGAGCAGGTCCGTGCCGAGGTCAGCGCTGCCATCAACGAGCAGGTTGGCGTGAGCGTCTCGGCCGTCAACGTCTGCATCGACAGCCTCGTCTTCCCCAAGGAGTAACGTAGCCGTGCAGAAGTCCCACATCTCCGGGCGCACCCTCGCCCGCAGCCAGGCCCTCCAGGTCATCTTCCAGGCCGAGGCGACGTCGCGTTCCGTCGACGACGTCCTGTCCGGTCCCTATGTCCTCACCGACAACCCCACCAAGCTCGAGGGCGTCGAGGCCGATCCCGACACCGCCGGCGAGCTTGCCGTGACCGCCGGTCCGATCGATGAGTTTGGCGAGCAGCTCGCGCAGGGCGTCGGCTCCATGCGTGCCGAGCTCGACCGCATCCTCACGCACTTCTCCAAGCGCTGGGACGTCGCTCGCATGCCGTCGGTCGACCGCAACCTTCTGCGCATGGCACTCTACGAGATGCTCGAGGTCGACGACGTCACGGTTCCCGTGACCATCAACGAGTCCGTCGAGCTCGCCAAGGCCTATGGCACCGACGAGTCCGCCAAGTTCATCAACGGTCTTCTCGCCAGCATCGCCAAGTCCATCGACGCCGGCCACGACCTCGTTGCCGAGTTCGGCCAGCCTGCGGCCGAGCCCGAGACTGCCGACTATGACGAGGCAGCCGGCTACGACGGTGACGACTACGGTTACGACGACGCCTGCGAGCCCCAGACGGACGGCGAGTAGCATGGCCAAGGTGGACGTCTCCGCCTACAAGACCTTTGACGACATCACGGAGCGCCTCGACCAGATCGTGGGTGACGTCCGTGACAAGGGAACCTCGCTCGAGCGCTCCCTCGATCTGTTTGACGAGGCCATCGCCCTGGGCTCCAAGGCGGTCGAGATGGTCGACAAGGTCGACTTCTCCCCCAAGGAGCGTGCCATGCTCGAGGGTGACGCTGCCGAGAAGGACCCCGAGGCGGATTCCGCTGATGGCGGCACACCCGCGACGGAGTCCAACCCCGAGGGGTCGAACTAGCCTCATGCCAAGGGTGCGTCTCGACGACGAGCTCGTGAGCCAGGGCTTCTTTCGCGACCGCGACGAGGCCATGCGCTCGATTATGGCGGGTGAGGTCTCGGGTGGGGGCCGCAGGCTCACGTCTCCGGGCGAGCAGGTCAAGCCGGGGATCGAGGTTCACGTCAAGGGCCGTATCCCGTACGTGAGCCGTGGTGGCCTCAAGCTGGCGGGTGGCCTCGACGCGCTTGGCGTCGACCCGACGGGCCTTGCCTGCCTGGATGTCGGCTGCTCCACGGGCGGCTTTACCGACTGTCTGCTCAAGCGCGGCGCCGCCAGCGTCGTCTCGGTCGACGTTGGCTACGCGCAGTTCGACTGGTCGCTCAGGCACGACCCGCGCGTCGAGCTTCTGGAGCGAACCAACATCGTCGACGTCGCCACGCCCGAGCGCATGGGCACCATCGACTTGGCCGTCTGCGACGTCTCGTTTACCTCGGTGCTCGCCATCCTCGATGCCGTGCGTGCCCTGCTATGCGACACGGGATCGTTTCTCACCCTGGTCAAGCCTCAGTTCGAGGCCGACCGCGCGCAGGTGGGGGAGGGCGGCGTCGTGCGTGACCCCGCGGTGTGGCTGGAATGCCTCGAGCGTGTTGCCGGCGCATTTGGCGAGGTTGGCCTCGCCCCGCAGGCTGCCTGCGCAAGCCCCATCACCGGCCACAAGGGCAACCACGAGTTCCTTCTTCTGGGTACCGTTGCGGCCGAGTCCCGTCCCATCGACCTCGAGGCCGTCGTTGGCTCCGTCGCGTCGTAGGGCGCGCGGTAGATCCATACGACTCTGCCCGCAAGCTGCCCGTTTGTATCCGACACACTGTTGGGCGGCACCACTGGTCCCGTCTTGGGCGGGCGGTGCTACACTTCAGAGACTGCCAGTTTCCCGCCCGTTCGCCAGTTGGCCGAAGGCCGTGCGCACGGGCGCTTCGACATGAGGAGCGTGCCACGTGGAGGTCCTTCTCGTCCCCAACTACTCCCGGCCGGTGGCCGTGGAGGCCTCAAAGGCCATCACCGAGTGGCTCGAGGGCGAGGGCGGCGTCGTCCGATGGGCGCACGACAAGAAGCTCGACCCCAAGGGCTTTACGACTGCCGATGGTTGCGACCTGGTGGTCTCCCTCGGTGGTGATGGCACGCTGCTGCGCGCCGCCAAGATCGTAGGCTACTCGGAGGTTCCCATCCTCGGCCTGTCCTTCGGGCACCTTGGCTTTCTCACGGGCGCCGGCTCCGACAACGTGATCGGCTCCGTCTCGGACGCCCTTGCGGGCGAGATGCACGCCTCGCGTCGTGCCACGCTCGACGTCGAGCTGGACATGGTCCTGCCGGATGGCAGCGACCTCACCGAACACCACTTTGCCCTCAACGAGCTCGCGCTCTCCCGCGGTGCCGAGGGCGACATGGTTGAGTTTGACGTCAGCGTCTCGGGCACGCACATCGACAGGATCCGCGGCGACGGCTTCGTCGTCTCCACCGCCACCGGCTCCACCGGCTATGCCCTGGCGAGTGGAGGTCCCTTCGTGCATCCCGACTTCAAGGGCATGGTCTGCGTGCCCATCTCGCCCCACACCATCTTGGCGCGCGCCTTCCTCACGGCATCGTCCGACGTCGTCGAGCTCGAGATGTGCGAGGAGCGTCCCAGCGAGCGCGTGGCGTTCGTCGACGGCCAGATCGCGCACCGTGGCGCCTGCGTCGAGCGTGCCACCGTGCGTCGTGGCCCCGGCGACGTCATCCTGTTGGACGGGGGCTCGCAGAGCTTCTACAACTCCGTCTCTCGCGTATTCTACGGGCGGGTGCGCAAATGATCGACGAGCTTCAGGTTAGCAACGTCGCGCTGATTCGCGATGCCGTGATGGAGCCCGCCTCGGGCATGACCGTCATCACGGGCGAGACGGGCGCCGGCAAGACGGCGCTTCTCAGCGCACTCAAGCTGCTCGTCGGCGAGCGCGCCGATGCCTCGATGGTGCGCGAGGGCTCCGATGCCCTCGTGGTCGAGGGTCGCATCTTCGGGTCCGATGACCCTGACGGGCACGTGGTCCGCCGCAGGGTATCGGCCGACGGCCGCGGCCGCGTGTCGCTCGACGGGCACATGGCCTCGGTGCGCGAGCTTGCCGAGGGCCCGGGTGCCACGGTCGACCTGTGCGGCCAGCACGAGCACCAGAGGCTGCTGTCCCCGGCTGCCCACACTGAGCTTCTCGACGCCTTCTGTGGTGACGATGCGGCCCGCGCCCTCGCCGAGTATCGCGCCGCGCTTGCCGCCGCCCGCAAGGCGGCCTCCGAGCTCGAGCGCGTCCGCGACATGGGTCGCGCCGGCGCCGAGCGCCTTGAGGAGGCGCACTTCGTCCTGGCGCGCATCGACGAGGCAAACCCCCGCGCGGGCGAGCTCGAGGAGCTCGAGGCCACGCTTCCCAAGGCCGAGCATGCCGAGGCCCTCATCATGGCTGCCGAGAAGGGCCGCGAGGCCGTGTGCGGCGACGGTGGCGCCCGCGACCTGCTGGGCGAGGCAGTCTCGGCCCTCAGGGCGGCCAGCGCCTACGACCCCGACCTCGCCGAGCGCGCCGACGCGCTGCAGAGCGCGCTTCTGGACGTGGAGGACGTGGGCGAGGGCCTGCGCGACTACCGCGACTCCATCGACTTCGACCCCGCCTCGCTCGACCGCATGCAGTCGCGCATGGCGCAGCTCCAGGGCCTCATGCGTACCTATGGCCCGCGCATGGCCGACGTGCTCGACCGTCGCGACCGAGCCCGCGAGCTCGTCGAGGCGGCGGGGGACGAGGGCGAGCGCGAGCGCGCCTGCTCTGAGGAGCTCGAGCGCGCCGAGGCGGCCCTGGCGGCCGTGGCGGACCGGCTGGACAGGGTCCGCATGACCGGGGCGACCGGCCTTGCGGCCCGTGTGACCGAGCAGATGGGCAGGCTCGAGATGGGCACCGCCGAGGTCGAGGTCTCGGTCGAGCGCCTGCCTCGCGAGCAGTGGACCGGCATGGGTCCCAGTCACGTCGAACTTCTCTACAGGCCGGCTGCGGGCATGGCGGCGCGCCCCTTGCGTCGCATCGCCTCCGGCGGCGAGACGAGTCGCGTCATGCTTGCCTGCAAGGTGGTCCTGGGCGAGGCCGACAAGGTGGACACGCTTGTGTTTGATGAGGTCGACGCGGGCGTCGGCGGTGCCACCGCCCGCGCGCTGGCGCAGGTCCTGTCCGACCTCTCGCACACCCACCAGGTCATCGTGGTCACCCACCTGGCCCAGGTCGCCGTGATGGGCGAGCGTCACTACGTCGTCAGGAAGACGGGGACCGACGTTCCCGAGACGACCATCTCCGAGGTCGTGGGGCAGGACCGTGTGGTCGAGGTGGCCCGCCTTCTGTCCGGAGACGCCGACGAGGCATCCCTCGAGCACGCACGCGCACTTCTCGTCGAGCAGGGCCGTTAGGCCATTTTCGCGTGCCTGGCTCTGGCTTCGGGTCGATTTGTGGCGCGTACGTTAGGAATGGGTTTCGTGGGTTGGGCCGCCTGCCGGGGCGGGGCTAGAATAAAGACCCGTAGAAGAAGGGTTCCGCACACTCACTACGGGAAGGTCAAACATGACAAAGCACATCTTCGTCACCGGCGGCGTCGTCTCGTCCCTTGGCAAGGGCATCACCGCCGCATCGCTCGGTCGTCTGCTCAAGGCACGTGGCTACAAGGTCATGATGCAGAAGGCCGATCCGTACCTCAATATCGACCCCGGCACGATGAGCCCCTTCCAGCACGGCGAGGTCTTCGTGACCGAGGACGGCAAGGAGACCGACCTCGACCTGGGCCACTACGAGCGCTTCATCGACGAGAACCTCACGCGCAACTCCAACTTCACTACTGGCGCCATCTACCAGTCGCTTATCAATCGCGAGCGCGCCGGAGACTTCCTCGGCGGTACCGTCCAGGTGATCCCGCACGTCACCAACGCCATCAAGGAGCGCTTCTTCCGCATCGAGGAGCAGACTGGCGCCGACGTCGTCATCACCGAGCTCGGCGGCACCATCGGCGACATCGAGAGCCAGCCGTTCGTCGAGGCGATCCGCCAGTTCCGCAAGGAGAAGGGCGTCGAGAACTGCTGCATCATCCACGTGAGCCTGGTGCCCTACATCGCCGCGGCCCACGAGGTCAAGACCAAGCCCACGCAGCATTCCGTCAAGGAGCTGCGCTCCATGGGCATCCAGCCCGACTTCATCGTGTGCCGCTCCGACCACGAGGTCGAGGCGTCCATCCGCTCCAAGATCGCGAGCTTCTGCGACGTCGACACCGATTGCGTGTTCGAGAACTCCGACTGCGCCTCCATCTACGACGTGCCCAAGCACCTGGCAGACCAGGGCTTCGACGTCAAGGTGTGCGAGAGGCTTGGGCTCGACCCGCGTGAGAGCGACATGGGCGAGTGGTATGGCTTTACCGGTGCCATGCACGCCGCCAACGCGAAGCCCGACGTCACCAAGATCTCGGTCGTGGGCAAGTACACCCAGCTGCCCGATGCCTACCTCTCCATCATCGAGGCCCTGCACCACTCCGGCGTCTACTACGGCCGTCACGTCGACATCCAGCTCGTCGACGGCGAGGAACTGGACGAGTCCAACATCGAGGAGGTCATCGGCGACTCCGACGGAATCCTTGTGCCCGGAGGCTTTGGCCTGCGCGGCGTCGAGGGTAAGATCCTAGCAGCCCATCGCGCCCGTACCTGCAAGGTGCCCTACCTTGGCATCTGCCTTGGCATGCAGGTCGCGGTCTGCGAGTTTGCCCGCAATGCCTGCGGTATGGAGGGCGCCAACTCCACCGAGTTCGTGCCCGAGTGCGAGTACCCCGTGATCGACATCATGCCCGATCAGGAGGAGATCACCGACAAGGGCGGCACCATGCGTCTGGGTGCCTACCCCTGCAAGGTGAAGGAGGGCACGCTTGCCGCCGAGGCCTACGGCGAGAGCCTCGTCTACGAGCGTCACCGTCACCGCTTCGAGGTCAACAACGCGTATCGTGACCGCCTTGCCAAGGAGGGCCTCGTCTTCGCGGGCCTGTCGCCTGACGACCGCCTCGTCGAGATGGTCGAGCTGCCCGAGGACATGCACCCCTGGTTCGTCGCGGCCCAGTTCCACCCCGAGTTCAAGAGTCGTCCGACCCGTCCGCAGCCGCTGTTCCGCGAGTTCGTGCGTGCCGCAATCGCCCGCCACGAGGGCGTCGATCGCAAGAGCGTCGAGCGCTGCTCCGAGTAGCGAGTGAGTCGCGACCTCGGACAGGCCCGTGGTGACTACCTGGGCTACCTCGCCGTCGAGCGGGGTAGCTCGCCTAACACCGTGGAGGCCTATGGCCGCGACCTCGACCGCTACGTGAACCACCTTGCCTCCCTCGGCGTCACCGACCCCGAGAAGGTAACCAGGAAGCTCGTCGAGGCCCACGTCGCCAGCCTGCGCGACGCGGGCCTCGCGCCGTCCTCGGTCGAGCGAGCCCTCGCGGCGATCAAGGGCTTCCATCGCTTTATGGTCAACGACCAGATTTGCACGGCGTTTCCCACGGCGACCATCCCCTTGCCCAAGACGGCGCAGACGCTGCCTGACACCATCTCGCACGAGCAAGCCTCGGCGCTTCTCGACCAGAGCTTTGCGCTTACCTTTGCGGGCCAGCGCGACCATGCGATCCTGGAGACGCTGTACGGCTGCGGCCTTCGCGCGAGCGAGCTGTGCGGCCTGAACCTGTCCGACCTCGCCCTGTCCGACGAGGTGTTGCGCGTGCGCGGCAAGGGCTCGAAGGAGCGTCTCGTGCCCGTCATGGGTGCCGCTGCGACTGCCCTGCATATCTATATAGAGGACTGGCGCGGGCAGGTCGCGCGGGCGAGCTCTGCGGACGCGGTATTTCTCAACAGGAACGGCGGCAGGATCAGCCGCCAGTCGGTCCATACGATCACCGAGCGCTACGGACGCCTTGCGGGCATAGCGGGACTCCATCCCCACACCCTGCGTCACAGTTGCGCGACGCACATGCTCGAGGGCGGCGCCGACCTCAGGGCCGTGCAGGAGATGCTGGGACACTCGGACATCTCGACCACCCAAATCTACACCCACGTCGACCGGACCCATGTGCGCATGGCCTACCTGGGGGCCCATCCGCGCGCCAAGGCGTAGCGCGCGGCGGCGTGTCGGTGGGGGAGCGTCCCACCATTTGACGCCTTCGCATCCGGTGTGGGATGGCGTCCCACCGTCCGTATCCGGGGCGCGATGGGGTCGTCGGGGCCACAACTTGCCCCCGCAATCGTGTTGCCAGAAGTCGCCGTGAGGCGCGACCGGGCCCTGCCTTGGGATCGGAAATAGCCTTACGAGCTCGCGGTCCTTCTCGGCATATAGCCTTTTACCTGCGGATTCATAATTCAGTCACAATTTGTCATGTCAGCGCGTCACCATCGGCCGTCGCTCTGGTGGAAACAGGTGTTCGCCACCCAAGATGTTGGGTCGGATGGATGCCCGATGGGTCGGTGTGGGGCGAGAAGAGCATCAAAGTGGTTGAAGGTGGGGGAAAGTGTTTAGTTGTGGGGCAAAGTGGGGCGGAATAGCGTAAGATGTGACTACGCTCCAGTGGGAGGGGATAGGTTCGCTCGACTGGGAGGGAGGTTGACATGCTTTCTGGACTCTCCGGCAAATTCGAAATGTCCGTTGATGCCAAGGGGCGCGTCACCCTGCCTTCCGCCTTTCGCAAGCAGCTTGCTGCCGAGGGCACTAAGTCGATCAAGCTCGTTCCCTTCAGCGGTTGTCTGAACGGCTTCACCGAGGAGGGTTTCAAGCAGTGGGTCGACGGCCTCTTCAACGTCGGCGACAAGTGCTACAACCCCCGCGACGCCAAGGACGTCAGGCTTCACGACGGCCTGTGGCAGAGCGCCATCACGATCGATCTTGACTCGGCCGGTCGTGTCGCGCTCGGCAAGCTTAGCGCAGACAAGCGAGAGAGGCTCGGCCTTTCCGGCGATGTCATCATCACCGGCCTGGACGATCACTTTGCCATCTGGAACGCCGAGAGGTGGCACGAGAAGTACGACGACTTCGACAACGACCTCGACGCGTTGATGTTCGGATGAGTGGAGTGAGCGAATTGACAACAGCATTTTCGCACGTACCCGTGATGCTCGAGGAGGTCCTGCACTGGCTGGACCCCCAGCCGGGCGAGGTCGTCTGCGACTGCACGCTGGGAGGGGCCGGCCACTCGGTCGAGCTCGCCCGTCGCGTGGCGCCACAGGGCCTGTCCATCGGCATCGACCAGGACGACATGGCGCTTGCCGCCGCCGCCGAGCGCTTCGAGCGCGAGGCTCCGGGCGCACGCCACCGTTTCCTCAAGGGCAACTTCGGCGACCTGGACGAGCTTCTGGTCCAGGCCCGAGTCGACGGGGTCGACTGCTTCCTGTTCGACCTCGGCGTCTCGTCGCCGCAACTCGACATCCCCGAAAGGGGCTTCTCGTACCACGAGGACGCCCCGCTCGACATGCGCATGAATCCGGGCAACAACACCCTAACCGCAGCAGAGGTCATCAACACCTACAACGAAGCCGACCTCGCCCGGATCATTCGCGCCTTCGGGGACGAGAAGCACGCGAGCCGCATCGCCCGCCAGATCTGTCGCAGGAGAGACAAACAACCCATCGAGACGACCCTCGAGCTTGTCGACGTCATCAAGGCCGCGATCCCCGCGGCCGACAGGCGACACGGCGGACATCCCGCGCGCAAGACCTTCCAGGCCCTGCGCATCGAGGTCAACCACGAGCTTGACATGCTCGAGCAAGGCCTGCAAGCGGCCGTCCGATGGGCCAACGAGGGTGGCAGGATCTGCGTGATCAGCTACCACAGCCTCGAGGACCGCATCGTCAAGCACGTCTTTTCCGAGATGTCGCGGGGTTGCACTTGCCCGCCGGACCTTCCGGTGTGCGTCTGCGGCAACGTGCCGGTGCTGGACGTCAAGACGCGAAAGCCCCTCGTCGCCTCCGACGAGGAGGTGGCCCTCAACCCGAGGGCTCGCAGCGCCAAGACGCGTGTGGCGGTCAGGATCAACGCCGACGCGTCCCAATAGGCATCTCCGGTCCCGACGGACCGAGTGCATAGCACCAAGAACGTAGCTCCACCGCACAACAAATGCAGCTCAAACGCACCACCTTCGCACCACCAATGCACTACCACCACACCACGCACTACCACCACGCCACAAACGAAGCTCAAACGCACCACCAACGTTCCACAAACGAAGCAGGGGGATTCTCATGAGGTACCAGGGTTCCGAGGCACGCAGCCTCGATGCCGCCGAGAGGGGGCAGCTCGGTCGCAACGCGCGTCGCCAGGGCGCGCCGTCTTTCGACGTTGTCGAGGGCCGCGGACTCGATGCCCGAGTGCGTCGCGGGGTCTCCCCCCAGTTCCGCGCTTACGTGACCGTGGCCGCCGTCGTCATCGCCTGCGTCCTTCTCGCCGCCTTCGCGCGCGTCGTCATCATGACGGCCGCGGCCGGCACGGTTGCGGCCAACGAGGAGCTTCGCACCGAGATTCGCGATGCCCGTTCCACCGAGAAGGACCTTAGGGTCACCTCCGCCATGCTCTCGAGCGAGAGCCGTATCGAGCGCATCGCGACGCAGAACTATGGCATGACTCGTGCTGGCGACACGTCCTCTGAGCAGGGGGTTGTCGACAAAGTCTCAGGCTCTACCTCAACCTCAGGGTCTACCGGAGATTCAACTTCAGGGTTTGTCGCGGACGCCTCTGCGCAGGGTTCCGGTGAGGTCTCGTCCTCCTTCGGCGCCTAGGCTCGAATCGTGACAAGCGACAATCGACAGAGAAGGACCTCTCGGGTCCGTGGCTCCTCCTATGACGAGGCGGCGCGTGCGTCTAGGGACCGTGCGGGCCGACGGGGGTTCGCGCGTCCCGATTGGGCCTACAAGGTCCTCTTGGCATTGGTTTGCCTGGCCTCGGTCGTGACCGCGGCCAGGCTCTTCGAGCTGACGGTCGTCAGGCGAGGCGACTATGCCGTCTCCCGCGAAAGCACGCAGGTGCTGCACGCCAAGCGAGGCACCATCTACGACCGCAACGGCAACGTGTTGGCCACGAGCGTCGAGTGCAAGAACGTCATCTGCAACCCGACCGAGATCGACGACGCGGCTGCCCTGTCGGAACTTCTCGCCCAAGACCTGGGCGGAAATGCGTCGGACTACACCGCGTCGCTTACCGCGCAGGGCCAGTATTCCGTCATCAAGAAGAGGGTCGACCTCTCGTCTGCCGACGAGCTGAAGGGTGACCTGGAGAAGGCCGGCTACACCGGCGTCTACTTCGAGGAGAACACAAAGCGCGTCTACCCCAACGGCTCGGTCGCGGGACAGGTGCTCGGCTACGTCGGTGACGACGGCAACGGCCTGTCAGGCCTCGAGTACTACTACGACAAGATCCTCAGCGGCACCGACGGCGTCGTGCAGACGGCCACGGGTACCGACGGAAAGCCGATCGCGGGTGCCTCCACCACCATTCAGGAGGCCACCGACGGACAGGACATCGTCATCTCGATCGACCTCGACATCCAGAAGATGGCCGAGGAGAAGATCGCGCAGGCCACGAGCGACTACAACGCGGAGTCGGGCTCGGTGATGGTCACCGACCCGTCCACGGGCGAGATCCTGGCGGCGTGTTCGACCCCGCTCATGGACCCGACCGACGCGTCGAGCGTCACGAGCGACAGCATGAAGCTCAGGCTTACCGGTGACTCCTACGAGCCTGGCTCGATCTTCAAGGTCCTGACGATGGCCGTCGGCATCGAGTCGGGCAAGGTCACGCCCGAGTCCACCTTCACCGTTCCGCCCAAGGTCCAGCTCGGCGACGACCTTGTCGGGGACGACGACGAGCGCGACTACACGATGGACATGTCGTGCACCGAGATCTTGCGACGCTCCTCCAACACCGGCACCGCCCTTGTGGCGCAGGCCATCGGCGCCGAAACCTTCTCGGCGGGTATCGAGAAGTTCGGCATCGGCTCGAAGACTGGGATCGACTTCCCCGGCGAACAGGCGGGAATCGTCGCCACCGGTGATGACGTCGCCGGCGCCAACCTCGGCTTCATGTCATTCGGCCAGGGGCTTGCCTTCCCCATGGTCCAGGTCGTGCGGGCCGTGGGCGCCATCGCCAACGACGGGACCATGAACGTGCCCCACTTCCTCGTCCAGAAGGCCGGCGACACGGTCGACTGGTCCTCCAAGGGCACCAAGACCGTCTCGAAGGCCACCTGCGACAAGGTCACCGACATGATGCGCATCGTCATCAGCGAGGGTACCGGCACGGCCGCCCAGGTAACGGGTTACGACATCGCGGGCAAGACGGGCACAGGCGAGCAGGCGAGCGCCGAGGGCGGATACGAATCCGGAAAGTACGTGAGCTCGCTGGTCGGCTTCGCCAACGCCGACGACCCAAAGGTGCTCGTCTACGTGGGCCTCAACGGAACGCCACATCTCGCGGCCTCCTCGGCCGCCCCGGTGTTCTCGGCTATCATGTCTGAGGCGCTCGATGAGATGGGTGTGAAGCCCAGCGCGTAGCGCCCGGAAAGGGAACGGTCTCACATGTTTCGCATGAAGGTCTCTCAGGTCGTGGCGGCAACCGGCGCCACGCTTCTGGCCGGCCCCGATGACGCGTGCGTCTCGGGCATAGCAATCGACTCGCGCAAGGTCGAGAAGGGCGGCGTGTTCGTCGCATTCCCGGGCGAGAACGTCGATGGCAACAGGTTCGCCCCGCAGGCGGTGGACTCCGGCGCCGGCCTTGTGGTCATCACCGCCGACCCCGCGGACGGGTTGCTCGAGTCCGCCGAGGCTCGCGGCTGCGCCATCGTGCGTGCCGCCGCTGACGACGGCGAGCGGTTCATGCTCGCCCTTGCCTCCGCGTGGCGCGACGAGCACTCGAGCTGGCTCGTGGTCGGCGTGACCGGCTCGGTCGGCAAGACCACCACCAAAGACATGCTTGCCCATGCCCTGGCGACGCGCTTCCGCGTGCACGCCACCGCGGGCAACTTCAACAACCTCATCGGCATGCCGATCACGCTGCTGTCGGCGCCCGACGACGCCGAGGCCATCGTCGTGGAGATGGGCATGAACCACCCGCACGAGATCGACCGCCTGGCCGCCGCGGCAAGGCCCGCCGTGGCTTGCGTCACCAACGTCGGCACGAGCCACATCGGTCTTCTCGGCAGCCGCGAGAACATCGCCCGCGCAAAGGCCGAGATCTGCTCCGGCATGGAGGCCGGCGAGGCGCATGGCACGAAGGTGGGCCCGCTTCTGGTACTCACCGCAGATGACGACTACTCCGCCTTCATCCGCGACGGGTTCGCCACGCCCGCGGGCGTGGGTTGCGAGCTGGTGGGTGGTCGCGAGGGCGTCGTGCGCGCCGAGGGCGTCGAGCTCGGCGAGGACGGTCGCCCCTCGGCCGACGTTGTCTATGCGGACGGTTGGAGGCGCCGCGTCACGATTCCCGTCCCCGGCCGCCAGCTTGTGAGCGACTATCTCATCGCGTTGGCCGTGGCGGACGCCTGCGGCTGCGATCGCGACGCCGTCGTCGACGCCGTGGCCGCCATGCCGGCGACCCACATGCGCCTCGAGGTCGTCGGTGGTGCCGAGAAGTGCCGCGTGATCGACGACTCCTACAACGCGAGCCCCTCGTCCATGGCCGCCGCGCTCGACGTCTTGTGCTCCATGTCGTGCGAGGGCCGCAGGATCGCCGTCCTCGGCGAGATCGGCGAGCTCGGCGACGAGGCGCAGCGCCTTCACGCCCTGATCGGCGCCTATGCCGCCGCCAAGCCGCTCGACATGCTTTGCCTGGTCGGTACCGAGTTCGTTCCTGCCATGCGCGAGGCGGCGGTCACCATGGGCATGTCCGACGACCGCATCGAGTGCTTCGACACGGTCGACGACGCCATCCGCGTCATGGCGCCCGTGCTGACGCCTGCCGACCTCGTTCTTGCCAAGGCCTCGCGCTCCGTGGGGCTCGACCTCTTCGTCAAGGGGGTGCTCGCCTAACATGCTCGGAAATCCCAGCTACCCGACCTACCAGGTCTTCATCGCCATGGCATTGGCGGCGGTCATCGTGCTCGTCCTGATGCCCGTGTTCATCAGGTTCATGAGGAGGGAGGGCGTCGGCCAGCAGATCCGTGCCGACGGCCCGCAGCGCCACCTCGTGAAGCAGGGCACCCCCACCATGGGTGGCGTCGTCATCCTCGTGGCACTTCTCGCCACGTGCGTGCTTATGGCCAAGTGGACCGGCGACCTGATCCTGGCCGTCGTCGCCACGTTCGCCACGGGCAGCCTCGGTCTTCTTGACGACATCGAGTCGGTCGCGCACAAGCGCTCGCTGGGCCTCACGCCGTCGCAGAAGATGGCGGGCCTCATCACCATCTCGGTTGCGTTCTGTCTGTTCGCGGTCAACATGTGCGGCATCGCGCCCGTCCTGCGCTTCCCGGGTGGCTTCGCCTTGGACCTGGGCGTGCTCACCACGACGGTCGAGCTGGGCGGCACCGCCGTCGCCATCCCGTGGCTCTACCTCGTCTTCGTCTTCCTGCTAATGGCGGGCCTGTCCAACGCCGTCAACCTCACCGACGGCCTCGACGGCCTGGCGGGCGGCACCGTGCTCGTGGTCATGCTCGCGCTGGCGGCCGTCGCCTTCAGGTACGACGAGATCAACCTCGCGATCTTCGCCGCCTCCGCCGCCGGCGCGCTCGTGGGCTTCCTCTGGTTCAACTGTTACCCCGCGACGATCTTCATGGGCGACACGGGCTCCCTGGCGCTGGGTGCCGCCTTCGCCGCGCTCGCGGTCCTCACCAAGACCGAGGTCACCTCGCTCATCATGGGCGGCCTGTTCATTGCCGAGGCCCTCTCGGTCATCATCCAGGTCGTCAGCTTCAAGTCCACGGGCAAGCGAGTCTTCCTCATGGCACCCCTTCACCACCACTTCGAGAAGCTCGGCTGGAGCGAGACCAAGGTCGTCATCCGCTTCTGGATCGTGTCGGCCGCGTTCGCCGCGCTGGGCTTCGCACTCTATTTCCAGCTCGGCTAGGAGGCACCATCACATGAGCCAGCAGACGCAGCCCTCGCACATCGGAAGGGCGCTTGTCCTGGGCGCCGGCAAGTCCGGCATCGCCGTCGCCGAGTACCTCGCCGCCCGTCTGGGCGACCGCGTGGACTCGGTGACGCTGTACGGAGGGGCGACCTCGCGTCCTACCGAGAAGACCCGTGAGCTCGAGGCCGCCGGAGTGCGGGTCGTGCTGGGCACCGAGGATGTCGAGGGCAGCTACGATTTGGCCGTCTCGAGCCCGGGCATCTCCGAGTTCTCCGAGTTCTTCTCGGCAGCCAAGGCGCGCAGCTCCGAGGTTATCGGCGAGCCCGAGTTCGCCTGGCGCGAGAGTCCCGACAGGTGGGTCGGCATCACCGGCACCAACGGCAAGACCACCACCACGACCCTTGCCTGCGAGCTCCTGCGTGCCGCGGGCATGGACGCCGAGACCGTTGGCAACATCGGCACCCTCTCCACCTCGCGCGTGGACGCGCGCCGGGCGGGGGAGTGGTTCGTGGCGGAGCTCTCGAGCTACCAGCTGGCCTGCACCGAGCGCCTGCACCCGCGCGTCGCGGTGCTTCTCAACATCACGCCGGACCACCTTTCGTGGCATCGCTCCCATGAGGCCTACGCGGCTGCAAAGGAGCGCATCTTCCGCAACCTGGGCGCGGGCGACCTGGCGGTCGTCTCCGCCGAGCCCGCGTGCGCGGCGATCCGCGAGCGCCTTGTGGCGCGTGGCCTTCGCGTGTGCGTGCTCGACCCTGCGGCCGACCCGGCCACGCCGTGCGCCGCTTTCTCGCGTGACGGCGTGATGGTCGTTCGCCTGGATGGCGTCGAGCACGAGCTCGTTGCCGCCGACGAGCTTGCCATCAAGGGCGCCCACAACGTCGAGAACGCGCTTGCCGCCTCCGCCGTCGCGCTGGAGCTTGGCGCGGCTGACGCCGACGTGCGTCGCGGCCTGCTGTCCTTCTCGCCGCTCGAGCACCGCATCGAGCCCTGTGGGCAGATGCCCGGCGTGAGCTTCGTCAATGACTCCAAGGCGACCAACACCGATGCCGTCCAGAAGGCGCTGACCGCATTCGAGGCGGGGCGTGTCGTCGTTCTTCTGGGTGGCCATGACAAGGGCACCGAGCTTTGCGACCTCGCCCACGACGTCGTGGCCCGCTGCCGTGCCGCAGTCTGCTTCGGCGAGGCTGGCGAGCGAATCGCGACCGCGCTTGAGGCCGCGCGTGGCGAGGCCTGCGCCCCCGTCGTTGCCCGCGCCGCCCACATGGAGCAGGCGCTCGACGCCGCGATCGGCCTCGCGCAGCCTGGCGACGTGGTCCTGCTGTCCCCGGCGTGCTCGTCGTTCGACGAGTTCGGCGGCTACGAGGAGCGTGGCCGCGTCTTCAAGTCGCTCGTCGGCGAGCGCATCGCACGCGCGCTCGAGGGCGATGCGCGTGGGTGAGCGTGGACGCGCGTCCGCCAGGAAGGTGGTGCCGGCCCGCTTCATGGAGCCGCGTGTCATCTTCTGCCTGGTGGTCGTCGCGCTGTGCCTGTTCGGCCTCGTCATGATCTACTCGGCAAGCTCGGTCACGATGCTCAAGCAGACCGGTGACGCTTGCTACCTGCTCAAGCGTCAGGCGGCGCTGCTCGCGGGCAGCCTGGTGTTCTCCGGAATCGTTGTCCTGATCGGCTACCGCAGGCTCTGCAGCCCCAAGGCAGTCGCGTGGCTTACCATCATAATCGTGGCGCTTCTCGTCTGCACGCGCTTTTTCGGCGTCGAGACCAAGGGTGCCGTGCGCTGGATCGACGTCAAGGGCATCCAGCTGCAGCCATCCGAGTTCGCCAAGCCCATCATCCTCCTTAGCATGGCGTCGCTCTGCCAGAGGTACTTCTCGGACGGCGAGATCGACTTCGGGCGGTTTTGCCTCTTGAGCGTCGCCTGCGTCGTGCTTCCCGTCGGCCTCATCCTGGCGCAGCCCGACAAGGGCACCACGCTCATCATCGCGGCGGCGGTCGCCGTGATGCTGCTGCTTGCCGGCTTCGACTGGAAGCTCCTTGTGGTGGTGTTTCTTGTGGTGGGTGGCCTCGTCTTGCTCATGGCGCTTCGTGACCCCTACTCGCTCAAGCGCATCGAGGTCATGCACAATCCCGAGAAGGACCCGCTGCACGATGGCTACCAGTTGCTGCAGGGCTTTCATGCCATCGCCAACGGCGGGGTCTTCGGCTGTGGCATCGGCATGTCGCGCCAGAAGTACGGCTACCTTCCCGAGAAGCACAACGATTTCATCTTCGCCATCGTGGGCGAGGAGTGCGGCCTGGTCGGAATGCTGCTGGTTCTTGCCGCATTTCTGCTCATCGCCTACGAGGGCCACAAGATCTCGCGAGACGCTTCGGACCTGGCCGGCTCCACGCTTGCGATGGGTGCAAGCTCGCTTTTGGTCGTCCAGTTCTTCGTCAACGTGCTCGGTGTCATCGGCATCACGCCCATGACGGGCAAGCCGCTGCCGTTTCTGTCCTACGGCGGGTCCTCGATCCTGTCGTGCGTCGTGCTGTGCGCGTTGGTGCTCTCGGTCTCGCGGGAGAGCTCGCTTCCCGAGACGGTCTACGAGCGTCGCCGCGGCAACATTGGCCTTGCCGGCCCCTCCGAGTCCGTCAGCCGTCGCCCGCGCGGGTACGATAGGGGGATGGGGGTGCCCACGACGGCAGGCTTCAGGGTCGTCGAGGGTGGCGCCGAGTGCAGGGGTCGCGTCGACTTGGGCCCCAGCCCACACGAGAGGCTGCGCGGGGGTTCCGCGCGTGGCACACAGCAAAACGGGCGGTCGCGTCGCGGTCGTCCCGACAGGAGGTAGTCGTGGCAGAGAAGAAGCTTGAGGTCGCAATCGCCGCAGGTGGCACCGCGGGGCACGTGAACCCCGCCCTCGCCCTGGCCGAGGAGCTGACCTCGCGTGGCCACCACGTCACGTTCTATGGCCAGCCGACGCGCCTGGAGGCCAAGCTCGTCCCCGAGGCGGGCTTCGACTTCGTCCCCATCTCGGTCCGGGGCTTCGACCGCTCGCGCCCCTGGACGCTCGTCACGGCCCTTTGGAAGATTCGTGCCGCGAAGTCGGTCCTGGGCAAGCGCTTCTCGCAGGTCGGCGCCCCGGACGTCGCCGTGGGCTTTGGCGCCTACGTCGAGCTGCCCCTTCTGGACTGGTGCCATGGGCACGGCGTTCCCATCGTGATACACGAGCAGAACTCCGTCCCCGGTCTCGCCAACAAGACCTCGGCGAAGAAGGCGACTCGCGTGTGCGTGGCGTTTCCCGCCGCCACCAAGGTGTTCGAGCCGCTCGTCGCCGATGCCTCCCGCGTCTGCGTGACGGGCAACCCCGTGCGTCGCAGCGTCGTCGAGGCAGACGGCGCGCGCGGCCGCGCCGACCACGGGGTGCCTGAGGACGCGCGCATGCTGCTTGTCTTTGGTGGCAGCCTGGGTGCCGCCCACCTCAACAGCGCCGTGGCCAACCTCAAGGGTGAGCTGCTCTCCCGCGGGGACGTCCACGTCATCCACTCGACCGGCGCCGACGGCTACGACCCCACGGTCGAGGCGCTGGCGCTCACTTCCGAGGAGCGGCAGCGCTATCAGGTGGTGCCCTACATCAAGGATATGGGCAACCTGCTCGCCGCGGCAGACCTCGTCGTCTCGCGCGCTGGCGCGTCGTCGATCGCCGAGATTTCGGCCCTGGCCGCCCCGTCGATCCTGGTGCCATACCCGTTCGCGACGGCCGACCACCAGACGACCAACGCGCACCTGCTGGTTGACTGCGGCGCCGCCCGCCTCGTCATGGACGACGAGCTTGACTCGAGGTCCTTCTCGGCAACGCTGTTGGGCCTGCTGGATGACGCTGACGAGCTCGCGAGGATGCGCGAGTCGGCCCGCGGCCTTTCCTCGGCAGGTGCAGCCTCCGTGCTTGCGGACAGGGTTGAGGAGGCCTCGGCCGCACGTGCCTAGCCCACGCGTTACGATAAGGGGATAGCGGGGTACGGCGCTTGTGCGGCGTCGTGCGCCAACACGTCTTGTTTAGGAGATCGAATGAGCGATTCTTCCGTCGCGCAGCCCATCGGCCGCGCTCACTTCATCGGCATCGGCGGAGCCGGCATGAGCGGCATCGCGCTCGTCCTGCACCAGCGTGGCTGCCACGTGACCGGCAGCGACCTCAAGGCCTCGCGCTACGTGCGTGAGCTCGAGGAGGCGGGCATCGAGGTCCACATCGGCCACGAGGCCCCCACCATCGATGCCGTCGCGCCCGACGTCGTCGTGACCTCCTCGGCCATCCCCGAGACCAACCCTGAGGTCATCCGCGCCCGTGAGCTGGGGATTGACGTCTGGCCCCGTGCCAAGATGCTCGCCGCGCTGGGTGAGGGCTTCCACGAGGTCGCGGTCGCCGGCACGCACGGCAAGACCACCACGTCCTCGATGGTCGCCTCCATGCTCGACCACGTGGGCAAGGACCCGTCGTTTCTCATCGGCGGCATCGTCGAGGAGTACGGCACCAACGGCCGCGACGGTCGCGGCGGCTACTTCGTGTGCGAGGCCGACGAGTCCGACGGCTCCTTCCTCTACCTTGACCCCGAGGTGGCCGTCGTCACCAACATCGAGGCAGACCACCTCGACCACTACGGCACCCTCGAGAACGTCGAGAAGACCTTCTGCAAGTTCATGGACCTTGTCGGCGATGCGGGTTGCGTCGTCATCAACGGCGACGCGCCCCGCTGCGTCGAGCTGGCCCGCTCCACCGGCCGTCGTGTGGTGACCTATGGCTTCGACGAGTCGTGCGACTACGTCTGCCTGCCCGAGGACAGCCACCACAAGCTTGCCAGCCACTTCTCGGTCAAGGCTCCCGACGGCCACGTCGTGCCCGTCACGATCAAGGCAAACCCGGGTCGCCACAACATGGCCAACGCCACCGCGGCCATCGCCGTCGCCGACGTGCTGGGCATCGACCTCGATGCCGCCGCCGAGGGCCTCAGCGGCTTCGGCGGAGCTCACCGTCGCTTCACCCATGTGGGTGACGTCGCCGGCATCACCGTCATCGATGACTACGGCCATCACCCAACCGAGGTTGCCGCGACCCTGGCTGCCGCCCGCGACCTGCAGTTCGAGCGCGTGGTCGTGTGCTTCCAGCCGCACCGCTACTCGCGCACCGAGTCGCTGGCCAAGCAGTTTGGCTCCGCGTTCGACGATGCCGACGTGCTCTTCGTGATGGATGTGTTCCCCGCAGGCGAGATGCCCATCCCCGGCATCTCGGGCAAGACCATCGCGAACTCGGTCGTCGAGAACGGACATGTCGCCGACGTTCGCTACGTACCCAACCGCCACGAGCTCGTCGAGGCGCTGTGCGACGAGTGCCGCCCGGGCGACATCCTCATCACGCAGGGTGCCGGCGACGTCACCGCGATCGGGCCCGCCTTCGTCGAGGCCATGCGCGAGCGCGAGGCAAAGGCCTAGCGCGTGAGCCTGTTCAACGCATACATGGCGCTGTCGGGCGCCGTCGATGCCGAGGTCTGCCGCGACGAGCGGATGAGCCGCAGGACCACCTGGCGCATCGGCGGGCCCGCCGCCCTTCTCGTCAAGCCAAACGACCTGGCGGCGCTCAAGCGTACCGTCGAGGTTCTCGACCGCGAGGGCGTCGAGTGGGTCGTCTTGGGCAAGGGCTCCAACGTCCTGGTGAGCGACGAGGGCTATGACGGCTGCGTCATCCTGCTCGGTCGTGACTTCTCGCGCATCGGGGCCGACCCCGGCGACGGCACCATCACCGCCGGGGCGGGGGCCGTCCTGTCACGTCTGGTCAACGAGGCCTACAAGCGCGGCCTTTCCGGCCTCGAGTGCTGCGCGGGCATTCCCGGCACCGTCGGGGGTGCCGTGTCCATGGACGCGGGGTCTCGCGACGAGTGGATCGGTCGTGCCGTGCGCAGCCTGATCGTGCTTCGTCCCGACGGCAGCCTGCACCGCTATTCCGGCGACGAGGTCGAGTGGGGGTACCGCTACACCTCGATTCCTCCCAATGAGCTCATCCTCGAGGCCACCTTCTCGCTGGAGCCCGCCCGCAAGGACGAGATATCTCGCGACATGGAACGTCGCCTGGCCCGTCGTCGTCGCTCTCAGCCCTTGGGCAAGCCCAGCTGTGGCTCGGTCTTCCGCAACCCGCCCGACCAGTCCGTCGGTCGCCTATTGGAGGACTGCGGGCTCAAGGGCTATTCGGTCGGGCGAGCCGAGGTCTCCGAGGTGCACGCCAACTTCATCGTCAACAACGGGGGCGCCACCGCCGAGGACGTGCTCTCGGTCATGCGCGAGATGTTCAGGAGGGTGAGGGACAAACATGGCATCGAGCTACGGCCGGAAGTCAAGTTTCTCGGGCCCTTCTCGTAGGAGCGGGAAGTCTGGCGGCCTGCGCATGGACGCTCGTCCGTCGGCGCGTGCCGCACGCACGAGCGCGCCGCGTCCCGCTGCCCCCGCACTTAGAAGCGGCGGCCCGCTGTCGGGGCTGCCCCTGCCCGCCCTTCTCGCGGGCGTGGTGGCCATCCTGGCCGTCGTGGGCGTCGTCGTCCTTCTCATCCTGTCGCAGCTGCCGGTGTTCACCATCACGAGCATCGACGCGAAGGCGACCGAGCACATGACCTCAGACGCCATCGCCAAGCTCGCGAACGTGGAGACGGGCACGACGCTGCTCAATTTTGACGCCGAGAAGATCGAGGAGAACGTCCAGCGCAACCCCTGGGCGGGGACCGTCCGCGTTACCCGTGTCTTTCCTGACAAGCTTTCCATCCAGGTGACCGAGCGAAAGGTCGGGGCCCTGGTGCTTCTGGGGTCCGGCGAGGTCGCCTGGTACCTGTCGGCCGACGGCGTGTGGCTCGAGCCTGCGACGCTCGACCGCAAGGGGGACGAGACGGCGGTGGCCGCCGCCACCAGGCTTGCCACAAAGCTCGACTGCCTGCTCGTGACCGACGTCCCGTCGTCGGTGTCGCCCAAGGCGGCGACTGCAGTGTCCGATTCCTGCATGAAGGCCGTGCTCGAGTACCTTAGCGGCTTTTCAAAGGGGTTCAGGGCAAACATCTCGTCCTTCTCGGCCGCGAGCACCGAATCGATCTCGGTGACCCTCAAGAGCGGTGTGGAGGTGTCGCTGGGCTCGACGGGTGACATCTCGTCCAAGGAGCAGGCCATCGAGCAGATTCTCAATGAGAACCCCAACTCGGTCACCTACATCAACGTGCGCACGCCATCCTCGCCGTCGTTCCGAAAGGTCTCGTTCTCCGCGGGCGAGCTCGCCGAGGGCAGTGGCGCCCGCGTCGTCGACACGACGAGCGCCAAGACCAAGGCAGCGACCACGGCGTCCTCCAAGGGCTCGAGTTCCGAGAAGGACCAGGACAACGCCTCGCATGAGTCTGCTGAGGCGCAAGGGTCTGACGAGGGCTGACGCACTTCCTTTACCAGGTTGACGGTCTGCCGACGTTTGTTGGTGATGGGCCGTCTGCCTGCGGTTTCCATTTTTTGTTCACAACAGTTGAATTCTTTGCCGTGGTTGTGCCAATATAACGCGCTTTATACCTTGCATAGACTTTAACTTGAACTTTAGGGTTTGACACATGGCTAGCAGCAAGAGCACGACACATAGCACCAAGGCAAAGGCAACGGACCGTGGCGCCCGCAGGGCTCCCGTCCAGACCAGGACCCCGCAAGGAGGAACCATGAACGAGACCGAAATCCCGAGCAACTACCTCGCCGTCATCAAGGTCGTCGGCGTGGGCGGCGGCGGCACCAACGCCGTCAACCGCATGATCGAGGAGGGTATTCGCGGCGTCGAGTTCGTTGCCATCAACACCGACGCGCAGGCGCTTGCCATCTCCGACGCCGACATCAAGGTCCACATCGGCACCGACATCACCAAGGGCCTCGGCGCCGGCGCCAACCCCGAGGTTGGTGCCCAGGCTGCCGACGAGAGCCGTGACGAGATCAAGGCCGCCCTCGCCGGCGCCGACATGGTCTTCATCACCGCCGGCGAGGGTGGCGGCACCGGCACCGGCGCCGCTCCCGTGGTTGCCGACATCGCCAAGAACGACATCGGCGCCCTGACCGTCGCCGTCGTCACCAAGCCCTTCTCGTTCGAGGGCCGCAAGCGTGCCAAGTCCGCCACCGACGGCATCAAGAACCTCTCCGACGCCGTCGACACCCTGATTGTCATCCCCAACGACAACCTCCTCTCCATCGCGGAGAAGAAGACCACGATGCTCGAGGCCTTCCGCATGGCCGACGACGTGCTGTGCCAGGGCACGCAGGGCATCACCGATCTGATCACGGTCCCCGGCCTGATCAACCTCGACTTTGCCGACGTCTGCACCATCATGCGCGGTGCCGGCACCGCCATGATGGGCATCGGCGTCGCCTCCAGCGACAACCGTGCCGCCGACGCCGCCCAGGAGGCCATCTCCAGCCGCCTGCTCGAGAGCTCCATCGACGGTGCCACGCGCGTCCTTCTCTCCATTGCGGGCAACAAGGATCTCGGCATCCAGGAGATTAACGACGCCGCCGACCTGGTGGCCTCCAACGTCGACCCCGAGGCCAACATCATCTTCGGCACCGTCGTGGACGAGTCGCTCGGCGACCAGGTCCGCGTCACGGTCATTGCCACTGGCTTCGAGGACGCCAACGCGCAGCCGACCCTCGAGGACAGCCTGCGCCTGACCCCGTCCAGGCCGCGCAAGCAGCCTGCGGCCAGCGCGCCTGCCGCCCGTCCTGCCGCCGCTTCCAACGAGTTTGGCACCAAGGAGTTCGACATCCCCGAGTTCCTGAAGCACAGCCGCGCCTAATGGCGGCACCGCTTCTCAAGAGCAGCGAGTGCGAGGGCGTGGCCCTGCTCGGCGACCCAGGTCGTCCGGGCGGGGTTACGCTCGCGTTCACGGGCCGTTGCGGTGGCGTCTCCGAGGCTCCGTTCGACAGCCTCAACCTTGGCACACACGTGGGCGATGACCCCGCGAGCGTTGCCGAGAACCGCAGGCGCGTCCTTGCCGCGATGGGCGGGGAGGAGCTGCTTGGCTCGCTCGTCGTTCCCAACCAGGTCCACGGCACGCAGGTCCGTGTCATCCGCGACGGATCGCCTGCCTCGCTCGCCTCCGTCCGCGAGGATGTGGCGCGAGGGTGCGATGCCATCGTGTGCGTGGCCCCCGACGTTCCCGTGATGCTGTGCTTTGCCGACTGCGCGAGCGTCGTCCTGGCATGTGAGGGTGGCTTTGCCGTCGTCCACTCGGGCTGGCGAGGCACCATCGGCAGCATTGCGGGCAAGGCGCTCGGCGTACTGTGCGAGGAGACGGGCTGCGAGCCCGGCGAGGTGAGCTGCTATGTGGGACCGCACATCGCGGGCCCTGACTACGAGGTCTCCGATGAGCTGTTACGGAGGTTCGTCGCCGAGTTCGGCGAGTGCGTGATCGCGGGGGAGCGCAGGCTCTCCCTGCTCGAGGCAATCCGCTCTGCGCTTGTTGACGCGGGTGCCGACGAAGCCATGATCGTGGACTCGGGCATCTCCACTGCCACCGCCTGTGACAGGTACTTCTCGTACAGGGAATCCGGCGGCAAGTGCGGCCGTCACGGTGCCGTCGCGTTCATGAGGCGGTAACCCTCGGGTGGTAACGTCTGCGGCAAGTTTGGCATCAGTGGTGTAGAGGGCGTCTGGACTTATGGAAGGCATCTCGATGGAGGACTACGAACGCTTTTCCCAACGCAGAAGGGAAGCGATTCTGTCTCGCGTCGCCGAGGCATGCGCGTCGGCCGGTCGCGACGTCGCCGAGGTCGATGTCGTTGCCGTCTCCAAGACGGTCGACGTCCCCGAGGTCGTTGCCTCCTGGCGCGCGGGCTGGCGTCACTTTGCCGAGAATCGCCCCCAGGAGCTCGTGCGTAAGCTCGCGGGCCTCGCCGAACTCGACGGGGTCGAACCGATCTCGTTCGACATGATCGGCAACCTCCAGAAGAATAAGATCAACCAGGTCGTTGGCAGGGTCCGCAAGATCCACTCGATTTCTGGGGAGACCCTTGCCCAAGACGTCGCCAAGCGCAGCCTGACCCATGCGCTCATCTCGCACGTGCTTCTCGAAGTCAACGTCTCGGGCGAGCAGTCCAAGTCCGGCATGACCCCGGACGAGGCGCGCGAGGCCTTCGGACGCATCATGGAGCTCGAGGGCATTGAGGTCGAAGGCCTCATGACCATGGCTCCCGCGCATGACGCGGACGCCGCAAGGAGGACCTTCTGCGGCCTTCGCGAGTTGCGTGACGAGCTCGAACGGCATCATGGTGTCAGCCTGCCAACGCTTTCGTGCGGCATGAGCGACGATTTCCCGATTGCCATCGAGGAAGGGTCCACGCTCGTCAGGTTGGGTAGGGTCGCGTTCGATCCTGCCTACCCGTTTGGCAACTAACGAGAAGAACCATGGGACATGGGCCTCGGCCCATCCGTCCCGTACGAGGGCATCGTCACAAGGGACGATGCGATACGAAGGAAGGGGAGCGCGACATGAGCTTTCTGGACAACCTGAAGGACAAGCTTCGTCCCCAGCCCGCCGACGATGGCTATTATGACGACGGCTTTGACGACGGCTACGACGACGGCTACTACAACGACAACCAGGGCGCGCCTGCCGAGGAGCGTGGTACCGGCCTGTTGGGCAACTCGCCCCGTCCCGCCGCTGACAGCGTGTCGGTCTACACCCGCTCCGGCCGTCCCCTCGGCGGTAACGGCGACATCGAGCCGCGTCCGCAGTCTGGCATGGGCTATGAGCCCGAGCGCCGTCCCGTGCAGGCGTACGCCCCGACGACTACCGAGCCCACGTCCTATGCGCACAACGACTACTCTGGTGCCTCGCATGTCTCGACGGAGCGTCCCCTGACGGCCATCCCACGTCCGTCGTCCAGCCAGCTGCCCCCCTACGTGCTCAAGCCGCAGTCTTACGATGACGTCCAGACGGTCGTACGTCGAGTCCGTACCAACCAGCCCGTGGTGCTGTCGTTCCGTAACACCAACATCGACGCCGCTAAGCGCATCTTCGACTTCTGCGCCGGCCTGTCGTGCGGCGTCGGCGGCTCGATCGAGGAGCTCGGTGACCGCTGCTTCGTGGTGCTGCCCCAGGGCCGCGAGCTGAGCCAGGGTGACATCGACAAGCTCGTCGCCGACGGAACCATCTCCCGCTAGGTCCTTCGGACGCAACGCCTAACAAGAAGAGGACACTCGTCAAACATGCAGTCGCTCGCCAACGTCATCTACTCGCTCACCAACTTCTACGAGTTCGTCATCGTCGTCTGGTGCTTTCTCTCTTGGATTCCCAGGAGTCCCGACGGCCTGATGAATGACATCGCCGAGGTGCTGGACCGGCTCGTCCGACCGTACGTCTCGCTGTTCAGCCGCTTCATTCCGCCTGTCATGGGCATGGACTTCTCGCCCGTGGTCGCGGTCCTGGGGCTTCAGGTGATCCAGCAGGTGCTCGTGCGACTTCTCTTCGCGCTCTAGCCTCCGTGGCATGCCTGGCGCCGCACGCCTTGTTGATTCTGCGGCGGTTGTATGCCATACCTGTCGAGAAGGGCCGTCTAGCTGCGACAGCATCGAACAACAGTAACGATTGGGTATAATTTGCCGCAGCCATCAGCGGCACTACAGCAAAAACCGGAAAGGGCAAGACATGGCAATCACCCCCGCAGACATCGAACAGCTCACGTTTTCCCCGTCCAAGCATGGCTATGACACCGAGGAGGTCGATGCCTTCCTCGAGCAGCTGACCGGCGAGGTTTCCGCCATGCTGCAGAAGATGGCCGACCTCAAGAGTCGCCTTAACGCCTCCGAGCAGCAGCTCGCCGCCGCCCAGGCCCAGGTCGCCGAGCTCCGCGACCAGCAGGCTGCAGCGCCTGCTCCCGTCGTCGAGCCCGCTCCCTCCGCCCTTGGTGCCTCCGAGAGCCAGATCTCCAAGGTCCTTATCGTGGCCCAGCAGTCCGCCGACAAGATCGTCTCCGAGGCTCGCGAGTCCGCCGACCAGATTCGCACCGAGGCCGACCAGAAGGCCCGTGAGGTCATCCGCCAGGCCCTCGCCGAGAAGCAGAACGAGCTCGACGAGATCGACCGTCTCAAGGCCTCCCGCGAGGAGTTCCGTACCGAGTACAAGAACCTGCTCCAGCACTTCATGGATGACGCCGACGCCGCGTTTCCCAACCAGGTGCTGAGCGCCCCCAACGGTTCTGCCGCGACCTATCGTGCCGCCGCTCCCGTTGCCACTCCCAGCGCAGCCGAGGCTGGCGCCACGGCCCCGCAGCCCGCGGCGCCCGCCATGCCTGCCGTCAACCTGGACGACCTGGACTAGCCTCTCGTCACTCAAGGTATATGCGCACCGACGGGGAGGGATTCCGTGATTGCGGGTCCCTCCCTTCTTGCCAGCTAAGGCAACTCCTTCCTGCGGTCGTGTGACTCATTCGAGTACTTTGGCGGCACGGTGCCGCCAAAGCTGTCCGATCGCGGGTCAAGCTCGGTGAGACCCTCCCAAAAGCGTTTGCGAATCCAGCTCGTCCTGAGGTCGTAGCCTCGGCCTCTTGTGTCGCGGCCGTGAAGCTCCATGGAGTCGTAGAAGCGTTTCCACATGGCTCGCACGTAACGCTCGTCGTTTGCGAGTGTGTCGAGGGACGCCAGCTGTCCTGTTAGCTCACGGTCGAGTGAGACGGAGGTGCACCGTTCGTCCCCTTTGCAATGAAGTATTGCCGTGCGATGCGTGGGGTCGACGACATAGAAACGTTCGTCTCGCATGCGGGAGGCGAAGTATGTCCCCACGAAGGGCAGTATGTTGGCGCGTGGCTTGAAGGACGCGCCAAATCCTCCGTCCGCCAGTCTGGAGAACCGCACGAACTGCCGGGCATGCTCGC
Source organism: Coriobacteriaceae bacterium CM84B_73 (assembly GCA_036321795.1). Lineage (GTDB taxonomy): Bacteria > Actinomycetota > Coriobacteriia > Coriobacteriales > Atopobiaceae > CAKVON01. The sequence continues at coordinate 45,046 of JAWQCY010000002.1, read as the reverse complement.
ACTCGACGTTGGCGTATCTCACGAGCGTGTCGACTGCCATGACACGGGGGTCCGAAATGAGCTCGCGGGAGACAGGGCCCATCGCGAAGCCCATCACCAGATAGGACCCCACGGCTCGGGGCATGTTTGGGTCGTCGCAGGCACAGGCATGTGCAAGGCGTTTCAGAAGGGTAGCTTGGCTCCCGTCAAGGCGTCCGCTCTCGGACTGGCGGGTGCCCGCACCGACGGCGCGGGCGTATCCCATAAACACCCTGCGGGCGAATGCCGTCGTCGCCTCGTCTCTGGTGAGGGGGCAGTCAATGACTCGCTCTCCGATTCTCGGTTGGATGTCTCGGGTCGATGCGAAGGCAATGTCTCTCTCGGCGGCGTGGGCTAGGTATACACAGCCAACGGCGCACAGGACACCGTCCAGGTCGTGTTCGCATGCCAGGACGGCGCCGGAGCCGCTCGACAGCACCTCCGACAGCTCGGCTGCCGCCCTTGCCACGCCCGGCGGAGCTGGTGCCCTAAAAGAGGGTGAGCTGGTCTTGCTCGGCCTGTCGACGGGTTCTGTTGTAGCGGCTCTGCCTTGCATCCGCGATAACCCTCCTTCGAATCTCTTCTGGATCGAGCGGGTAGCCGTCCGCCCGCCTTCCCGCGCAGGTGAGGAAGTGCCTTGCCCTCTTGAGGGTCACGTTTAGGTTCCGGAGGTCCTCGAAGTCCAGTCGCTTGGACCTTCTTGCCGCCATGATCTTGCGTGCGCCCACAGGACCGATTCCCGGGACCCTCAGCAGCTGCTCCAAAGATGCGTCCATGACCTCCAATGGGAACCGGTCGATGTTTTTGAGTGCCCAGGCCAGTTTTGGATCGACGTCGAGGTCGAGCCAGGGTTCTTCTGGCGTCACAAGCTCGTCTGCCTCGAAGGCGTAATAGCGCATGAGCCAATCCGCCTGGTAGAGTCTGTGCTCGCGCCTGAGGGGAACGGGTGTCTCGCTCCCTGGAAGTCCCGCGTCATCCACCATGGGCATGTATGCCGAGAAGAACACGCGCTTGAGGTCGAACTTGTCGTACAAGGCACTCGAGAGGCGCAATATGCGGTTGTCGTCCTCGGGCGTGGCACCGACGATGATCTGCGTCGACTGTCCTGCGGGGGCAAAACGCCTCCTGCCTGGTCCCACGCCCGGTCGCCTGCGCATCGTGAGCGCGTTCGCGTTGCACAGGGTCGCCGCGGTCTGCGCCGACATGCGGGAGGTCGTGACCTGGCGGCCATCGCGTCCGTTCAGCCCGAGGGTCGCCTTGCCTCGCTTGGCCAGCCTCTTGCCTGCCTCGAGCAAGCGTGACTCCTCCTCGTCGCGCCCGTGGCGTATGAGGGCCATTGGTCGGGTTATGCCCGCGGCGTCCTTTTGTGGGCAGAGGCGCTCGAGCGATGCCGCGCTCGGCAGCTCCAGGTTGACCGAGAGCCTGTCGGCGAGAAGACCGATCTTCTCGACAAGCTCGGGCGCGGTTCCCGGGATGACCTTGGCGTGCACGTAGCCGTTGAAGTGCAGGTCCTTGCGCAGGACCCGCAGGCACTCGATCATTCGCTCCGTCGTGGCGTCGGGAGTCCCCAGCACGCCGCTGGACAGGAACAGCCCCTCGACGTAGTTGCGCTTGTAGAAGTCGACCGTAAGCTCCGCGAGCTCGCGTGGCCCGAAGGTGGCTCGCTTGTATGAGGCGCCCGCTCGGTTGACGCAATAGGAGCAGTCGTAGCTGCAGGCGTTGCTCATAAGGACCTTGAGCAACGTCACGCATCGCCCGTCGGCCGAAAAGGTGTGGCAGCACCCTGCGGGCAGGGCTGCGCCCACCATGCCCTTTCTGGGTCCCCTGCGTGCACCCGATGAGGTGCATGCGGCGTCAAAGCGAGCCGCCTCCGCAAGTATTCCCAGTTTTGTGAGGGTGTCCATCCGTTCCTCCCGTCGACCCTTGGCGCAAGCTGGCAGAACGCCTGTTCGGTGGAAAGAGCATATCACTATGGTCGGACCAAAACACGTGTTCGATGAAAATCGCCCGAGAGAAATGGCGCCGCCACGTTCGGGTGGCGGCGCAAACGCTGCTCAGATTGATTATTTGGAGAGAAGTGCGAGGTGGGCCTATGAGCCGGGTTCTGTCGTGGACGACCATTTATCTACGACCGACGTTACCGTCGGCCTCTAGCGCGCAACCCGAGCGCAGTGCGGGCCACACCATGGCGCTCCTATTTGCGTTTGCTCCGGATGGGGCTTGCCAAGCCGCCGTGTTGCCACGACGCTGGTGGTCTCTTACACCACCGTTTCAGCTTTTCTCTCAACGCCTCGCGGCGCCAGCGGGAGTCTTCTTTTCTGCGGCGCTTTCCGTCGGGTTACCCCGCCCGGCCGTTAGCCGGCATCCTGCCCTGTGGAGCCCGGACTTTCCTCATGACGCGATCGCTCGCGCCCCGCGGTCGTCTGGCCCACCTCGCGCACGGTATTGTAGCACGCGCGCCGAACGACCGTCGTGGGCGCGTGCGCCATATCAGAGTGCCTCCGGACCCACGAGCTCGAGCGCGATGCCAAGCGCGAGCGCCAGGCCGTCCTCCAGGCTGGAGACGTCGACCCACTCGTCTCGCGTGTGGAGAAGGGCGCCCGTCACGCTGCCCACGCAGACCGCGGGAATCCCGAGCGACAGGGGAATGTTGGCGTCGGTCGAGGCCGGGCTGCGGTCGGGTTCGGCATCCGTCACCGCACGCACGCAGTCGGCGCAGGTCGCCTCGAGCCTTCCCAGCGCCCCTGCGTCGACGTCACCGTTTCCGGGACGCATGCCGATCGGCTCGAGCTCGACATCGACGTCCGCCCTTCTATGCGCGGCCACCGTCGCTTCGAGCAAGCCCCTCATCGCGGCGAGCGACGCCTGCGAGGTCGAACGGTACTCGTAGAGTGCCTCGGCCGAGGCGGCGATGGAGTTGACGGTCGTGCCGCCCTCGATCCGTCCGACGTTGAACGTCGTGTCCGGCGCGGTGGCCTCAGTGGGGGAGCACAGCTCGCATAGCAGGCGGCACAGCTCGTGTATGGCGCTGGGTCGCCCGAAGTCGGCCCACGAGTGGCCGCCTTGCGTGCGGACGCGGATGCGCCAGCGATGCGACCCAACCGCGCTCGAGATGCACTGTCCCAGGTACAGGTCGAAGGCAACGTGCCGCTCGATGTCGGCGGCGTGGGCATCGTAGAGGGCGCGTGTCCCGGCGAGGTTGCCCAGGCCCTCCTCGCACGTGTTGGCCACCACCATGACGGGATGCGTCAGCTCGGCCCGGTGGGCGGCCAGCCACGCGGCCACCATCATGACGTTGACCAGGTTTGCGGTGTCGTCGCCCACGCCGGGGGCATATATCCGCCCGTCCTTCTCGATAAGGGGCAGCTCGTCGGCATCGTCGAACACGACGTCGGTATGGGCCGAGAGGACCGTCCGCCTGCCGGTGGCGGGGCCCAGGGGGCACACGACGTTGCCCGCGTCGTCCACATGCGCGCCGTCGCAGCCGTGGGCGGCGAGCCAGTCGCGCACGAACGCGGCGCGTCGTCCCTCGTGGCCCGTCGGTGCCGGGATCTGCGCGAGGGTCCTCAGCAGGTTGGCCTGCTCTTCGTTCGCCGTGCGCGCATACTCGCGCGCGATCTTCTCGTTGGTGGGTCGCATCTCAAGCCTCCAAGTCCTTCTCCGCATCGATATGATAGTAGGCCACACACATCCGGCCGCGCGGTCGCGCGCGAGGGGAGAGGCATGGCACAGGGCGATTACAGGACGCTGAGGGCGGGCGTCGAGCACTCGTTCGAGTTCGTGGACAGGAAGAGTCGCTTCATCGCGCAGCTCGTCCACGTGGATGACGAGGCCGGCGCCGACGAGTTTCTGGCCGAGGTCCGCTCCCGCCACCACGACGCGCGCCACAACGTGCCCGCCTGGTCGCTGTCCGACGGCCGCGAGCGCTGCTCGGACGATGGCGAGCCGCAGCGCACATCCGGCATGCCCACCCTCGAGGTCCTGCGTGGGGCCGGGCTGGCGGACGTCTGCTGCGTGGTGACCCGCTACTTCGGCGGTACCCTGCTGGGCCCTGGCGGCCTCGTGCGCGCCTACACGGCCGCCGCCCAGGGTGCCGTCGCCGCGGCCGAGGCTGCCGGCGACATCGTCCTCATGACGAGCGTCACGCCCGTGTCCGTCCGCGTTCCCTACGCGCTGTACGACCGCGTCGCGCGCCTCATCGCCGACTCGGGCGGCAAGGTGCGCGACGCGGCCTTTGCCGAGGACGTGCTCATCGAGTGCTCGTACCTGTCAGGTGCCGAGAGGGGCCTTGTCGAGGCCGTGCGGGAGCTTGCCTGCGGAGAAGAGCTGTGCCGGGTGGGCGAGGCGTCCTTCTCGGAGTTCTAGCCCTCGGGCGCCTAGGCTCGAACGCGCGCGAAGGCCGAGCCCATCGGGCCCCAGGGGTCCTGCTCGCAGATCTCGCCTGCGTCCCAGGGCGCCAACGCGTCGGCGTGGCCAGACCCCTCCACGAAGCGGCGCTCGACCACGGCGTACTCCCCGTAGGTGCGGAACCAGTCGGCCCCCATGATGAGGTAGCCGTCCTTGCAGGCATCCTTGCCCCAGCTGTTCTGCACGCGCCACGCGGTCGGACGGCCGTCCGACCCCAGCTCGACGCCCACGAAGGTCATCGCGTGGGTGTAGGCCGTCTCGCGCGTCTCGAACATCTCGGCGCGCGACATCGAGAAGTCGACGCCAAACAGCGAGTCGTACTCCATCGTGCCAAGGCCCAGCACGCCGGGGAAGTCCTCCAGGTTGCGCCCGAGCTCCTGCGAGACGTCGCAGGCCATGTAGCAGGGCACGCCCGCGCGCAGGCTCGCCACACAGGCATCCTCCAGAACCTCGGGGGTGGTGTTGAGCAGGCGCCAGCGCTCGCCGCCTGCCACGGTGTCCATCAGGCGGACGCCGTAGACGTGGTCCTGCGCGACCACGTCGTCCGGGATCGAGCACATCTCGACGTGGGAGGTGCCGTCGAAGCGGACGTAGCGGCGCTCGAAATCGACCGGCGTGATGCCACGGTCGACGAGCAGGCGTCGGGGCTTGTCCGCGCAGCCGGCCTCGCGGCCCTTCTCGGCAGGCGCGTCGTGCGCGGCGGTGCGGTCGGCGGGCGCGCACTCCACCAGCAGGGAGTCGTCGACGCTCGCCTTGGGGCCGACCTCGACCGTGAGGTCGAAGGTTGCGGGCGGTTCGCCCAGGCACACGCACAGCACGCGGTGAACCTCGGCGAGCATCTCGCGACGAAGCGCGTCCAGCTCCTTGCGCGTGGCGCCTGTGGCTGCCTTGCGGCGCAGGGCGGCGGCGTCGCGGCGCAGAAGCCTCGCCAGCCGGGCGTTCATCTGCGAGGAGTTCTTGGAACACGCGGTCTCGGGCATCGCGTAGGAGGGGACCACGCCGTACTTGGCAATGAGGTTGGCGCCGTAGCGGAACTCGCCGCCGTCCCCGGCGGCGCCGTCCAAAAGCCACGCGACCTCGCGGTCGTCCGCAGGTCGGTCGGCCGTCTCGCAGACGCGCAGCAGGGTGGCGTTGGCCTTCTCGAGCTTGTCGTAGAACATCCCGAACGACTGGCTCAGCTCGAGGTCGTCGACGTCGAGGGTGGCCATCGCGGCCGAACGGGCGACGTTGTAGGTGGTAAACAGCCAGCAGCGGCCGGTCTGGCGTTGGTTGCAGACCTTGCCCACGCGCTTGATGGAGACCGAGTAGGTGTCGCGGTAGGCGCGCATCGCGCACGGGTTTCTGGCGGCCTTGTTGACGTCTGCCGAGGTCACGGCGTTGCGTGCCACTCGGTTGGCCCTGTCTGCCGAGAAGGACTCCGTGAGCTCGCCGATCCTCTCGGCCGAAATCGCGTCCTCGGGCGCCCAAACGGGCGCATCCGCGCATGTCTTCGCGTTCATTGGATTGCCTTCCTGTCCTGCCGGTTACGTACAGGGCGAGCATAGCCCTTCTGACGATATACTTTGCGCAGACGGGTCCATCGATTGGTGGGGGTGACCATGGCCAAGCCGGCCTGCGCATACGAGCTTCCCGATTACGCGCTTCGCGTGCTCGACGTCATCGAGTCCGCGGGGTATGAGGCCTGGGTCGTGGGCGGATGGGTTCGCGACGCCGTTCGTGGCGCGGCCCCCCATGACGTCGACGTGTGCTGTGACGCCCGTTGGGAGGAGGTCGACTGGCTCTTCCGCTCCGCCGGCATCGAGGTGCATCGCACCGGCGTCGAGCATGGCACGGTTACCGTGGTGATCGGCGGTCGTCCGGTGGAGGTCACGACCTATCGCGTGGAGTCCGGCTACTCTGACCTGCGCCATCCGGACAGCGTCGAGTTCGTCGATGACGTGCGTCGTGACCTCGCACGACGCGACCTCACGATCAACGCGATGGCCTACCACCCACAGCGTGGCCTTCTCGACCCGTTCGACGGCGCGGGCGACCTGGAGCGCGGCATCGTCCGTGCGGTGGGCGACCCCAGGCGTCGCTTCGGCGAGGACGCCCTGCGCGTGCTGCGCGCGGTGCGCTTCGCGTGCCGCATGGGGTTCTCGGTGGAGGAGGAGACGGCGGCGGCGCTCGATGCCTGCGCGCCCGAGCTCGCCCACATCGCACGCGAGCGCGTGGGCTCGGAGCTCGACGGCATCGTGGCCACCGGGCGACTGGGTTGGGCGATGCGCGAGCACCCCCGCGTCCTTTGCTCGGCGATCCCCGAGCTCGGCGCCATGGTCGGCTTCGAGCAGAGAAGCCCGTACCACTGCTATGACGTGTACGAGCACACGATGCACGTGGTCTGCGCGACCGAGGAGCTGTCCGGGGGTTGCGCCTCGCAGCGCCTGCGCTGGGCGTCGCTTCTGCACGACGTCGGAAAGCCGCGGTCCTTCTCGCTCGACGCGTCGGGACAGGGGCACTTCTTCGGCCACCCCTCGGCGGGAGCCGAGATGTCCGAGGCGATCCTTCGTGGCCTGGCGCTTCCGTTGGACATGGTCCGTCCCTGCGTCGACCTCGTGCGCTTTCACGACAGGCCCGTCAAGGCGACGCGTCACTCGGTCCTGCGCATGCTGACCGACCTCGACTCCCGCTGCCCGGGGGCGGCCGTCCCGCTCGCCTACGAGACCCTGGTGCTCAAACGAGCTGACGCCCTGTCCAAGGCGCGTCCGTATCGCGGCTATGCCTGCGAGGTCGACAGGATCGAGAGGGTGCTTCGCGCGACGGTCGCCGAGGGCGCGCCCTATCGCGTGCGCGACCTTGCTATCGGCGGTGCCGACGTCATGGATGCCCTCGGCGGACGTCCCGGCCCATGGGTGGGGACGGCGCTCGAGTCTTGCCTGCGCGAGGTCGTGCATGGCAGGGTGGGCAACACGCGCGAGGAGCTTCTGGGCTGGCTTGTGGGCCAGAGGGAGTAGGATGAACCCCTTGACCTGTGTCATTCATCATCGCTCCACAATTTCGAAATAAGGTCTTGCCTGTTGCTCGCGTTTGCCGTAAAGTACTTTCTCGCGCCGAAGCCACGGCAGAAGCGCAGCAGGATGTTCCATTGGGACGTCGTCTAACGGTAGGACAACGGATTCTGGTTCCGTCAGTGGGGGTTCGATTCCCTCCGTCCCAGCCACGTCCTGCCTGCACCACATGGCCCGTTCGTCTAGCGGTTTAGGACGCCGCCCTCTCAAGGCGGAGATCACCAGTTCGAATCTGGTACGGGCTACCATGATTTATCCGGGGCACCCTGGCCCCATCACATATGGCCCGTTCGTCTAGCGGTTTAGGACGCCGCCCTCTCAAGGCGGAGATCACCAGTTCGAATCTGGTACGGGCTACCAAATGCCACGAAGGGCCACCTGCAAACGAGGTGGTCCTTCTGTTATCTGACAGGTGTCACTCACATTGTTGTCTGTTTGGGGTGTGAACCCTGCGACCGCATGCATATCGTCGCGTCCGTTAGGTAACATTTAAACGTTAGGTCTTCAGCGCGCCGACTGTTCTGCGGCCCGCCGCGAGGCAATCCGGAGGCGAGGAGTCCCATGTCGGATCGACCCGAGAGCGACGTCAAGGCCACAAGGCCGGGCGCGACCAAGGCAAAGGTCGCGAAGGTCAAGACCAAGGTCGCGGCCAAGGCTCATGTCACCAGTGGTGGCGACGACACGAAGAAGGCCCGTAACGGCGCCAAGTTCCTTGCCGGCGTCGTTCTTCTCTACATCGTGTACCTTGTGGTCACCGGGCAGATGGCCACCTTCGTCGAGGCGCTCAGCAACGTCGACCGCTCATGGATCGTGGGCGCTTGCCTGTGCTACGTCATGTACTTCGTCTTCGGCGTCGCGGCCTATGTGGTCGCCGTCTGGCTCGACCCCGACTCTCCCGTCGGCGTCCGCGACCTCATGAGCGTCGAGGCCTCCGGCGTCTTCTTCGGCAACCTCACGCCTATGATGGCGGGTGCCGTTCCCGCGCAGATCGTGCGCCTCACCCGCACGGGCCTGGACGCCGGTGAGGCGTCCGCGACGCAGTTCACTCGCTTCATCATGTTCCAGTTCGGCGTCGTGCTCTTTGCCGCGTTGGCGATCATGGGCAAGTTCGAGTTCTTCCTGGAGACCTACGGCAACATAGTCATCCTCAACCTCGTCGTCTTCGGCATGCACTTCTTCCAGCTTTTGGGCCTGTTCGTCGTGTGCCTGTGCCCGGGCTTCGTCAAGCGCCTGGGCAACTGGGGCATTCGCTTCATGGATCGCAGGGGTTGGCTCAAGGACCGCGCGCACTGGGACGACATGGTCAACAACCAGGTCGACGAGTTCTCCGCCGCCTTCAAGAACGCCGCGCGCCACCTGCCCAGTATGGGCGTGACGCTGCTTGTCACCATGCTGCAGCTGGCGTGCCTCTACATGGTGCCCTGGTTCGTCCTCAATGCCTTCGGGCACACGGGCGACTTCTGGGCATGCCTTGCCGCGGGCTCCATGGTGCAGATGGTTTCCTCCGCGGTGCCCCTGCCCGGTGGCACCGGCGGTGCCGAGTCCGGCTTCGCGCTGTTCTATGGCCCGTTGTTTGGCTCGACGGCGACCGCGGGGTACCTCGTCTGGCGCATCGTCACCTTCTTCGCCCCGACCATCCTGGCGGCGCCCCTGCTCGGCCTTCGCAGCGACAACGGCGAGAGCATCCGCCACCGCTGCGACAGGCTCATGGGTCGCGCCAGGACCGCGAGCTTCTCATCCGCGGGCAAGGGCCACGCGTCCAAGCGCCCGTCCGGCTTCCATGGGGCGGGCATGTCCGGCGCCACGGCCGCCAGGCTCGCGCGCCGTGGCTCGGCGGGCCATGCGGCCGCTCCCAAGTCGGGACACAAGAAAACGACCTTCTCGAGCGACGCGTCCGAGCGCGCCGTCGAGAAGGTCGTCGAGGATCCCCAGGGGGGCCAGGGGGCCAAGGGCGACCCCGAGAAGGGCGAGTAGGCTCCCAAGTCCTTCTCGCCCGGCCGCGTTGCCTGGCTGGGGCGTGGGTGGCCTCTAGGACGTCACGCAGCCGCCCACGCAGCCGGCGCAGGAGGGGGCTGCGGCAAGGCCTCCCATCGCGGTCTCGCGAAGCGCGACGGGAATCGACCTCCCGACCGAGTCCATCGCCGCCACGACCTCGTCGAAGGGGACGGGGCCGCCGATGCCCGAGAGGGCAAGCTGGGCCGCCGAGAAGGCGTCGGCCACGCCGATTGCGTTGCGGTCCTGGCACGGGTACTCGACGAGCCCGCGCACCGGGTCGCAAACGAGTCCCAGCAGGTTGGTGATCGCGATCGAGGAGGCCTCCAGGGCCTGGCGGGGAGTGCCGCCGAGAAGCTCCACGAGGCCCGCTGCCGCCATCGCGGAGGCGGTGCCGACCTCTGCCTGGCAACCACCCTCGGCACCCGCCACGCTCGCGTTGCGGGCTATCACTGCGCCGACGGCAGAGGCGCACCAAAGCGCCCCTGCAACCTCGTCGTCGCTCGCCCCCATGGCGCCCGCCACGGACAACACCGCAGCCGGGACGACGCCGGCAGAGCCTGCCGTGGGTGCGGCGACGATCACGCCCATGGTCGCCGAGCGCTCCAGCACCGCCATTGCCCGTGCCACCGCCTCGGTGAGCGTGGGGCCCATCAACGTCGGCGCGAGCCGCCCCGAGGCGTCCGCGACCTGCTTTGCCTGGCCATACAGAAAGCCCCCGAGCGAGCGCTCGGGCCTCTCGATTGTGCTGGCGGTCTCCTCGCGCATGACCTCGATTACGCGGGCCATGGCATCGTCCACGCACTTCTCGGCATCCTCGCCCGCAAGCTCCAGCTCGCGCTCGCGCATGACGGAGCCGATGGGGAGGGAGTGCGACGCGCACAGGGCCAGAAGCGCGGCTCCCGTGTCGAAGCCCATGGCCAGGCGTGTGTCGGGTGCGACGCCGCTGGCCCCCGGCACCTCGACGACGGAGGCCTCCAGGACGTTGTCGATGTCGCGGATCTGGGACAGGAGCTTGGCGTCGACGCGCTGGTCGCACTCGAACACCGTGTAGGCGTTGCCGCCGCGGCTGGTGCGGTAGGTGTGGACGGTCGCGATGTTGGCGTCCGCCCGTGCCATTGCCCCCGTGAGCGCCGCCAGGACGCCCGGGCGGTCCATGTGACTGACGAACAGGGTGGGGTAGTCGCCCGTGATCTCGACCTCGACCCCGTTGAGGGCCGAGATCCTGACGCGGCCGCCGCCCAGCGACTCGCCGCGGACCTCGATCGAGGTGCCGTCGTCGCACAGCATGCCGATGGTCACGGTGTTGGGGTGCAGGTCGGCGTTGTCGCCCGCCTCGACGAACGAGAAGTCCATGCCCTGCTCGACAGCCATGGAGAACGAGTCGCGCACGCGCGTGTCGTCGGGCACCAGGCCGAGCATGCCCGCCACCAGGGCACGGTCGGTGCCGTGGCCGCGGTAGGTGCGGGAGAACGAGTTGTGCAGGGTGAAGCGCGCCCTGGCCACGTGGCACGGGGCGAGCGAGCGCGCCACGGCGGCGATGCGCAGGGCACCCGCCGTGTGCGAGCTGGACGGGCCCACCATGATGGGCCCCAAGATCTCGAACGCGGAGTTCGTCATCATGGCGGGGCCTAACCCGCGAGGGGCATGGCGCGCGTCAGGCGGGCCAGGGAGGCGTCGCGGCCGAGAAGCTCCATGGAGGCGCCCAACGGGGGCGAGACCTGGTTGCCGCACTCGGCGACTCGAACGGCCTGGAAGACCTTGCGCTTGCCGACGCCCAGACGCTCGGGCAGCTCCTCGAGGGCGGCGTCGATGGCCTCGGCGTGCCAACCGTCCGCGTCGATGGCCTCCAGGGCCTCGCGGGCGGCCTCGAGGCACGCGGAGACGCCCTCCTTGGCGATGTTCTTGCTCACGGACTTCTCGTCGAGGGTGACCTCGTCGCCCTCGTACAGGAAGCGGGCCTTCTCGACGACCTGCGGCGCGAGGGTGGTGCGCGGCTTGAGCAGGCTGCTCAGCAGGTCGTACCAGGCGCTGTCGTGCGCGGGGGCGCCTTCGGTCTCGAGGCCGGCGGCGACGAGCTGGGGCATGAGGACCTCGGACGAGAAGGTCGAGTCGTCCATCGCCTGCAGGTACTGGCCGTTGACCCAGTCGAGCTTCTCGGGGTCGAAGGTGGCGGGGTTCTTGGAGACGTGGTCGAGCGAGAAGCGCGAGGCCAGGACGTCGCGCGGGACGATCGTGGTCTCGCCGTCGAGGGCCCAGCCCAGAAGGGCGAGGTAGTTGACGAAGGCGTCGGACAGGTAGCCGGCGTCACGGTACTCCTCGACCGAGGTGGCGCCGTGGCGCTTGGAGAGCTTCTTGCCGTCGGCGCCCAGAATCATCGAGATGTGGGCGAAGACGGGCACGGGCGCGCCCAGGGCCTCGTAGACCATGACCTGGCGCGGGGTGTTGGACAGGTGGTCGTCGCCGCGGATGATGTGGGTGATGCCCATGTCGGCGTCGTCGACGACCGTGGCGAAGTTGTAGGTGGGGGTCCCGTCGGAGCGGAAGATGATGAAGTCGTCGAGCTCGCGGGCGTTGAAGGTCACGTCGCCGTGGACGGCGTCGTGGACGACGACGTCGCCGCGGTCCTGGGGAACCTTGATCCTGATGGTGTAGGGCTCGCCGGCGTCGACGCGACGCTGGGCCTCGGCCGGGTCGATGCCACGGCAGGTACGCTGGTAGCCCTGGAACGGGTCGTGGCGCTCCTGGGCGGCCTTGCGGTCGGCCTCGAGCTTCTCGGGGGTGCAGAAGCAGTAGTAGGCGCGGCCCTCGTCGACGAGCTTGCGGGCGGCGTCGCGGTAGACGTCGAGTCGCTCGGTCTGGAAGTAGGGGCCATAGTCGCCCCCGACCTCGGGACCCTCGTCCCAGTCGAGGCCGAGCCAGCGCATGGCGCGCAGGATGACCTGGGTGTTCTCGTCGGTGGAACGCGTCGGGTCGGTGTCGTCGATGCGCAGGATGAAGGTGCCGCCGTTGGCACGGGCGAAGGCCCAGTTGTAGATGGCCGTGCGGGCACCGCCGATGTGGAGCTTTCCGGTGGGGGAGGGCGCAAAGCGAACGCGGACGGGCTTGTCAGACACTGTTGTCTCCTCGGTTGCAGTTAATTGGTGCTTCCATACGAATCAACAGTATAGACGTGCCCGCCCGCGTCTCTTGGGGTCTTGCGCCCATCTCTACATGAGCTTGGTTTCCTCGAGCCTGTGCTCGAACCACTCGTTGAGGCGGATGATCGGCTTGCGCAGCACCAGGCCCAAAAGCAGTGCGGGGGCCAGGTAGGCGAGAAGGACCGCGAGCTCGACCCAGAAGTCGTTGCCGCACAGGCCGAAGATGGCCGCGCGCATGGCGTTCTCGGCGTGGACGAACGGCAGGAAGGGATACATCGCCTGGAAGAAGCCGGGGAGCATCTCCTTGGGGAACGAGCCGCCCGAGCCTGCGACCTGGATGACCATGAGCACGACCGCGATGGCCTTGCCGACGTCGCCGAAGCTGGCGGTGAGCGCGAAGATGATGTTGACGAACGCCAGGCTTGCGACGAGGCCCGCCAGCACCATCAACACGGGGTGCGTGCATTGGATGCCCAGGAAGAAGAGGTCACCCCCGACGATGAGAAGGGACTGCATGAGGCCGATCAGCACGAAGAAGACGATCCTGCCGAGGTAGGACTCGCTCGGGCTGCAGCCCAGCTCCTTCCGGCAACGCTCCGACGGGTTGGTCTTGACCAGCGCGGCGAGGATGACGCCGCCAATCCAGATGGCGAGCGTTGTGTAGAACGGCGCCATGGAGGAGCCGTTGTTGTCCGACTCGAAGACCGGCGTGCGGTCCATCGCCACGGGCTCGGAGATGAATGCGGCGAGGTCCTCGGGGTTGGAGCTCAGGACCTTGCGGACCTTCTCGACATCACCCGAGTTGAGGGCGGAGGAGAGGCTGGAGTGCAGGTCGGAGATACGCTTGGCGCTGCGGTCGAGGCCGTCGGCCGCGTCGGAGAGCGAGGAGCGCATGTCGCCGAGCGCCGTCGCGGCGGAGCCTGCGGTCTTGTCGACGGAGGCCAGGGTCGACTTGAGGTCGCTCGAGACCGAGCCCGCGTCGCCGGCGGCGGAGTCGATGCTGTCGGCGAGGCCCGAGAGCGAGGAGGAGAGCTTGGACTCGAAGTCGCCCGAGACCGAGCCAAGGCCGTCCTTGGCCTTGGCGACCATGCCCTTGAGCTCCTCGCGCGACGTGGCCGCGTCGGTCTGGGATTGGGCGATGTGGTCGATGGACTTCTGGAGGGCGTCGCTGAGCTCCTGGTGCTCCGAGATCGACTTCTTGACGCGGTCGTTGAGGCCCTGGATGGTCAGGCGCACCTCGTGGACGGCGTCGGTGGGAAGGCCCTGCTGCTGAAGCGTCGACTCGAGGGAGGCGAGCGTCTGGTCCTGCCTGATCAGCTCGTCGCTTGCGGACTGCAGCTTGGCGAGCTGCTTGCCCACGATGCCCTTTGCCTTCGCGAGGCCGTCGGACAGGCTCGAGGCCTGGGCGTCGGTGGCGTCGAACGCATCGTCGATCGCCTTGCCGACGGCCTCGAGGTCCGAGGAGCCGGACTGGATGGTCTTGTTGAAGGAGTCGGTTGTTCCCTGGATGGCGCTGCCGAGGTCGCGGACGCCCGAGGCGCTCTTGCCCAGCAGGTTCGCCACGTCGAGCGTGGACGCCAGCGAGCCGTCGAACGACCCCGAGGAGCTTGTGAGCATGGTCTGGGCCGTGCCCAGCGACGTCGAGAAGCCCCTCACGTCAGCGGCCATGGAAGTGAGCGAGTCGGCGTTGCCCGAGATCGCCGCGTCGAGCTTGGCTGCGAAGGCGGTTACCTGGTCGTCGGTCATGTACTCGCCGAGGTCGTCCAGGACGCTCGCCCCGACGTTGGTCACCGACTCGGCGAAGGAGGCCTCGACGTCCTGCTTTACTGCGGTCGACGCCTTGTCGGTCACGATCGAGGCGATCGAGTTCTCCTTCTCGTTTTGGTAGAACTCGACCTGGGGCTTGGTGGCGTCGGGCGACAGCACCGTGAGCATGTCGCTCGTGAAGTGCTTGGGGAACACGATCGCGGCATAATACCTGCCGTTGCGCACGCCCTCGACGGCGTCGGCCTTGTCGGTTACGACGTAGCCGATCGACTTGCTCTGGGACAGGTCGCTCTGGATGCGCTCACCCATGTTGACGCTCACCGGCATCAGCTCGCTGGAGTAGCCCTCGTCCTCGTTGGCGACGGCGACCTTGAGGTTCTTGGTGTTGCCGTACGGGTCCCAGCTCGCCGCGATGTTGAACCAGGCGTAGAAGCAGGGCAGCACGATGATGCCCACGCAGACCACGAGGCTGATGACGTTCTTCCTAACGTTGCGGGCGTCGCGCCTCGCGAAGTCGAGGACCTTGCGGATCATCGCGCGTCGCCTCCCTTCTTGGGCTGGTCATCCTGCTTGGCACGACCGAATCGGACCAGCGGTGAGGAATCGGACAGGTTCATCTTGTCGAGCGGCGCGAAGGCCATGTACTCCTCGCGCACGCCCTTGCCCAGAAGCTCATAGAGCTCCTCGCGCGACATGTCGGCCATGCGGGTCTTGTCGGCGACTCGGCTGTGCAGGTACTCGACGACGATGAGGAAGGTGCAGATCGCGACGAGCGAGACGATCCACAGCACGAGCATGAGCATCTTCATCGGCAGGAAGAAAAGCAGGGCGAGAAGGACCAGCGGCACCCAGACCAGCGCCATGAAGCCGCGGCGGACGAGCACCGGGTAGGCAAGCTCGAATGCCGCCGCGCGCTCGGTGAAGGTGCGCTTGTACTCGGGGGCGTCGGCAAGCGCCTTGATGATGGTCGAGAGCTTGAAGCGGGCCTCGTCCATCCCGACGTTCTCGGTGATCATGAGGTCGGTCTCGCCGAGCTTGCGGTCGAACAGCGCGTTGATGTTCAGCAGGTGCCTGCGTGCCCCGAGGCCAATGAGGGCCGCGGGAATCAGGTAGACGAGAAGGACCGCGATGTTGGTGGCATAGTTGCTGCCGTAGAACCCCGCGATGGCCTCGCGCATGGCGGCGATGCCGTAGGTGAAGGGCAGGAGCGGGTGGAGCGCCCGGAAGAAGCCGGGCATCATCTCGATGGGGTACAGGCCCGCGGCGCCCGGGATTTGCAGCACCACGAGCACGACCGCGAGGGCCTTGCCGATGTGCTTGAACGCGATTGCCATGGCATAGATGAAGCTCACGTAGACGAATGACTCGACGAGACCCGCGAACACGAAGGCGACGGGGCTCACGCACTGGATGCCCAGGGCGAGGTCGCCCACGCAGCAGATGAGGGCCTGGGCCGCGCCGATCAGGTTGAGCAGCAGCCAGCGGCCGACGTAGCCCTGCCACGGCTTGAACTCGCCGATGCCCTCGTCGTCGACCTCGAGCTTGTAGATCGCCACGAGGACGAAGCCGCCGACCCACAGGGCGAGGTTGGTGTAGAAGGGCGTGACGCCGGAGCCGTAGTTGGCGACGGGGTAGATGTTCTTGTCGACCATCTCGACGGGGGAGCCCATGAACTCTCCGACCTTGGTGGGCTCGACGTCGAGAAGGTCCTTGAGGCCCGCGAAGGTCGTGGCGCTCTGGACCGCCGAGACGTCGGTGGCAAGCGAGCCGATCTTGTCCGCGGCCTTCGTGAGCTTGTCGGCCGCGTCCTCGATCGAGGCCGCGCTGCTCGCGAGGACGTCGTCGAGCTGGGCGAGCGAGCCGTCCGCCTGGCTCAGCATGGGTGCCAGGGAGTTCGCGGTGCCCACGATCTGCCCGCCGACGTCGGCGAAGGAGTCGAGGGCCGACGACATCTGCGGCATGGTCTCGGACACGAAGCCGTCCTGCAGCTCGCCCAGCGAGTCGACCGATCCCTGGATGGCGTTGTTGACGGTCTCGGAGAGGTTCTTGACGCTCGAGACGCCGTCCTTGATCTGGTTGGAGAGGGACTGGAGCTCCTCGATCTTGGCGAGCTGGTCGTCGGCGAGCGACTGGAGGGTGGCGATGGTGGTGTCGAGCTTGGCGACGACCCGGTCGCGCAGTTGCGAGGCGCTCGCGTTGGAAATCTGGAGGTTGGCCAGCGAGTCGCGGGCGTCGGAGAGGGTCTTGATCTGACCCTGGACGGTCGTGTTGGCCGCGCGCAGCTGTGCGATGGCGGCGTCGAGCTTGCCCTGGGCCCAGCCGATGTCGCCCGCGGCGTTGCCCACGTCATAGTTTGCCTTGGAGGAGATCCCGGCGATGGTGCGCGCCCCCGAGCCCAGGGCGCTCGAGATCTCGGCTGCCAACGACTGGGTGTCCTTCCTGGTGGTGGCAAGGGAGTCGAGGGAGTCCGAGAGCGTCTTTGCCAGGCTGTCGGTCTTGCCGGACAGCCCGGCAAGGGTCTTGCGCGCGGCCGCGACCGACGAACGGGCGTCGGCGACGGTCTTGTCGAGGTCGTCCATGGCGCCTGCCAGCGAGCGGACGTCCTTCTCGGCAGACTTGAGGTCGGAGGCCACAGTGGCGGTTGCGGTGTCGATGCCCTGCGCGGCGTCGCCCGCGCCGGCCTTGAGCTTCTCGGAGATGGTCTTGCCGCACACGTTGACGAACTCGTCGCTCACCTGGTTCTCGAGGGTGGTCGCACCGGTGTCGGTGACCTTGGGGGCGATGGCGTTGACCTTCTCGTTGACGTAGTAGGCGATGTGGGCCTTCTCGGTGTCGCCGTCGAGGACGTCGGCGAGCGAGGAGGTGAAGTCGGACGGAATCACGAACGCCGCGTAGTAGCGACCCTCGCGCACGCCGTCGAGGGCCTCCTGCCTGTCGACGAAGGTCCAGCCGAGCTGGTCGTTGTCCTTGAGGCGTTCGACGATCATCTCGCCGGCATTGGTCTCGCCCAGGTCATCGATCCGGGCGCCCTGGTCCTCGTCGACGACGGCGATCTTGATGTCGCTCGTGTTCTCGTAGGGGTCCCAGTTGGCGAGGATGTTGAACCACGCATATAGGGAGGGGATGATGGCGACGCCGATCATGATGACGACCGCGACCGGGTTCACGAGTATCCGCCTGATGTCGCGGCGGAAGATCTCGAGGGCTTTCTTCAAGGGTCTCTCCTTGGCTCTGGTCTCGCAATTTTTCGGGGTTCATGGTACCCGACTTTTGCGATATTATTGACTTGTAGTCAAAAATCTGAACGAGGTTAACCAACTTATGACAAAGAATAGCGCCAGCGCTATTTCCAAACAGGCAAAACCAGGCTCCAGGACGGCGTCGAAGACCCGCAAGAGCGCGCGCACGAGGGCGCGAATCCTCGAGGCCGCGGCGCGGCTCGTGTCCGAGCGCGCCGGCGTCGACTTTCAGATGGCCGAGATCGCCGAGCGTTGTGACATGTCAAAGGGCGCGCTCTATTACTACTTCCGGGACCGCGACGCGATCCTTGCCGAGATCTTCGACAAGAGCATCGACGACTTCGTCGCCAAGCTCGAGGAGGCCGTGCGGGGGTCGTCCTCCCCGTCGGAGGTCCTCGAGCACCTGAGCAAGGTGTTTGCGGCATGCGTGAGCGAGGGCGGCACGCTGGTCTTTGCCATCGGTCACGACCTGGGTGGCGCCGGCTTGCTTCCCAGGATCGAGTCGCGCCTGGACAACCTGCTCTCGATGGTCGAGCGGCAGCTCTCCATCGCGCGCGAGCAGGGTCTCGTTCGTGACGACATCGACCTCCACTTCTCGGCGGACTGCATGTGTGGCGCGTTCTTCCTGGCGGCAATCGACCTCATCAAGTCGGGTGCTCCCATCGATGCCGAGAAGTTCGCCGACCGGCTATCGCGCTTCGTGATGCTCGGCATCGCGGTGCCTGGGGTCCACGACGCGTCACAAGCCTCGTAGGCATCCCGTGGAGCGTGTCCCTCGCGGGCCCAATCCTGTTTACACCCGCGCCGTTTGGGAATAGAGTTTTCGTTGCTCGTCAAGAGGCGCCCGTGGGTCTGTCGCGGGCGCAAAGAGCTGAGGGACCGAGCCCTGTGAAGCTCCGGCAACCGACCCCTAAAACGGGGCACGGTGCCAATTCTCGGCAGGCCGCATGCGGTCTGGAAGACGGGGGAAGAAGCGGCATTGCAACGCGGTCCCCTTCGCAAGCAGGGGGCCGCTTCTCTTTGCGGCCCAAGTCTAAACGGGCCAACATGCCCGACTGGAGGAATCCGACATGGCACACGACAGCTACTACTTCACCTCCGAGAGCGTGACCGAGGGTCACCCCGACAAGATCTGCGACCAGGTCTCCGACGCCATCCTGGACGCCATCCTCGCCAAGGAGGCCGAGCTCGAGGCATCGGGCTACGTTGCCCCCAACGGCGCCCCCGCCCGCGTCGAGAACGTCCGCTGCGCCTGCGAGACGTTCGTGACCACCGGCACCGTCATCGTCGCCGGCGAGATTCGCACCGAGGCCTACGTCGACGTCCAGACCATCGCCCGCGACGTCATCCGTCGCATAGGCTACGACCGCGCCAAGTACGGCTTCGACTGCGAGACCTGCGGCGTCCTCAACCTCATCCACGAGCAGAGCCCCGACATCGCCCAGGGCGTCGACGAGTCCTTCGACGCGCAGACAGGCCGTACCGCCGACCCGATCGACGCGGTCGGCGCCGGCGATCAGGGCATGATGTTCGGCTACGCCTCCGACGAGACCGACGTGCTCATGCCCATGCCCATCTACCTCGCGCAGCGCATGAGCGAGAGGCTTGCCGCCGTCCGCAAGTCCGGCGAGCTCGACTACCTGCGTCCCGACGGCAAGACCCAGGTCACGGTCCGCTACGAGGACGACCGTCCCGTCGAGGTCAGCGCGATCGTCGTCTCGACCCAGCATGACGCCGCCATCACCGACATGGGCCTCATCAAGCGTGACGTCATCGAGCACGTCATCGCCCCGGTGCTCGACGCCCAGGGCATCAAGTGGGACGAGGCCGACATCTACGTCAACCCGACCGGCCGCTTCGTCATCGGCGGCCCCATGGGCGACACCGGCCTCACCGGCCGCAAGATCATCGTCGACACCTACGGCGGAATGGGCCGCCACGGCGGCGGCGCCTTCTCGGGCAAGGACTGCACCAAGGTCGACCGCTCCGCCGCGTATGCCGCGCGCTGGGTCGCCAAGAACGTCGTTGCCGCGGGGTTGGCCCACAAGTGCGAGGTCGAGCTCGCCTACGCGATCGGCGTCAGCCACCCGCTGAGCGTCCTGGTCGACACCAAGGGCACGGGGACGGTCTCCGACCGCGTCATCGAGCAGGCGGTCTCGCGCGTGTTCGACCTGCGTCCGGGCGCCATCATCCGCGACCTCGACTTGCGTCGCCCCATCTTCGAGAAGACCGCCGCATACGGTCACTTCGGTCGCGAGGACGCCGACTTCACGTGGGAGGCAACCAACCGCACCGACGAGCTCAAGGCCGCCGTGGCCGAGCTCGACGCCTAGTCCCGGATTACACCCACGTCGGCGGAAGGGGGAGAGTTTGAGGCGTCTGTACCTGGTCAGACATGGCCAGACGGAGTTCAATGTGAGAAGGGCCGTGCAGGGGCAGTGTGACTCGCCCCTCACGCCCGCCGGCCGTGCGCAGGCGCATGATGCCGCCCTGTGGCTTTCCGGCCACGATGTCGTGCCCGACCGTATGGTCTCGTCCCCCTTGGGGCGCGCCATGTCCACCGCTGCCATAATCGCCTGCGGCCTGGGGTTTGGCGGCGACGTCGAAGCCGAGCCCGGGATCATCGAGCGGGCGTACGGGTCGTTCGAGGGAGGCCCCTTCGACGAGTTGCCCTGCGACGTCTGGAACCCGGGCGACGCCCTCGTCCCCTTCGGCGGCGAGGGGGACGATGCCGTTCGCGAGCGCATGGTGCGTGCCCTGGCATCCGACATCTGCTCCGATGGCGTGTCGACGCTTCTGGCCGTCTCGCACGGCAGCGCCTCCAGGCAGTTCGTCGCCACGGCGATCGCGCCTGGCGAGACGCTCCCCGAACGCCTCCCCAACTGCGCCGTCATGGTCTTCTCGTTCGACGAGTCGGCCCGGTCCTTCTCGCTCGAGAACATCTTCGATCCCGCACGGGGCGGGGCCCGCGCATGACATACGCGGGCGTCGTGCTTGACATACCGACACGCGCCCTTGACGGGACGTTCGACTACCTGGTGCCCGAATCGCTTGCGGGTGAGGTGGCCGTTGGCGCGACCGTTCTCGTTCCCTTGGGGAGCCGCGAGGTCGTGGGCTACGTCATGTCCGTCTCGGGGGAGCCGGCCGCAGGTGTCGACCCCTCGAGGGTCAGGCCCGTCTCGCAGGTTCTGGCCGAACCCGCCTTCGACGAGGTGTCTGCCCGTGTCGCCATGTGGATGGCACGCGAGTACGCGTGCCCCGTCGCCGACGCGGTGAGGCCGTTTCTTGCCCCGGGACAGAAGGTCAAGGTCGTCCGCGATGCGCCTGGCGAGCCCTGGAGGCTCGTCTCGGACTCGACCGGCGCCGTCGACGAGCGCTGGGTCGCCCTCTCGGCGTCCGCCGCGGACTTCGAGCCCGCCCGAAACGCGAGCAGGCAGAGGGCCGTGCTGGAGGCGCTCGCCGCGGGAGGCATGCGCCTGTCCGAGCTCGGCGCCACCATCCCCGGCGCTTCGGCGGCCGTCTCCGCCCTCGCCAAGAGGGGGGTCGTGAGCGTCGAGTCCCGACGTCAGGTCCGTGGTTCGGGCGACGCCACGTCCCTGTCGTCGGCGGCCGCACCCAGGCCACGCGAACTGACCCGAGGCCAGGTGGACGCGCTTGCGGCGATCGCCCGCGCGAGCGAGGCCGCCGCGGGCGACGTCGTCTTGGTGGACGGCGTGACCGGCTCGGGCAAGACGGAGGTCTACCTCGCCGCGATCGAGGCCGCCCTGTCCCGCGGCCGCGGCGCCATCGTGCTCGTCCCCGAGATCTCGCTCACCGCCCAGACCGTCGGCCGCTTCCGCTCCAGGTTCGGCGACGACGTCGCGGTCCTGCACTCCCGCCTGTCCGACGGGGAGCGCTTCGACCAGTGGGACCTGTTGCGCCGTGGGCGCGCACACGTCGTCGTGGGCGCGCGTTCCGCCCTGTTTGCCCCCGTGCCCGACGTCGGCCTCATCATCATCGACGAGGAGCACGAGGCCTCCTACAAGCAGGACTCCTCGCCGCGGTACCACGCCCGCGAGGTGGCGGCTCGCATGGCCCGGGAGCGCGGGTGCGCCCTGGTGTTGGGCTCCGCGACCCCCTCGCTGGAGAGCCTGGGGCGTTGCGCCGCCGGCTCCCACGCGGGCGGGTCTTGGACCCGCGTCCGCATGACCGAGCGCCCGGGGTCCTCGCTTCTGCCCACGGTCCGCGTCGTTGACATGGCCCAGCAGTTTGCCTCGGGGAACCGCTCGATCTTCTCGGCACCCTTGCGCGAGGCCCTGCTGGACGCATGCGACCGCGGCGAGAAGGCCGTCCTCATGCTCAACCGCCGCGGCTTCGCCAACTTCCTCATGTGTCGCGAGTGCGGATGCGTCCCGAGCTGCCCGCACTGCTCGACGGCGCTCACCTACCACGAACGCACTCACTCGCTCATGTGCCACACCTGCGGGACCTCCTGGCCGGTGAGGGCCTATCCCGACCCCACGACCAAGTGCCCCAACTGTGGGAGCCGCTACCTCGCGCAGTTCGGCGTGGGCACGCAGCGCGTCGAGGACGAGCTGGGCGTGCTCCTGCCCGACGGCGTCGACGTCGTGCGCATGGACGCCGACACGACCAGGGCAAAGGGTGCCCACCAGCGCCTGCTCGAGCGCTTCGACGCGGCCGAGCGCGCCGTGCTCGTGGGCACGCAGATGATCGCCAAGGGCCTGGACTTCCCCGAGGTCACCGTGGTGGGCGTCATCAACGCCGACACGACCCTCAAGCTGCCCGACTTCCGCGCCGCCGAGAGGACCTACGACCTTCTGGAGCAGGTCGCGGGCCGTGCCGGGCGAGGGGAGAGGCCCGGCCAGGTCATCGTCCAGACCTACTGGTCGAGCCACCCGGCGATCCGCGCCGTGGCCGAGCACGACCGCGAGGTCTTCCTGTCCTGCGAGCTCGCGGACAGGCGGGAGGCCAGCTACCCGCCCTATGCCCGCCTCGCCAACGTGATCGTGTGGGGCCGCGACGAGTCCCGCGTCGAACGCGTCTGTCGCGCCATGGCCGACGAGGTCCGCTCGCGCGTCGCCTGCATGGACGGGTGGCGCGTCCTGGGGCCCGCCGAGTGCCTCAAGGCCCGAGTCAAGGACCGCTTCCGCAGGCACGTCCTGGTCAAGGCACCGCTCGACAGCGAGCCCGGCCCCCTGCTCTCGGAATGCGCGGCCGCCGTATCCGCCCGTTTCGGCGGCAGGCTGGGTAGTAACATGGCCCTTGACATCGATGCGTACGACCTCATGTAGCCGTCCGAAACAACGACTGGAGAGAAGAACCTATGAGCACCATGGACATCGTGCTTTCGCCCGACCAGCGCCTCTCGCAGGAGTGCGCCCCCATCGACGAGATTGACGACTCGGTCCGCGAGCTTGCCGAGCGCATGCTCGAGACCATGTACGCGACCGACGGCTGCGGCCTTGCCGCCCCGCAGGTCGGCGAGCTCGTGCAGCTCGTCGTCATCGACGTCGACTACGGCGACGGCCCCAAGAATCCCTACGTCCTGATCAACCCTCGCATCATCGAGGCCGACGGCGACCCCGAGCCCTTCGACGAGGGCTGCCTGTCGTTTCCCGGCATCTCGGTCAGCGTGACGCGCCCGAGCCATGTGCGCGTCCATGCCCGCAACCTCGACGGTGACCTCATGGAGTACGAGGCCGAGCACAACCTGATGTGCGTGTGCCTCCAGCACGAGATCGACCACCTGCACGGCACCACCATGGTCGACCACCTGCCGCCCCTCAAGCGCGCCCGTGCCATGGCCGAGTACGAGAAGGCCCTCGAGTCCGGCGCCCGCCCGGGCGAGACCTCGGTCGAGTAGGGGGCACACCTTGCGCACCTTCTTCATGGGGACGCCCGACTTTGCCGTCCCGTCGCTCGAGCGCATCGCCGCCACGACCGACCTCGCGCTCGTCGTCACGCGCCCGGACGCCGTCCGCTCCCGCGGCCGCAAGCTCGAGCCGTCGCCTGTCAAGGCACGTGCCCTCGAGCTCGGTCTCGAGGTCGTCGAGGCATCCCGTGTCGACGACGCCCTGGTCGAGCGCATCGGGTCGCTCTCGTGCGACCTGGGCGTGGTCGCCGCGTTCGGCTGCCTGCTTCCCGATGCCCTCCTCGACGCCGCGCGCCTGGGTTGCGTCAACGTCCATGCCTCGAGCCTGCCGCGCTGGCGCGGTGCCGCCCCCATCCAAAGGGCGATACTTGCCGGCGACGAGCGTGCCGGCGTCTCGATCATGCGCGTCGTCCACGACCTCGACGCCGGTGCCTATTGCCGTCAGGCCGACGTCGACTGCTCCGGCCTCACCAGCGCGCGGCTCTTGGACGAGCTCGCGCGCCTGGGTGCCGACGAGCTCGCCGCGGCGCTGCCTGCCATCGCCGACGGCACGGCCCAGTGGGTCGAGCAGGACGAGTCGCTCGTGACCTACGCCAAGAAGATCCGCAAGGACGAGGTCCTTCTCGACCCCGATTTCTCTGCCGAGAAGAACGCGCGCCTGGTCAGGGCCTCCGGCGACACCGCGCCGTCGCGCTGTGTCGTCTCCGGTCGCGCCCTGCGCGTGCTCGCCGCCGAGCCCGACCCGGGCGTCGAGGTCGAGCGCGCCCGCGTGCTCGTGCGCAAGGGCCGCATCTGGCTCGGCTGCTCCGAGGGCGCGCTTCGCCTCGAGCAGGTCAAGCCCGACGGCAAGCGTGCCATGGCGGCGCAGGCGTTTGCCGCGGGCATCGCCGGCAAGGATGACTCTTGGGCTCGCGTGTAGCGCGTCGCCCGCCACGCGGCTCGGCGTCCGCTGCCCGCGTGGCCGCGCTGGGCGTCCTCGGCGAGGTGCGCAGGCGCGACGCCCGGGCCCGCGACCTCATGCGACGCTCCGAGTCGCTCTCTCGCCTGGATGCCCGCGACAAGGGGCTGGCCGAGCGCCTGGTGCTCGGCGTCGTCGCTACGTCGGGCAGGCTCGACGCCGCCTTGGGGGCGTACCTTGCAAGGCCCGGCTCGCTCGAGCCGCGCGTTCGCGACGCGCTGCGAGTCTCCGCCTTCGAGCTGATGTATCTCGGGACTGCGGGCGCGGTTGCGGTGAGTCAGGGGGTCGAGCTCGTCCGTGGTGTCGCCCCGCGCGCCTGTGGGCTTGCCAACGCGGTCCTGCGGCGCGTCGCCGAGAAGGACGCGCCACTCGTCGCCGAGGCCCGCGCCCGCGTCGATGAGGCGTCAGCCGATGCCTGTGACCTGGCCCTCGTTGCCGGTTGGCCCGAGTGGCTCGCTCGCGACCTTGTCGGTAGCCTGGGCGTGCCTGCCTGCTGCGAGATGGCCGCCTGCTCGCTCGAGCCCGCACCGGTCTGGGTCTCGGGCAACGCCGCCCTTCACTCCCCAGACGAGGTGCCGGCGATGCTTCGTGTGGCAGGGCTCGACCCGCGGGCCACCGAGCTTGCGGGCACCTGGGCGCTGCCGAGTGCCGCCGGCCTCGCCGCCTCCGACCTCGTCACATCCGCAGACGTCGTCGTGAGCGACATGGCCGCACGCCTCGTCGCGCGCATCGCGTCGCCCGCGCCCGGGTCGCGTGTCCTCGAGGTGGGGCAGGGCAGGGCAACCAAGACGTTGCTTTTGGAGGAGGCGGCCATCGGCCAGGGAGGCGCCTGCAAAATAACCGGCGTCGACTCAGTCGACTACAAGTCCGGCGTCGCCCGGGACAGGCTCGCCCGCGGCCTGGCCGACCACACTCGCTGCCTGACCCTCGACGCCCGCCTGCTTGGGGACACCGCCGCCTGCGAGCCCGTCGGCATCGCTCGTGACGACATGTTTGACCTCGTGTTCGTTGACGCGCCATGCACCGGCACCGGCACCATGCGACGCCATCCCGAAATTGTCTGGGGCCTTGCCCGCGAGTCGGCCCCCGAGCTCGCCGGGCTTCAGCTGCAGATACTTCGCGCGGCGAGCGCGCGCGTGCGGGCATCGGGCTCGCTGGTCTTCTCGACATGCTCCGTCCTGGACGAGGAGGACGTCCGCGTGGTCGACTCTTTCCTGGCGTCGGACGAGGGTCGTCCGTTCGCGCTGGCCGACGTGCGCGAGGCTCCCCTCGTCGAGAATGACGCTTCGGTCTTGGAGCTCGTCTCTCCCCATGTCGACGAGCGCGGCATGTTCCGCTCTCACCCTCGTGAGGGCTCGTTCGACGGACACTTCTGCGCACGTTTTGTGAGGGTGGGGTAGCTTCGGCTCCCTTGCGGCTAGCATGGGGCGGTATGGTCGCGCCGCCATGTCGGGCGACCTTCGCCACATCCCGTGCAAATCCATGGAGGTGCCCCGAGTGAGGCAGAGTCTCATCACGAACTTCCGTAAGGTCTGCGAGGCCACGGCCATCCGAGCCGCGGCATGGAACGGGCGAGCCGACCAGGTGTCGGCCAACGCCGACGCCATGACGGCGGTCAGGCGCGGCTTGGGTGCCATGAGCATGTCCGGTCACGTCGTCCTTGGTCAGCGCGAGAGGATCGAGGGAAGCGAGCCCGGCTCCGTTCACGACATCCTGCGCCGTGGCGAGGTCGTCGGTCGCGGTGGCGACTCGCTTGACATCGCCGTCGACCCCATCGAGGGTACCAACCTCGTCGCCAACAACCAGCCCAACGCGATTTCGGCCATCGCCTTCGCCCCGCGCGAGACGCTGCTCAACGCGCCGGTCGAGCGCATGTACAAGCTCGCTTGCGGCCCCGCCGTCGACCCTTGCGACGTCGGCATCGACCGTCCCGCGGCACACAACGTCGCCGCGGTCGCGCGCGCCTTGGACAAGCCCGTGTCCGAGGTCGTCGTCTGCATTCTCGACCGCTCCCGCCATGCGGACCTGATCCGGGAGGTCCGCGAGACGGGTGCCCGCGTCCGCCTCATCTACGACGGTGACGTGCAGGCCTCGCTGTCCTGCGCCATCGAGGGGACCGATGTCGACATGCTGGTCGGCGAGGGCGGCGGCCCCGAGGGCGTTCTTGCCTGTGCCGGCCTCAAGGCGCTCGGCGGCTTCTTCCAGGGCCGCTTCCACTTCACCGAGCCCGGCGAGCGCGACGCGGCGGCGGCCGTGTGCGACTTCGACGTCGACGGCATCATCAACATGGACGAGATCGTCCGCACGAACGACATCCACTTCGTCGCCACGGGCATCACCGACGGCGAGATGCTATCCGGCGTGCGTCGCGGCCGTGACGGTTCCGTCACCACCGAGTCCTTGGTAATGAGCTCGGTCGAGCACACGACCACCTTCGTGAGGACCCTCTATCGCTCGGGCAGCTTTGGCACGGACGTCTCCGAGCCTGGCCTGCATGACTCGATTTTCTAGTCGTCGGCGCGCCGTCGGGTCCTTCTCGCAATGAAAAAGGCCTGCATCTCGGGTGGGATGCAGGCCTTTTCTTGCCGTGTCGGACGTGGCTGTCCGTGTGAATTCTCGCTAGCGTGAGCACGAGGGGCAGCTGCCGCCGGAGCAGCTGCCGCAGGAGTGCGACGAGTGGCCGCGCTGGTCGGTGTTGTAGAAGCCGGAGCCCTTGAAGGCGATGCCCGAGGCGACGAAGACGCGCTGCGCCTCGCGGCCGCACTTGGGGCAGGTGACCTTGGGGTGCGCCGTCATGGGGTGCTCGACCTCGAACGTGAGCGAGCAGTTGTTGCAGCGATAGTCATAACGAGCCATGTTGGAACATACCTTTCGAAGTGCAATCGTATTTCGTCACGGCGCGTTCGCGCACGCAGGACTAACTGTACCCAAACCCAGGCGCTTGCGCCACGTTGTCTGCCCCGAGCGTAAGCTTTACCATGGGGCGGACAAATCGCGGCAGCGCCGACGCCCGTCGCGCGGCTGTTTCGCCCACGACGGAAAGGTAGGCATCCATGGCAATCACCGGAGCAATCTTCGACTGCGACGGCACCCTCGTCGACTCCATGCCCATGTGGGAGACCCTGTTCTACGACCTTCTCGAAAGGCATGGCTTTCCCAAGGACGAGCGCGTCTGCGCCCTGGTGGACAAGTGCGAGCCGCTGAGCGTGCCCGACGAGTGTCGCGAGCTTGGGCTTGAGTTGGGCATCGATGCTTCTGCCGAGGAGCTTTTCGAGGAGCTGCGCCAGCTTGTGCGCGAGGGCTACGAGCACACGGTCAAGCCCTACGACGGCACGCGTGCGTTCCTTCAGAGTCTCGCCGACGCCGACATCCCGATGATCGTCGCCTCGTCGACGGGGGCTCCCGAGGTCGACCTGTGCCTGCGCGTCCATGGGTTGCGTGACTTCTTCGTCGACATCGTGAGCGCGGAGGACCTGGGCCTTTCCAAGGAGGAGCCCGAGATCTACTTTCAGGCCCTCGAGAAGCTCGGCACCCAGCGCGAGACCACTTGGGTCTTCGAGGACGCGCCCTTCGGCCTGACCACCTCGGAGCGTGCCGGCTTCCCCAACGTCTGCATCCACAACGACCACGACGGGCGTGACGAGAAGTTCGCCCGCGAGCACAGCCGCGTCTTCTCGAACGAGTATGACGATGTCAGCCTGTCACTGCTGCAGGGACTCGACTAGCCGTGGTGGGGGAGTACCGCCCGCGCGAGCGGGTGCTCGTCGTCGCGGGCTCGCCCGAACCGAGCTCGCCGGAACTTCTCCGCAGGCTCGTGTCTGACGTCGACCGTGTGGTGGCAGTCGATCGCGGCCTGGATGCCTGCATGGCAGCCGACGTAACGCCGAATGACTTCGTGGGGGACGCGGACAGCGCGTCACCCGCCTCGCTGTCGAGACTCGATGAGATGGGCTGTGCCGTCCGCGCGTTTACCACGCAGAAGGACTACACGGACCTTGGCCTTGCCCTACGGATCCTCCGCGACCCCAGCGGCGAGCTAGACGCCACCAATCGTGCCGAGAAGCGCGCGCTTGCGAAGGGGTCGAGACTGCCCCAGGTGATCCTGACCTGTTCCTCGGGTGGCAGGCCTGACCACTTTCTCGGGGTGTTTGGTGCGATGTGCGAGTATGCCGACCTCGAGCCCATGCTCGTGGAGGATGGGTTCGAATGCCATGTCCTTGCCCCTGAGGGAAGACGCGTGTGGAGAGCCGGCGCGGGCGATGTCGGTCGCACCGTCTCCGTCGTGGCCATCGCCGCTGGCACCCTCGCCAGTGAGCGTGGCCTACGCTGGGAGCTCGACCATGTCGCCATGCCGGTCCTGTCCGACCTCGGTGTCTCGAACGTCGTGGAACACGAGGGTGACGAGGTCGAATGCCATTCGGGTGCGGTGGCAGTCTTTCTTCGCGACTAGGCGAATCCCGTCGACTGGTATATGGGCTGTTGTGTGACGGGGCCGTTCGATGGGGTGCTCTCGTCAGACATTTCGCGTTTCTCGCGCTCCCCGTGCCGAACGTGTGGATTTCCATATGGTGCCGCTGTCATTTGCCAGGCAAGTCGCTTTTCTTATGCCGACTCGATTCTCTTCTCCGTGCCGGGAAAACGAGTTTTCTTACAGACGGGATGGGCCTTCTGCCACGCAAATGGGTTTTCTTACGGTTATTGGGATCTATCGGCTTGGTGAGTTCTCAATCCAATTGGGGTGGCACGGAAATCCAGCCTATCTACCTGTGGCTTTGACGATGGTGGCTATCCGTGGACATGCAAGGACCATATTGCCGAAGTGTCGGGTGGTAAGAAACCCTGTTTCCCTGGCGTGTGGTAATGCCAGGCTGTAAGAAAACCCGTTTGCTTGGCGCACGCGCCTGCCCGCTTGTAGTGGCCCCGTTTGGCATCCCGTGCGTCGCGTGACTGTCAGTGGCCCTTTTTACCAACAAAAAGGGCCGCCCGGAGGCGGCCCAGAAAGTTCAATATGAGGCTTATCGCGTCTTAGGAGCGAGCAACCTTGCCAGACTTCAGGCACGTGGTGCAGACGTTCATCTTCTGACGGTGACCGTCGACGACAACGCTGACGTGCTGGATGTTGGGCTTGAACTTGCGGTTGACGACGCGGTGCGAGTGGCTGACCGAACGACCGGCGACAGCGTGCTTACCGCAGATCTCACAAACCTTCGACATGGTTAAAACCTCCGTTGCAGCGGCGCTCTCGCGCACGCGATGACACATAGCTGGATAAATATAGCACAGGGATTTCCCCATGCAAGGTACCTCCACAACTACAGGCAAAATAATCCAAGGGGACTCGATTCGAGGTCCCTTATGGTCTGTGTATGCTCGCATGCCTTCGCGCACGCGAAGGTAGGTACCGCAACGGCTATACTAACAAGTTGTTCAAGTTTGAGAAGACGGCGTCCGAATATGCGCACCCACCCTCCATGGCGAGTGCGTCGCAGCGAGGGCTGCGCAGGCGCCGACCGAGAGGAGAAGGCATGCCCACCGCCATTCCCGGAACGCTTAAGGTCTCGAACGACTGCATCTCCGACCTTGCCGGCTATGCCGCCATGGAGTGCTATGGCATCGTCGGCATGGCCGTCACCGACGCCAACGAGGGCGTCGCCCGCCTGCTGCCCCTCAACGGGCTTCGTCGCGGCATCGACGTCTCCCAGCAGGAAGGCCGTCTCGTCGTAGACATGCACGTGATCGTCGAGCAGGGCGTCAACATGGCGTCTGTCTCCAAGAACCTTTCCGACAACGTGCAGTTCCTGCTCAAGCGCATCGCCGAGATCTCCGACGTCGACGTTCGCGTCCACATCGAGGGCATGCGCACGCACTAGCAGCCAACGCACACGAGACGAACCATCACAGATCGAGGACCCAACACATGATTGCTTCCGTCATCAAGGCCTGTTTCCCCGTCGCGGCGAAGGTTGTCGCCGACAAGGCCGAGGAGATCAACAAGCTCAACGTATTCCCCGTGCCCGACGGCGACACGGGTACCAACATGTCGCTCACCCTTGGCACCGTCGTCAAGGAGGTCGAGGCCCTTCCCGCCGACGCCGACATGGAGGCCGTCGCCAAGGCCATCACGCATGGCTCTCTCATGGGTGCCCGTGGCAACTCCGGCGTCATCACCAGCCAGATTCTTCGTGGCATGGCCGAGGGTCTCGTTGGCTCCCACGACCCGGTGACCTCCGCGGACATCGCATCCGCCTTCCGCAACAGCGTGAAGGTCGCCTTCAAGGCGGTCCGCAAGCCGGTCGAGGGCACGATTCTCACCGTCATCCGCGACGTCTCCGCCCGCGCAGATCGCTGCGCCATCGAGAGGCTCGGCGTCAGCGAGACGCTTGCCGCCATCGTCGTCGAGGCGTACGAGTCCGTCGCGCGCACGCCCGACCTTCTCCCTGTCCTCAAGGAGAACGGAGTCGTCGACTCGGGCGCCTATGGCTTCGCCACGTTCCTCGAGGCCTTCGTCAACGCCGCCCTCGGCGGCTCCGAGACCGTCGACTTCAACCCGACCATCTCCTCCGACGCGGCTGCCAAGGGCCACGTCGACGACAGGGTCCAGATCGAACTCAACGATGACTGGGAGGGCTCGGAGTTCCGTTACTGCAACGAGTTCCTCTTCAAGGCCGAGGAGGGCTTCGACCCGGATGCCGCTCTCGCGCACCTCGCCACCCTGGGCGACTGCGAGCTCGTGGTCGGCTCGTTCCCCGACTTCAAGGTCCACGTGCACTCCAACGAGCCCAATAAGGTCCTCGAGTACATGCTTGGCTACGGCCAGGTCTACGAGGTCTTCATTCACAACATGGACATGGAGGCCCACGACCGTACCGCCAAGATTGCCGACGACAAGGCCGCCGAGGCCGCTTCCGAGCCCGTCCGCGAGCGCAAGGACCTCGGCTTCGTTGCCGTCGCCGCGGGTTCGGGCGAGGCGGAGATCCTCAAGTCCCTCGGCGTCGACGTGGTCGTTTCCGGCGGCCAGACCATGAACCCCGCCACGGCAGACATCCTGGCGGCCATCGAGAAGGTCAACGCCAAGAGCGTCATCGTCCTTCCTAACAACGGCAACATCCGCATGACCGCCGAGGCCGCCGCGACCGCCTGCGATGAGTGCGAGGTCGCAGTCGTTCCCACCAAGACCGTCCCGCAGGCCTTTGCCGCCATGTTCGTCGTTGATGACACCGCCTCGCTCGAGGACAACGCCCAGGCGATGACCGACGCCCTTGCCGACGTCCGCGACGGCGAGGTCACCAGTGCGGTGCGCGACTCTGCCGCCGCCGACGGAACCCCCATCCACGACGGTGACGTCATGGGCATCGTCGACGGCGTAATCGTCTCGGTCGGCAGCGACGTGACCGCCGTGACCCTCGACATCATCTCCAAGATGCAGGACGAGGAGGAGGGTGACACCCTCACCATCCTGGCTGGCTGCGACCTCGACGACGATGCCTTCGAGGCCCTGTGCGACGCCATCGAGCAGGCCCAGCCCGACCTCGAGGTCGACGCCCACCGCGGCGAGCAGCCCCTCTATCCCGTCATCTTCTCCATCGAGTAGCCCATGGGGGACGCCCGCGTGCCCAGCGGCTGCCTCCCGTGCATCGGGGATGCGGCGGACCGTCCCAAGCGAACCGTCTCGCTTGGCGATGATCCGTCGCATCTTCGCTATGTCTCGGGCACCCGTGCCGAGGCCCTCGAGCGCATGGGCCTGCGCAGCGTCCGCGACGTCCTTCTCGAGATTCCCCATCGCTACCAGGATTTCTCCCATAGGGTCGACATCGCCCATGCCGACGTGGGTCGTGAGGCCACCGTCGTGGGTACCGTCGACCGTGTGACCCTCAAGCGGCCCAAGCCGCGCATGAGCGTGGTCGAGCTTGCCGTGGTCGACGCCACGGGCGTGATTATGGCCGTGTTCTTCAAGCAGCCCTGGATTGCCGAGCAGGTCAAGAAGGGCGACGTCATTGCCCTTTCGGGTTCCGTGGGCTTCTCGTACGGCTTCAAGAAGATGACCTCGCCCTACCACGAGGTGCTGTCTTCTGGCTCCGACGCGGCGTCGTTCTCGCGCATCCTGCCCGTGCATCGCCTGAGCGAGGGGCTGTCGGCGGCATGGATGCGCAGGATCGAGTCGTGTGCGCTTGCGGTGCACGGGGACGTCTGCGACTACCTCCCCGCCAGCCTCGTCGCGCGACGCGGCCTCATGACGCTTGCCCGCGCGTTGCGCGAGGCGCACTTCCCGTCGGACACCGACTCGGCCGAGCGCGCCCGCCGGCGTATTGCCTACGACGAGCTGCTCTGTCTGCAGGTGGCGCTTCTCGCCAGGCGGCGCATCTCGCAGAGGGGCATCTCGCCGACATGCCACGAGGTCGCCGGGACGCATGTCGCGGCCTTGCGCCAGGCCATGCCATTCGAGCTTTCCGACGAGCAGGACGTGGCGGTTCGCGAGATCTTCTCCGACATGGCGTCGGGAGAGGTCATGAACCGCCTGCTTCTGGGTGACGTGGGCACCGGAAAGACCGCGGTGGCCGCCTTTGCCCTGGCCGCCGTCGCGGACACCGGCACGCAGGCGGCGATGATGGCGCCGACCTCGGTCCTGGCGCGGCAGTATGCCGAGAAGCTCGGACCGCTGCTCGAGCGGGCGGGCGTCCGCTGGGCCGTCCTCGTGGGGTCGACCCCCGCCGACGAGCGCGCCCGCTCGACCGCGGCACTTGCCGCGGGTGACATCGACGTCGCCTTTGGCACGACGGCACTTCTCTCCGGCGACGTGCGCTTCCGCAGGCTGTCCCTGGTCGTGATCGACGAGCAGCACCGCTTTGGCGTCGACCAGCGCACGGCCCTCAGGAGGAAGGGCCCGGGCGCCGACCTGCTCGCGATGAGCGCCACGCCCATCCCGCGCACGCTTGCGCTCTCGGTCTATGGCGACATGTCGCTCTCTCGCATCGCGCATCGACCGGTTGCCGGGGCGGGCGTCGCAACCGAGGTGCTCGCGCCCGAGAACCTCGACATCGCCTACGGGGCCATCCGCGACGCCGTTGGTGTGGGGCAGCGTGCCTACGTCGTGTGCCCCCTCATCGACGACGCCGACGAGGGCGACGACATGTCCGACGACGCAGCGCCGGAAGGTGCCCATGGCAGCCGAAGGCCCGCGCACTCGGCGACCTCGGTGGCGCGTGAGCTCGAGGTCTCCCTGCTGCGTGGGCTGCGCATCGGTCTTCTCACGGGTCGCATGCCCGCTGCCGAGAAGGACCGCGTGATGGAACGGTTCCGCGCGGGTGACATTGACGTCTTGGTGTCGACGACCGTCATCGAGGTCGGCGTCGACGTGCCCGAGGCCACCGTCATGCTCGTGCACGACGCCGACCGTTTTGGCCTGGCTACCCTGCACCAGCTGCGCGGCCGAGTGGGTCGTGGCAGCCATGCGGGACGGGTGTTCCTGGGCACCACCGCGCGCAAGGGCACGCCCGCGCGACGTCGCTTGTCCGCGCTCGAGCGCACCTCCGACGGGATGGAGCTTGCGCAGAAGGACCTGGAGCTTCGCCACGAGGGCGAGGTCCTGGGGTATAGGCAGTCGGGTGGGGTCACCCTTCGCCATGTCGACCTTGTCGCTGACGACGACCTCGTGCGCGCCGCGCACCACGACGCGCGCGCGATCGCCTCTGCCGATCCCGATTTGGTTTCTGCCCCGTACGTGCCGCTCGCGTTCGAGATCAGGCGCAGGTTCGGTGGCTATTTTGAGGAAATGGAGCGTTCGTGAGGATTGTTGGTGGCAAGTGGAGGGGAAAGCCCTTCGACGCGCCGTCGGGGCGCGACGTGACGCGCCCGACGACCGACCGTGTGCGCGAGGCGATGGCCTCGATGGTCCTGTCGGCATATGACCTGGACCTATCGGGGGTCAGCGTTCTCGACGCCTTCGCCGGTTCGGGGGCGATTGGCCTCGAGCTCGTCTCGCGAGGGGCCGGCTCCGTCACGTTGGTCGACTCCGACAGGCGAAACGCGCAGCTGCTCAGGGCCAACGTTTCTGGTCTGGGCGCATCCTCGCAGGCGCGCGTCGTCTGCGGCGACGCCTTCAGGCTCGCCGCGTCCGGCCGCATGCCCGGGGCGCCCTTCGGCGTCGTGGCGCTCGACCCTCCCTACGCGACCGACGCGGGGCAGGTCGGTGCCCTTGTGGATTCGCTGGCCACCGCCGGCCTTCTGGCCGACGGGTGCCTCGTCCTCTACGAGCGCTCGAGCGGTAGTCCCGAGCTGTCGCTTTCGTGTGGGTCGCGCGTCGTCAAGCAGAAGCGATATGGCACGACCTGCGTTGACCTGCTTCGCATCGAGGGGGTGCGTGGCTAGATGGGCAGCCAGACCGACATCAGGCACGTCGTCGTGCCCGGAACGTTCGACCCGGTCACCCTGGGCCACCTGGACGTCATCGAGCGTGCGACCCGCTTCTGCCCGCACGTGAGCGTCGCCGTGGCGGCCTCGCAGGGCAAGAACGGCTCTGGTCCGACGTTTTCCCTGGAAGAGCGCGTCGACATGATCCGGGAGGCCCTTGCCGAGAAGGACGTCGAGGGTGTGGACGTCCTGCCCCTGACGGGGCTTCTCGTCGACTTCTGCCACGAGCATGGCGCGGGCGCCGTGGTCAAGGGCCTGCGTGCCACCACGGACTTCGAGTACGAGCTGCAGCAGGCCGACCTCAACGCGAGGCTCGCGCCCGACATCGAGAGCATCTTCGTCATGTCGAGCCCCGAGCTCGGCTGCGTCTCGTCCTCGGTCGTCCGCGAGCTGGCGGCCCTTGGCGGAAACGTCGGCCTGCTCGTGCCTCCTTGCGTGGAGAGACGCCTGCGCACCCATTACGGCTTCCGCTGAGGCGCGGCGCGCACTTCTCGCCCGTGTGGATGGGATGGGCGCTGCTCACACGCCTTGTTGGTATGCGCTAATCTGATAAGCTGAACCGTTGAATGGAAATTTGTGTGGCGACGGTGCCTAGGAGCCGTCGGCATTTACGTGATCGCTCTCACGAAAGGAGACCCGGATGCAGCCAGGTGAGGAGATTGAGAGCCTGATCGACGAGCTCGAGCAGATCGTGACTGAGGCCAAGTCGCCGCTCACCGGCGGCGGCCAGAAGAAGATCGTGGACCAGCAGGACGTCTACGAGATTCTCGACGAGATTCGCCGAATCTTCCCGCAGGAGTTCTCCGACGCCCGTCGCATCCTCAAGGAGCAGGGCGAGCTTCTGGCACGTGCCCAGCAGCAGGCCGACGCCATCGTCGCCGATGCCCAGCAGCAGGCCATGATTCTCGCCGGCGACCAGGAGGTCGTCCGCCTGGCCCAGTCGCAGGCAGATGACATCCGCGACCAGGCCCAGCAGTACGAGCGTGACACCCGCTATAACGCCGAGGAGTACGCGCAGTCCGTCCTGGCGCACCTCGAGGACAACCTCAAGTCGCTCACGAGCACCGTCGAGCGCGTTCGCCAGACCCTCGACGAGAACTCCGGCCCGCGCAACACGACGAACAACGTGCCCTGGTAGCCATGGGAGCATTTCAGCCTATAATCGTCCGACTCGACGAGACCCTCGAGCTCGCTGGCGACACCACCTGCCTTGCCGACCACATCGACGTCGACTCCTACTCGTTGGGAGAGCATGAGTTCCGCCTGCCCGACGGCGTGGACTATGACCTCGTGCTCACCAATGCGGGCGAGGGCATCCTGGTAACGGGAATGCTGCGTGCCCACGTGGTGGGGGAGTGCGATCGCTGCCTCGAGCCCGCCGAGTTCGACGTTGCCGGGGAGGTCGACGAGTACTATCTGTTTCACGAGCCCGAGACCGAGCCGGAGGATGACGACGAGGAGGAGGGTGTCGACTACTCCCTTGTCTCCGACGAGCACACGATCGATGTGGCCGAGGCCCTGACCAGCGCCCTTCTCATGGAGACGCCCTTCGTCATCCTGTGCCGCGAGGATTGCAAGGGCCTGTGTCCCACCTGTGGCGCCAACCTCAACGAGGGTGATTGCGGATGTGCCGAGAAGCGCGCCCAGCAGGCGCTCGACGAAAGTCCCTTTGCCGCTCTAAAGAACCTGGATTTGGGCGACAGGTAACCCCGTGTGGGGAAATAGGGTGTCTTCACCGGATTTCCCCTTCACAATCCGCTGGAAATGTGGACAATTAGACCTTGTTGCGCAGGGGTGCAAGCCAAGGCATTTCTGTGCTACTATCTACGCTTGTGATTGATGCGGGCACGAGCTCGCCTCTTCAAGGACGTTAAGGAGTCAATGATGGCAGTTCCCAAGCAGAAGAAGGGTCGCGGCGCTACGCACACTCGCCGTTCGGCCAACAGCAAGCTCGCCGCGCCCGCGCGTTCCACGTGCCCCCAGTGCGGTGCCGTGAAGCTTCCGCACCACGTGTGCCCCAACTGTGGCTTCTACAAGGACCGCGAGGTCATCGTCACCGAGTAGAAGTGACAATGTGTTCGGCCCGGGAGGCCGGCCCTTCTGGGCCGGCCTCTTTTTTGCCGCATAGACTCGTGGCGCCGCATCTGGCGCCAGAAAGAGAGGTAGCCATGACGACAACCGTATGCGTCGACGCCATGGGCGGAGACGAGCGTCCGGAGGTCGTGCTCGAGGGAATCGCCCAGGCGCTCGCCGCCGATTCCGACCTCACGGTCCTCGTCGCGGGGGACGAGGACGTGGTCGTCCCGTTCTGCGCGTCCCATGACCGAGCCCGTGCGCTGGTGACCACTGAGGTCATCGGCATGGGTGAGCACCCGACCGACGCGGTGCGCTCCAAGCGCGATTCCAGCATCGTCCAGGGCTGCCTTGCCGTGCGCCATGGCGATGCCGACGGGTTCTTCTCGGCAGGCTCCACCGGCGCGGTGCTGACGGCCGCCACGCTCAACGTGGGCAGGCTTCGTGGCATCAAGCGCCCCGCGATCGCCTTCCCGTTCCCGAGCCTGTCGGGGCGCAGGAGCATCGTGCTCGACATCGGTGCCAACGCCGACTGCCGTCCCGAGATGATCGTCCAGTTCGCGAAGATGGGCTCCGCCTACGCGCGCGTGATCTTCGGCACCATCGAGCCGAGCGTCGCCCTTCTCTCCAATGGCACCGAGGACGCCAAGGGCTCCGAGACCGTCGTCTCGTTCCACGAGGCCCTGGCCGAGTCCTGCCCGACCTTCGTTGGCAACTGCGAGGGCTGTGACCTGCTCAAGGGTGACTACGACGTCATCGTGTGCGATGGCTTCACCGGAAACGTCGCGCTCAAGTCGCTCGAGGGCACCGCCAAGTTCCTCGTCACGCGCATCAAGGAGGCCGCTGCCTCCTCCAAGCGCTTCGCCCTGGGCGCGGGCCTGCTCAAGCCCGCCATCAAGCAGGTCGCGAGCGAGCTGTCCTCCGGCGGCACCGGCGGCGCGATTCTTCTTGGACTCAAGGCGCCTGTGGTCATCGGCCACGGCG
The DNA here is from genome assembly GCA_036321795.1 of Coriobacteriaceae bacterium CM84B_73. Taxonomy (GTDB): domain Bacteria; phylum Actinomycetota; class Coriobacteriia; order Coriobacteriales; family Atopobiaceae; genus CAKVON01. Next base: position 7,142 of record JAWQCY010000002.1, on the reverse strand, counting down.
CGACCAGCGTCGACGACGTGAGGGACGCCACCCTCACCACCGCCCGATTCGTTCGCGATGGCCTCGTGGCAAAGATTGCCGACGACGTCGCGTAGCCTGTCGTACGGGTACAATCAAATGAGTATGCGTGGGGTGGTCATACGGCCACCCCTCGTCATGAGAAGACATTAGCGAAAGGAGCGCACATGGACCGCGCTGCCATCCTTGAGAAGATCATCGCCCTGGTCTGCGACACCCTCGACGCCGAGGTTGCCGACGTCACCGAGGACACCACCTTCGACGACCTCAACGCCGATTCCTTCGACAAGCTCGAGCTCGTTACTGCCCTGGAGGACGAGTTCGGCCTCACCCTCGACGACGACGTTCTTGCCTCCATCGGCTCCGTCCACGACGCGGTGGATGCCATCGCCGCCGCTCAGTAGGCGATGTCATTGGCTTTTTCCCGCATCGACAATGCCGAGAAGATCCTCGGTTACGAGTTTCACGACAAGGGCCTCATCCGCAGTGCGTTGACGCACCCCTCGGCGGTCGAGGGACAGCCCGTCGCGCGCTCCTACGAGCGCCTCGAGTTTTTGGGTGACTCGATCCTGGGCGCCATGGTCGCGACCGACCTGTTCGGCCGCTATCCCGACATGGACGAGGGCCAGCTCACCAAGATCAAGATCGCGCTGGTCTCCGGCGCGATGCTCTCGCGCGTGGCCGAGGACATGGGCCTCGGCGAGTGCATCACCTTCGGCGAGTCCGAGTTGGGCACCGACGCGCGCGGCATGCACTCCGCCCTCGAGAACGTCTACGAGTCCGTCGTGGGCGCACTGTACCTCGACGCCGGCTTCGACGTGGCCCACGCCCTCGTCGTGCGTACGCTCGGCCCGTACGTCTCGCGCGACCTCGAGCACACCTCCGAGAACGCCAAGTCGCGCCTGCAGGAGGTCACGCAGCGCAGGGTCAAGCGAGCGCCGACCTACGAGCTCGTCGGCCAGTCCGGCCCGGCCCACATGCCGACCTTCACCTGCGCCGTCCTTCTCGACGGCAAGCGCATCGCCGAGGGGTCCGGCCACTCCAAGAAGCTTGCCGAGACCGCGGCGGCCGAGGCTGCCCTCGAGGTGCTTACGGCTGGCGAGAAGAACGCTGCCAAGAAGGGGTAGCCAGGTGTATCTGAAGTCACTCACGCTCAAGGGCTTCAAGTCCTTTGCGGACAGGACCCACATGGTCTTCGACCCCGGCCTGACCGTGGTCGTCGGCCCCAACGGTTCCGGCAAGTCCAACGTCTCGGACTCGATCCTTTGGGTCTTGGGCGAGCAGAGCGCGCGCATGCTGCGCGGCCAGGCCATGGAGGACGTCATCTTCTCTGGTTCCTCCGCGCGACAGCCGGTCGGCGTGGCTGAGGTCACCCTCGTGCTCGACAACTCCGACCACACCCTGCCGGTCGACTTCGACGAGGTCGGCGTCACGCGCAGGATGTACCGTTCGGGTGAGTCCGAGTACCTCATCAACGGCGCGCCCGCCCGCCTGATGGACATCCAGGACATCCTGCACGACTCCGGTCTCGGCAAGGAGACCCACTCGATCATCTCGCAGGGCAAGCTCGACTCCATCCTGCAGAGCCGCCCCGAGGAGCGTCGCGAGCTCATCGAGGAGGCCGCGGGCATCTCCAAGCATCGCCGCCGCAAGGAGCGCTCGCTTCGCAAGCTCAAGAGCATGGACGAGAACCTGCGTCGCGCCAAGGACATCTCCCGCGAGATCTCGCGCCAGCTTCGTCCGCTCGAGCGCCAGGTCAACAAGGCCAAGCGCGCCAACGACATCTCCAGCAGGCTTTCCGAGCTCACCACGACCCTGGCCGTCGACGACCTGCGCGCCCTCCAGCGCGAGTGGAATGACCTCACCGTCCGCGGCAAGGAGTCCGACGCGGAGCTCGAGCTCGCCCGATATCGCCTTGACGAGAAGAAGCGCGAGCTCGAGAAGCTCCAGTCGATGCTCGAGCAGAAGGGCCTGTTCGTCGGTGACCTCGGCGAGCAGCGCCGACGCATGCAGGACGCCCTCGGCCGCATCGACTCCGACATGCGCCTTCTGGAGGAGAAGGGCAAGAACATGGTCGACAAGCTCTCCGAGATGCGGATGAGCCTGTCCACCCTGGAGCGCCAGCGTTCCGAGGCAGCCTCCGAGCTCGATCGGGCCACGTCGGAGCTTGACGCCTCCAAGGCCAAGTTCGACCAGCTCTCCGCCGATGTCGCCGAGCTTGGCCCCGCAGCCGTCGCCGCGCGCGACGCCCTCCGCGAGACCGAGGGCTCCATCGCCCAGCTCAACGCGGACCAGCGTGCCGCCCAACGCACCTGCGACCAGGAGACGCTCGCCTACGTGCGCCTCAAGGAGCAGGTCAGCAACGCCGAGGTCGAGGACTCGATGTTCGAGAGCCGCATCGCCCAGCTCGACGAGACCGTGGCGACCTGCGAGGAGGCGCTTGCCGAGCGTCGCGACCGCAAGGCCGATATCGAGAAGAGCATCTCGTCCGCCTCGGTCGCCGCCGAGCGCGCGGCGAAGGCCATCTCTCAGTGCAAGCGTGACCTGCACGAGGCATCCTCCGCCGAGGACAAGGCCCGCAAGGCCTCCTCCGAGGCAAAGGCGTCCCTTGCGGCCCTGCGCTCCGTCGACTCCTCCGTCGAGGCATCCAGCCCGCTCGTGGCAAGCGTGGCCTCCGACCCCAAGGCCTCCGGCCTTATCGGCTGCCGGCTCGGTGACCTCATCGAGGCGCCCGCCGAGCTCGAGGCGCTCGTCGAGCGGCTCCTTGGCGAGGACCTCTCCGCACTTGTCGTTGCCGACGCCGACGCGCAGGCGACCGTTGCCGACGTTGCCGTCGGCGCCTCGGGCAAATCCGGCCAGGCGACCGTCGTCTCCCGTGCCGCTCACGTGAATCGTCCGAGCGCCGTGGGCCACGACATGCTCGTCGACCACCTGGACGTCCCCGAGGACGCCTGCGGCCTGGTCGAGGCGCTTCTCGGCGACGTCGCCCTCGTGGACGATGTTGTCTCCGCCGTCGAGGCGCATGTCGCCAACCCCGGCCTTACGTTCGTCTCCCGTGATGGCGCCACCGTTCTGCCCGACGGCCGTTGCGTTGTGGGCACGCCCGCCGGTGCCGAGACCGGCGCCCTGGAGCGCAAGCGTCGCATCCGCTCGCTTGAGGACGGGATGCCCAACATCGAGAGGACCCTCTCCGAAGCGCAGTCCCGGGTGGCTGCGGCCCGCAGGGCCCTGTCCGGCGAGCGCGACGAGGCCGACCGCGCGAAGGGCGACCTCGCACGCTTGCGCGGCGAGCTGTCCTCGGTCACCTCCGAGATCGGCCGCCTGGAGGCCCAGCGCAACCAGGCCGAGAGCGAGCGCGCCCAGGTTGCAAAGAGGCGTGCCGCCGCGGGCGAGAAGGCCCGTGAGGCCAAACCCAAGCTCGACGCCCACCTCAAGGCATCCGAGGACGCCAAGGCGAAGGTCGCGTCCATCTCGGAGAGGGTGGCAGAGCTCGAGGCGCTTCGTTCCGAGCAGACCGAGGCAGAGTCCAAGGCGGCAGCCAAGCTCGCCGAGGCCAGGCTCGAGTTCGTCACTACCCGCGAGCGTCGCAGCCACCTTGAGTCCCGCAGCCGCGAGCTCTCCTCTCGCCTGTCCGACCTCGAGGGGCGTGTTGCCGCCATCGAGCGCAGCTCCCGCTCGCTCGAGGTGCTGAGGCTCCGTGTCGACCCGCTCCACGAGCGATATGACGCCATCCAAACGACCGCCACCGCCTGGGCGGAGCGCCTGCGCGACCGTGCGAGCCTCGCCGAGGCCGATTCCGACTCCCTCAAGAAGACGATTGGCGACGCCAAGGCCCAGGTGGCCGACGCCCAGTCCGCCTACGAGGCCGCCCAAGCCTCGACGGCCGACGTCAAGGTTGCCGCCGGAAGGCTCGAGGTGCAGGTCGAGACCAAGATCCAGGCGATCGTTGCCGACGGAGCCTACACGCTCGAGGATGCGCTTGCGCTGCCCGAGCCCGCCGACCGCGACGCCGACGAGCGCGAGGTCGCCAGCCTCAAGCGTCAGCTTGCCGACATCGGTCCCGTAAACCAGGTCGCCATGGACGAGTACGAGCAGCTCAAGCGCCGTGCGGATTATATCGGCGAGCAGGTTGCCGACCTCGAGAGCGCCCGCGGGGCCCTCGTCAAGATCACCGCTGCCATCGATCGCAAGATGCGCAGGCAGTTCCTGGTCACCTTCGACAAGGTCAACTCGAACTTCGAGGAGGTGTTCTCGATGCTGTTCCCGGGCGGCAAGGCCCACCTCGAGATGACCGACCCCGACCATCTCGCCGAGACCGGCATCGAGATTGTCGCCCAGCCTCGTGGCAAGCGCCTGTCCAAGATGACGCTCATGTCCGGTGGCGAGAAGTCCCTGACGGCACTGGCACTTCTCTTCGCCGTCTATAGGACCCGTACCGTGCCCTTCTACGTATTCGACGAGGTGGAGGCCGCGCTCGACGACTCCAACCTCGACAAGCTCCTTGGTGCCATCGAGCATCTCAAGCAGTCCACGCAGCTCATCGTCATCTCCCACCAGAGAAGGACGATGGAGCAGGCCGACGTCCTCTACGGCGTGTCGATGCAGGCGGACGGCGTGAGCCACGTCGTCTCGCAGCGACTCGACCGTGCAACCGGAAAGGTGGTTGACGCTTAATGGGATTTACCGACAGCCTCAGGCGAGGCCTCGAGCGCACTCGTGAGGCGCTCAACGAGATCTTCTACATGGGCGGCGAGGTTGACGAGGGCTTCTGGGAGGATCTCGAGGACACGCTCGTAATGGGTGACATGGGCGCCGAGGTCGCGATGCGCGTGACCGACGATTTGCGCGAGCAGGCCGCCCGCGAGAACCTGCGCACCGCCGAGCAGCTCAAGGGCGCGCTCGCCAAGAGGCTCGCCCAGGTGTTCCCGACACCTGGGCGCGACCCGTTCGACGACGTTCCGAGTTGCGTCCTGTTCGTCGGCATCAACGGCGCGGGCAAGACCACCACGGTCGGCAAGCTGGCCGGTCGCGCCCGCACGCAGGGCACCGGCGTGCTCATCGGCGGTGCGGACACCTTCCGCGCCGCCGCAATCGAGCAGCTTCAGGTCTGGGGTGAGCGTGCCGGCGTCGAGGTCGTCACCCGCGAGCGCGGCGCCGACCCCGCCAGCGTCTGCTATGACGTCATCGAGCGCGCCGAGGCGGACGGGGCCGACCTCGTCCTTATCGACACCGCAGGTCGCCTCCACACCTCCTCGGACCTCATGCGCGAGCTTGCCAAGGTGGTCAATGTCACTCGCAAGCGTTCCGCGATGCCGGTCACCGTCGTTCTCGTGATCGACGCGACCACCGGCCAGAACGGCCTCGCCCAGGCGAAGGAGTTCAACGACTCCCTGGACATCGACGGCCTCATCGTCACCAAGCTCGACGGCACCGCCAAGGGCGGCATCGCCGTTGCCATTTCCAGCCAGCTCAACCTGCCCATCTTTCGAATCGGCGTGGGGGAGGGCATCGAGGACCTGCAGGTCTTCGATGCTGAGTCCTTCTGCGAGGCCCTCGTGGGCGATACCGAAGGGATCTAACCGATGTTCAACAACCTCTCCGACCGCCTCCAGGACACCTTTGACAAGCTTCGGGGCAAGGGTCGTCTCACCGAGGAGGACATCACCCTCGCGATGCGCGAGATTCGCATGGCCCTTCTCGAGGCAGACGTCAACTTCCGTGTCGTAAAGCAGTTCGTCGCGTCCTGTAAGGAGAAGTGCCTCACGTCCGAGGTGCTCGATTCGCTGACGCCCGCGCAGAACGTGGTCGCCATCGTCCTCGACGAGCTCACCGAGCTTCTCGGCTCCACCGAGTCCAAGCTCGTGCTGATGCAAAACCGTACGCCCAACGTCATCATGCTCGTGGGCCTGCAGGGTTCGGGCAAGACGACCGCGGCGGTCAAGCTCGCCAACCTGCTGAAGAAGAAGGGCCACAGCCCGCTTCTGGCCGCCTGCGACACCTATCGACCCGCAGCTGCCGACCAGCTCGAGACTCTGGGCACCGAGATCGGCGTCCCGGTGTTTCGCGGCGACGGCCAGCACCCAGTCGATATTGCCAAGGCATCCATTCGCGAGGCTGTCGACCACATGCGCGACGTCGTCATCGTCGATACCGCGGGACGCCTGCAGATCGACGAGCAGATGATGCAGGAGGCAGTCGACATCAAGGCTGCCGTCAAGCCCGACCAGGTCCTCATGGTCGTCGATGCCATGACCGGTCAGGACATCGTCAACGTCGTGTCCGAGTTCGCCGACCGGACCGACTTCGACGGCGTCATCATGTCCAAGCTTGACGGCGACGCCCGTGGCGGCGGCGCCCTCTCGGTCCGTGCCGTCACCGGCAAGCCCATAAAGTTCGTCTCGATGGGCGAGAAGCCCGATTCGCTCGAAGTCTTCCATCCCGACCGCATGGCAAAGCGCATCCTTGGCATGGGTGACGTCTATGGCATCATCGAGCAGGCGCAGCAGGCTGCCACCGAGGAGCAGGCCGCGGCCGCCGAGCGCATGCTGCGCGAGGGCTTCACGATGGACGACATGCTCTCCCAGATGCAGCAGATTCGAAAGATGGGCGGCCTGTCAAAGATCGCGTCCATGATTCCCGGTGTCGAGCGCGCCATCTCCCAGAACAAGGCTGCCGGCATCGATGACACCGCCCTCACGCGCATTGAGGCGATCATCCACTCCATGACGAAGGAAGAGCGCGCCAAGCCCAAGATCATCAACGGCCAGCGCCGCCGTCGTATCGCCAAAGGCTCGGGCCGCTCGGTCCAGGAGGTAAACGCCCTGATGAAGCAGTGGGGCGAGATGAACAAGATGATGGGTAGGGTCCGTGCCATGGCCTCGAGCACGGGCGGTCGTGGCAACAAGCGCGCCATGCGCTCGATGATGCAGGGCATGGGCATCGACCCGCGTAAGATGCGTTTCTAGCCACTGGCACGTTCGGCTCGCCATCGAGTTGCGGAGAAAACATATTTGCCTTATACGAGAAGGGGGGGGGGGGCCCCCCCCCCCCCCCCCCCCCCCCGGGGGTTTTTGTCAGGGGCGCGAGGGCGGGGGGGTGGGGGGGCCCCCACACCCCCCCCCCCC
>JAWQCY010000001.1:0-644354 GCA_036321795.1 Coriobacteriaceae bacterium CM84B_73 | reverse complement strand
TCGGCGGCGGCGGCGCGGTCCTGCTGGGTCTCGGCGCCGGTCGGGATGACGTAGTACTCGGGGAAGAAGTTGTGGTTCTCGTTGTCGTTCGGGCGGAAGCTGTCGGCCTCGGCGCCCTTCTCGTCGTGCTGGCCGACGTAGTACTTGCGGATCTCGGGGGAGTCGATGTTCTCGACGCCGCGGCGCCAGCGCTCGAGCTGGTTGAGGAACAGCTCGTCCTTGTTCTCGACGACGAACTGGGCGTTGCCGATGAAGCCGTACTCGAGGGCGTGGACGCCGTCGGAGGTGGCGACGGGAATCTCAATCGTGAACGCGTTGGTGCCGTGCATCATCGCGTACTGCGGGGTGTAGCTGGTGGACATGTCGTCGAACGGGCTGTCCCACGCGACCGAGCCGTCGTCCTGGCGCTTGAGGTAGTCGCGCATCGGGATCTGGGCGGAGTTCAGGGTCTCGTTGTTGGCGACGGAGACGCTGGCGAAGTACTCGCCCTGCTCCATGGCCTTGTCGATGAACAGGTCGTACTCGTTGTTCGGGTCGTGCGTCGGCGAGCACGGCTCGATCTGGTACTGCTGGTAGTAGCCGTGGACCTCGTGCAGCGAGATGGGGCTCCACTTGGCGACGAGCTTGGTCATCGCCTTGGTCTCGGGCTGGGTCTGGTAGGTGTTGTCGCGGTTCAGGTCGAAGCCGTTGCCGTTGGTGCGGCAGACGGTCGTGCGGGCATCGACGTTCTCGGACGGGATGAGGACGAAGAAGACGTGCTTGAGGATCTCCTTCGAGTCGAACGTCTGGGTGCCACGGTTGTAGTAGAGGTCGAACTGCTCCTCGGACAGATCGGCGGAGGCGTCGTTCAGGCCGCCCACGCTCCTGGTCTCGCCATAGTCGACACCGTTGGAGTTGCCGCCGTTGCCGCGGATGTAGCCGACGCCGGTGACCTGGCCCTTGATGAGGTCGGACCAGACGGTGCCGTCGGCGTCCATCTCGGCCTTGAGCTCGGCCTTGCCCTCGTCGGTGAGGCCGGTCAGGCGGGTGTAGTCGATGGGCTCGCAGTTGACGAGGTCGTTGGCGAACTCCATGACGCCGTCGACGGCGACGATCTCGTCGGCGTGGACGTTGCTGTAGAAGATGGGGACCTTGTAGTTAAGCTCGCCAGCCTCAAGCATCTTCTGGACGGCCGCCGGGTCCTCCTTGGCCATCTTCATGAGGGCCTGGTAGTCCTCGAGGTCCTTCTCGTCAGCGGCGACGAAGAGGGCCTTCATCTCGCGGCCCTGGGCGGAGGTGCCGAAGGTCTCGACCTTGGCGTACAGGCCGTTGGCGGCAGCCTTCTCGGCGAGCTGCGGCAGCTGCTCGTCGACCTCCACCTGGGTGCGGTACTCGTCATAGACCCTGAAGTCGACGTCGGTGGAAGCGACCTGACCGTTGTCGAGGGCGCAGGAGAGCTTGTAGGCGCCCGCATAGTCATACATGCCGGAAAGGACAATGGAGCCGGTGGGGTTATCGATGCCAAAGAGAATCTCGTTGCCAAAGCGCAGGACGAGGCTCGTCTTTCCGTCCTTCTCCACGGCCTTCATGTCGATGTTGTTGAACAGCTTCGTGGACGGAGCGCCCTTCGTGGCGACGGTCTTCCAGTCCTCGAGGGGACCACCCAGGGTCTGGTGGGGATAGTTGGCGAGGTCGTGGGCGCCCTTCTCGCGCGCGAGGGAGAACTTGACCTGGCCGTTGTCGATCATCTGCTGCAGCGTGGCAGCATCGACGCCGTCGACGTCGACGGTAACCTGGAACTCACGCTTCTCGATCATCGAGATCATGGGCTTGGTGCCCTCGGTGAAATCGTCATCGACACGCGTGAACGTGATGTCGCCAAGCTTGGCGTCGGCAGAGTGGGCGACGGGGGTGTCGACCCTGACGATCGCAGGCTGGTTGACGGGAACCGAAGGGGCCTTCTCGGCGTGCGCGACCGCGGGGGCGGCGACGCTCGCGGCGATGGCGGCGGCGGCGATGGCCACCAGGACGCGACGCTTCGACCAGGCCCTGTGGGCTGCCTTGGCATCCAGGATTCTGAGGGTCCACCTCTTTTGTGCCATGTGACTCTCCGTTCTCTAACGACGAAACGCTTGCCAACACGAACTGAAACAAACCTATAAACTGAACGCTCGCTTAAGAGAAGGGCTGTCTTATTTTTGCTCGGCAGACGTGAGAATTGCCTCCCGCATAAAACGGTTGATGCCGCATGGCTATCCCCTATTGGATATAGGTACGTACACAGTTGAAATTTATTCAGTTAGTTTCCAGGATTGCAGCGTCATACGCACTGCCTAAATAAGCTAATAAGTGGTCTGATTTTGATTAATCGTGGCAAATATAAACAGTTCTAGAAGAAAATCGAGAAGAAGATTAAGACGCCAGCGGTAAGACCCACGGCAAATTACATGTCAATAATGACCAGTGGCTAATCCCGGCGATTCAAATGAGACGGCCCCTGACCTTAATAGTCAGGGGCCGAACAATTAAGCAGGTCAATCTAACCAGCGACAGGGACGCTTACTTGCCGAGAAGCTCCTTGACGTCGAGGGCAATCATGAGCTCCTCGTTGGTGGGAACCACAAGGACCTTGATGGCGGAGTCGGGGGTGGAGATCACGCGCGGGTCGTCGGAGCGGATGGCGTTGAGCTCGGGGTCGATCTTGACGCCCATCCAGGCAAGACGGTCAGCGACGCCCTGACGCATGGTAGCGGAGTTCTCGCCGATGCCGGCGGTGAAGGCCATGGTGTCCACGCCCTCCATGCTGGCGGCCATCTCGGCGAAGAGCTGGGCGGTGCGGTAGTAGAACATCTCGAGCGCCATCTGGCAGTTCTTGTTGCCGTTGTTGGCGCCTTCCTCGATGTCACGGGAGTCGCTGGAGACGGCGGAGACAGCCAGCATGCCGGACTGCTTGTTCATCATGGTGTCGATCTCGTCGATGCTGTAGCCACCAACGCGGTTGAGGAAGAAGACGGTGGCGGGATCGACGGTGCCGCAGCGGGTGCCCATGATCAGGCCGTCGAGCGGCGTCAGGCCCATGGTGGTGTCCATGCAGCGGCCATCCTCGATGGCGCACAGGGAGGCACCGGAGCCCAGGTGGCAGCTAACGAGCTTGTGGACGTCACCGTCGAGGAACTCGTTGGTGGCACGCCAGATGAAGCGGTGCGAGGTGCCGTGGGCGCCGTACTTACGCACGTGGTGCTTCTCGACAACGTCGCGCGGCAAGGCGTAACGCCAGGCGTGCTCGGGCATGTTGTAGTGGAAGGAGGTGTCGGCGACGACGACGTTACCGACCTCGGGGAACATCTCGCGGCAGATCTCGATGACGTCGGCCTCGGCGTAGTTGTGCAGCGGGGCGAGCGGGGCAACCTCGCGGACCCAGCCCAGCGACTCGTCGGTGACGACCTTGGACTCGGGGAAGTACCAACCGCCCTGAACGACGCGGTGGCCGATGCCGTCGATGGACTTGTCGACAGCCTTGAGAATCTCGAAGACGTGCTTGACGGCGGTCTTGTGGTCGGGAAGCGCGACCTCGAGCTTCTGCTTGCCGCCACCCATTTCCTCGTGGCCGATGAACGAGCCGTCGATGCCGATGCGCTCGCAGTTACCCTTTGCGTACACCTCGCGCGTGTCGACGTCGAGCAGCTGGTACTTGAGCGACGAGCTGCCGGCGTTGATGACGAGAACGTTCATGTTGCTCCTCTCGGTGGCGCGCCTTGTGCGCGACCTTATGCATTACGAACAGACGCATCAAACTATAGCGCGTTCGAACGTCGTCTGGGACACTCGAACGCGCTATGTAATACCGAGAAGTGCGGAATTTCTCGGCATACGGCGATTGCCTAGGCAGGAATGAGACCCTCACCCAGCTTAGTGCCACCCAACACATGCATGTGAAGGTGCATGACCGTCTGACCGGCAGCCTCACCGGTGTTCATGATGCAGCGGAAGCCAGTCTCGTCGACGCCGGTCTTGCGGGCGACCTCTGCCACAAGATCAGTCATCGCCTTGAGGGTCTCGGCAGGCACGCCATCGACGATGTTGGCATAGTGCTTCTTGGGAACCACGAGCACGTGAACGGGTGCCTGGGGGCTGGCATCGCGAAAGGCCGCTGCCAACTCGTTCTCGGCAACCATGTCGGTGGGGATCTCGCCGTTGGCGAGCTTGCAGAAGATGCAGTCGGACATCGTTCTCTCCTTCGAACGCGATTCGATACGACGGGGCGACGCCGCCCCGCACAAGTCGGCGGTTAGAGCTTGGATTTGTTGCCCATGATTCCCTCGGACGGCGCTGCCTGGGTGTCAGGCGCCTCCGCGAGCGGCGTGTGGACCAGAACCTGCACCTTCTGCTCGGCGTCGGCCAGCCGCTCGCGCAGGCTGTCGAGAAGGACGGTGCCGCGACCGTAGTACTCGAGCGCCTCCTCGAGCTCGAGCTCGCCCGACTCCAGGGCGCGCACGACCTGCTCGAGCTGGACGGATGCCTGCTTGAAGGTCATGCCCTCGACGTCTTCCCACTTCTTCTCGCTCATTGGGTCTCCCCTCTCGGCACCCGGTGCCGAATCGTTGAATTGCTGGTTTGTTGCCGTACGGCTAATGGTTCTTCTCGGAGCCCTTCTCAGGGTTCTTCTCGGCAGGACGGCCGTCCTCGACGTGCGCACCCGTGACGGTGGCGTCGACCGAGCCGTGGGCGAGCATGACGCTCATGCCATCGCCCGCCGACATGGACGTCGCGTCCGTCACGACATGGCCGGCCGCGTCGCGAACGATGGCGTAACCACGACTGAGCACGCCGAGCGGCGAGTAGGCATCAAGCATCTTTGCGGCATGCCCCACCTCGTCGCGGTACGGCACGAGCAGCCTGCGGCCACAGGCGGCCAAAGACACACTCATGCGAACGGCTTCTGCCGAGAAGGGCTTGGTCAGCCTGACAGAGCACGACTCGAGCCTGTCAGCGACAAGCGACGTGTTATGGACAAGAAGGTCCACCTGGCGCGGAAGGGCGTCCAACAGGCGCTGTTCGCTCTGGGCAAGCGCATCCACACGATCAGTGACGATGGCGGACGGGTCCCGAAGCACGTGCGAGGCGGCAAGCCCTTCGAGCGCCGTCTTCCTTTGGGCCAAAAGCGAGCGCATGGCAAGGTCGCCACGACGCGCGCACGAGTCGAGCTCGGTAGCGGAGCTCGAGACGAATCCCGACAGGGCGGAAGCTAGACGCTGGTGACGGGCGTTGATGGACTCGACGATCTCGTCGAGGGCGGGTGCGACCGACTCGGCGGCCGCCGTGGGCGTCGAGCAGCGCCTGTCCGCCACGTCCTCGCAGATGCAGCTGTCGTCCTCGTGACCGACCGCAACGATCACCGGCACGGGACAGGCAGCGACCGCGCGTGCAACGCCCTCGTCGTTGAAGGGCATGAGGTTCTCGGTGGAGCCGCCGCCACGAACCAGCAGGATGCAGTCGGGTTGAGCCGCGGCGGCAACGTCGAGGGCGCGGATGATGGTCGCGGGGGCATGCTCGCCCTGCGTGGCGCAGTTGACCTCCTGAATCTCGACCAGTGGGTTGCGGCGCGCGAGGGTGCGCTTGACGTCGAACAGGACGCTTCCGGACAGCGAGGTAACCACGCAGATGCGTTCGCAAAAGCGGGGTATGGGTCGCTTGCGGGCGTCGTCCATCAGACCCTCGGTGCGCAGCCTGCGCCTGAGCTCCGCGAGCTGGGCCAAAAGGTCGCCCTCGCCCGCACGCCTGATGGTCTTGACGACAAAGCCGAGCGAGCCCTGCTGCTCGTAGACGCTGAACGTGCCCGTCATCTGGACCCTGAGGCCGTCTCGAAGCTCGAGGGGGGCCTTCTCGAAGACGCCCCTCCAGAGCTTGACGCTCATGACGCAGGACTCGTCCTTCACGTCGAAGTAGTAGTGGCCCGACCTCGCGTTGGGGCCGCGATATCCGGTGACCTCGCCGGTGACGGTAAGCGTGGGAAGCGCCCCGACGGCGCGAGAGGCAAGGCCGACGGCCTCGCTCACCGTAAGTGCCGGCGACTTGTCTGCGATACCCGCCATCGCCTAGCGCCTATCAGACTGGCCGAGCAGGTATAGCAGCTGCAGGACCGAAACGAGCGCGGCGGCGACATAGGTCAGGGCGGCGGCCACGAGCACCTGACGCGCGCCCTTCTGGGCCGTGGCCCCGAGGCCGCAACTCGAGATGTACTCGACCGCGCGCCTGGAGGCGTCGAACTCGACCGGAAGCGTGACCAGCTGGAAGATGACGGAGAACGAGAACAGGATGATCGCAAGCTTGACCATGCCGGCAAGGTTGAGGGCGACGCCCATGAAGAACACGAGCATCCAGGCGCTGGAGGCTGCGTTGACGACGGGGACCAGGGCCGCGCGGATGCGCATCGGCGCGTAGGAGCGGGCGTTCTGGACGGCATGGCCGGCCTCGTGGCAGGCAACCGCGACGGAGGCGACAGAGCCGCCGGCCATGTTGTCGTGCGAGAGGTGCAGCTTGTTGTCGCGCGGGTCGTAGTAGTCGGTGAGTGTTCCGGAAACGCTGGCGATGCCGACCTCGGGCGCGCCCTCGCTGGCAAGCATGCGGCGCGCGACCTCGGCGCCCGTCTCGCCGGTGTTGACGGGAACGTTGCTCCAGCGCGCGTAGGTGCGCTTGATGTAGGACTGCGTGGCCAGGCCGAGGATCGTGGACACGATGACAAGCAGGAAGTACTGGGGGTTCATGCGCCCCTCCGTTCGGGGGAATCGGGTCTGTTCTTCTCTGCAGTTCTACCCCAACGGGCGGACACGAATAGACATCACAGGGTCTCCACGCGACCGTCCTTGACCGTCAGGCCGACCTGGCCGTCGAGCAGACTGGCGAGAAGGTCGCCGACGAGCTCGCGGCGCCAGCCGGACGAAAGGCGGGAGCGCTCGGGCTTGGTGACGAAATCGTGCAGGTCCTCACGGGTGGCGATCAGCTGCGTAGCAATGCCGCTCTTCTCGGAGACGAGGCGCACCAGCGCGTACATGAGGTCGATGACGCTCTCGAGGTCGGCCGAGGGCCTGGCGTGGCGCTCGACCACGGGCATGTCGTCGGGACGGCACTCGACGCCGACGCGTACGGCATGCACGACGGCGTCGGCGTCGCGCGAGGAGAGCTGCTCGGTGCCGCGGATCCTGCGCAGGCGCTCGACGGTCTTGGGGGCGAGCTTGCAGGCCTCGACCACGGCCTCGTCGGACAGGACCCACTTGCGCGGGATGTCGCGACGCTCCGCCTGGTCGTCTCGCCAGGCGCAGACCTCGCGGGCGATGGCAAGCTGCCTGCGGGTGAGCGAGCCGGAGCGCTTGAGCTTGCGAAAGGCTCGGCGCGAGTCGTGCAGGTAGTGGGCGGGGCTTGTTGCCTCCTCGAGCTCGGGGGTGACCCAGCCCAGGCGGTTGCGGGCGACGAGCTCGTCGACCATCTTGCGGTAGATGCCCGGCAGGTAGCGCACGTCATCCTCGGCGTACTCGAGCTGCTCGGCGTCGAGCGGGCGGCGCGACCAGTCGGTGAGCGAGGCGGCCTTGGGCAGGTGCTTGCCGGTGTAGGCCTCGACCAGCGCGCCATAGCCGAGCTGCATGCGATGGCCCAGGAAGGCCGCCGCGAGCTGCGTGTCGAACACCGGGGCGATGGTACAGCCAAGCGCGTGGTTGATGACCTCGAGGTCCTGGCCGCAGGCGTGGAAGACCTTCGTGATGGAGTCGTCACTCATGAGGGCGGCGACACCCGAGAGGTCATCGAGCAGGATGGGGTCGATCGCGACGCACTCCCCCGTGGGCAGGCCGATCTGCAGCAGGCACAGGCGCGGGTGGAAGGTCTTCTCGCGAAGGAACTCGGTGTCGACTGCGATGACGCGCTGGGACTTTGCGCGCTCGAGAAAGGTTGCAAGCTCGTCGGGTTTGGAGATGTACACAAGACCCCTTTGGTCGTTCGAGCATGGTGGGTAAAAGCGATACCATGCGTTATTGAAAAGCCAGCGGGCGCGCATGCGCCCTGCCCGGGAACGTTTCCCGCTCCTTTCTGGGCACTACGTATGATAGCCAACGGGCGTGCCGCTCGCCCACGGCAGACGGGGAGGTCCAGCACATGCGTGCACTCATCATTCACAACCAGCGTTCCGGCTTCGGCTCCAACGCCATCTACGAGTTCCAGCGTGCCCTTCTCGAGGCGGGCGACGAGGCGCTCATGCGCTGCCCCGCCACGGACTTCACTCCCGACCAGGTGCTCGCGGACGCCGAGGACTTCGATCTGGTGGTTTTGTCCGGCGGTGACGGCACCATGGCCTCGCTTCTGTACGAGCTGCGCGGCCGCGACGTCCCCACCTGCGTCTTTCCCTCCGGCACGTCCAACCTGCTCTTCCTCAACCTGGGCAACGCCCCCGAGCCCGCCTCGATCGCGGCCGCGTGCCGAGAGGGTCGCACCATCCGCAGCGACCTTGGCGAGATGAGCTGGACCGGCGCGAACGGCGAACGCAGGACCAAGGGCTTCTGCCTCATGAGCGGCACCGGCTACGACGCCGAGATCATGCGCACCGCGGCGGGCAACAAGCAGTCCATGGGCGAGGCCGCCTACTTTGCCGCCGCGGTGACCAACCTCAAGCCCACCGTCTCGAAGTTCACCATCACGGTCGACGGCGTGACGCACGTGCGCGAGGGCATCTCGTGCATCGTCGCGAACAACGCGATGATCCAGAACGACATCGAGGTCGTTCCCGACAACACGATGACCGACGGCATGCTCGATGTCATCGTCCTCGAGGGCCAGCAGGCCACCGACTTGCTGCAGCCCATCGCCGTCGCGCTGTTCGACAAGACTGGCAAGCGTCGTGGTCGCCCGCGCATCGAGAGCTTCCGCGGCCGCGTGGTCGACGTCGTCTCGAGCGAGCCCATCCCCCTGCAGATCGACGGCGACCCGATGGCCGACCGCGTCACGAGCTACCACGCCGAGACCCTGTGCGGCGTCAACCGCCTGATCGTGGACCAGGTGAGCCACTACGCCCACGAGGCCAGCGCCCCGATCAAGGACTTCCCGGGCGCCGTGGAGATTCCCTACCCCATGGCCTAACTGCCTCGCGGCACTTCTCGGCAGGCTATTCGAAGACGACGCCGAGCTGGGAGCGAATCTCGTCCATGACCTCGAGCGACTGCAGGGTCACGTGCTCGGCCTGGTCGACGCCGAGCACCAGCGGCTCCTGGCCGCGGATGCAGCGCACGAAGTCCTCGAGCTCGCTGCGAATGTTGTTGGGGACGTCGGGCACGTCGATCTTGTGCGCCACGCCCTCGCCCGTGCCCCAGGCACCCGTGATGGGCTTGGGCACCACGAGCGTGACCTCGCGCGGGTCGGACTCGGTGGTCACGAGCACCGTGCCCCTCTCGCCCTGGATCTCGGAGGGGATGTGGTTGTCGGAGACCTTGCCCCACACGAGGTTGCCGACCATGCCGTCGTACTTGAGCAGGGCCTGGCCGGAGACGTCGGTCAGGTGGTAGGGAGAGTCGGCCGGGTAGGCGGGGACCTCGTGCATGACGCCCATCGCGCTGACGGCCTTGGGCATGCCGAAAAGGGCGACCATGAACTCGACCGTGTAGATGCCGATGTCGGTGAGCGAGCCGCCGGCGCGCCTGGGGTCGAAGCACGACGGGGTCTGGCCGGACTGCAGCAGCTCCCAGCGGCCGGAGAACTTGGAGAAGCGAATCGTGGCCTGGCGCACGGGGCCGATCTTGTCAATCGCGTCGCGCGTGGCGGCGAAGCCGGGGTCGTGGATCGAGCGCATGGCCTCCATCACCAGGGCGCCGGAGGCATGGGCCGCCTCGAACACCTCGCGCGCCTCGGCCAGCGTCGGGCAGAAGGGCTTCTCCAGAAGGACGTGCTTGCCCGCGCGCAGCATGCGGATGGCCTGCTCGCGGTGGAGCGTGTTGGGCGTGGCGATGTAGACGGCGTCGACCTCGTCGCAGGAGGCGAGCGCATCGAGGTCGTCGAAGAACAGGCGGGCGCCGTGTGCCTCGCCGAACTCGCGGGCCTTCTCCATCGTGCGCGAGTAGCAGGCGACGTACTCGACGTCTTCGGGCAGCTGGGACGCCGCGTCCATGAAGACCTCGGCGATGTGGCTGGTTCCGATGGTCGCAAAGCGGATGGGCTGCATGGGACTCCCCCTTCTCGCGGGCGCGACGCGCGTACGGTCGCGTTATGGCTTGTCGAGCAAGATTCTACTACCGAGAAGTACGGGTCGCCTGCGCCCGGGTTGCTCGCAATTGGGCCGCATCTTGCCGAGTGTGGGGACGCGAGAATGCCAAGGCGGCAACACGGCGCCCCGGCGCGCCGCACCTAGCGCTCGAAACCGTCCAGCCAGACCTCGACGGAGCGAGTCATCTCGCGGGAGAAGCCGGAGTTCCACTTGCGCTCGCAGAAGGCGCGCACCCACTCGTCGTGGTCGGCGGCATGGCCCTGCTTGCACGCGAGGGCGTCTCGCAACTCGTCGTCGGACGGGTCGCGGTAGCGGTCCTCGAAGACGACGTCGGACAGGTCGAACCTACGCGGCTTGGGGCGGGCGAGCTGCTGATTACCCGCGGTGGGCGCCTGGCAGGCAGCCAGCAGGATCTGCCGCTCGTCCTGCGGCGAGACGGGCTCGTCGGTGTAGGCGCGAACCGATCGGCGCGACCACAGCTCGCCGATCGTGGGCGTGGCGGGACGGTCGCAGGCGGGCTGGGCGCCTTCGGGCTGCGGGCGCCCCTGCGCGATGGTCATACGGTGCTCCTCCCTTGGCCTTCGCCGCACATGGGAGCGCGCAAGTAAATGACAGGAGTCACTTCGCTGCAAACCGTGCGGCAGTAGAGTTTTTTGGGTATCAAGTAGCAGTTTGGCACAGCTGCGACGAGAGGCAGGCGCACGTGATCGAGGTTAGGGACATCCGCAAGTCGTACAGGACGGGCGACTTCGTGCAACGCGCGCTCGACGGGGTCTCGATCGCGTTTCGCGACAACGAGTTCGTCGCGGTGCTGGGCCCCTCGGGCTCCGGCAAGACGACCTTCCTCAATGTGCTGGGCGGGCTCGACCACGCAGACTCGGGTGACATCCTGGTAAACGGCGTCTCGACCAAGCGCTATCGCGACGCCGACTGGGACACCTACCGCAACCACCACATCGGCTTCGTGTTCCAGAGCTACAACCTCATCCCCCACCAAAGCGTGCTCTCCAACGTCGAGCTCGCGCTCACGCTGTCGGGTGTCGACGCGGCCGAGCGCCGCGAGCGCGCGGCGGCGGCACTCGCGCGAGTGGGCCTGGCCGAGCATGCCGACAAGCGCCCCGCCCAGCTCTCGGGCGGCCAGATGCAGCGCGTGGCAATCGCCCGCGCGCTGGTCAACGACCCCGACATCGTGCTTGCCGACGAGCCCACGGGTGCCTTGGACGGCAAGACCGGCGTGCAGATCATGGACCTTCTGCGCGAGGTCGCAAACGACCGCCTGGTCATCATGGTCACGCACAACCCCGAGCTGGCCGCCGAGTACGCCACGCGCACGGTGCGTCTGGCCGACGGGCGCATAACCGACGACAGCATGCCCTTCTCGCCCGCCGACGACAACACCACCACAACTGAGAAGGGCCGCGAACCCGTCGAACAAGCCGCTGGTGAAACGGCAAATTTGACCATACGCGGCGACGGCACCAAGGGCAAGGCGTCGATGTCGTTTGCCACGGCGCTCGAGCTATCGTTCAACAACCTCATGACCAAGAAGGGGCGCACCTTCCTCACCGCGTTCGCCGGCTCGATCGGCATCATCGGCATCGCGGCGATCCTTGCGCTCTCCAACGGGGTCAACGCCTACATCGAGAAGTCCGAGAAGGACGCGATGTCGTCCTACCCCCTCTCCATCAACCAGTCCTCGTCCGACTTCATGAGCAGGATGGTCGAGATGGGCACCGGCTCGGGCTCGGGCAAGGCCGCGGACGACAGCCCGAAGGGCTCGGACGCGATCCCAGTGGACACGATGGTCTCGGACATGTTCGCCACCATCAAGAGCAACGACCTGGGCTCCTTCAAGAGCTACCTCGACGGCAACGGCGGCGACATCGACGAGCACGTGAGCGCGATCTCCTACGGCTACGGCATCACACCGCACTTCTACAACTCCGACCCGTCCAAGGGGACCGCGGAGCTGGGCTCGCCCATGGGAACGCAGTCGGGCTCGACCATGGACGCCTTCTCGAGCCTGGGCATGGGCTCGAGCACGAGCTCGTTCCAGGAGCTGGTCGACAACGACGCACTTCTCGACAGCCAATACGACGTGCTGGCGGGCCGCTGGCCCAAGGCCTACGACGAGTGTGTGATGGTCCTGGGCCACAACGGCAAGCTGACCGACTACACGCTGTATGCCCTGGGCCTTCTGGACCAGAGGAAGTTCGACGAGATGGTCGAGTCCGTCTCGCAGGACAAGAAGGTCGAGGCTCCCAAGAACGACGTCAGGCTGACCTACGACGACGCCCTGAAGATGAGCTTCACCGTGGTCGAGCAGCCCAACCTGTACAAGCGCGCCGAGGGCGGCACCTGGACCGACATGTCGGGCGACGCCGACTTCATGTCCGCCGCCATCGACAACGGCATCAAGGTGCGCGTGGTGGGCGTGGTGCGCCCCAACAGCCAGACCTCGTCCAGCCCGCTAGTCGAGGGCGTCGCGTACACCCCCGCGCTCACGACCAAGCTGATCGAGGACGCCTCGGGCTCCGACATCGCCAAGCAGCAGATGGCCAACCCCAAGGTCGACGTCTTCACGGGCAAGACCTTCGACGAACTGCAGAAGGGCGCCTCGTCCGCCTTCGACATGGGCTCGATCTTCTCGGTGGACGCCGACGCGCTGCGGCGCGCGTTCTCGTTCGACGCCTCACGCCTGCAGGCGAGCGCACCTGATCTCTCGACGCTTTCGATCGACACCTCAAAGCTCGGCTTCGACGCGAGCAAGATCGAGCTCGACCCCTCCGCGCTGTCGGGCGTCATCGGCCAGGACACCATCCTCAAGATGCTTGCGGGCGCGCCCAAGCCCGACCTCGATGGCATGGGTTCGCTTGACGAGAAGGACCGTGCCGCCGTGCAGGAGCTGCTGACGCAGATCGGGCAGGGATTTCTGCCCTGGTGGTACGAGAGGCACCCCGGCGAGTCCATCTCGCCCGACACGGACTTCTCGAAAGACCTGCAGGAATACCTGGCGAGCAAGGAGGTCGCCCAGAAGATCGACCAGATCCAGAAGATCCTGGGCGACGCCTTTGGCGGCAGTGCCGACGAACTCGCTCGCAAGTACCTGGAGGAGCAGCTGGCACCCTACCTCGAGCAGCAGATGTCCGCCCTGGTAAACCAGGCCGCGCAGGTCATGGCCCAGCAGCTTTCCGCCCAGCTCCAGGCGCAGATGTCCGCGGCGGGCGGCGAGCTCGCCTCGCAGCTCTCCACACAGATCGCGCAGGGCAT
The DNA here is from genome assembly GCA_036321795.1 of Coriobacteriaceae bacterium CM84B_73. Taxonomy (GTDB): domain Bacteria; phylum Actinomycetota; class Coriobacteriia; order Coriobacteriales; family Atopobiaceae; genus CAKVON01. Next base: position 630,865 of record JAWQCY010000001.1, on the reverse strand, counting down.
GCAGTCCTCCATGGCGGGGATGGCGGGCAACCTCCAAGACGCCTTCTCGGTCGACGCCGATGCGTTCAGGAGTGCCATCCACTTCAACCTGACGCAGGCGGACCTGCAGTCACTCATGACCAACTTCGCCCAAGCAAGCCAGCTAACCTACGACAACAACCTCAAGAAGATCGGTTGCGCCGACCTGGACAAGCCCACGCAGATCAAGATCTACCCCAAGGACTTCGACTCCAAGGAGCGCGTGCTCGAGGTGATCGACGGCTACAACGACAAGATGGAGGCGGAGGGCAAGAAGGACCAGGCCATCAACTACTCCGACGTCATGGGGTCGCTGCTGTCGTCCGTCACGAGCATCGTCAACATGATCAGCGTCGTCCTGATCGCGTTCGTGAGCATCTCCTTGGTGGTGAGCTCGATCATGATCGGCATCATCACCTACATCAGCGTGCTCGAGCGCAAGAAGGAGATCGGCATCCTTCGTGCGATGGGTGCCTCCAAGCGTAACGTCGCCAACGTCTTCAACGCCGAGACGTTCATCGAGGGCCTGATGGCGGGCGTGTTTGCCATCGCCGTGGTCGAGCTTGTTTCGCTGCCGGTGAACGCGGTCGTGCTCTCGACCTACGACGTGCCCGACATCATGCAGCTCTCCCCCGTGGCAGCAATCGTGCTCATCCTGATCAGCGTCGTGCTGACCGTCGTCGCGGGCATCATCCCAGCGTCCAAGGCATCCAGGCGCGACCCCGTCGAGGCGCTTCGCAGCGAGTAGCGTCCGGACTCGCCACGGACCAAGTCCGGCGACGCACGAGTCCGACGTCGCGCGAAACCACCGCGCTTCTCACCCATCCCGAAAGGAACCGACGAACCATGTTCAGCTTTCCCAGCAACGTCCGATTCAGCGAGACCGACGAGAACGGCCGCTTGACCACCCTCGCGCTTCTCAACTACTTCCAGGACTGCACGGTGTTCCACAGCGGTACCCTCGGCCTGGGCCCCGACAGCGAGCGCGAGTCAGGCAAGGCGTGGCTGCTGGCCGCCTGGCAGATCGAGATAGAGGACCTTCCCTCCCTGTTCGACCCAATCGTCGTCTCCACCTGGGGCACCGGCGCCAAGGGAACCTTCGCCACGCGCAACTTCACCATGGCGACCCCGGACGGAAGGACGTTGGCCCGCGCCGACTCGCTGTGGTTCCTCTACGACGCCGCCGCGGGACGCCCCGTACGCCTGACGCCCGAGGACTGGGCGCCCTACATGTCCGACGACGCCCCGCTGGACATGCCGCCAACGAGTCGCAAGCTTCGCGTCGAGGGTCCCGGCGAGCCTCGCCCGAGCGTCGCGGTGGCCAAGCATCACCTGGACACCAACCACCACGTGAACAACGCCCAGTACGTCGAAATCGCCCGCGAGGCGCTCGGCACCCCCGTCGACGTGCGGCGCATTCAGGTCCAGTACAAGCGGGCGGCTGTCTTGGGCGACACCATCGTCCCCGTCGTGCATGCCGAGAAGGACGGCGTGGCCGTGAGGCTCACCGACGGGGCCGACGCCGACTTCGCGATCGTCAAGCTGCTCGGACGCGAGTCCTAAGCGCCCCCAGACGCTGCGTCGCCCCACGGCACATCGCCCCGAGGCACGTCGTCGGGCTCGTACGGGCCACGCACGCCAGAGACGCCGTCACCCTCCAGCGCGGTGAGCTCGGCCTCGCGCTCCTTCTGCCTCAGGGCCTCCTCGAAGCCCTTGAGCGGATTGAAGGGCTGGAAGATCTTGGCGCGCTCCGACAACGGCATACGCTTGCGTCCCGCGGGAATCCGCCCGAGCGAACCCGCGACGGAATCGTCACGAGCAACGTCGCGCCTCTCGTCATAGGCCACTGCGATGCCCTCCGATCTGCTCGTTTCTCTGCCTGGCGGTTGCCTTGGGCAAAAGGTCCATGCCACGTAGCATGGCGTTGCTACCGAACTTGCGGCGTATCTCGTTCACGGCCCGCAGCCTCGCGTCCTCCTCGGCGGCCTCGTGCGGATCGTGGAAGAGGTCCAGCTGGATGTCGTCGTGCTCGGGGTCCACGACGCCCGTGGCCGTGACGCCCAACCGATGCACCATGCGATGTGGGTCGCAGCATGAACGAAATGCTTCCGCTGCCGCGGCACGCAGCGCGCGCGAGGAAGACGTGGGGAAGCCGAACGAGCGCGAGGCGGTGGCCCCAGGCATCCCAGTCCGCCCACGCCATCCCGCCGCACGCAGCGCGTCCCTCTCGTCATCGGTGAGGCCATAGCCCACCCATACGTTAAGGCCGCCAGCCGCACGTCGCGCGTCGGTAAGTCGCAGGGCGAGTGAGTCGGCCATCTCCTTGGCAACCAGGCAGGCGTCGGCGGGCGTGTAGTCGCAGCCGAACACCTGGCCGGCGCTGAAGGAGTGGCTGTGCGGCTCGTAGGCTTTGATGTCCGCCATGGTGACGGGCTCGACGCCCCACGCGTGGTCGATCATTATCTCGGCGTCGACTCCGAACTCGTCCCAGATGGCCTCGGGAGGGCTGCAGGCGAGCTGGCCCATGGTATGGATTCCCATGGCAGCCAGGCGGCGCTCGATGCCGGGCCCGATGCGCCAGAAGTCCGTGAGGGGCCTGTGGGTCCAAAGGGTCTCGCGGTAGGTGCGCTCGTCGAGCACGCCGAAGAAGTCGGAGTTGTGCTTCGCCGAGATGTCGAGCGCGACCTTTGCCAGGTAGAGATTGGGGCCCACGCCACAGGTGGCGGTGATGCCCGTGGTGTCCAACACGTCGCGGCGGATGCGCTCCCCCAGCTCTCGGGCACTCATCCCATACATCCCGAGGTAGCCCGTCACGTCGAAGAACGCCTCGTCGATCGAGTAGACGTGAATGTCCTCCTTGGCAATCCAGCGCAGGTAGACGGCATATACCTCGGCGGACTTCTCGATATAGCGCGCCATGCGAGGCGGCGCCGTCACGTACTCGATGCCCTGGGGGATCTCGAACACGCGGCAACGACCCGAGACCCCCAACGCCTTCATGTGCGGCGACACCGCCAGACAGATGGTCTTGTCGGTGCGCGTGACGTCGGCCACCACAAGGTTTGTCGAGAAGGGATCGAGGCCCCGGTCGACGCACTCCACCGAGGCGTAGAACGACTTGAGGTCTATGCAGAGGTAGGAGCGTTCGGCGGCCCCGCCCATATGCGGCTGGCCCTAGCGCAGGTCGACGATCTGGGCGCGCACGTGTGCCGCGACGTCCTCGTCGAGCAGCTGCGCGATGATGGCTAGGCCGAAGTCGATTGCCGTGCCCATGCCCTGGCTAGTAACGAGGTTGCCGTCGACAACCACGGCAGACCCAGAGTCCACGCGGGCGCCATGCTCGGCAAGCACCTGCTGGAAGCTGGGGTAGCTCGTGGCGGCACGGCCATCCAAAAGACCGAGCTCTGCCAGGATCGAGGGTGCTGCGCACACGGCACAGACGAGGCGACCGTCCGCCGCCGCACTGCGCAGCGCGTCGCACAAAGGCTCGCAGGCACGCAGGTTGGGGGTGCCGGGGATGCCGCCGGGAAGCACCAGCGCGGCATAGTCGTCGAACGAGAAGCCCTCGTCGTGGATGTCGCGGTGGCAGGTCAGGTGCACCTCGTGCGATGAGGTGACCTCACGGGAGCCGCTGATCGAAACCATGTCGCACGGGATGCCCGCGCGGAACAGCAGGTCGACCACGGCAAGACCCTCGACCTCCTCCAGGCCGTCCGCAAAGAACACCGCCACGCGGCTGTCGCATGCCTTCTTGAACATGGGTCCCCCTCCCCGCCCGCGATGCGGGCACGTCGTCTACGGGCCCCATGATAGGTGAACGCGCGGACGTCCGACGCGCCGTGCGACAACGAACACGTGTTCTACATGCACCATGACAACGCCCTTCTCGGCAGAGAAGGGCGTTGTGGTCGCAGGTATGTGCCAGGAATCTACCGGGTTTCGCGGCCCGTGCGGAAGCGCTCGATCATGTCGTAGGTGAGCGTTCGGGTGTTGGGTGGCTGGGCGACCTCGGAGCGGTCGACCCAACGCGCCACCGAAAGCTCCTCGTGGTCGAAGCGACGAATCTCGTTCGGGCCCTCGACGTCGCAGAAGTAGCCCAACAGCAGGTCGCCGTCCATACCCCATGGCTGGCTGCCCGCATAGCGGATGTTGGCGGCACAAAGCCCAACCTCCTCGGCGACCTCGCGGCGAACGGCGTCCTCGGGGGTCTCGCCGATCTCGATGAAGCCCGCCAGAAGCGCCACGTCCTTGTAGTCGCGACCGGCGTAGCGGCTCATGACGATACGGTCGGCACCGTCGGTCAGGCCGATGATCACCGCGGGCGAGATCCTGGGGAAGGCAAGGTTTCCGCAGCTCGGACAGCGCATGGCACGCTCGGGGCCAAAGGGCTCCATGGCGTGGCCGCAGCACCCGCAGAAGCGGTTGGTGCGATACCAGTTGAACAGGTGCAGGCCCGTGATGCCCGCGAAGCTCATCCACTGTGGGCAGGCGTCGCGGAAGCGCGAGACGCTGACCCACTCGTATCCCGCGACCTCGGGCGCGACACCGGCGAAGGCGCCCTCGCCCCACCACAGGTGGAAGGAGGTGCCGTCGACGCCGACCAGGCGCATCGTGTCGCGGCCCCATGCAAGGTCGTGGCCGACGGCGGACGCGAAATCGGCGGCCGAGGGATAGGCAATCCGGTCGTCAGCCATGCGCGCGAGGACCTCGCGGCCACGAAAGGCCAGCACGAAGTCGTCTGGCATCGGGTCATCGTGGTTGTAGTCGTGCTCGTAGGCGTGCGGAGCGATGTCCTGGATCACGGTTCTTCTCCCCCGATAGGTGGCGTCGTTCGTCGATTTTTCCTTGCGTAATGATATTGCGCTTGCAAGACACGGTTGCCGAAGTTCGCCCAACACCGCACGTTCTTGAGAAAACGCGACTCACTATTTAAACAAGACGCAGCTCACGAAGGGTGGAACAAATCCATACACGCCTTTACCACCACCTTTTGGCTTGAAGGAGGCGTGCGTGTGGCACCACAATGGGCGAGTGTGGCGCCGCGAAAGCGCGCGGCCACACGGATGCACATACGACTCATGGCGAGAAGGGCTGAGGGCATGACCCAGGCAAAACATAAGGAATCGTTCATCGACAGCAAGGTGGGGCTGGTGCTTCTGGCGTCCGCCTGCACCCTTCTGTGGGGAAGCGCCTCCCCCTTCATCAAGCTGGCATACAGCCTGTTCGATGAGTCGTCTGCCGACCTGCCGAGCCTGCTGGTGTTCGCGGGCGTCCGCTTTGCCCTGGCGGGCCTGATGGTCGTGGCCCTGGGCAGCGTCAGCAGGCGGAAGCTCCTTCTCCCCGGCAGGCGCGACATGGGCCCCATCTGCGTACTGGCACTGTTCCAGACGGCGCTGCAGTACTCGCTCGACTACATCGGGCTGGCCAACACGACGGGGACCTCGGGCTCGATCGTCGAGGCAACCGCAGCGTTCTTCGCGATCCTGCTGGCGGCGCTGGTCTTTGGCAGCGAGCGACTGACGGCACGAAAGCTGTTTGGCTGCGCACTCGGCTTTGCCGGTGTGGTCGGCATCACTTTCGCAGGGTCCAACGAAGGGATGGGCTTCTCGCTCATGGGCGAGGGCCTGATCCTGGCGTCCTGCGTGTCGGCGGCCTTCTCGACGTGCTTCATGAGCCGCTTCTCGCAGACGCACGACCAGGTGCTGCTGAGCGGCTGGCAGTTCTTCGTCGGCGGGGTCACGCTCGCGCTGCTGGGCGGCGCGGCAGGCGGCTCGATGCACACGTGTCCGCCTGCGGGCTGGGTTGCGTTCGCCTACATCGCCGCGGTAAGCGCCGTGGCCTACACCCTATGGGGCACCCTGCTCAAACACCACCCCGTCTCGAGCGTCACCGTATTCGGCTTTCTGACGCCTGTGTTCGGCGTGATCTTGTCGCTCGCGATGCTGGGCGAGTCGCAGTCGTACTCCCCCGTCCCGCTGCTCTTGTCCCTCACGTTGGTATGCGTGGGCATCCAGGTGGTCAACAGGGCGACCGACTAGCCCTCGACCACGGGCCCCTGCACGAACCAGGCGAGCCTGCCCACCGGACGCGTGGCATGGCTGATGTGGCACTGCGCGCCCTCAAAGATGTCGATGGCACAGACGGCACCGGGCTGGAAGTCGAGGCCCACACCGCACAGACGCTCGCAGATGTGCTCGAGGCTGGGAACGTGGCCGACGCAAATGACGCACTCGGCATCGGTCTCGGAGAGCGAGCGCATGAGCTCGTCAACGTTCTGGTCGTAGAGGATGCCGCTGGTCGTGCGAATGACACTGCCGCAGGCACGCGTCGCGATGTCGGCGGTCTGGCGTGCGCGGACGGCCGAGCTGCACCAGCACTCGGTGCGCTCGGGCAGGTCGAGAAGGGCAAACGCACGCGGGAACGCGTGCTCGAGGGCGAGGACCCCCTCACGGGTAAGCTGGCGGTGAAGGTCGTCGCCGGCGTCCGACGCGGACTCGGCCTTGCCGTGGCGGATGAGGATAACCTTGAGCGACATCTATCGCACTCCCTAGCGTCTATGCGCGACGCCGGACGCGCCGCGACAACCCTTTAGCTCTTCTCGATTGAAAAAGGTACCACCCTCGCGCCGCGTGTCCGGAAATATCCCGGCAAGGACGCGTCATGCCATGTCAGCGGCATGCCACGGCATGTCGAGCGCAATTGTGCTATAGGGCCTCCATGGCAACGCGGAAGGAGATACTGCGCTCCGTGGGCAACTCGTCGAAGCGGATGACGTAGGACCCGCGAGACTCGTCGACGCTCGCAATCGTGCCGTTGCCAAACACGCGATGGCAAACGCGCTGACCCACGCCAAACGAAGGCCCCTGCTCGGCAAGCCTGAGTGCCGCCTCGCGCCCCGCGATGTAGGCGCGCGCCTCCTCTATCAGCCCCTCGCGCGGGGGCTCGTCATAGTCGAACAGCGCCGGGTCGACGTCCAGCACGAAGCGTGACGGATAGCGCGGCGCACCGTCGAGGCCTCGCCCCTCCGCCTGGGTGAGGAAGAGCCTGTCCCTGGCTCGCGTGACGGCGACGAACGCCAGGCGACGCTCCTCCTCCATCCCAGCGAGCGTGGAGGTCTTCCTGGACGGGAAGACGCCCTCGTTCATGCCACAGAGAAACACCGTGGGAAACTCCAGGCCCTTCGCGGAGTGAACGGTCATGAGCTTGACCTTGTCGGCTCCCGTGCCCGCGTCCACGTTCGAGAAGAGCGCGACGTGCGTGAGGTAGCGCTCGAGTGTGGCCTCCTCGCCGCAGGTGGTCTCGTACTCGTAGACCGACTGCCTGAGCTCGGCAAGGTTGTCCAGGCGTTCCTGGCTGCCCGCAAGGCGCAGGGCGCGCTCGTAGCCGCTCTCGTCCAGAAGCGAGCGCAGAAGCTCCGAGACGGTCTCGGCGCCAGAGCGAGTCGAGTGCCTGTCGATAAGTGCCACGAACTCGCGGGCGCCTGTCCCGCGGAACAATGGGTCCTCCAGGCTACGTCGCAATGCCTCGAACAGCGATATCCCCTTGCCCTGGGCGAACTCACGCAGGAAGCGCATGCGTTGCTCGCCGATGTTTCGCTTGGGGACGTTGACCACCCGTTCGAACGACAGGTCGTCGCGATAGGCAGCCATGCGCAGGTAGGCAAGGGCGTCTCGGACCTCGGCACGACCGAAGAACTGCGTTCCGCTGTAGATGGTGTAGGGCACCTCGGCGCGCACCAGCCCCTCCTCCACCGAGCGGCTCACGTAGTGGGCGCGGTACAGCACGCACATGTCGCGCCAGGGGGTGCCTGAGGCATGCAGCTCGCGGCACTTTCGGGCGATCCACTCCCCTTCCGCCTCGGCATCCCTGGCTATATGCGCCAGCACGCGACTGCCGCCTGCGCGCGTGGGCTCGAGGTCCTTCTCGACACGCATCGTGTTCTTTGACACAAGGCTGTTGGCCACGTCGAGAACCTGAGGGGTCGAGCGGTAGTTCTTGGCCATGACGATGGTCCTGGTGTTGGCGTGACGCAGGTCGAACTCCAGAAGGAAGCGCACGTCGGCACCGCGCCAGGTATAAATCGTCTGGTCGGGGTCTCCCACCACGAAGAGGTTGTGATGGTGGGCCGCGAGCGTGTCCATCAGCTCGTACTGCAGCGCGTCGATGTCCTGGAACTCGTCGACCATGATGTACTCGAGCCTGCGCTGCCACTTGTCCGCAATCTCGGGCTCGCGGCGAAAGACCGCGAGCGTCAGCTTGATGAGGTCGTTGTAGTCGAGGCCAAAGCACTTGCGCTGCTGGTAGAGGTAGCCGTAGAAGATGATGTCGCCCGTGGCCTGCGCAGCCAGGTAGCGCTGGCGCAGCGCCTCGGCGGACAGGTCCAGAAGCGCGGTGTAGTAGTCGGGTTCGGTCACGATCTTGCGGACCTCGATCATGTCGCGCGCGGCCGAGAAGGTCATGTCGCGCAACGTGAGGCCACGCTCCTCGTAGATGATGCCGAGCATGGCGTCGATGTCGGAGTTGTCCAGCACCAGGAAGCTCTTGGGATACGAGATCGCATGGCTGTCCTCCTGCAGCACCGACACGCAGAAGCCGTGGAACGTGTTGACGTAACCGGTGTCGTTGTCGCCCGTGAGGTTGTGGATTCGCTGGCGCATCTCGTTGGCGCTCTTGTTGGTGAAGGTGACGCACAGGATGTTGGACGGCATTACGCCAGCCTCGTTTACCAGAAACGCGAAACGCCTGGCCAGGGCACGCGTCTTGCCCGAGCCCGCACCCGCGATCACGCGCACGTTGCCCTCGGTCGTGGTGACGGCGTCCAGCTGCGCCTCGTTGAGTCCCTCGAGCACGTCGACCACGCCCGCACCTCCTGCCCGACAGTTCTTCTCGTCCGCACACATGATATCCTATTGCGACCAAAATGAGAACAGCTGTTCGGCTAGAAAAGGCGGCGCGAGACATGCCCGACGGCAGGTTTCTATTTGAATTCAGGGGCTGCCACAGGCGCTTCTCTGCGGCTGATTCTGCCGAGAAGAACGTATCATGGAGAAATTGCAAACGCGAGAGGAGGTAGCTTTGCCGATCTGTGACATGCTGCGAGAGAACGCGGCCCGATATCCCGACGAGGTGGCCCTGGTGGAGGACAACCCCGAGGTGCTCGAGCGTCGTCACGTCACCTGGCGTGACTACGACCTGATCGAAGGGTCGGCAACCTATCCCTATCGTCGCGAGATTACCTGGCGCGTGTTCGACGAGAAGGCCAACCGCTTTGCCAACCTGCTCGCCTCGCGCGGCGTCGGCAAGGGCGACAAGGTCGCCATCCTGCTGATGAACGGCATCGAGTGGCTGCCCGTCTACTTTGGCGTGCTCAAGAGCGGCGCCGTGGTGGTGCCCCTCAACTTCCGTTACACCGCCGAGGAGATCGACTATTGCGTGGGCCTGGCCGACGTCGACGTCTTGGTGTTTGGCCCCGAGTTCACCGGCCGCGTTGAGAGCGTGGCCAACAAGATCTCGCGAGGCCGCCTGCTCTTCTACGTCGGCGAGGACTGTCCCACCTTCGCGGAGAACTACCACCTGCTCACGGCCATGTGCCCGAGCTCGGACCCGATGGTTCCCATCAGCGAGACCGACGACGCCGCCATTTACTTCTCCAGCGGCACGACCGGCTTCCCCAAGGCGATCCTGCACCCACACCGATCGCTCACGCAGGCCGCGCAGATGGAGCAGAACCACCACTCGCAGACCCACGACGACGTGTTCCTGTGCATCCCGCCGCTCTACCACACGGGTGCATTCATGCACTGGCTCGGCAGCCTCCTGGTTGGCGGCCGCGCGGTCCTGCTGCGCGGCGTGACCCCCGAGGCGATCCTGCGCACCGTGTCGGACGAGCGCTGCACCATCGTGTGGCTGCTCGTGCCCTGGGCGCAGGACATCCTTCTCGCCATAGAGCAGGGCAAGGTCGACCCGGCAGACTACGAGCTGTCGCAGTGGCGCCTCATGCACATCGGCGCCCAGCCCGTGCCAAAGAGCCTGGTCAGGCGCTGGCTCGAGGTCTTCCCCGGCCAGCAGTACGACACCAACTACGGCCTGTCCGAGTCCACCGGCCCCGGCTGCGTCCACCTGGGCGTCGACAACGTCGACCACGTCGGCGCCATCGGCGTGCCCGGCCACGGCTGGGAGTGCCGCATCGTCGATGCCGCCGGCGCCGACGTCGCGGCGGGCCAGACGGGCGAGCTCATCGTCCGCGGCCCCGGCGTGATGACCTGCTACTACAACAACCCCGAGGCCACGGCCGAGACGATCCGCGACGGCTGGCTGTACACCGGCGACATGGCGCGCGTCGACGCCGACGGCTTTATCTGGCTCGTGGACCGCAAGAAGGACGTGATCATCTCGGGCGGCGAGAACCTCTACCCCGTCCAGATCGAGGACTTCATGTCGGGCAACCCCGCAATCCAGGACGTGGCCGTCATCGGCCTTCCGGACGAGCGCCTGGGCGAAATCGCCTGCGCCATCGTCGAGCTCAAGCCCGGGTTCGAGTCCACCACGGCCGACGACATCAACGACTTCTGCCTCGACCTGCCGCGCTACAAGCGTCCGCGCAAGATCATCTTCGCGCCCGTCCCGCGCAACCCCACGGGCAAGATCGAGAAGCCCCTCCTGCGCGAGCGCTACGGCGCGACGGGGCTCGTCAACAGGGAGAACCAGGGCTAGCCTTTCGGCAGGCCCCGTAAGGAGGGAGCAACACAGTGGAGAAGGAGCTGCTTTCGGGCAACGAGGCCATCGCCCAGGGCGCATGGGAGGCAGGCGTCGAGGTCGGCGTCGGCTACCCCGGCACCCCCTCGACCGAAGCATTGGAGAACCTCGTCAAGAAGGACGGCGTGCACTGCGAGTGGGCGCCGAACGAGAAGGTCGCCCTCGAGGTCGCCATCGGCTCGGCCATGGGCGGCGTGCGCTCGCTTGCCGCGATGAAGCACGTCGGCCTCAACGTCGCGGCCGACCCCTTCATGAGCGTGGCCAACACCGGCGTCAACGCGGGCCTGGTGCTTCTGGTCGCCGACGACCCGTCGTGCTACTCGTCCCAGAACGAGCAGGACTCGCGCTACTACGCAAGCTTCGCGCGAATCCCGTGCCTCGACCCGTGCGACTCGGCCGAGGCCTATGCCTTCGCCAGGGACGCGTTCGAGCTCTCGGAGCGCTTCGACACCCCGGTCATGCTGCACGAGACCATGCGCGTGGCCCACACCCGAACGATGCTCGACGTTGCCGCCACGCGAAAGCAGGCCGAGCCGCGCCCCTACGAGAGCCAGATCCCCAAGTACGTCATGATGCCCGCCAACGCCGTGCGTCGCCGCGCCGTCACCGACGAGCGCGAGGACGCCCTCATCAAGTTTGCCGAGAAGAGCGAGCTCAACCGCATCGAGATGCGCGACCCCGAGGTCGGCGTCATCTGCGCCGGCGCGCTGTACGCCCACGTGCGCGAGGCGCTGCCCGACGCGTCGGTCCTCAAGCTCGGCCTGACCTGGCCGCTCCCGCCCGCCAAGATCCGCGAGTTCGCCTCTCAGGTCAAGAGCCTCTACGTCGTCGAGGAGACCTGCACGTACTTCTCGGAGAAGGTCCGCGCGATGGGCGTCGAGGTCAGCGAGCCCCCCGCAGGCGCCCTGCCACGCGGCGGCGAGATCCGCCCCGCGAACATCCGCGCCGCCTTCGGCCTGGCCGAGCCGCCCCACACGGTCGCCGCGACCGACCTTCCCATGCGTCCGCCCGCGTTTTGCGCCGGCTGCCCGCACCGCCTTGTCTACGTCGAGCTGCGCCGCCTCAAGGCGATCGTCACCGGCGACATCGGCTGCTACACCCTCGGCGCCGTCGCCCCCTACCGCGCCGTCGACTCCGTCATCGACATGGGCGCCTCGCTGTCCATGGCGCACGGCATGGAGCTCGCGGGCGTTCCCGGGCGCACCGGGCGACCCGTCGTCGGCGTGATCGGCGACTCGACGTTCGCCCACTCCGGCATCACGTCACTTCTCGGCACCGTCTACAACGGCGGCAAGGGCACGCTATGCATCCTGGACAACCGCACGACCGCCATGACCGGCGCGCAGGGCAACCCCTGCAACGGCGTCTCGCTCGCTGAGCAGGCCGCCGGCGTCTCGCCACTGGACGTCCCCGAGGGCAAGGCCCTCGACATCGTCCGCCTGTGCGAGGCCATCGGCGTCGACGAGGTCAGCCTCATCGACGCCCAGGACGCCAAGTCCATCCGCGAGGCCCTCAAGCAGGCCATCTCGCACGAGGACAAGCTCTCCGTCCTGGTGTTCCGATCGCCGTGCCGCCTGATCGACCGCAGCCGTCGCCCGCAGCCCACGATCACCGACTGCCGCGCCTGCGGCGCCTGCGTCCAGATCGGCTGCCCCGCGCTGGGCAAGGACGAGCTCGGCCGTGCCCAGATCGACTACAACCAGTGCATCGGCTGCAACCAGTGCGTGCAGGCCTGCCCGTTCAAGTTCATCAAGGAGGGGATGTAGGATGCCGCACTACACCGCTAGCGAGAAGAGCGCCCAGATCGAGGTCACCGAGGCCAACGTCAAGTTCGACGGCACCAAGACCGTCCTGCTCGTGGGCGTCGGTGGCCAGGGCACCATCCTGGCGGGCAGCCTGCTCGCCATGGCCGCGGCCCAGGCCGGACTCGACGTCAAGGTCTCCGAGATCCACGGCATGAGCCAGCGCGGCGGCTCGGTCTCGACGGTCGTCCGCATGGGCGAGCACGTCGACACCATGGTCTGCGACCCCGGCTGCGCCGACGCGATCGTGTCGTTCGAGGCAGTCGAGGCCCTGCGCGCACAGCAGTATCTGCGCGAGGGTGGGCACCTCTTCGTCAACGACGAGACCATCGTGCCCGTAAGCGTCTCCATCGGCAGCTTCTCGATGCCGGGCGACGTCTCGGCCCGCCTGGACGAGCTCGGAGCCGTGCGCGTGAACGCCGGCGAGATCGCCCGTCAGGTCGGCAGCCCCCGCTCGACCAACGTCGTACTCGTGGGCGCGCTCTCGACCGCGCTGCCCTTCTCGCCCGAGACCTGGGAGGACGTCATCTCCCGCCGCGTTCCGCCCAAGACGGTCGAGGCCAACATCAAGGCCTTCCGCGCGGGTCGCGCCGCGGCTGGCGCCGACGACGTCGAGGGGGCGTAGGGCCATGCTCATCCGCCGCGCGCGACAGGCAGACATCCCCGACATCGGCAGGCTCCTGCACCAGGTTGAGGACGTCCACCACCAGGGACGGCCCGACCTGTTTCGCGCGGGCGGCCGCAAGTACGACGACTCGCAGCTGGAAACCATGCTCTCCGATGACTCTCGCCCCATCTTCGTGGCAACGAGCCCCGAGGACGCCCGGGTGCTCGGCTACGCCTTCTGCGTGCTGGAGCGCTACGAGGGCGACGGGGCGCACTGCGACATGCTCACGCTCTACATCGACGACCTGTGCGTCGACGAGGCAGTGCGCGGACGGCACGTGGGAACCAAGCTCTACGACCACGTCCTGGGATTCGCTCGCGAGAAGGGCTGCCATAACGTGACCCTCAACGTCTGGAGCTGCAACGCGAGCGCACGCGCGTTCTACGAGGCGCGCGGCCTCAAACCGTACAAGATCGGTATGGAGCAGGTCCTGTAGCCGCGGCATCACAACGCGACCACCCGCTGACGCCACCCGTGCCGACAGCGCAATCGCCCACAGACAGACCTGGCCCCCGGGCCGCATGTCCTTTAGGACCCATGCGACCCGGGGGCCTTCTTCGTACGCCGGGATGGCTCGACCGCAGGTGGGCGGCTACCCCCTAGCGGGTGATGACGCGAACGCGATAGACGTTGTCGAGCGTCGCGATCCTCTCGGCAATGGAGTCGTCGAGCCCGCCCGTGACCTCGAGAAGCGTGTAGGCGTTGTCGCCGCGGCTCTTGTTGGCCATGTTCTCGATGTTGAGGTCGGTCTCGGCAAGGACTTGCGTGATGCTGCCAATCATGCCCTGGACGTTCTTGTGGAAGATGGCGATGCGGCCGTCGGCAGCAATCGGGCCCAGGTCGACGGTACCAAAGTTGACCGAGTTGCGGACGTTGCCGTTCTCGATGTAGTCCCTCAGCTCGTTGACGGCCATGATCGCGCAGTTGTCCTCGGCCTCGGCCGTGGAGGCGCCCAGGTGCGGCGTGACGATGGCGTTCTTCATATTGGCGGACGCCGGGTTGGCGAAGTCGGTCACGTAGCGCGCGACTTGGCCGGAAGCCAACGCCTCGGCCATTGCCTGCTCGTCCACGAGGACGTCGCGGGCGTAGTTGACGAACACGACGCCTGCCTTCATACGGGCGATGGCGTCACGGCCGATCATGCCGCGGGTCTGGTCAGTCGCGGGCACGTGCACGGTTATGAAGTCGGCCTGCGCGTAGATGTCGTTGACGTCGGTCACGTGTTTGATGCTGCGGTCCAGGCTCCATGCCGCGTTGATGGACAGGTACGGGTCGTAGCCCATGACCTTCATGCCCAGGGCGCGGGCGGCGTTGGCCACGTTCGCGCCGATGGCGCCAAGGCCGATGACGCCCAGGGTCTTGCCCGCCAGCTCGTGGCCCGCAAACTGCTTCTTGGCCTTCTCGGCCCTCTTGCCGACCTCGGGGTCGTCGGAGTTGTCGTGCACCCACCCGATGCCGCCGACGATGTCGCGGCAGGCCAGGAGCATGCCTGCGAGCACAAGCTCCTTCACGGCGTTGGCGTTGGCGCCAGGCGTGTTGAAGACGACAATGCCCTCCTGCGCGCAGCGCTCCAGCGGGATGTTGTTGACGCCCGCGCCGGCGCGCGCGATGGCCAGGAGCGTCTTGGGGAACTCGACCTCGTGGAGCTTGGCGGAGCGGACCAGGATCGCGTTGGCGTCGTCGAGCTCGGGCGTGAGCTCGTAGTCGTCGCCAAGTTGGTCGGTGCCGACGGTGGCGATGTTGTTCATGCAATGGACCTTGTACATGGTTCCTCCCGGGAAAAGCGCCCGCCGCTAGCCGCGCCTGGCGTGCTTGAGCTCGAAGTCCTTCATAAAGTCGACCAGTGCCCGGACGCCCTCGGTGGGCATCGCGTTGTAGATCGAGGCGCGCATGCCCCCGACCGTGCGGTGGCCCTTGAGGTTCTCGAGGCCGGCGGCCTTGGCGGCCGCGACGAACTCGGCGTCGAGGTCGGCGTCGCCGGTGACGAACGGCACGTTCATGATCGAGCGGCTGTCCTTCTCGACGGTCGACGCGAACAGATCTGACTCGTCGAGGTAGTCGTAGAGCAGCTGCGCCTTGGCGACGTTGTGCTCCCCGACGGCCGCAAGCCCGCCACGGGCCTTGAGCCACTTGAAGACCTTGCCGCAGATGTAGATGCCCCAGCAGTTGGGCGTGTTGTACAGCGAGCCGGCATCTGCCTGCGTCTTGAAGCGCAGCATGGTGGGAACGCCGGGCAGGTCGTCGGGGATGAGGTCCTCGCGAACGACGACCACCTGCACGCCAGCGGGACCGACGTTCTTCTGGACGCCCGCGTGGATCAGGCCGTAGCGGGTGACGTCGACCGGCTCCGACAGGAACATCGAGCTCTGGTCGGCAACGAGCTCGTGACCCTTGGTGTTGGGCAGCGTGTGGAACTTGGTGCCGTAGATGGTGTTGTTCTCACAGATGTAGACGAAGCTAGCGTCATCACGCACATCCAGGTCCGAGCAGTCGGGGATGTAGGAGAAGTTCCTGTCGGCCGACGACGCCAGGACCTTGGGGTCGCCCAGGATCTGGGCCTCCTTGTAGGCCTTCTTGGCCCAGTTGCCCGTCAGGATGTAGTCGGCGCGGCCGTTGGTGGCCAGGTTGGCGAAGACGCTGGCAAACACCAGGGAGTCGCCGCCCTGCAAAAACAGCACCTTGTAGTTGTCGGGGATGCCCATCAGATCGCGAAGGTCGGCCTCGGCCTCGTCGATGATCTGCTTGAAGCTCGGAGATCGATGACTCATCTCCATGACGGACATGCCGCAACCGCGGTAATCCATCATCTCGTCCGCGGCTTCCCGAAGGACGTCCTCGGGGAGCACGGCGGGACCGGCAGAGAAGTTGTAAACCCTAGCCATCGTCCAAGCCTCCTTGGCGCGCGTCGTCGCGCAGGGCCACATGCCCCGTCGTGTGCGTGGCGTTGCGCGTGTGCGCCACGTTGTTGGGCATGGTATCCCAAACGGGCCCCGTCAAGGTTTCGCGCAAGTAACCAAATTCCGCAACACAGGTAGGAATTACAACAGGACGCCCTTCTCGGCAGCGCTGACGTGCGCGCTTCCTGCCGAGAAGGGCGTCGGGTCGACGGGTATGCCAGGAGGTCCTACACCATCTGTTCGGGGTGGAAGACCTCGTCGAAGCGCTCGGGGGTGAGGTATCCGAGCCCCACGCAGGCCTCGCGCAGGCTCGTTCCCTCGGCGTAGGCCTTCTTGGCCACGCGGGCGGCGTTCTCGTAGCCGATGTAGGGGTTGAGCGCGGTCACCAGCATGAGCGAGTCGTGCAGGTTGTGCTCCATGCGCTCGCGGTTGGGACGGATGCCGCGGGCGCAGCGCTCGTCGAACGAGCGGATGGCGTCGGCAAGCAGGCGGCAGGACTGCAGGAAGTCGTAGGCGATCACGGGCATGAAGACGTTGAGCTCGAAGTTGCCCTGGCTCGCCGCCATGCCGATGGTCGCGTCGTTGCCCATGACCTGCACGGCGACCATGGTCACGGCCTCGCACTGGGTGGGATTGACCTTGCCGGGCATGATGGAGCTGCCGGGCTCGTTGGCCGGGATGAAGATCTCGCCCAGGCCCAGGCGCGGGCCGCTGGCGAGCCAGCGCACGTCGTTGGCGACCTTCATCATGTTGCAGGCCAGGGCCTTGACCGCGCCGTGCGCGAAGACCACGGCGTCCTTGCCGGACAGGGCGCTGAACTTGTTGGGCTCGGTCACGAACGGCTCGCCCGTGAGGTCGGCGACGCGCTCGGCCACCAGACGGTCGAAGCCCTCGGGCGCGTTGAGGCCCGTGCCGACGGCGGTGCCGCCCAGGGCAAGCCTGCGCAGGCCGGCGAGCGAGGCCTCGAGCTCGGCGACGGCGTTCTCCAGAAGGCCACGCCAGCCGGACACCTCCTGGGAAAAGCTGATGGGCACCGCGTCCTGCAGGTGCGTGCGACCGGACTTGACCACGCCGGCGCTCGCGCGCTCGAGCTCGGCGAACGTCTCGCACAGATGGCGGGTCGCCGGGATCAGCTCGCGCGTGACGGCCAGGTCGCAGGCGATGTGCAGGGCCGTCGGGAACGTGTCGTTGGACGACTGCGAGCGGTTGCACGAGTCGTTGGGGTGCAAGATCTTCTCGCCGGCGATCTGGTTGCCGCGGTTGGCCAGCACCTCGTTGACGTTCATGTTGGACTGGGTGCCGGAGCCGGTCTGCCACACCACCAGCGGGAACTGGTCGTCCAGACGCCCGTCGAGCACCTCGTCGCAGGCGGCCGCGATCGCGTCGTGCTGCTCGGCCGTGATGGCGCCGAGCTCGGCGTTGGCCTGCGCCGCCGCCTTCTTGAGGACGGCGAACGCGCGCACGATGCCGCGCGGCATGGTCTCGGTGCCGATCGGGAAGTTCTCGTGACTGCGCTGGGTCTGCGCACCCCAGAGGGCGTCGACGGGCACGCGCATCTCGCCCATCGAGTCGTGCTCGACGCGCCACTTTCCGTCTGCCGAGAAGGACGCGCTGGTCGCGGGGGTCTTTCCGTCTGCCATGGTGGGGCTTCCTTTCGGTTAGCGCTTCTCGTCGGAGACAACGTCGCGCACGAAGCCCGCGACGGCGTCGCAAGCGCGCGCGAGGGCCTCGCCACCAAAGGCATGGCCCGCTCCGGGTATCTCTACCAGGCGCGCGTTCGGGAACGTGGCGGCGGCTCGCTCGGAGTAGCCAAAGGGCACGACGTCGTCCGCCGTGCCGTGGACGATGAGGACGGGGCGGTCGTAGGCCGCCATCAGGTCGAAGGGGTCGCACCCGAGCACGTCGCGCATGTAGGGGCGCCCCACCTCGGCGCCGGCGAACAGCTCGGCCGTCTCGGGCAGCTCGTCGAGCCCACCCCAGGCGGCGACCGCCTCGTCGTGCATGTTGAACGCGGGGTACACCAGCACCAGCGCGCGGTAGAGCTCGGGCCTGCGACACGCCTCGACCGTGGCGGCCAGGCCACCCATGCTGCCGCCGCACAGGAACAGCGCGCTGTCGGCGCAGAAGCGTTCCTCGAGCATGAGGTCGGCGGCATAGGCGAGGTCGTCGGCCTCCCCCTCGACGGACATCTCGACCATGTCAAGGTCACTCTTGGAGGTGGGGCCGCCCGCACGGAAGTCGATGTTGTAGGTGCAGGCGCCAGTCGAGGCTACGGCGCGCGCGAAGGGGTCCATGTGCGAGTGGTCGCCGCCGATGCCGTGCCCCAGCACCATCGTGGGCCAGGCGATGTCCACCTGGCAGTCCTCGGTGCCCCTCGGCAGCAATAGCGACCCGAACGTCTTGGTCTTGTCCGGGTGGACGCACCACATGTAGTGCTCCAGATACTCGACGTCTCCCATGGCAGATGCCCCCTAGCGGTTCTCGATCTTGCCGATGTTCTTGAGCTCGATGGTGATCCTACCGTCGTCGCCGCGCCCGAACTCGATGAACTCCGAGCTCGACGCGTACTCGGACGGGAAGGTGATCTCGATGCCGGTGTCGGTGCGGATGCGGTGGTTCTTGGCGATGCGGTTGGCGACGCCCTTGCGCACGCTCACGGACTCGGGAAGGCTCTCAGCCTGCGAGCGCTCCTCGTAGCGCTCGGCCATGGCGGGCTCGTCGGCAAAGACCTCGCGGCCCACCTGCTCGGGTCGCACGTCGTCGGCCGCGGCGGCGCGTTCGATGACGTAGGACTTGGCCTTGGCCGCGGCGACGGCGGGCTCGATACCGTACTCCTCGGCGACGTCCTCCACGATCTTGGTGACCGTGGCGATGACCTCGCGGCTGGACGCCTCGGTGCTGCACTGCAAGAACGCCTTGGGGATCAGAAGCGCCTTCTGGCCCGCGATCGTGCGCTCCACGTCCTGGAAGTCGATCGAGAAGTCCGTCGTGTCGACGACCGAAAACGTGGGGACCTTCTGGCTGGGGTTTGGCAGGGTCGAGTCGTGACGCACGATGTCGTTGTAGGCAAGGCCACCCTCGCTGCGCACGTCGTGCACGAAGGCCTGGCGGCGCGGCAGCAGCAGCACCGCGAACATGCGGCGCTCGCCGCCCTCGAAGTCGTCGGCCGCCTCGATGGCGGCGGCCATGGCGTCGCCGACGGCGGTATCGGCCGCCTCGGCACGCGCCGACTCGCCCTTGGCGTCGCCGGTGTCGACGAAGTCAGTCACCAGCAGGTCGCACTGGCCGGCGTTCTCACTCTTGCGAAGCTCCTCATAGAAGAAGCGCGCCACGTCGGCCGAAAGGTCCAGGAAGTCGCGCTGCCCATGCAGGTAGCGCTCGAGCTCGCCGGCGAAGTTGGAGCCCTCGGCGAACTCGCCGTGCTTGCTCTCGGGGTTGCCCACGGTCTTTCTCGCCATGCGCGTGACGTAGGACTTGGTCTGCCTCACGTCCAGGTCGAGCTCGCGCTCGGACAGGTCGCACTCCCCCACCTCGAAGTCGAAGGCGTGCAGCACCGCGTGGTTGATCCTGATCATGTGGCTCCTGTTTCCCGTTGTCCTTCCGACCCGCCGCGCCCCTCGGCCGCGCGGGTCTCGGCATCGTCATTCTCGGCTTGTCAGGATAGCGCATGGCACCTACCCTTTTTCGCGTCTGACGTCGACTGGAGAGAAGGACCATGGAACTCGCGATGCTTCTGGACTGTCAGGCCGTGGCGGCACGTTTCGCCTAGCGCCGCCACGATTGGCTCACATTAGACCACAGCACGCACACAACTGATACGCAGGCGAAACCACGGGTGGAACAAACTGCGATAATGGCAATTTGCGTGTATTTCCCCGCGAAGAAAACGCGCCGTCTGCAGCCAACGAAGAATGAGCAACCTTGGATATCACGCCCTACCCGACACTCCGCCGTATGTTCGCCCTGCTCCCCGCCCTCGTCCTTGTTCTGGGCGTGGCCTGCATAGTCCTCTCCCGCCAACGGGCCAAACAGGGTAAGACCGCCCTCTCCCGTGCCACCGTCGCCTGGCTCGTCCCCCAGCTGCTGACCTGCGCCTTCCTCACCGTCTACGCCGCCAACCACATGCTTTTGACTCGCGCCCGCTGGTTCGGCTACGCCTGCGTCATGCTCCTCGTCGCGATGCTGCTCGTCGTCGTGCGCGACCCCGTGCTCGATCTCGTGCTCGGCCCCAAGCCCGACGCCGACGCTGCCGAGAAGGACCACGAGCCCGAGGCGGCGGTCGAGCCCACCAAGCCGGCCCGCCGGTGGCCGCGCGTCGCCGCGCATGTCCTTCTCACCATCGTGGCCATCCTGGCCATGGCGTTCTTCACCATCCTCGCGATGGAGAACGCGATCCAGGAGCACCCGATGGCGAAGCTGGAGACCTTCCCATACCTGTTGGAGCTGGGCCTGGTCTGCCTGGCGGGCGTCACGCTGTACCTTTTGTCGGGCCGCAGGGGCGCCGCGGTTGTCGCGCTGCCGCTCATCCTCACGATCTACGGCCTGGTCAACTACTTCATGCTCAAGTTCAAGGGCACCGTCTTAATCCCCGCCGACCTCATGGCGCTCGAGACCGCGGCCACCGTCGCGGGCACCTACTCCTACGAGATGGCCCACACCTGCGTCTACTCGCTGGCCTGGATGGCAATAGCGCTGGCCTCCTGCTCCTACCTGGTCCCATGCCGCACCAAGGTCCTGGTGCCTGCGAGGCTTCTGGCCAAGCATGGCGAGCGTTGGTGCCGCAGGACCTCCTGCGTGCTTATGGGCGTGGCGTCGCTGGCCATGCTGGTGGCCTTCGTCACCGTCCCCAGCTGGCGACTCGACTTCGGCGTCAAGGTCTTCGCGTGGATGCCGCGCTTCTCGTACGCGAGCAGGGGCTCGCTGTCCTGCTTCGTGTCCGAGGTGCAGGACATCCCCATCGCCAAGCCCACCGCGTACAAGACCTCCACCGCCGAGGAGATCCTGGCATCCTACGCCAATCAGTTCGACGTCTGCACCTTCGTCGAGAAGGGCGACGCGACCCAGTCTGCCACTCCGGCGGCAGGCGACGACGCCGCACGCCAGGCCGCGGTCGCGCAGTACGAGGACGAGAAGCCCTCGATCGTCTTCGTCATGAACGAGACCTTCGCCGACCTGTCCGTGTTCGACGGCCTGCAGAACAACTACAGGGGCCCGTGGTTCTTCAAGAAGGGCCTCACCGGCACGCTCGCCCGCGGCAACCTCAGCTGCTCGGTCACGGGCGCGGGCACCTGCAACACCGAGTTCGAGGCCCTCACGGGCGAGTCGATGCTCTATGCCGGCTCGGGCAAGTACCCCTACACCATGTACGACTTCTCCAAGGTGGACAACATCGCCCGTCAGCTGAAGGAGCAGGGCTACAAGACGACGGCCATGCACCCCAACCTGCCCACCAACTGGCACCGCAACACCGTCTACGAGCAGATGGGCTTCGACGACTTCCTCGACATCGACGACTGGCCCGACGACGCGCCGAGGTTCCACAACGGCATCTCCGACAAGGCGACCTACGACATGGTCCTCGACCTTCTCAGGAACCCCGATGACGAGGAGGGTCCGCAGTTCATCTTTGACGTCACGATGCAGAACCACTCGGGCTACAACGTCGGCAACATCCCCGAGGACCGCAAGTACCACTACAAGACCGACGGCGTCACCGAGTTCACCAACAGCTGCCTCAACGAGTACCTCGCCTGCATCCAGGCCTCCGACGAGGACCTCGAGTACTTCGTCGACGAGCTCAAGAAGCTCGACCGCCACGTGATCCTCGTCTTCTGGGGTGACCACCACCCGGGCTTCTCGACCAACTACAACGACGCCTGGTACGGCGACGAGGACGAGATGACCCACACGCAGCGCGTCTACCAGACCTCCTACCTCATCTGGGCAAACTACGACGTTGCCGGTGCCGCCCAGACGGACAGTAGCTTCCCAACCTCGCCCGCCTACCTCGCTGCCATGACGCTCGACTACGCGGGCGCGCCGCTGTCGGACTACCAGAAGACCCAGATGGTCGTAAGGCAGACCATGCCGGCGTTCAACGCGTTCGGCCTCATGGGCGCGGACGGCAAGTGGTACGAGGTCGAGGACGAGAACTCGCCCGTCGCAGCAGTCAACAACGACCTCTCGAAGGTCTCCTACCTTCACTTCGCGACAAAGGTCAAATAGCCGGAAAGGTGGCAACCTAGAATATGCTGAACAAGGATCTTCCCCTCGTCAGGATGCGTTTCGCGCTGATACCCCTTGCGGGCATCATCGTGATCGCCGCGATGCTGTTCGCGGCATATCTCGTCCGCAAGCGCGCCGGCCACAAGCCCGCGCTCATGCGCTCGACAGTCGCCTGGACCATCCCGCACGTCGCGGCCCTCGCCTTCATGACCGCCTACATCTGCATGCACCTGGTCATGTCGCACGCCAGGTCGCTCGCCGGCTCGGTCCTGCTGGTCGTCGCCGCCGCTGCCGCCGTCGTCGCGCGCGAGTGGGTCCTGCCGCTCGTACTGGGCGACTCCCACACCCCCTACCCGCCCAAGCGTCACGCAACCGACCAGGTCGATGACGCCGACGACGCACCTGCGCTCGAGCCCGCCTCGCCCAAGCGAGCCGTCGCGCACGCCCTTCTTACCGTGGTTGCCATCGCGGCCATGACGCTCTTCTCGACGCTCGCGCTGGAGAAGCCCATCTCGCCCGCGCCGCTGTCCACCATCGCGCCGACCATGCTCGCCGCCGAGATGGGCCTGATCGCGCTTCTGGGACTGGCCATCTACCTTCTGTTCGGTCGCCACGGCGGGCCCGTGGCGATTCTGCCGGCCATTCTTTTGGTGTTCGGCCTCGCCAACTTCTTCGTCAGCTGCTTCAAGCACACCGTCATCGTGCCGAGCGACATCCTCGCCATCAACACCGCAGCCGAGGTCGCCGCCAGCTACACCTACACGATTTCCGACCTGGTCCTGCGCAGCATCGGCTTTGCGTGCCTGGCCTGGGCGGCCTGCTCCTACCTCGTTCCCACCAGGCACCGCCCCTGCGTAAGCGACGCCATGCTCGAGCGCGTGGGCGAGCGCGGCTTCACCCGTCGCCAGGCGCTGCTGATGGGCGTGGGCGCGACCGCCGGCGTCGTCGCCGCCGTGACCCCCAACTGGCGCGACCACGGCGTCGTCGTCGACTACTGGAACCCCAAGGCCCGCTACTGCGAGCAGGGCTCACTCACGTCCTTCGTCGCCGAGGTGCAGGACATTCCCATCCCCAAGCCCGACGGCTACAGCGACAAGAAGGCCCAGGCACTTCTCGACAGCTATGCCCAGAGCTACGACGAGACCGTGGGCGACTCCGACGCGCGCAAGGCTGCCGAGAAGCAATTCGACGAGCAGAGGCCCTCGGTCGTCATCGTGATGAACGAGACCTTTGCCGACCTGTCGCTGTTCGACAAGATGCGTTGCGGCTACGAGGGACCACGGTTCTTCAGGACCGGGATGGCCGACGGCACCATCTACGGCGGGCAGCTGGCCGTCTCGGTCAACGGCGGCGGCACCTGCAACACCGAGTTCGAGTGTCTCACGGGCGAGTCGATTCTCTACGCGGGCGTGGGCAAGTACCCGTACAACATGTATAACTTCGCGGGTGTGGCCAACGTCGCTCGCCAGCTTGGCGAGCAGGGCTACAAGACGACCGCCATGCACCCCAACGTGGGCAGCAACTGGCACCGCAACACGGTGTACAGGCAGTTTGGCTTCGACGAGTTCCTCACGATCGAGGACTTCCCCGAGGACGCCCCGCGCTTCCACAGCGGCCTGACCGACAAGGTCACCTACGACAAGGTGCTGGAGATCCTGCGCTCGGGCGACGAGCCGCAGTTCGTGTTCGACGTCACCATGCAGAACCACTCGGGCTACGACCAGAACAACATCCCGGCCGACCGCCTGACGCACTACAAGCCCGCCGACTTCGACGACGCCGACACCGACGCCAAGCTCAACGAGTACCTGAGCTGCATCCAGGCGTCCGACGAGGACCTGGAGTACTTCATCGGCGAGCTGCAGAAGCTCGACCGTCCCGTGGTCCTGCTGTTCTTCGGCGACCACCAGCCTGACTTCACCGGCGTCTACAACGACGCCTGGTACGAGGACGCCAACACCGTCGACCACGCGCAGCGAATCTACCAGACCAACTACCGCCTGTGGGCCAACTACGAGGTCGCTGGCGCCCCGCACGACGAGGTCGCCTACGACAGCGCCTGCTACCTGTCGTCGGTCATGTTCGACACGATCGGCGCGCCCCTGACCGACTTCCAGAAGGCACAGATCGTCGCTCGCGAGAAGATGCCTGCGCTCGACGCGTTTGGCGTCATGGACGCCGACGGCAAGTGGCACGCCACCGACGACGCCTCCTCCCCCGTGGCCAAGACCTCGGATGACATGGCGCAGATCAGTTACCTCAACTTCGCGACCAAGGTGAACTAGTGGATTTCCTCACGACTGTCGAGTCGCCCGCCCTCGGGCTCATTCCCGCCGCCTTCGCGGCACTTCTCGTCTGGGACTGGATCCGCATGTCGGAAGCCGCCGTCCGCGGCACCGACGACGCGACCCCCTGCTTCAGGCCGAGGCGATGGAGCGTCTCGCCCGCGGGGGCCCTCTTCCCGTTCCTGATGCTTTTGGCCTGGGCGCTGTTGCCCTGCGTCGGTCTGATTGCCACCTCCATTGCCGCGATACTCGGATGCTCCGCGGCAGCGCTTCTCGCCGGTGTCATCGGGCTGCACCGAGACGCCATCCGTGACGCGCTTCTTGCCGACACCGATGCCAGCCGTGGCCAGCGCATGTTCCGCCACGCCCTTCTGGACTTTATTGTCTTGGCGGGTGTGGTAGCGGCCTCGTTCTTCGCGATCGAGCAGCCGTACAACAACACCCTTGCCTGCGTTCAGAGGCCCTACCTCTATATCGACGTGCTGCTGATGGCTCTGCCCGTGGTCGTGCTGTACTTCCTGGGACAGCGTCGCGCGGGCGGACCGGCCGTCGCCTGCGTTCTGTACGGCGTCATGGGCCTGGCACAGTACTACCTGTGGAGGTTCAAGAACACCGCGATCCTGCCGGCAGACCTGTGGGCCGCGGGCACCGCGGCGGCCGTTGCGGGCGGCTACTCCTACACCCTGCAGGACCCTGCCCTGATCGGCCTTGCCTGCGCGACCATGGGCGTGGGTCTGGCAAGCCTTCTGGGCCCCGACAGTCGCGGCAAGACTGACGCCGAGCCCAAGCCTCATGCGACCCGCGGCGTCATCGTCAACCTCGCCTGCGCCGCCATCACGGCCGCCTGCATGGTCGCGGCGCTCGTGGTCCCCAACTACACGCAGATGGGCGCCAAAATCAACTACTTCTGGCCCCTGTATACCTACCGCCAGCACGGCGCCATCCTGTCGTTTGTCGCGGGCTCCCAGGACCTCGTGATCCACAAGCCGAGCGACTACTCCGACGAAAAGGCCTCCTCCGAGCTCAAGGCACTTGTCGCCAGATATGACAAGGAGCTTGCGGGCGACGCCTCGCGCAAGGCAGCCGAAAGGCAGTTTGCCGGCCAGAAGCCCTCGATCGTCGTCGTGATGAACGAGACCTTTGCCGACATGTCGATCTACGACAAGATGAAGTCCGGCTACGAGGGACCCAAGTTCTTCAACACCGGCATGACTGACGCCCTGAGCCACGGCGCCCTGAGCGTCTCGGTCAACGGCGGCGGTACCGCCAACACCGAGTTCGAGTTCCTCACGGGCAACTCGATGGCGTTTCTCGGCCTGGGCAAGTACCCCTATTCGATCTACGACTTCTCCGACTGCGAGGCCCTGCCCAAGCAGCTGGCCAAGCTCGGCTACGCCTCCACCGCCATCCACCCCAACTACCCCTCCAACTGGAACCGCAAGAGCACCTATAAGGGCATGGGCTTCGACCAGTTCCTCTCGATCGAGGACTTCCCCGAGGATGCCCCGCGCTTCCATAACGGCCTGACCGACAAGGTCACCTATGACAAGATCCTGGAACTTCTGCGCACGGGCGATGAGCCGCAGTTCGTGTTCGACGTGACCATGCAGAACCACTCCGACTACAACGTGGGTAACATTCCCGCCGACCGCCTGACCGACTACCAGCCCGAGGGCATCTCTGGCGACACCAACGCCCTTCTCAACGAGTACCTGAGCTGCATCCAAGCCTCCGACGAGGACCTCAAGTACTTCGTCGGCGAGCTGAAGAAGCTCGACAGGCCTGTCATCCTGGTCTTCTTTGGCGACCACCAGACCAACTTCGCCTCAACCTACAACGACGCCTGGTACACGGGAGAGAGCGAGCTTGCGCACAACCAGCGCCTATACCAGACCGTCTACACCATGTGGGCCAACTACGACGTCGCAGGCAACGACCAGGCAAACGTCGACGACTACACCTCGCCCGCCTACCTGGCCGCGATGACCCTCAACGCCGCAGGCGCCCCGCTGTCCGACTACCAGAAGGCCGAGCTCGTCGCGCGCAGGACCATGCCCGCGATCAACGCCTTCGGCTACCTGGGCACCAATGGCAAATGGTACGAGACCGACGACAAGGACTCCCCCATGAGCGGCCTCGCCGCCGAGCTCGACGACATCACCTACCTGCGATTCGCCCGCAAACTGAAGTAGGCTTTCGCGCGACGTGGCGCGCCGCCTGACGTGGCGGCCACTCGTACATTCAGCGACTCGCCTCCTTGGTTGTCCCTTCCCTGTATGGTCATCTACATAACAAGAAACTAGCCATACAGATCAGCATGCCGTCCTTCTGCTCCAGCACCTCGAGGTTTGTGGGTTTGACGCCGCGCCGCCCGCTAACATCACTGCGCCCTCAAAATCGATTCCGCGCGCAAACCTCCCATGCAAGACTGGCTTCATTTGATCCCCTCATTGGCTGGAGAGGTCAAATATTAGTTGGATATTACCGAAATATACTTGACAATCGCACATTGCGACCTCCATAATTACCAATAGTCGGTAACCATTACCGTTCCGAATCAAGAAGGAGAACAGAATGGCAGCGCCAATAGGAGCAAGACTTGCCGCCCTGCTAAGGAAACGGGACATGAGTCAGAAAGAACTGGCCGAGGCGACGAACCTCACCCCGGCAGCGGTAAGCAGGTACGTCAACGGCGAGCGGGTGCCGAGAGCAATCACGATTGCCGCTCTGGCCAAGGCCCTGGGAGTTAAGCCCGCGGACATCACTGGGACCGCCGATGAGCGGGAGACGGATGAGGCCATCCGCCTCATCGCCCGTAATGCGAGGAGTCTCACGGAAACGCAGCGCGCCGAGCTCATCGCGGCGCTTGCGAAGCGTTAGGAGAACGGTTGGTCGTTCGGCAAAGGCAAATTGAAATCGAGAAAGCCGTGGTAGAGCTTCTCGAGGTATATAACCTCGGTGTCTATCCTGTCAGTCTCGGAACGGTCATGGACACACTGCAAATCGACCGGGTTCCATATTCAAGTCTCAGCGATGTCGAGAAGGGACTTGCAATCCTGGCCTCCAAGGACAAGGCTTTTAACGTCACCTCGCATGACTACACGCGTGCGCAGGTGGTGTTTGACGACACGCGCGGTTCTTACTTCAACCGCTCGAGGTTCTCGGGCGGTCACGAGACCGGCCACATTTGGCTCGAGCACGAAGAGGACACGCCCAACCGCGAGGCCGAAGCCGTTTTCTTCTCGGGTTATCTCCTTGCCCCGCACCCCCTCATCATCACTATGGGGGACCCAAGTGCTGTCGAGGTGAGCGAGCGTTTCGGCATCAGCAGGGATTGCGCCGCATTCGCGATCGACCAGGCAAATGAGCGGAAGCGCGAAGGTGCCCCCTGGAGGACCCATGAAGAGTGGCTCTTGAAGAACGTCCAGTGGAAGGGAGGTGGTCTGTCTGGAAGGCCATAAACAAAGATAGCCGTTGAAGTTGGCGCTTCAACGGCTATCGGTTGGCGCGGGATGCCCACACCAGGTTACAGCGGAAAGTATCTCACGCCAGCCCTTTTCTGTCATTAGATTTGCCGATATTCGGCGGAAAGGACTGGTGAATACCATGTCTCATAACGCGAACCCTTGTCAGGGCGCGCGGTGCGAGCATGCGGGCACCCGCGGCTACGGCCGGGCATCCCGATGAAGCGCCGCAGAAAAATCACCCTGCCCGACGGAAGCACGGGCTACGAGAACATCGACCTTCGCAAGAAGCTCAACCTAAGCTACTTGCGCTACACCAACCTAACCTATGCCGCTGGCAAGCACGACCTGCCGGCGCTTGCGTGCAACACCGAGGTCTTCCCGGACTACATCGCGCTGTCCGGATACCCGTCCCAGTATCACAGGACACCCCTCACAGCCGTCGGATTCTGGGAGTACGACGAGAAGTTCGACGGCTACGGGGGCCTGTTCAACGCGATCTACTACGACCGGAAAGAGCTGCTCGAGCGCTATCGCAGCCGCTACGCGGGCGTCAGGCTCCTCTTCACCCCGGACTACTCCCAGTTCGGCGACGTGAGCGACCTCGAGGAGCACTACCGCCTGTTCAAGGCCCGCATCGTGGGCATCTGGTTCGCGATGGAGCTCGGCGCAGTCGTCATACCGTTCATCACGGCACCGACGCCCGAGAGCGTCGGGTTCGCCCTCGACGGGCTGGAGAGCTGCTCGGTCGTGGCGTTCAGCACCAAGGGCTACGTCGACGACCCCGTCGAACGTGCCGCCCTCAAGGAGCTCGTCCGCCTCACCGTCGACACACTCCACCTCAAGGCAATCGTCGTCTACGACGTCTGCTCGACCAACGATGCCGTGGATGACATCTTCTCCTACGCCAAAGACAAGGGCATCGAGATTGTCGTCCCCGCGAACGCCCTCAAGAATCGCAACGTCGCGCGAAGGGAGGAGCACCATGCGAAGCAGTAACGGCGGGCTCGCCTATGGCACGAATGGCAACCCACAGACCCATATCATGCAGGAGACCTACGCCGCCAAGGTGGCCGAAAACGAAGCGAAGCTCAAGGAGCTTGTATCGCAGCCGATGATCGACGAAGCGCTGGTAGCAGAGCTCGAGCGCAACGGAGTAAAATTCACCCGCAAGGACATGCTTTTCGTCACACGCGACAAGACGGGGCAAATCGTATGGCTGGAAAAGGGGAATGCCGGCTCTGGCATGGGACACATCAAATCCCGAGGCCACGATGTGCAGATTGCCAAGGCTTTCGGCGTTCCCAAAGCCGAGGTTGAAGCCTATTTGCGGAAAGTCATAAGTCAAGGCAGCGTCGTGAAAAACGAGCTCAAGCCCATCGGAAGCCGCATGGGATACGAGCGTGTCTACTACTACGAAGGCGAGTACTGCATCATTGCAGGTGTCGGCTCTAACGGTTTCATCGTATCGGCTTATCCTCACCGCCACAGAAAGGAAAAGTGATGGTCACCATCAAGATTATGAACGAGTTCCTGCATGGCCCCGTCTGGACCTGCGAGGAGGAAACCGGCATCGCGACCGATGACTTGCCGCTGGTTCACGAGGACCCGATTGTGGCTTCGCTGAATCGGGAAATCGGCGAACTGTTCGACTCCTATTACGAGTTTGACTCGCACGACCTGCCATGCTGGTTCAACGAGGAGAAGGAGAAGGCCGACAAGCCCCGCATGCTCGAGCTCCTGGGCAGGCTCAACGCCCGCATCGCAGAGCTGAACGACGGCTCCTTCGTCGTGGACGACCAGGAAACGCCACGCGTCGAGGCGTTGTAGCCGGCGAGCAAGCAAAGCGTCACCAGGGCCCGCGCCCCACTTGGGGCGCGGGTCCTTTCATACCCCAACGTCAAATACCTCGCAACCCCGCCATGCACCCCCAGAGACAAATACCACGCGTCTACTCACTTGGGATAAATCCTTACTCCCATTTCTCCAAATACCGCCCCGTACCTTGTTGTCTTGAAACGCGGGGGTGTAGATAGCGAAATCGCAGGCAAACGGAAGTAAAACGGCAAAGAAAGAGCCTCCGTCCCAACACGGGAACGGAGGCTCGATAATCGATTATTACTCACCAATGTCGCTGGTAGCTTTATCATGACTCTCGTACGAAACGAAACTCAGTGGCACAGTGCGGCACTCAAAAGTGCAGGTCAAAGCCCTATCGGTCTACTCCCACTCGACGGCTCTGCTTTTGCCATCTCGTCATTCCAGTTGCAGCCAATCTCCGACGACATCTCGAAGCAAGTACCGCCAAATGACGCGATGTCGCGTTTTGTCGATCTCGGGGACAAAAGCTGGGTTTCTAGACCCTTTCTGCGGAAGCTCATATTGAGGTCAACGGCAGGGCTACCCTCGCTCGATGTGCCGATTCCAAGCGCAACGATAACGCCGTCCGCAAGCTCGCCCCCATAGCTTTTGTCGTTGACAGCCTCGGGGGCGTAACCTTGGCTTGCCATGCCCGCAAACAACGTAGCTGTGGCAACAGGGACGTCTGCCTCTATGCGCTCAGTCCCTTGCCCTTCCCGAGACTCCAATCAAGCATCTCGCTCGGGCAAAGATAAAGCCTCCGCCCCAACGCGGGGACGGAGGCTAGATTACCGAGCTTACTTCCTAGTAATTCACGACCTTAGTACCGTTGGGGATGTTGTCGTAGATCCACTTGGCGTTACCCAGCTTCAGGCGGATGCAGCCGTGGGAGACCCTCCTGCCGAGCGTGCCGTCCTTCAGGTTGAACGTATTCTGGTAGTACAACACCGAGTGGAACAGGTAGTCGCCGTAGAACTGCGTGTAGTAGTAGCAGGTGTAGCCATGGCCAAAGCTGTAGCCGCGGCCAGTGACGGTGTACTGGCCCGTCGGAGTGGGCGTATAGACCGTGCCAGGACCGCAATCCCAATACTTCACGAGCTCCCAGTTACCGCAGTGGCCACGGAACACCGCCGTCTTGCAGCCATTCCTCACGTCGTTCAGAACAAGCCAACGCGTGGCGCTGCTGTAGCTCTGCGCCTTGCGCCACATGGCAAGCTGGTTGCCCGACAGCTTCGGCTTGGGCTTCGGCTTGGTGTAGGTGGTCTTCTGCAGCACGAAGCGCTGCGCTGAGGCACCGCTGTCGCCAGCAATCTGGGCGTTCTTGCCGTTGCCGAACCCAGTCGCACTCAGCACCAGGCCGGAATCGAGCGCCGAGACGATCTTGTAGCCACCCGCGCAGTAGACGAACTTCCAGGCCTGGGCCTTGGTGTTGTTAGGGGCCTGCTGCCAGACGTTGGCGCCGGCGGATGCCGTGCCACCCTTCACGGCAAGGGCCTTGCCACTGGCAGCGTTCACGATGCTGTAGGTGCCGTTGCCCCTGGACTTGACGACCCACTTCTGGGCGCCGGATTTGTTGCACGTATACACCTGCACGTTAGCCCCGTTGGACTTGGAGGCACCCTTCACGTCGACGGCGAAGCCAGGCGACGCCGCGAACTTGATCATGTAGGTGCCGTTGGGCACCACCTCGCTGACCTTGGTCAGGAAGAAGCGCTGGGCCGCGCCACTGTGGCTGGAAAACACCTGCACGTTGGTCTTGTTGGCCGTCAACCCGCCATGCAGGTCAAGCGACTTGGATGGGTAGGCTACCGAGAAGAACTTGGCCGCACCGTTCTCAATCCCGACGGTCCACTGCTGCGCGGTCGACCCATTCGCCTTCTTGATGCACACGTTGCCGTTGCCGGCGACGCTCAGAAGCTTGCCTGCGGCCAGGGACTCGATCGTATAGGTGTTCTCCCTGCCCTTGACCGCGGCAACTCGCCACTTCTGTGCGAAGCTGCCGTTGGATTGGAACACCCAGACGTTTGCGCCCTCGGACGCCGAGCCGTCCTTCACGTCCAGCACGGCCTTGCGGTTGCCGTGCGACGCAATCGTGTAGGTGCCCTCGGCCAGCAGGCTCTTGCACTGCGAGAGCGAGAACCTCTGCGCGCTCGAGTTCGCCAGGACAGAGACTTGGATGTTGGAGCCCGAGACCTCCAACGCCAGGCCCGTCGCCTTGTTGGTGAGACCATAGCTGCCGTCGGAGTTCTTCGTCACAGCCCACAGCTGCCTGGCGCCGCCGTTGGAGGCGCGCTGCACGACGTTGGTGCCCGCGACAGGCTCACCATACTCGACCTCGAGAACCTTCCCGCTCCGCGCGTTGCGAATCGCGTAGAAGCCGTCTTTGTACTCAAACGTAAACATCTGCGCGAAAGTGTTGTTTGGCGAGAAGACCTGGACGTTGGCACCGTTTGCCTCGGAGCCGTTCCACACGTCCACCACCTTGCTGCCCGCGCCCTTCGCGCCGATGGCGAACCAGGCACCCGACTGGATGGTGTCAGCGCACTTCTCGACCTTGGGCGTAGCCAGGCGCACTGGGAAGAACCTCTGCGCCTTGCTTCCGTTGAGGGTAAAGACCTCCACGTTGGCACCGTTCTTGAGCGAGGCGTTGTAGACGTCCAGGGCGACGTTGCCCCAGAGGGCGGAGCGCAGCGTGATGCCGTTGCCGTCCCTGACGGCAACCCACTTTTGCGCGAGGTTGTTCGCGGTGGAGGTGTACTGCCAGACGTTGGTGCAGGGCGCCGCGATGCCACCGGAGACGTCGAGCACCTTACCCGATCCGACGTTGGCGATCGTCACGTAACCCTGGGCGTCGTGCGAGACGACCCACCTCTGCGCGGCCGTGGCCTTGTGCGACCACAGCTGGACGTTACCGCCGTTCTTCTTGGAGGCGTCCTTGACCTCCAGCACCATGCGGCTGTCGAACGCGGACGAGACAAACACGTAGGTGCCGTCGGGCAGGACGGACTTGTTCTTGGTTGCTAGCGCGTCGAGCTCGGAGCGCATCTGGGCGAGCTCGCTCACGGCCCACTCGACCGAGCCAGCCGAGGCCTTCCTCAACGCGGGGCGCGCGCCCTTGCTGGAGCTCGGGTAGCCAAGCAGCAGGTCCTCGCCCAGGGCGGAGAGAAGTTCGTACGAGCCCGAGGGCGTCTTGCGAACGATCCACTTTTGCGCGTACGTACCGTTTGCCACGCACTGCTGGACCTGCGTGCCCACAACCGCCTTGCCACCCTTGACGTCCAGCACCTTGCCGGTGGCAGCGTTGGTCAGGGTCACGTAGCCCTGGGCGTCGTGCGAGACGACCCACACGGACGGGGACGCGCCCTTGATGCCCACGAGCTCGGCCGTGGCGACATCGCCGATGCACAGGCCGCCGACCGTCTTGGGGGCGATGACAACCCTCGCGCCGTCGGAAAGCACGTCCCTGTTGGACGCCGCAAGTGCGTCGAGGCGCCCGCGCATGGTGTCGGCCTGGACGGTGGTGGGCGCCCGCCTCCTAGCGGGGGCCGCAGGCGTGGCGGCGGCGTCGGTCGCGGCAGCCTCCGCGGGCGCGTCGGGCGTCACTGGCGCGCTCCCCTGTTCCGCAGGACCAGAGACTGCAGAGTCGGCATCATCGTCGCCGGTGGCGCTCACGACGCCCTGTGAGGCGTCGCCCTCCCGCTGCACGGCGACGGCATCGGACGTGCCCGTCACGACATCCGCCGCAAGGGTTACGGCAGGAACCGAAAGTGACGTGGTCACCAACACCGAGAGTAGCAGCCCAACCGAACGCCTCATCGCGACGACCCCCTCAATAACGTCATGCATATATGCCGATTGTAAGTTTTTGGTCAGGTTCCCCTGAGCTCAAATAGGCCCGCGGCCAAGGCCGCCATGCCACGCGCCCATCGCCCCTAGTTGGCCATCAACCAGTCTCGTGCCGAGAAGCACCACGACTCGTAACCCATCGCCCGGACACTATTGGGCCCGAAATAGTGTCCGTCACGCCCCGTATCGTTAGTCCAACCATAGGGAAAGGAGAACCCATGTCCCACGCAGCCGCCAACACGTTCGCCCCCGGGCTCGACAGCCTCGCGGCGCAGATGCTCGACAGCCGGCACAACGCCGGCGCGAGCTTCGTCGCCTCTCCCGCATGCCTTGTCCTCGCACTCGAGGTTCTTGCGCGTGGCGCCACAGGCGAGACCCTCACCCAAATTGATGCCGCCCTGGGCGGGCAATCCGCCCGCACAAAAGCCCTTGCCGCCATTCTGGACGCAGGCTCCAACGATGTCGAAGCCGTCGACGACGTCGAATCCGATGAGGGATACTCCTATACGGTCGGGACGTCGGTGTGGGCAGATGTCCTGCAAGCGCCCGTCAAAGACTCTTTCGCCGAGGCGATCAAGTCCCTCAACGGCAAGCCTTTCCCCGCGCGCTTCGGAACGCAGCAGACCAAAGAAGCCATGTCCGCGTGGCTGAGGGACAACACGGGCGGCAAGTTCGCCACCGCGCCAGAGCTGTCAGCCAACACCGTCCTCGCGATAGTCAGCGCCCTGCACTTCAGGGACGCCTGGTACGACAGCTTCGGCTCGTCAGACCCCTCGACCTTCCACGGGGCAAAGGGAGATTCCGACGCTCCCATGATGGACGGCATCAGCGACTACTCGACCCTTCTGGACGATCCCTGCGGCACCGCAGTCAGCTGGCCGATGCGCTCGGGTGCCCAGATGGTCTTCTGCATGCCAAAGGATCCCGATACGCTGGACGCCTTCGTCCACAACGGCGACGCCTGGGACCTGATCCTACGTTGCCAGCACAATCAGGGCACCAGTCACCCCTCTGGCGGAATCAACCTGCGCGTTCCCAAGTTCGACCTCAAGGCCGACGGCACCGAGCTCTCGCAGTTCCTGCGCGACATCGGAATCCAAAGGGCCTTCCTGCCCGGCGCCGAATTCGGCAACATGACCGACGCTAACATAATGGTCGACTCCTGCAAGCAAAGCGCCAAGCTCAAGATTGATATGGACGGCGCCGAGGGAGGAGCCTTCACGATCATGTGCTGCGTCACAGGCGCAGCCCTGTTCGACTGCGAGCCCCCGGTCGAGGTCACCTTCGACCGCCCCTTCGCCTTTGCCCTCTTCAACCGCTCGGGCGCTCCCCTGTTCGTCGGCACGTACATGGGCGAGTAGCGCCATCCATCACCTGCCGAGAAGGACCGCGGGACCCTAGTTTCTGTTGCCCCTGGTGCGGTTGTAACCCTTGGTATATGCGTCATACGCCTCGATGGTGTCTCGTTCGAGGGCATCGAGACTGTCGTAACCGCTTTCACGAAGTGAGACGAGGTTGATCTCGAACTTGTCACCGTACTTATAGTCCGCGTACACGTCACCGTTGCCATGACCCGTGAGGTGCTGCCTCACGCGGCCAACCACGCGCACGCTCTGCCCGACGTAGTACATGTCCTTCGACTTGTTATGGATGACATAGATGCCTGTGAAATCGCCGTTGCGCGTGAGGGCGCCACGAGCCTTCATGAACTCCCGCGGAGAAGCGCCAACGCCAGCCGACAGGCTACGCACCCTCTCGAGGGCCTTCCGCTCTGCAGCTCGAGAACGGAAGCCGAATACGCAGGTAATCAGGCTGAGAACAAAACACGCAACCGATAAGAGAACATAGCCCATTCCGGCATTATTCGTAGAGCCGTAACTCCTCATGAACGGATTTGCGTAATAGATCTGGTACCTAAAAACAAGGCACATAATTCCGAAGTAGGCCAGACTGCCCCCGATAACGAAGAGGAGCGTAGAGCGTGGCACGGTCCTACGAGCCAAAACTTACCTCCAGTGGTGTGAATTTCGAATAACCAGAAGCATACAGCTCGAGAGACACAGAGCTCGGTTCGCGACCGTGACAATCTTCTCGCTATCCCATACGTCATTTCGCGCAAAACGACGGCAGTCGTATGAGACTTGCAGACGCCTTGATGCGCTCGCATTGTTGGAATTTTGGAATTGAATTGGTTAATGCCCAGTTCACGCCACTGGAAAAAACATGCAGCACCTACCTAAGTATCCAGTGCCATACAACTTACTCGGCTTCCTTGAACAGCTCGGTGTCGAGACTCCTAAAACCAAATAGAGGCGCGGCGGACCTGCCCGCCGCGCCTTTTCTCAAAAACAGATGGTGCCTACCTACTTCTTGGCATTCTCAATATTGGCAATCTGCTTGCCAATAAGATGCGGAATGCCAATCACAAGGGCGTTGCCCATGCAGAAGGCTCTGTTTCCGTCCGTCATGCCAGTATTGGTCCACCCACGGGGAAAACCCTGCAGCTGTTCGAGCTCATCGGGAAGAAGACGCCTCAGGCGGCCGCCAACCTCGATGACATGCTTGAATCGCGAGGGACTCGAACCGCCCTCCCCTGTCAGAATCGTCCTGGAGGGACTATCTACGGAGTCGGGAAAGGACATCTTTCCCTCGGAGTAGTAGTAGGTCTCGCCCGTGTGCTTGTTAGTTCGCTCTTCCCGCTTGGAACCTTTGAGGTATTCCCAGCGGGAAAGCTGATCACTGGGGATGTAGAAGCTCTCGGGAACGGATGCCTCGTCTATTAGCACGTCCCGCAGGACACGACGGGCGCCCGAATAATCTTCCTCAATTGGGCAGGTCAGGACGTGACAACCCTGCATAACGCCAGTCTCACGAAAGGGCGAGACCTTCGCGCCCAAACCGAACGACTTGGTCACTTCGTAAGGGTCGCCGGGAATATCGAAACCAGCAATCTTCTCGGGGGTCTTGATCGGGAAGGCACCCGCCATGACACCAGACTGGATACGAGAATCGATATCCCACTTGGCATTACGCTCCGCATAGATGTATACGCGCTTACGCCTCTGCGGAAAACCATACTCGGCACTGTTAATCACGCGCCACTCGACTGAATAGCCGAGGTCTGCGAGGCACGAGAGGATGATGGCGAAATCACGACCACGCTGAGGCGCGGGACTTTTAAGCAGCCTGTCAACATTCTCGAGAAGAACGTAACGGGCACACTCAGCTCCCTTGGACTGCTGGATTTTGAGGAAGCGATAGATGTCCCACCATAGGACACCCTTCTTGCCCTCGATGCCATGGGCCTGGGAAAGCGGCTTGGCAACCGAGTAATCCTGACAGGGAAATCCACCGACGACCATATCGACCGCGGGAATCTCTCGCTCACCAGACTCGGTCTCGTCGAGAACCTTATTGATGTCCTCGTTCACGACAGAGCCCTCACCAAAATGAGTCTCATAACAACGAGCCGCAAATTGGCGCGCAGGAGTGCCTGCAGGCTCCCACTGATTAGCCCAGACGGTCTTGAAAGGACCTGCCGCAGGCATGTTGAACTGGGGGCTCTTCTCGTCTTGGTATCCGTCGAGCCCCAGACGGAAACCGCCGACTCCAGCAAAGAGCTCGGCCACACGTATTGCCTCGGACACGTTTCTCCAATCGCTGCTGTGTCCAAATATGTCCTTCGATGATAGACGATCGAGAATCCTTGATCAACTCAGGAATAGCTACAGGCCTCATCCTAATCGGGCGCACGGACAGTAATTGCCCACCCGCCGAATGCGAGTGCCGCTACCGCCCAGACTGCAGAGCCTTGGCAATCTGTTCGGCAAGGTACGACTGGTTGAGCCAGAAGGACTTCTTGACCACGGGATCGCCGTAAGGCTGGGGCCAGGTGTCAGCCGAATTCCGCCCATGAGGGCGCACGTGACAGCAGCGGTTCTCGGTCGACCTAACGTTCACGTCTGCACGACCTTCCAACACGTTGTTCTTCATCTGGTCAAAGCAACGCTTTGCCTCGGGATAGTCGGCATCGGGCATCTGCCAGAAGCAAATATCAGCCAGTCGGAAGATTCCCTCATCGTCGGCCCTGTAAATAACGAAAAGGTACTTCTGCTGCAAATAGCCAAAGAAATCCGAGTCCTCAAAATTGCGCTCCGCGAGATTGAAATAATCGAAGCACGGGAAGGACATCGCCTCCTTGGGGCGTCCATTCGCTTGCAGACGGATGGTCTTGGCCTTGATACCTGCCTTCTCAAACTCGGCAATCTGGGAACCTTCGTCCACTCCCAGGATTTGTTTGGTGATACGCGCGGCAATGTCCTTGGATTTGGTGAGGCCATAGCGAGCCTTAAGCTCATCTTCGCTGCAGCCGAAGAAAGGCTCGAAGCGACGCCTCACAAGGTCGAGGAGCGACAGGCCCGCCTCGTCCTTCTCCCTCTTGATGCCTTCCATCTTCTTGAGAAGACCTTGGGAAACTGCCGTCATATATGAAGCCTTGAGCGCCCAGGCACGCGGCTTGGCCTCGATGTCTGAGTATGGTTGCTTGCGACGGACTTTGCTGTTGGCCGCCTTGGTACATGCCTCCAGGTACATGGTGTCGCTTCCCGAAATATCCTCGGCATGACCCGCACGGACCTTCTCGACAACGATGTTCCAGTCCTGCTTGATTTGGGGGATGTCCTCCTCGGGCATCTGCCAATCGCTCGCAAGTTCGATTGTGTAATCAAGCGGGCTCTTGTCGGGCTCCCATAGGTACGAGATTAGGAGAACGTCGTTAACCTTGTTCAGCAGATGACTGTGCTCAAAGTCCTCGTTAACGACTGTCATGTAGTCAATCATTGTCAGGACCAGGCGTTCCTTAGAGACGAGGGCATTGTTCTTGCCTCGCCTGAGAGGAGTGGTCTTGAGCTCGAGACCGACCTCGGCAAAGTCGGGGTTCTGATCGCTGTTGATGTCGTACTTAAAGTAATACTCCTCGACAGCGTTGCCGAAGGAGCCGCGGCGGACATGCGGGTCCTGGATTTCCTCGACCTCGATATGGTCACGAAGCGTGGTGCCAACGAGGCGCTGGGCATACCCAATGATCGAGTCTCGGTCGGAGGGATCATACGGAAGCTCGTTCTCTTCTTCTGACATACGCTGTTCGCCTTAAGTCGGGATTACTGCCTCGATTATCCACGTTTTAATTAACGTGAACTTGGTCCTCCAATTAACGTCCGAATGTACCCGTAGGATGACGACGCGTAATACCATGGCAGTAGGAAATGGTCGTCGCGAAAGTCGCGCGACAAAGCGGAGAAGGGCCACCATGCCAACCTACAAGAGCATTCGCGGCTATATGAAGACCTGGTCAGAGGTCACGTTTGCACAGGGACTCGATCGATACTTCGAGCTCAACAAGCCGCAAAACACCGAGTGGCTCGAGCGCACGAAGCAGACGCTCGAGGAGCAGGGCCTTATGGGCCGTCGTATGGACGGCAGCTGCTCCACGGGCCTGATCAAGCAAGAGGGGCGCACTCGCATACCCTTCTCCACAGTGTTCCACAACGGCGTGGACTCCAGCTTCTTTACCCCCGCGACCTACAGCGCGGACATCGTGCGTGCCTGTATGGAGCAGGGCATGTCGCACGACACAACCGTTCGCGAGCTGGGGCGTGCCCTGCGAGCACTCCCCTCCTTCATTCGTGAGATGGACCTGGACCAGATGGTCAGCGCCAAGATTGGCGAAGCGGGAATCGAAGTCCGCAGCCTTCAGGATGCCGAGGTGGACGTCAAGGGCAAGACCGACGTCTACGTGCGCGTCACACGTGCCAACGGAGAACGTCAGGCGTATCGCCTGTGGTCGTATATGACGACGCGTCGCTCGATCAGCAACCTCCGCTCGCGACTCATGGGCGATCGTGGTGACCTGCTGGCAGGACTCCACCTACTGTGCCCGTTCGATAGCTACCACGCACGTCGCAGCTACGAGTGGTACCTCTACCCCGACCAGACGATCGATGAGGTCGCCACGATAATCATCGAGAACCAAGACCCCATTAGCTATGCGGCACTTCTCAAGGGGCTCGACGACATCACCTACGACGTGACGCTGTTCAGGGTACGCGCCTAACGACCTAACGGTCCTTCTCGGCAGGGACGTCCACGGTGTCGAGGACGGCCTTGATCTGGCGGGCAATTGCCTCGATGACGGGGACGGTGACCGTGTTGCCCATCTGCTTGTAGAGGTGGGTGTCGGCCAAGGGCAGCTCGTAGCTGTCGGGGAAGCCCTGGAGACGGGCCCACTCGCGCGGGGTCATCTTACGGATGTCCTCGGTGTTGATGTTGCCCTTGATGTGGGTCGTGGGCACCATCGAGTGCTCGCGATGGTCGATGATCAGGTTGCGCTCGCGACCCATGCCGCCGCAGACGCAGGCACCGGCGACGCCGTCCAGGTCGCGGATCTCGTAGCCGAAGCCGTGGCCCTTTGCCTCGTGGCGGGCACGGTGGTCGCGCAGGACCTGCACGTAGCGGTCGGACAGGTAGTAGCGCGACGGGATGGGCGCGGGATCCAAGATGTCGCGGATTTTGGCCGTCTGCCGCGACGGCTCGGGAAAGTCGAAGGTGTCGGGAGCGATGTCGTTGCGGAAGCACACCAGGTAGATGCGCTCACGGTTCTGCGGGACGCCGAAGTCACGCGAATTGAGGACCTGGTGGAAGACCTTGTAGCCGATCTGCTCGAAGGCACCGACGATGACCTTGAAGGTACGGCCG
This sequence comes from Coriobacteriaceae bacterium CM84B_73, assembly GCA_036321795.1. GTDB lineage: Bacteria > Actinomycetota > Coriobacteriia > Coriobacteriales > Atopobiaceae > CAKVON01. The sequence goes on along the minus strand of JAWQCY010000001.1, from coordinate 590,293 downwards.
CGGTCATGGTGCGTGAGGCCCTTGACGTTCTCGCAGAAGATGACCTTGGGCTGGTGGTGCCTGCAGATGCGAACGACCTCGGCGAACAGGGTGCCGCGAGACTTGCCGTAGTAGTCATCGTCGAAGCCCTGGTGACGTCCGGCGATGCTGAAGGCCTGGCACGGGAAGCCCGCGAGGCAAATGTCGAACTCGGGGACATCCGCCTCGTCAACCTGCGTAATGTCGCCCGCGATCCGGGGCAGCGGGCCAAAGTTAGCGCGGTAGGTCTGCTGGGCGAACTTGTCCCACTCGCTGACGAAGACCGTCCGGTCGCTCTTGCCAAAGGCGCGCTCGAAGCCCAGGCGAATGCCGCCGATGCCCGCGAACAGGTCGATGCTCCTGTAGACCGTCATGTGCCGAGAATGCCTTCCGTCGTAGGTGGTTAGCGCGACGCCGCACAGGCGCACGCAATCGTTTAGTTTATCGCAGGAATTCTAACTGGCAGTCGAGACACAATAAGGCGGACGACCTCTCGGCCGCCCGCCCCTCGGTTTGCGCTTCCCTGCGCGGTCCCTCGCAGCGCCTGTCTGGTGGCGCTCTGGCTCCTGCGCAGCTGTCCGGTCCTTCCGTCTACCTTTTGGGTTTGCGACCTAACGTGTCGCCTCGTTGCCCTAATGCGATGGGCGCTAGCCTAGACGGGACTCGCGATGCCAGCTGCGGGACGCCTGACAATTCGTATCTTCGCTGTTCACTGGCATCACCTCCCAGGTCGGCCGTCGGTATCGTCGCGGCCCCTTTGCTTACTTGCATCTTACCCACGGCACTTCTCGGCAACGCGAGGCGCGGCCAGCCGCCGCGAGCGGTACGTATTGGGTGGCAAACGGCAGTACGTCCGCAAAATCGCTGGCTAGGCGCGAGATCGCGTGCGCGCGAGGACCAGACCAGCGAAGGCAAACGCCGCGGCAAACAGCAGCGTGACACCGACGTCGGTAAGGTAGGTGCCCATGACGGCAGACGTGGGGCCGGCGGCGTCGAGCACGGTCGTGATCGCATCGTTGGTCCAGAAGGTGGGCACGAGGTGTGCCGCCGCGACGACACCCGACCCCATGATCGACAGGGGCACCCAGGCGCCACCCATGAAGCTCATGACCATGCCGAGTACGTTGCCCACCGCGTTGAGGACCTGCTCGCGCGCGCCGAGCTGGGTGCAGAGAAACGCGATCGCAAGCGGCACCGTGGCAAAGGCAAGGTTGGTGGCAAACGCCAGCGTCACCTGCCACGTGGGCAGGGTGCTCACGGACCCCCACAGGACCACGAGGCCAACCGCGGCCGAGACCGCCGACACCGCCAGGGTGAGCACCGCGCAGGCGGCGAGCGTGGCCAGGGCACGCGAGCGGGAGGCCTGGGGACCGGCCTCCAGGCGGCGGCGCAGCTCGGGGTCGGACATGGCCGTAAGGACCATGCCGACGCACACGATAACCGACGAGGTGACCGCATAGGTGCCAAAGCGCAGGTACTGGCCAAGCTGGTCGGCGGCACCCAATGTCTGATCGCTCTTGGTGGCGTGGATCTTGACCCGGGCACGACTCTTTGCGGCATCGCTGGCGAGAAGGGCGACTGTGGCCTGGTCGGCATCCTGGTGCATGGCGGCGGCGGAACCCGCCAGACTGGCCCAACGTTGCACCTCGACGCCAGCAAGTGCCGAGGCCTGGGTGCTGACGCCGTAGGCCTCCTCGATCACGGGGAGCCCGCGACCGCCGCGTGCCGCCTCGACGAGGTCGCGACCGAAGCCGGACGGCACGACGAAGACGCAGTCGACGCGACCCGTGGCAATGCCATCCTGGAGCTCGGCGGGGTCGTCGGCAACGTCTACCAGGTCGTAGCGGCTTGCCATGTGGTCGACGAACGCGCGGGAGACGTCCGACCCGTCGCGGTCGACGATGGCGACCGTTGCCGGGTAGGGCTTGTAGGCCGTGGTGGCGCTGGGGGTGGACGTCCCCATGGACAACGCGATGAACGCACCCATGAGCGAGACGAACACGGTGTAGACAACGACATAGAGCGGATGCGCGGCGGCGACCCGCAAGGCGGCCCTAAAGGTGCTCATAACGCTGCCTCCCAAACACGGTCGCGGCGGCCAGAAGCAGCAGGGCGGCGAGCCCGACGCACGCCCCGGCGCGCAGGAGGAACGGGGCCAGGTCCTGGTAGAAGTACAGGCTGGTAAACATGTCGCTGATGAGCTTGGACGGGTTGAGCCAGGCCTCTGCCGGGCACGCGCGCGCAACCCGGTCCGCAAGCGCCATGGCGGGCGTGCCGTACATGCCGGCGAACAGCGACCCCAGGCAGATGAGGCCCGTGAGAAGGCCGCCACGCGCCTGCTGGCCCCCGCGGACGGGAACGACGCCCACAAGCAGGCCGATCGCCACGGACAGAAGCGAGGCGGCGGCCAGGCCGACGAGGGCAAGTCCTTCTCGGCCGGAGAAGTCGACGCCGCAGACGAGGCGCACGTAGGCAAAGACGGCGCACAGCATGACGACGGCCACGAGCCAGCAGCCGACGAGGGTGCTCGCCAGGGTGACGGAACGCCTCTGGCCCGAGGCGCAGCGACGCGCGCCCAAAGCCGACAGGTCTCCGGCGGCGGCGAAGGCCATCGACGAGGCGGACTCTGCCGAGAAGAGCGCAGCCATGGCGAGCAGCGCGTAGTAGAAGCGAACGGTGTCGTCGGGCGTGGAGCGCGTGAGCGAGATGCGCTCGACGCGGCCGGAGATGCCGAGCGCGTCGGAGACGGCGGCGGCGTCGCCCATGGAGCCGTCGGCGAGGGAGGCCCGGATCAGGGCGCTCGACTGCGTGTAGGAGCTGGCCACGGTCTCGAGGATGGAACGGTTGACGCTGGAGTCGCCCGTACCGTCACCGGAGGAGCCGCCTGCCAGGGTCACGATCGGCGCGAGGTCGGCGAGGGGGAAGTCGGCGGGCGCGCCAGAGGCGGACGTGGTGGTGACAGGCGTGGCGTCGGCGGTCGAGGCGTCGACCGCGTAGATGCCCGCGACCTTACCCTCGTCCAGCAGCCTTGTGGCCTGCTCGGGCGTATCGACCTCGGTCACCGCAAGAAGGGCGTCGTCATCCTCGGAGAGCGCCGCGACGACGCTGGAGAAGCCCGAGCGGCCCCAGGCGTCGTCGGCGACGACGGCCACGGGCACGCTGGCCACGGTGTCGGAGTTCTTGAGGTTGGCGAACATGAACAGGAACAGGGTCGCCAGCACGATCGGGAACGCCAGGGTCCAGATCCACACCGCCCCAGAGCGCAGCTGCGCGAGGACGGTGGCCTTGATGGTGGATAGCATCGGTCCCTCCACCCCCTAGTCGCGCAGTTCGCGGCCGGTGATCTCGAGGAACACGTCGTTGAGGGTCGGTGGCTCCGAGAAGACGCGGCCGAGCTCGGCCCCGCGCGAACGCAGCGTGTCGAGAATGTCAGTGAGGTTGTGCGGGTAGGCCTCGCACGAGCAGGTGAGCGTGCCCGCGGCGAACGTGGCGCCGATGACGTGCGGCAGGTCGCGCACGGCAGCAAGCGCGTCGTCGGGAAAATCGGCGAGCTCGACCACGACCTTCTCGCCCATGCCGATCATGCGCTTGAGCTCGTCGTTGGTGCCCTCGGCCAGGGTGCGGCCGCCGTCCATGATCATGATGCGGGAGCAGATCTTCTCGACCTCCTCCATGTAGTGGCTGGTGTAGACAACCGTGGCTCCCTCGTCGCGCAGGCGGCAGATGCCGTCGAGAATGGCGTTACGGCTCTGGGGGTCGACGGCGACCGTGGGCTCGTCGAAGAAGATGAGCTCGGGCTTGTGGGCGATGCCACAGGCGATGTTGAGACGGCGGGCCAGGCCGCCGGAGAGCTTCTTGGGGCGAAAGCCGACGAAGTCGCCGAGGCCAACGAAGTCGATGGCCTCGTCCACCAGCTGGCGGCGGCGGGCACGGTCGCCCACGTACAGGCTGCAGAAGTAGTCGATGTTCTCGCGCACGGTGAGCTCGTCGAACACAGCGACCTGCTGCGGGACAACGCCGATACGGCGCTTGAGGTCGTAGCGGTCGGGAGCCATGGGCTGGCCGAACAGCTCGATCGTACCGCGGTCGTAGGTAAGCAGCTGCAGAATGCAGTTGATGGTGGTCGTCTTGCCGGAACCGTTGGGACCCAAAAGGCCGAAGATCTCGCCGCGGGCGATGCGCAGGTCGAAGTGGTCGAGCGCCAGCAGGTCGCCGTAACGCTTGACCAGGCCCTCGACGCGGACGACGTCGCTGGCGGAAGCGGTCGTGGGGGCAGGAGCGCCCGCGACAGACTTGGTAGTCGGGTTGGTTGGCATGCGGGTCCTCTCTTCCGAGCAGGCGACGGACGGGGCCGCCGACGGAATCGTTGACTTGTTTATACGAGAGGAACGGTTTCGATGCAGGCGAGAAATGGCATCTGTCGGAAATGGGACAACGAGATGAAGGCCCGATAACAAAGAAGGCCAGCCGATCTCTCGGCTGGCCCTTGCATGTGGTGGGCGTTACAAGATTTGAACTTGTGACCTCTTCCGTGTCAGGGAAGCGCTCTCCCCCTGAGCTAAACGCCCGTTTGTTTGCCGCCTTGGAGCGACGGCGAGGGAATGAAAGGGGCCAGATTCCTCTGGCCCCAGGTATGTCATGGAGCGGGCTACGGGGTTCGAACCCGCGACCTCCACCTTGGCAAGGTGGCGCGCTACCAACTGCGCCAAGCCCGCGGCGCAAGGAGATACAATACAGGACCGACCCAACCCACGCAAGCCCCAATCTCAACTTTTTTCTTTGTCGAGAAGAACGCGCAGGTAGTTGCGGTAAAAAAGTTGAGATTTGTGCCCGTCGGTCGCTTGTGCAGACGCCGGTGTCCACTCGGGGGTGCGACGCGAATCGGTCCCTACCCCGACGTCCTTCTCGGCAGGCTCTAGCATCGACATAACAAGAAGCGGGCCGAGGCGATTGCCCCGACCCGCTGACTGTTCTGGAGGCGGCACCCCGATTCGAACGGGGGGTAAGGGATTTGCAGTCCCGTGCCTTACCACTTGGCCATGCCGCCGTTATGAAAAGAGCCGAACGGGAATCCGGCTCCGAGAACACATGGAGCGGGCTACGGGGTTCGAACCCGCGACCTCCACCTTGGCAAGGTGGCGCGCTACCAACTGCGCCAAGCCCGCAATGCGTGGATTACTATACGGAAAGAATCACGAGTGTGCAAGCATTAATTTTCAAATTGTGGAGACCGACTCCAAACACGACCCGAACGAAAGGCAAACGCCGTGCTCAACATAGTTCTCGTATCGCCGGAAATCCCCGCAAACACGGGCAACATCGGCCGCACCTGCGTGGTGACAGGGACCCGCCTGCACCTGGTGGGGCCCATGGGCTTCTCCCTGGACGATCGCATGCTCAGGCGCGCGGGACTGGGCTACTGGCACAGCCTCGACGTCGTGACCTATGACGGCTGGGACGACTTCGTCCGCACCAATGACCTTGCCGAGAAGGACTCGGCGCGCCTGCACTTGCTAACGAAGAAGGCACGGCGCACCTATGCCCAGTCGACCTACCGCGACGGCGACTTCCTGGTGTTCGGCTGCGAGAGCTCGGGCCTGCCCGAGGAGCTTCTGGCCGCGCTGCCCGAACGTTGCGAGCGCATCCCCATGCTTCCCGACGCGACCTCCCTTACGGATGCCGACGCCTGGGCCGCCGAGAACGACGAGCTGTCCGCGAGTGCCGGCAGTCTGGTCGGCGGGAATGCCGTCGCGGGCGGGACCGAGACGGCAGGGCACTCGCCCGACGCGGGCTCCTCCCCCATCCTGAGGCAGGATGTGTGCGGCAACTTCGTCGACCCGAGCGACTATCGGATCAGCGCCCTCAACCTGTCGAACGCAGCCGCGGTCGTGCTGTACGAGGCCCTTAGACAGACGGGGTTTCCGGGGATGGAATAGACGAACGAATGAAACCAGCCTCGTCTCCGGGGTATAATTCATGTTGTAATACAAAAGAGAATACGTTTTGAAGAGGCCGACATTGGACCACATCACCATCCACTGCCGCGTAACACAACGCCATCCAGAGCTCTCCGCAGATGACGTTGCCCACGCATGGGTAAACCGCATAGCTGAGGCCCAACGCGATGTCGATCCAAGTCAACTTGTCGTCGTCGGTTTTGATTGCTCAGGGAGGATGCTCGAGATGGTCGCCGTAGAACTGGAAGACGGCGATTATCTCGTCTTTCATGCAATGACTCCACCAAGCAAGAAAACTCTAAGAGAATCCAGGCTCATCTAGGAGGCGATCGAATATGGAGTACAAGCTCACCGATGGAAGCTCCGTCACGGACGAGAAGCTCGAGCAAATTGCCGAGGAGTTCGAGTCGGGCGAATGGAAGGGACACCTCGAAAACATTCGCGTCTCCCTTCCCGACCGGGAGGAACCTACGAAGGTCCTCACATTTCGTCTTACCGTATCTCGCGCGGCGGCCGTCAAGGCAGCAGCCAAGCGTGCAGGAATTACCCAGTCCGATTTCATAAGGCATGCCGTTGATCGCGAGCTTGCCGCAATGGCATAAGCCCCGTACCACCGAAAGGAACCCGATGCCCAACGACAACGCCCTTCTCGGCAGCAGGGACGACGGCCGTCCGACGGTTGCCGTAAGGCCGGCGGTCGCCGACGAGATCGACGCCATCTGGCGGATGTACGCCGAGGTCTGCGACGACATGCGCGGCAAGCCCTGGGACGTCGACTGGGTCATGGGCGAGCACCCCGTCCGCGAGAACCTGGTCGCTGACATCGAGGTAGGCCGCCTGCTGGTCGCCGTTACCGACACGACCCCTCAGGACGGCCACGAGCCCGGCAGAGGCACGGTCGGAGCTAACGACGTCCTGGGCGCCGTCGTGATCAACCACACGCAGGAGAAGGGCTACGAGCTTGCCGACTGGAGCGTGTCCGCCTCGGGCGACGAGGTGGCCGTCGTGCACCTGCTGGCAGTCGTGCCGCGAGGTCGCGGCCTGGGCGTCGGACGCGCGCTGCTGGAGGCCGCGGCCGACTTCTCCCGCGCACGGGGCTGCCTTAGCATGCGCCTGGACGTCTGGAGCACCAACTCGCATGCGATCGGGCTCTACAGGCGCTGCGGCCTTCTGGACAAGGGCGTCCACCGTCTGGATTACGGCGACTACTCCCCCATGGACGTGACCCTGATGGAGCTTCCACTCGTGTAGGTCGCGTGTGGATGGGGCCCGATGCGTGCGTTGCGCGAAACTAATCCTTGCGCGGCCGTGACGGTTCCCGTATATTGTTTCTTGTTGCGCGTGAGCGCACACATACAAGGGCGTTTAGCTCAGGGGGAGAGCGCTTCCCTGACACGGAAGAGGTCACAAGTTCAAATCTTGTAACGCCCACCAAATGTTCAGGCCACTCGACTTGTCGGGTGGCCTTTTTCATACGCAAGCCGAGAGGAGTGCCGTATGGCCGCCACCGCACCCAACCCCGCCAACGCGTCGCACCCGGACATCCGTCTGATCCTGACCGACGTCGACGGCACGATCCTGCCCGCCGACCGCGACGAGGCCTCCCCCACCTGCGTGGCAGCCTTCCACGCGGCGCTCGAGGCGGGCATCCACGTGGGCGCGGCGTCCGGCCGTGGCGCCACGAGGGTGCCGCAGGTGTTTGGCGGGGACAAGGCATGCTGCCGCACCCTTCTGGCGGCAAACGGGATGCAGGTGTACCTGGACGACGAGCTCGTCCACGAGGCGACCATCGACCACGACGCACTTCTCGCCATCGCGGACGTCACGCGCGGCATGGAGGGCTGCGGGCTCATCTGCTTTGACGGCCCGCAGGCACTCGTGGTCACCGGCCGGGTCGAGGACCTGCGCAAGTCGTTCCGCATCTACGCCAAGACCGCGTGCGCGGCGTCGGACGTGCCGGGGTTCCCCGTGGTCAAGGCCAACGTGTTCACGCCCGTGGACCTGGGGCGCACCCAGCAGGTGATCGAGGTCCTGCGCCGAGAAGTGCCGCAGGTCGACTACTCGCTGCCCATGCCGGGCTTCATCAACACCACGCCCCACGGCTGGAGCAAGGCCTCTGCCGTCGACGTTTTGGCCGGGCGCCTGGGAATCTCGCTGGACCAGGTCGTGGTCTTCGGCGACTCCGGCAACGACCTCGAGATGCTGCGCCACGTACCCAACTCGGTCGCGGTCGCAAACGCCACGCCCGAGGCCAAGGCCGCCGCGCGCTGGCACATCGGCGAGTGCGCCGACGACGCCGTCGCCAACGCGATCGCCGCCATCGCGCGCGGCGAGTGGCCGTTTACGGAGTAGCCCGGCTAGCTCAGCCAGTCGCGGTCGCTAGACTCCTTGAGCAGGTAGACGGGGCGACCCTTGACCTCGAGGTAGATCTTGGACAGGTAGTAGCCGATGACGCCGAGGCCGACCGTCAGAAGGCCGCCCACAAGGATGATCACCGTCATGAGGGAGGGCCAGCCGGCAACCGGGTCGCCGAAGATCGCGGCGCGAACGACGACGAACACGAGGGCGAGAAGTGCGCACAGGCTGACCGCGCCACCCGCCGCCGTGAGCATCTCGAGCGGCTTGACCGAGTAGGCGACGATCCCGTCAAGCGCGTAGTGAACGAGCGACCAGAACGACCAGTTCGTCTCGCCCGCCACGCGTTCGACGTTGAGGTACTCGACCCACGCCGTGGGGTAGCCGACCCAGCCGAACAGCCCCTTGGTGAAGCGGTTGTACTCGCCGCAGGACAGCACCGCCTCGACGAATCGCCTGGTCATGACCGAGAAGTCCCTCGCGCCGTCGCGCAGGTCAAGGTCGGTCAGGTGGTTCATCAGCGAGTAGAAGCGCCTGGCGAACCAGGAGCGGATCGGCGGCTCGCCCTCGCGCGAGGTACGGCGGGCGGCCACGCGGTCGTATTCGCCCGACAGGGCCTTCTCGACCATCTGCGGCAGCAACGTGGGCGGGTCCTGCAGGTCCGCGTCCATCACAGCGACAAGGTCGGAGCGCCTGGCGGCCGCGGTCAGGCCCGCGAACAGCGCTGCCTCCTTACCAAAGTTTCGCGAGAAGGACAGGTAGCTGACCTCCGGATGCGCCGCGTCCAGGGCACGCAGGACCTCGAGCGTGCGGTCGCGCGAGCCGTCGTCCACGAAGACGTAGCGGACCGTGACGCCCATCGGCGCGAGCTTGCCCGCGGCCACGGCTGAGGTCGCGTCGTAGAACGCCTGGGCCGTGTCCTGCTCGTTGTGGCAGGGCACGACGATTGTCAGGACCTTGGGCGCGGCGGATGCGGCGGGTGCCGGGTCGACGGATGTGGGGGTCGCAGGCGCGTCGGGCGCGGGCGCGGTTGCGGTCTCGTTGTCAGCCATTGTGGGGGGCCTCGATTCGTTGCGGTTACGGCGACGTGCGCCGAGATGCGGGTCCGGAGCGGTCGGCGGCTACTTGCGCATGACCGAGATGGTCCAGACGTTGGAGCGGTACGGGCGCCAGAACTGCTCGGTGGAGACCACGGTGGCGTCGCACTCGTCGGCAAACTGCCGGATGTCGTCGTTCTCGTCGGCATTGCCGTTGGAGACGTAGACGAACTCGCCGTGGTACCCGTCGAGAAGGGCGGGCAGGTCGGACGAGAGGGTTGCCTGGGGCGTGTAGGCCTCATAACCCGGGGCCACGTCGGGAATGTAGACGTGCGCCTCGGGCACGAGCTGCGACAGCGGCCCGACGGCGCAGATGTTGTCGCCGATGTCTCCGGCAGAGAAGACCGGCAAGACGTTGCCCGCGGCGTCGCGGGTGACCTCGCGGTAGTAGTCGACCACCTCGTTGTTGGTCGGGCTGTAGTTGCTCTGGGCGTTCCAGTAGCTGGTGACGCCACCCAGAAGCACGAAGCAGGCGGCCCCGAAGGCTGCCAGGCGACGGCCGCCCATCCTGTCGAACTGGGTCGCGAACAGCAGCGCCATGCCCGCGGTCGCGCAGTGCATGTAGCGCTGCATCATGATCGACTGGTGCATGGCGACGGACGCGACGCCGGACAACAGCATCGTGCCGAAAAAGACGACGGCACCGGCGGCAAGAGGATCGACGAGCGTGGCCGCCACATGGTCGAGGCGGCTCGGCACGACGGAAAGGGCGCCAGATGTCAGCCCAAGGTCCTTCTCGGCAGCCTTGGCGGCAACGTGGACGGCATTTCGACGGACGCTGGCGATGCAGCAGCGACGAATGAGATCGGCAAGCGCCACGACCAGTGCCACCCAAAAGCACGCGCGCAGAAGGAGCGTCGCGACCTGCCAGAGCCCACCCTGGTTCCCGTCGAGGGCGACCGAGATGAGAGTGTCGGCCCTGAGGGGGAAGCCGACGAAGTCGAAAAGCGTAAACGGGAAGCTGAAGGTGATCCAGTAGCTGGAGCTGACGCCCGAGACCTGGGTTGCCGCGGCGTGGATCCAGGGCAGGTATCCGACGAGGCACAGCACGGCACCGGCGACGAAGCGCGCGACAGGGGCACGGTTGCCGTGGCGGCAGGCGGCGACGCAGGCCACCAGCAGCACGACCATGCAGCAGAAGGCGGCCATCGCGGCGTAGTAGTGGGAGTAGGCGGACGCCAGCGCGCAGGCGAATGCGATGGTCCACCAGGAAAGCGGGGCGTTCTCCCCCGCCACCACGGCGGCCGCCACGCGGCGGGCGTAGATCAGCGTGACCCCCACGAGCAGCGCGGCCCACGCGTACATGCGGATGTCGACCGACTCAATCATGGTCCAGGGGCTAAACAACACGAACGCGGCAAACAGGATGCCGGCACGCTCGCCGCAGTCGCGGCGGACGTGGGTCCAGCCCAGAAGCGCGAGCGCGCCGGTGCACACGAGCGAGAAGCCCCTGTAGGCGACAAGGCTGGGGCCAAACACCAGGTAGACGAGGTGCAGGACCCAGTAGTACAGCACGGGGTGAACGTCGGCCGAGCCGATTCGCCAGATGTCGGCAAAGCCGTGCTGGACGAGCGCGGTCGAGTAGCTCTCGTCGAACCAGAGCTGGCCGTGGAAGGCGTTTGCCAGGTTGAGCAGCATTCCCACGACAAAGACCGCCGCGAAGACGAGGCGAGCGTGGTGGACGGGGCGATGCGCTGGCGCGGCGGCGGTTGCCGGCGCCGTGGCATCGACGTTCGAGACGGCGGGCTGGTTGATGGCACTTTGGGACATCGAGGCTCCTGGTACTTCTCGGCAGTGTTTCGGTTTGCTGACGGGGACGTGGCTGCGTGCGGCGCGGCAGGGCGCGGCGACACAATGCAAGTCCATACCATTCGTAATTCTAGCCGCGGGGCGGGCAACGGGCGGCGGCGGACCCTACTCGTCGCCGAAGCTGATGCCCATGGCGCGCGCCTCGCGCACCAGGTCGCTCTCGGGGTCGACGTACTTCAGCTTGCCGGCGACCTCCTTCAGCGGCACGTGCACCATCTTGCCGCCGACCTTGGCGATCATGTAGCCGAACTCGCCGCGCAGGAAGCCCAGCGCCGCCTCGACGCCGCACTGGGTCGCGAACAGGCGGTCCTGCGCGTCGGGCTGGCCGCCACGCTGGGTGTGGCCCGGCACCGCCACGCGGACCTCGGCGTCGGTGCGACGCGCGATCTCCTCGGCGATGTCGTAGGCGACCGACGGCTTTACGCGCTGGGCCACCAGCTGCTTGTACTCCTTCTTCTTCATGGCCGCCTCCCGCTTGGAGATGGCGCCCTCCGCGACCACGACGATGGAGAACCTCCCGCCGGCCTTCTCGCGATCGGCGATAGCCTTGACGACGTTGTCCATGTCGTAGGGAATCTCGGGGATGAGGATGACGTCCGCGCCGCCGGCGACGCCCGCGTACAGGGGGATCCAGCCGACCTTGTGGCCCATGATCTCGATCACGAAGACGCGACCGTGGCTGGAGGCCGTGGTGTGGATGTCGTCGATGCAGCGGGTGGCAACATCGATGGCGCTGGTGAAGCCGAAGGTAATGTCGGTGCCCCAGGTGTCGTTGTCGATGGTCTTGGGCAGCGCGATGACGTTGAGCCCCTCCTCGCGCAGGCGGTTGGCCGTCTTGGTCGAGCCGTTGCCACCCAACACGAACAGGCAGTCGAGCTTGTGGGCGGCGTAGGTCTTCTTCATCGCGGGGACCTTCTCGACGCCGTCGGCCTCGGGGATGTCCAGGCGCTTGAACGGCGTGCGGCTGGTGCCCAGGATCGTGCCTCCGCGGGTCAGGATTCCCGAGAAGTCGGCCCAATCCATCTTGCGGCACCTGTCGTAGATAAGGCCCTGGTAGCCGTCCTCGAAGCCGTAAATCTCGACCTTCTCGCCAGTCTTCTTGGCGCTTGCCGAGATAGTCTTCACGATTCCGCGCATCGTCGCGTTGAGCGCCTGGCAGTCGCCGCCGCTGGTGAGAAGACCGATCCTGATCACGTTGGTTCCTTCTTCCGATACAAAGCCCGGGGCGCCCCCATGCGGAGGGCGCCCCACCTTACGCTAGTTGAACTTGACGATCTTGCCGGCAAGCCTGTATGCGCCCAGGGTGAACTTCTTGCCCACCGGGCCAGGCAGGTTGGTGCCGATGCCCACCATGCCCAGGCGACAGCGGCGCCACAGCCTGTGGTCGTACGCCTTGAGCTCGGACCAGAGCTTGGCCAGCTCGTCCATGGCATCGGGCCTCTCCGATATCTTCGAGAAGACCGAGCAGATCGCCATCATGATGACGAAGTAGTTGACCATGTAGCTGCGCAGCTTGGCGCTCTTGACGTCGGCGTAGGGGTGGTAGGCGTGCATCATGATGCGCGTGACGCGCACCTGCTGGTCGATGCGGCCCGCCATAACCTTCTCGTTGACCGATTGGTCCTCGCGGCCGATGAAGTAGCGGTAGAGGTCCACGTCCAGGTAGCGGATGGTCTTGCAGCGCGGCAGCGGCACATAGGCGTAGATGTTGTCGACGTAGAACGTGTGCGCCGGCATCGGGACCCCGCCGTCGGCGCGCAGGACGTCGGCGCGGTAGCACAGCGAGTGCATGAGCAGGTTCTGCGACATGAGGAAGTGGCCGACCTGATCCCAGCCAAAGACGCGGCCCTGCGGCAGCACGCGGGCGTAGTCGACGGTGTGGTGCGTGCCGTCGGCCGTGTGCTCGTAGACGTAGTTCGTGACGAACAGGTCCACGCGCTCGCCAGACTCGGCCGTCTTACGGAGGCTGTCTAGAAGGGCGGCGAGCGCGTCGCCGTCGAGCCAGTCGTCGGAGTCGACGACCTTGTAATAGACGCCGTCGGCGTTCTCGAGGCCCTTGAGGACCGCCATGCCGTGGCCGCCGTTCTCCTGGTGGACGGCCTTGACGATGCCAGGGTGGCGCTGCTGCCAGGCGTCGGCCTTGGCGGGCGTGTCGTCCTTGGCCGAGCCGTCGTCCACGATCACGACCTGGACGTCGTCGGCATATGCCGAGCCCTCCAGGATCGACTCGATGCAGTGGTCCATGTAGTCGGCGGAGTTGTAGCACGGAATGCCGAAGGTGATGATCTTCTGGGTCATTGGGGTCCAGTCGTTGGGTGCCTTCCTTGGGTCGCCTGCGCCCTATCGCGCCGCACGTGCCGCGCCCCTTGGGGGCGCGCGTGAGTACCGCCACGCATGGGGCGGTTCTGTCGACCAGCGCAATTCTACCGTAGCCAGGCCGCCCGCACATGACGATTCGGTCACGTTTGACACTCTTTTGACCGTCCGTCAAACGTTGTCTGACCGTTTTCCTTCTCGATAATGACCGTTTGACGCTCAAAAACAACCGATAATTGACCGTTATTGAACGTTAGTGACCGTTCTTGAACGTTTGCGTGATATATTTCAGCCAACGACAAGGGGTCGAGAAGGACCGCGGGGCAGCAGTCCCCACACGCGCGGCATCCACCCGACCCACCGCAGCCGCAAGGAGGCGCACATGCTCGCCGAGGACCGCATGGCACGCATATGCGAGATCGTAACCGCCCGTGGAGCCGCGACCCTGACCGAGCTTTGCTCGGCCCTGGACGCCTCCGAGTCCACCATTCGCCGCGACCTCGTCCGTCTGGACACCGATGGTCGCGTCGAGCGCGTCCATGGTGGCGCCCGCGCAAAGTCCGACAACAGCCTCGTCTCGACCGACCAGTCCGTTGCCGAGAAGCACGACATCAACGCCGCGCAGAAGCGCGCGATCGCCAAGGTGGCGGCCGGCCTGGTTGGCCCCGGCGACCTCGTCTACATCGACTCCGGCACCACCTGCGAGCTCATGGCCGACTACCTTGCCGAGACCCGCGCCACCTACGTGACCAACTCCCTCCCGCTCGCGCAGCGACTCCTTGCCCGCGGCATGCAGGTCATCCTGCCCGGCGGCCGCGTCAAGCCCCTGACCGAGGCCCTCGTGGGCGAGGAGGCGATCGACGCGCTGTCGCGCTACCACTTCACCATCGGCTTCTGGGGCACCAACGGCTGCGACCCGGCAACCGGCTTCACCACCCCCGAGCCCGGCGAGGCCGCCGTCAAGCGCGTGAGCATGCGCCAGTGCTCGCACCCCTTCGTCCTGTGCGACGCAAGCAAGTTCGAGCACGTCTCGCTCGTCACCTTCGCCGACTTCGCCGCCGCGACCGTCATCTGCGACGACGTCCCCACCGAGAAGTACCTGGATTATCCCAACGTCATGAAAGTGGAGGCATAACGTGATCTACACCGTCACCTTCAACCCTGCGCTCGACTACATCGTGCGCGTGCAGGACCTTGCCCTGGGCAGGGTCAACCGCACCAACTACGAGCACATCCTGCCTGGCGGCAAGGGTATCAACGTCTCGATCGTCCTCAAGAACCTCGGCCACGACTCGTGCGCCCTGGGCTTCATGGCAGGCTTCACCGGCCGCGAGATCGAGCGCAGGCTCGGCCAGGCGGGCATCCGCTCCAACTTCATCGACGTCGCCGGCATGAGCCGCATCAACGTCAAGGTCAAGTCCCACGAGGAGACCGAGATCAACGGCCTTGGCCCCGACATCAGCCCCGCCGACATCGACGCGCTGTTCGCCCAGCTCGACCGCCTGGTCGAAGGCGACGTCCTGGTCGTCTCCGGCAGCGTCCCCGCAAGCCTTCCGGCCGACATGTACGAGCGCATCCTGTCCCGCATGGAGGGACGTGGTGTCGAGGTGATCGTCGACGCCACGCGCGACCTTCTCGTCAACGTCCTTCCCTACCACCCCTTCCTCATCAAGCCCAACAACCACGAGCTCGGCGAGATCTTCGGCGTCGAGCTGACAACCCGCGACGAGGTCGTCCCCTACGCCAAGAGGCTTCAGGAGAGGGGTGCGCGCAACGTGCTGGTCTCCATGGCCGGCGAGGGCGCGGTGTTCGTCTCCGAGAAGGGCGAGGTCTCGATGAGCGAGGCTCCCAAGGGCACCGTCGTCAACTCCGTCGGCGCGGGCGACTCTATGGTCGCCGGCTTCGTCGCCGGCTGGCTGGAGACCTCCGACGCCGCCAGCGCCTTCCGCATGGGCCTTTGCACCGGCTCGGCCAGCGCCTTCTCCGAGGAGCTGGCGACCCGCCCCGAGGTCGAGGCGCTTCTCGCCACGATCTAGCGCCGCGGCGCGCAACCACAGGCACCAGCGTCGCGGGGACGCCCGTGACGTGAGATAGCTAGCTGCAAGTTAAGTCACCGCACGTACAACGACATCAGTTAGGAGCAGACATGAAGATCACCGACCTTCTCGGGTCGAACGCGATCGTGGTCGGCGCTGACGTCGCCTCCCAGGCCGACGCCATCGACCAGCTCGTCGCACTGCACGTCGCCGCCGGCAACGTGACCGACGCCGAGGGCTACAAGCAGGGCGTCCTTGCCCGCGAGAAGGATTTCTCCACCGCCGTGGGCGACGGCATCGCCATCCCCCACGCAAAGGTCGCCGCCGTCGCCAAGGCTGGCCTCGCCGCGATGACCATCCCCGGCGGCGTCGACTGGAACTCGCCCGACGGCGAGCCCTGCGACCTGGTCTTTGCCATCGCCGCCCCCGAGGGCGAGAACAACGTCCACCTGGAGATGCTGGCCAAGCTCTCCGCCCTTCTCATGCACGAGGACTTCGCGGCCAGGCTGCGCGCCGCCAAGACCCCCGAGGAGTTCCTCGCCGCGATCGACGCCGCCGAGGCCGAGCGTGACGCCGCCGACGCCGCCAAGGCCCAGGCCGCTGCCGCCCCCAAGACGTCCGAGTCCGAGTGGCCCGAGGTCCTGGCCATCACCGCCTGCCCGACCGGCATCGCCCACACCTACATGGCCGCCGAGAACCTCGAGAAGAAGGCTGCCGAGAAGGGCGTCAAGCTCAAGGCCGAGACCCAGGGCTCCGCGGGCGCCAAGAACATCCTGACCGCCGACGAGATCGCCCACTGCAAGGGCATCGTCATCGCCGCCGACAAGAACGTCGACCTGTCCCGCTTCGACGGCAAGCCCGTCTACGTGACCAACGTCTCCGCCGGTATCAACGAGCCCGAGCGCCTGATCGACATCGTGCTCAACGGCGAGGCCCCGATCCACTCCGCCGGCAAGTCCGCCCAGAACGGCGCCCCTGCCGCGGTCGAGGGCGACTCCGTCTGGCACACCATCTACAAGCACCTCATGAACGGCGTCAGCCACATGCTGCCGTTCGTGATCGGCGGCGGCATCCTCACCGCCATCGCCTTCCTGGTCGACCAGCCCGGCCTGGGTACCTCGGCCTACGGCTCCTCGATCCCGGCTGCCGCCCTGTTCAAGACCATCGGCGGCGAGGCCTTCGGCCTGATGCTGCCGATCCTGGCCGGCTACATCGCCAGCTCGATCGCCGACCGTCCCGGCCTTGCCCCTGGCTTCGTCGGCGGCCTGTTCGCCAAGGCCGGCTACGACTTTGCCTACCTGGGAACGCTTGACGCCTCCGCGCTCGTCTCCGGCGGCTTCATCGCGGCCCTGTTCGCCGGCTTCGCCGCGGGCTACCTGACCCTGGGCATCGAGCGCGCCTGCGACAGGCTCCCGAGCTCGCTCGAGGGCATCAAGCCGATGCTCATCTACCCCGTGCTGGGCACGCTTGCCATCGGCGTCGCCATGCTCGCCCTCAACCCGGTCTTCGCCGCGATCAACACCGCGCTCAACGGCTTCCTCGCGGGCCTCGGCACGAGCAACATCGTGGTCCTGGGCCTCGTGCTCGGCGGCATGATGTCCGTCGACATGGGCGGCCCGTTCAACAAGGCCGCCTACGTCTTCGGCACCGCCGCCCTCGACCCCGCGAGCGGCCTGGGCACCACCGGCCAGGTCATCATGGCCTCCGTCATGGTCGGCGGCATGGTCCCGCCCCTGGTCATCGCCCTGTCCACCACGTTCTTCAAGAACCGCTGGTCCAAGACCGACCGCAACGCCGGCCTGGTGAACTACATCATGGGCCTGTCGTTCATCTCCGAGGGCGCCATCCCGTTCGCCGCCGCCGACCCCGGCCACGTCCTGCCCAGCTGCATCGTCGGCTCCGCCATCGCCGGCGGCCTGTCCGCGGCCTTCGGCTGCACCAGCCCCGCCCCGCACGGCGGCGCCTGGGTCAGCGCCGTCATCGGCAACCCGCTCATGTGGCTCGCCGCCTGCCTCGTCGGCTCCGTCATCGGCTGCCTGATCCTGTCCTTCTGGAAGAAGCCGCTGCCCGCCAGCGAGACCGGCCTGGAGAAGTAGCCTCCCGACCGGCCCGCGGCCGGCAAGTGCATAGGGCCCGCACGTCGCGTGACGTGCGGGCCCTTCTTCGTCTAACTCGCTGCCATTCGCGCGCGGCCACACCGACCCGCGGCCCGCGCCGCCACGGCCCGCGCCACCGCCGCGTCTTACCTCTTGTGCAGGCTCACCACGGACGCGACCAGGACAACCGCCGCCACGCCGCCAAGGGCAACCGCGCCGACGACAAACGGGCTGACCCCCGCAAGCGCGTCGGACAGCCCTGTGCCGCCCTTCGGCGCCGAGCCATACGGCACGACGTCGACCTCCGCGACCTCGCACTCGCTCACGATGTCGTAGGACCATTCGTCGTCCGAGAGGTTGGGCACGCCCACCAGATAGGCCGCCGGGGCATACGTGTGGCCGCCCATCTTCACGGGGCGCCCGCTCACCAGATAGACACCGGACTCCAGGCCCGTAAAGCGCGCGATGCCGTCGGCGTCGGTCACGGCCCCGCGCATGGGGGCGATGTTGTTCTCCCCCACCCAGGTCAGAAGGGTTGCCGCCGAGGAGTCCCAATCGCTCGCAAGCGAGATCGACCCCAGGTTGACCCCGCTACCCGCGTAGTCGTCCATCAGGCGCAGGTTCGACGACTCGTCCAGGGTCGCCACCGGGTACAGGTCCAGCGTCATGTTCGGAATCGCCATCGAACCACCGTCACCGAACGACGCATGGATCGTCAGCGTGCACTCCGCATGACGGTCGACCAGCCCCGCGGCAAGCGCCGGGCGGGCGGCGAGGCCAAACGGCCCCAAAAGACCCAAGCTGCCGAGAAGTGCCGCGAGCACGATGCCCAGCGCACCGCAGGCACCACGCACCCCACGGCACATGCGACAGCCACGGCGCGTACGGGCCGTCAGGCACTTCTCGGGGGCGCTACAGCCACCATCCATATCGTCTTTGCTACTCACCAAGGTGAGCTCCTCTCACGTTGTTCGACGTCCGACGCCAAACGGCGCGTGTCGTGGTCGACATGGGGGGGCTCGAGCGGAGCCGCGGCCCAATGCGACTGAGTGGTACTTGAAAACGATATCAGAGCAGGGGGCGATCTTGGACGAAACGGGGTCGGCAAATGACCGTCAAGCGTCCGCATGCGCGCGGCAGGATTGTAAAGAGCCCACATGACCTTACGTAATGCTTGGCTCAGGCCTTGCCGGCGAAGGCCTTCCGCGCCGATTCGCGGGGCAAACTCCATGGCGAGCAACGGCCGAGGGACACGGGTCCCACGGCATCACCGCAAGGAGGCACGTCATGAGCGCCAACGAGACCAACACCACAAACCTCGCAGCAACGGCCAGCCTTAGGAGCACCGGCGTCGCGCTGATCGTCCTGGGAGCGCCCTTCGCCCTCATCGGAGGCTGGCTGTGCGACACGAGCTTCTCCGTCGATGCCATCGTCGTGCTGCTCTGCGGCGTCGCGATCGCCGCATTCGGCCTGCTTCAGGTCGTTCGCCCCGGCGCCCTTCTCGGCGAGGCGGCCGAGCACGTCCGCAAGTACTACCGCGACAACCCGGAGGACGGCGCCGCCCGCACCATGATGGGTGCCGCATAACAGGCAAAGTCAGACATGCCACCCTGGCAGACCCTCTCAAGATGCGCGCCCGCACCCCACTACATCGGTGCGGGCGCGCCCTTTGTAAGGCGAACGTAAGCGCTGCCGTCTGACGTCGGAGTTTCTTACTTGTTCGTTACAATTTCCCACGACAATCATTACCATGGATGTGTTGGCGCGTCGATGCACGCAAACCCGGCGCCGTTGAGAGGAATACGCATGCCACTGAGCCGTGTAAAGCAGCGGGAGGATGTCTTCTACCGCCTGTTCAAGGAGTTCTCGACCAAGATCCTCGAGGCAGGTGAGACTTACTCCAAGCTCGTGCACGACTACCCCGACTCGGCGTACCAGATCTCTCTGCTGAAGGACTACGAGGTTGCGGGCGACAACTGCGTCCGCTCGATTTTCACCGAGCTGAACACCTCCTTCATCACCCCGTTCGACCGCGAGGACATCGCCGCGATCGCCCGCGAGATGGACGAGGTCATCGACAACATGGAGGGCGTCTCCGCCCGCTTCGAGCTTTACCAGGTGACCGAGATGCGTGAGGATGCCATCACCATGTGCGACCTCGCGCTGGAGGCCGTCCGCGAGCTCGACCTGATGTTCGAGGCCTTCCCCAACTTCAAGAAGGACAAGACCGTCGACGAGCACGCCCTCCGCGTGAACGACATCGAGGACAGGGGCGACGTCGTCTACCGCCAGGCGCTCGCCAAGCTGTTCAGGGAGGACCTCGACACGCTTGAGGTCGTCAAGTGGCGCGAGCTGCTGAGCAAGCAGGAGCACGCCCTGGATGCCTGCAAGAACGTCGCCAACGCGGTCAGCGGCGTGGTAATGAAGAATGCTTAGCTCGCTGCTCATAGCCGTTCTCGTCGCCGCCTTCTGCTTCGAGTTCATCAACGGCTTCCACGACACGGCCAACGCCATCGCCACGACCGTCTACACGCGGGCCCTCACCCCGAAGCGCGCCATCGTGATGTCGGCGTTCATGAACTTCATCGGCGCCATGGTCTCCGACAAGGTCGCCATGACGGTCGCACATGGTCTGGTCAACATCCAGCTCGACCTCTACGTCATCCTGGCCGCCCTTCTCGGCGCCATCGCGTGGGACCTCTTCACCTGGTGGAAGGGCATCCCCTCCTCCAGCTCGCACGCACTTATCGGCAGCCTGGTCGGCGCCACGGTCGTCTTTACGGGCACCACGCAGCACGTCATCTGGTCGAACATTGTCGAGAAGGTCATCATCCCGCTGTTCACGTCGCCGCTCATCGGCATGGCGCTGGGATTCTTCTTCATGCGCGTCGTGTTCGAGCTCTTTGCCAACTGGACGCCCCACAACGCCAACGGGTTCTTCCACAAGGCACAGATCGCGTCCTCGGCGTTCATGGCGTACTCGCACGGCAACAACGACGCCCAGAAGACCATGGGCATCATCACCCTTGCCCTTATCGCCGCAGGCGATTTGGCCGTGGGCTCCGACGTCCCGACGTGGGTAAAGATCTTCTGCGCCGTGACCATGGCCATCGGTACCTCGGTCGGCGGCCAGCGCATCATGAAGACCGTCGGCTCCGGCGTGACCAAGCTCGAGCCCGTCATCGGCTTCGTGTCCGAGACCTCCTCGGCCATCGCGATCGAGACCATGACCGCCCTGGGCGCGCCCGTCTCGACGACCCAGGTCATCACCTGCGCGATCATGGGCGCCGGCAGCGCCAAGAACAAGTCCGCCGTCCGCTGGGGCGTCGCGGGCAAGATCATCGCGTCGTGGTTCGTGACGCTTCCCGCCACCATGGTCCTCGGCGGCGTCATGGCTTCCCTGATTGGCCTGCTCTTCTAACGATCGGCGTCAGGCGACCGCGCGGTGCGGTCGCGACACGCACGCACTTCTCGGCGGCGTCGTCCCATGTGGACGGCGTCGCCTTTTTACCTGGCGGAGACGGCCTCGGCGCCCGCCTGCTGGAGGAGCTTGACCAGACGCACGACGGTGCCATGGCCCGCCGACTTGCGCTCGATCGAGACGGAGTCGGCCAGAAGGCGCATCAGCTGGATGCCGCGACCACGCTCCTCGCAGGCGCACTCCGAGACGGCCTCCTGTCCCTGCGCAAGCTCGTAGCCACGACCGCAATCGCTGACCTCGCAGGTCAAGCGGTCGGGATAGCACGCCAGCATGACGAAGACGCCGTCGTCGCCAGCCTGCGGGCACGCGTGGTCGATGGCGTTGCCCAGTGCCTCGCCACAGGCAAGCGTCAGGTCGAAGACCTCGTCGGCGCTAAGGTTGGTCCGTCCAAGAAGGCACTCGACCCAACGGCGCGCGTCGGACAGGCGCTTGGGGTCCACGCGCAGCGAGCGTTGCCACACGGGTCGCACCGAGGGGTCCAGGACGGGCACGGGGAGCCGCCGCTGTGCCTCGCGCACGGGAATCACGTCCACCACACAGGCGATGCACAGGGCGCGGTAGACGGGCTCGGAGACGTTGTCCAGCGAAAGGACCCCGCCCAGCCGGCGCATGTGCCTCGTCATGAGGAACAGCGCGCCCATCCCGGCGGAGTCCACGTACTCGACCTCGGACATGTTGAGAATCACGCGGCGACAGCCGCCGTCGACGAGCGACTCGACGCTCGTGCGAAGGCGGGGCGCCGTGACCACGTTGAGGTCGCCGTGCACCGGCAGGCAGACTATGTTCGGGACTCTAGCCATACCGTGCGTTATTCCCAGACGCGCGGGCCGCATACCCCCAAACGCGCGGATACCCCCAAACGCGCGGTTGCGCCCGTCGGTCGGCCCGTGCCCGTCGGTCAGCCCTATGCCGAGAAGGGCCGCGAGGCCGCGTCCTTCTCGGCAGCGAAGGTGAGTCGGACCATGGCGACGTCGTCCTCCAGGTTGCGCGCCGTGAAGGCATCCAGACGGCCCAGGAGCCTGTTGAGAAGGTCGTCGGGCACGCCGGCGGCGCACTCGGCGAGCACGGCCTCGCGCAGGCCCCTCTCGCCGAAGAAGGCGCCCGCCGGGTCGCGCGCCTCGGTCGTGCCGTCGGTGTACAGAAGCAGCGTGTCGCCCGCGGTGAGGGCCACCCTGCCGTCGCGGTAGCGCATCTCCTCGAAGGCACCCACGACGCCAGACTGCACGTCCAGAAGCTCCAGCACGCGACCGGACGAGCGCACCAACAGCGCGGGCGGGTGCCCCGCCGAGCAGTACGTGAGCGTCAGGGTGTCCAGGTCGACCAAGCCGACGAACATCGTGGCGAAGGTCTCCAGGCGCGAGAAGCCCAACAGGAACCGGTTGAGCGTGCGGACCATACGGGCGGGCGAGATCCCCTGCCAGGCATAGGCGCCCAGGGCCGTCTTGACCGCGGCCGAGACCGAGGCGGCCTCGACGCCCTTGCCGGAGACGTCGCCCATGATGACGCAGGCACGCCTGCCGGGAAGGCGGATCAGATCGTAGAAGTCGCCGCCAACGAAGGCCTCTGCCGTGGCGGAAGAGTAGATCGCGTCGGCGTCGATGCCCGGGACCTCCTGCAGCTCGTTTCGCATGCCAAGCTGCAGCGCCTGCGCGATGCGCTTGTCCTGCCTGCGGCTGCGCTGCCCGAAGACGGCATCGCGCACGATCTCTCCCACGCGGCGGACGAAGGCGAGCTCGATGTCGTCGGCGGGCTCGGACTCGGCCTCGCGGAGCTCGAGCACGCACACCACGTCCACGCGCGAGACACCGCCAGGGGGCGTACGGGTGCCCGTGCGGGCCAAAGAGGCGTCGGACGCCGCGTCGCTGCCCCAGGAGCCACTGATGCCCTCCAGGGCCAACAGGGCGCCCACACAGGGCATCTGGGCGGCCTCCAGGGCATCCGAGACGGTCGTGGCGCCACTGAACGGCGAGACGTCCACCACGCCGACGCCCTCCTCCATCGCGGGGCCACAGGCAAGCTCGGCGGTGACGCCGAGGCCGACCTCGTCCAGACCGTCGTCGGCACGCCCGGAAAGCGCCACGAGCTCGCCGTCCTTCTCGACAGCGACACGGACGAGGGACGACCCCAGGGCCGCGAACGCACGGCCCACGGCAGCGAGGACGTTGTCGTCGGTGAGCTCGTCGAGCGTGGCCAACTCGTCGTGGAGGGCGGCCGCGGCATGGTCGAGGTCGGCGGAGCGCTGGGCCCGCAGCGACGTGATCGCCCCCATGAGCTGGGTCGACAGGTACTGTCCCACGGCGTCCAGAAGCCGCGCGTCGTCGCGCGAGAGCGGGCGCGGGGCGGCCCAGCCGACCATGATCAGGGCGATGACGTGGCCGCCGAACCACACGGGAAGACATATTGCGCTCGAGAAGGGCGGCAGCATCGCGGCATCCACGCGGCGGCGCTCGCCGGTCTCCTCGTCGGCAACGAGACGGGTTGAAAGCCTGCCGCGACGAAGCTCGTCGGGGGTCGGGGCAACGACGTGCAGGCGCAGGGCATGCCCGGCCGTGACGGCCATGGTCTCGATGCCACGACCGAACGCGAGGTAGTTCGGTACGCGCTCCCCCTCCATGGAGCCGGTGACTCCGCGCAGGCGGAAGCCGTCGCTCGCGGCGAGGTAGCAGACGGAGCCGTCGGCACCCATGGTGGATGCCAGCTCCTCGAGCACGCGGTCGAGAAGGACGGCCATGTCCTGGGTGTCAATCGTGCCGAGCACAATGCGCAGGATGCCCGTGAGGCGCCTGTTGGCGCGGCTGAGCTCGTCCATGAGGCCGTCGCGGTCCAAGGAGCTCGGCGCGGCGTCGGCAAGCGGGCTCAGGACGAGAAGAAGCGTGGTGCCCGGGGCGCTCACGGTGTCGCAGCGGGCAAGAAGGCGCACGGGGGACTCGCAGGCGCGGGTGGCCACCGCGACACGGGTGCCATCGCAGGGGAAGGGAAGCTCGCCGGGGGTCGTGTGTGCCTCGTCACAGGCGGACAGCAGGTCCGCCACCGCACGGCCGGAGCAGTCCTCCCCGTTGCACAGAAGACGCGAGGCGCGCTCGTTCGTGTGGATGACGACGCCGTCGCCGTCGAGGACCACGACGCCGTCGGAGGTGAGCTCCATCAGCCTGGTAAGGGTGCCAGGCAGACTGCGGCGTCCGATGCCGTCGACGCGCTGGATCGAGCGATCGCGTGCCATGGGCACTCCCCCTCTATACGAAAACAGCCCCTTTTGGGGCTGTAAGCGTTGTCTACGCTGGTGTCGGAGGCGGGACTTGAACCCGCATGACCTAAAGCGGTCACTAGCACCTCAAGCTAGCGCGTCTGCCAATTCCGCCACTCCGACGTGCGCAGCAAGGAGAATATTAACAAAACGGGACGGCGACGCAACCCACAATTTGAAAAAATTTTGCCCCGACCGCAAATTCGGTCGGGGCAAAAGGGAAATGCCTGGTAAAGGGCTTACAAGCCGTGCAAACTTCTCGCCATGGGGCAACCGTTCGCGCCCGACCTACGCCCTACCGAGAAGGACTAGAGCTCGACGGAGCTGTCCTTGATCGGGTTGACCTCGGCGAAGTGGCACGCACAGTAGTGGCCCTCGGCCATCTGGCGCAGCTCGGGCATGGGGTCCTTCGAGCACTCCTCGCGCGCGATCGGGCAGCGCGTGTGGAACGGGCAGCCACTCGGCGGGTTGATCGGCGAGGGGGGATCGCCCTTCAGGATGATGCGCTTGCGGCTGCGCTGGATGTCAGGGTCCGGAACGGGGACGGCGGACAGCAACGACTGCGTGTACGGGTGCATCGGCTCGGCGTACAGCGACTTCCAGTCGGAGTACTCCATCATGTTGCCCAGGTACATGACTGCGACACGGTCGGAGATGTGCTGGACGACGGAGAGGTCGTGCGCGATGAACAGGTACGCGGTGCCGTACTGCTTCTGCAGGTCGCCCAGCAGGTTGAGGACCTGCGCCTGAATCGACACGTCAAGTGCCGAGACGGGCTCGTCGCAGATGATCAGCTTCGGCTTGAGCGCGAAGGCGCGAGCGATGCCGACGCGCTGGCGCTGGCCGCCCGAGAACTCGTGCGGGTAGCGGTTGATGTGCTCGGGGTTGAGTCCCACGACGTCGAGAAGCTCGCGAACGAGGCGCATGCGATCGGCCTTGTCGGGCATGACGTTGTGGATGACCAGGGGCTCGGAGACGATCTCGCCGATGGTCATGCGCGGGTTGAGCGACGCATATGGATCCTGGAAGATGAACTGCACGTCACGGCGCATGGCCTTGAGCTCGCGCTTGTTCATCTTGGAGACGTCCTTGCCGTCAAAGACGACCTTGCCCGAGGTCGGGCGGGTCAGGCGCATGATGCAGCGACCCGTGGTGGACTTGCCGCAGCCGGACTCGCCGACCAGGCCGAAGGTCTCGCCGGGGTAGATGTCGAAGGAGACGTTGTTGACCGCGTGAACGGCCTGCTTGCTCATGCGGCTCGCCAGAAAGCCCTTCTCGACGGGGAACTCCTTGCAGAGGTTCTCGACGTGAAGCAGCGGCTGGCGCTCGTCGTTGGTTGCCATTTAGGCCTCCCCTCCCTTAGTGCGCGAGGTGTGGGGCGCATTCTTGGCCACGAAGTCCGCGTCGCCAGCAAAGTGGCAGCGGGAATAGTGACCGCTCTCGGTGACGTAAAGCTCGGGCTTCTCGGTGCGGCAGCGCTCGCACGCGTAGGGGCAGCGGGGCGAGAACGGGCATCCCTCGGGAACGTTGACCAGCGAGGGCGGGTTGCCCTTGATTGGCGTGAGGGGGCGCTTGCTGTCCACGACGGGATCGGGGATCGAGCGCGTGAGGCCCCAGGTGTAGGGGTGGAGCGACTCGTAGAAGATCTCGTCGGCGGTGCCGAACTCGACGGGCTGGCCGGCGTACATGACCATGATCTTGTCGGCGATGTCGGCGACGACGCCGAGGTCGTGCGTGATCATGATGATGGCGTTGCCGTTCTTCTGCTGCATCTCCTGCATGAGCTCGATGATCTGCGCCTGGATCGTGACGTCGAGGGCCGTGGTGGGCTCGTCGGCGATCAGGATGTCGGGGTCGCAGGCAAGGGCCATGGCAATCATGACGCGTTGGCGCATGCCGCCGGAGAACTCGTGCGGGTAGCTCTTGACGCGCTCGGCTGCGTTGGGGATGCCGACCATGTCCAGCAGCTCGATGGCGCGCTTCGTGGCCTGCTCCTTGGAGTAGCCGCGGTGCAGGCGCAGGCCCTCACCAAGCTGACGACCGATGGTGTAGACCGGGTTCAGCGAGGTCATGGGGTCCTGGAAGATCATGGCGATGTCGTTGCCACGAACGTGCTCGAGCTCGTGCTCGCTCATCTTGAGCAGGGACTTGCCACGGTAACGGACGTCGCCGCCCTCGATGCGTCCCGGGGGCATGTCGATGAGGCCCATGATGGTGAGCGAGGTCACCGACTTGCCGGAGCCGGACTCGCCAACGACACCAAGGGTCTCGCCGCGGTCGAGCGTGTAGCTCACGCCATTGACGGCCTTGACGACGCCGTCCTGGGTGTGGAAGTACATCTTGAGGTCGTCGACCTCGAGCAGGTGCTGGCCCTCGGGAACCGGCTGGCTCTTGAGGTCCACCCACTTCTCGTCATTCTTTCTAGCCATATCAAGCGTCCTTCATCTTGACGTCGAGTGCGTCGCGCAGGCCGTCGCCCAGGAGCGTGAACGCAAGCACGGTGGTGAGAATAGCGATGCCAGGCATGATCATCAGCCAAGGCTGGGTGGCGAGGTAGGTCTCGCCGTCCGAGATCATGATGCCCCAGGAGGGGTCGGGCGGGACGACACCCATGCCCAGGAAGGACAGGGCGCTCTCGGTGAGGATGGCGCCGCCGATGTTCATCGTGGCGTACACGATGATCGACGCGACCGAGTTCGGGAAGATGTGACGCGCGATGATGCGGGCGTCGGAGGCGCCCATGGCGCGCGCGGCGTCGACATAGTCGTTCTCCTTGACGGAGAGGATCGCCGAGCGGAAGACGCGGGCGATGGACGGCCAGCCGAGGATGCCGATGGCGATGAAGACGTTCTGGATGCCCGGCCCGATGACCGCCAGCATGGCGATGACGAACAGGGTATACGGGAACGCCAGGAAGATGTCGGCAAGGCGCATGATGATCGTGTCCCAGATGCCGCCGTAGTAGGCAGCCAGGGCGCCCATCACGAGACCGATGACGGTCGAGATGGCAGTGGCGAGAAGACCGACGGCCAGCGAGATGCGCGCGCCGTAGACAACGCGGCACAGGACGTCACGGCCGAGGGTATCGGTGCCGAACGGGTGCTCCATCGATGGCGGGAGCCTCGAGTTGGCGGTCATCGTCGCGGAATCGATGGCGGTGGGGCTGCCCAGGGTCTGCGGGACCCACAGGTCGGCCGTAAGGGCCACCAGAACCATGAAGATGATCCAGATGAGACCGGCCATCGCGAGCTTGTTGCGCTTGAGGCGCTTCCAGGCGTCGCTCCAAAGGGTACGCGACGCGGCGCCCGACTTGACGTCCTTCTCGGCAGACTTGGCGTTGAGCTTCTCGTCAAAGGACTGCTCGGGCGTGGTGTTGTTCTGATCCATGGTGCCTCCCCTAGCCCTCGTCACTGGAAGCGCCGTACCTGATGCGAGGATCGAGGAGCGCGTAGCTGATATCAACGAGCAGGTTGATGACCATGACGAGGACGACGATGACGGTAACCGAACCCAGGACGATGGGCCAGTCGCGCGAGGTGATCGCGCGATAGGTCTCGTAGCCGACGCCGGGCCAGTTGAAGACCGTCTCCGTGAGGATGGCGCCCGCCATCATGCCGCCGAAGTCCAGGCCGATGTAGGTGACGACCGGGATGAGGGCGTTCTTGAGGGCGTGGTGCAAGATGACGCTGCGACGCGAGAGGCCCTTGGCGCGCGCGGTGCGGATGTAGTCCTGGTTGAGGACCTCAAGCAGCTGCGAGCGCATGATGCGCGCGGTGTAGGCCGTCGAGACGGCAGCGAGGGTGATCGCGGGAAGGATGTAGTAGACCCAATCCTGGAACTCGGCGTACTGCCCGCCGGCGCCGGAGATGGGAAGGTAGAACGCACCGCCCGTGACGTTCTTGAGGAATACGCCGAAGAATAGCTGCAACAGCATTCCCAACCAGAACGCGGGCATTGCGACCAGGATCGAGGTCACGAGCGTGACGAGGATGTCCCAGAAGGAGAAGCGCTTGATTGCCGAGATCATTCCCGCTCCGATGCCCACCACCGCCTCCAGCAGGATGGCCACGACGGCAAGCTTGATCGTGTACGGGTACTTCTCGGCGAGGATCTGCGAAACCGCCTGACCCTTGCGCTGGTAGGAGGTGCCGAGGTCGCCCTGCAGAAGGCCGCCAACGTACATGACGTAGCGCTTCCACATCGGCGTCTCGACAGGCTTGCCGGCCTCGTCATAGATGACCTGGCCGGAATCGTCGGTCTCGACGAGGTGGTAGGCGACCCTCAGGTTGAGCTCAGTGGCGGCGTCGAGCTTCTTCTCGCCCGCCATGAGCCTGATGGGGTCGCCCGGAACGACGTTCTCCAACGCGAACAGGATGATCGTCACACCCAGGAACACGGGTATGAACTGGAGAACTCGCTTGAGAATGTACTTTCCCATGAAAGAAATCCCCTTGTTCGTCCAACAGATACGGTCCGATGCCTTACGTGGTACACGGGCGTAACACCACCGAAATGGGCAAGGGACAAATGATAACTATAACCCACTGTGCCATCCTTCCCGCTTGATACAAGCCGAACGGGAAGGATGACACGGTGAGGTAAACCAAAGCGGGGTGCCGACTGCGGTCGGCACCCCGCACAAAACGCTAAATCAGCTCGTCCCCACCACGGGACTCGCCGCATTTGATTAGGCGGTCATGTCAGCGGTGTCGACGTGGGCGACGTACTGCGGATCGACGTAGAGCGTGGAAACGCGCTCGGAGCCGATGTGGGTGTGGCCGTAGAACATGATGGGGATGACGGGCAGGTCTTCGGCGAGGGTGGCGTTGATCTTGCGGTAGGCGTCACGGCGCTCGTCGTCGTCCTCGATCTGACGGGCATCGAGGATGGCCTTGTCGATATCAGCGTTCTTGTAGTGCTGATAGTTGTTGTCAGCCGTGGAGAAGAAGTTCGGGTAGATGAAGTTATCCATGGTCGAGTAGTCGGCAACCCAGCCCATGCGGCCGAGCATGAAGGAGCCATCGTCGAGGTGGGACAGGTAGGAAGCCCACTCCTCGGCGCTCTGCTTCACCTTGAGGCCGATCTTCTCGAGGTCACCCTGGACGATGGACATGATGTCCTCGTGGCCACCACCAGAGTTGTAGTTGAGGGTGATCTCGGTGCCCTCGAGGCCAGCGTCCTTGATGATCTTCTTGGCCCTCTCATAGTCGGGCTTGGCAGGCGCGTACTCCCAGATGTTGGAGTCATCCTCGTCGATGACCGGCGGGAAGATGCAGTTTGCCGGAGTGCGGGAGCCCTCGAACAGGGTGTCAACGATGTTCTGGCGGTCGATGGCCAGGGAGATCGCGTGACGCAGGTCCTTGTTGGCCATGACCTTGTTCTCGAGGTTCGGGATCAGGTAGTACACAGAGGCCTCGGCGCCAGTGATGACCTGCTTGCCCGGGGTGATGGTGTAGCCATCCTCGGACTCGCCGTACTTCTTCTTAGCCTCGGAGAGCTGACCGGTGGGAACCATGCAGAAGTCCATGTTGCCGGCCTCGAACTCGCTGTAAGCCGTCTTCGGGTCCTTCTGGATGGAGAAGTTGACGGCGTCGATCTTGGGGGCCTCGCCGAAGTAGTCCTCGAAGCGCTTCAAGTTGATGTGCTTGCCAGACTCCCACTTGCCGTCCATCATGAACGGGCCGTTGCCAATCGGGGCGAGCAGGAAGGCGTCGGGATCATCAATGGCAGCCTGCGGCACGGGGGCAAGGCCCGGGTGGCAGCAGACGGCCAGGAAGTCGGCCATGGGGGCGGTCAGCGTGACCTCGAAGTGAGTGTCGTCGACGGCAACGAGACCAGAGATATCCTTGGCCTTCTTGGCGACGAACTCATCATAGCCAGCGACAGGGGCAAGGTGGTAGCCGATGTCACCAGGGGTGGCCATGGTCGGATCGGCAAGACGCTGCCAGCCGCGCTTGAAGGACTCGGCGTCGACCTTGTCGCCGTTGTGGAACTTGGCGTCCACGAGCTCAAAGGTATAGACCTTGCCATCGTCGGAAATCTTGACGTCCTTGGCAGCGCAGGGAACGGCCTCGCCCTTGTCATAATCCCAGGAATAGAGGGACCTGAACAGAAGGTGGCCGACAGCAGTGCCCTCGGACTCCTGCAGGTTATAGGGGTCGATGGAGACGGGCTCGTTGATGTAGTACTTCATCACCTTGGCGGCGCCAGAGCCATTATTCTTTCCGCAGGCGGCGAGAGCGGCCAGCGCGCTGGCGGCCAGGCTGCCCTTGATGAAGGTGCGACGACCCATGACGAGGTTCTCAGCCATATTTCCTCCTTCGTGTCCGGGCGGGGGGAGCAACCGGTTTGCCCTCTCCCCCACTCGACGCGACGCATGCCCGGGAAGACCCCGAGCACAACGCTTTAATGAAATTGTTATCGTTTCGCACCTTTTTTGCAACCGAAATATAACGGACACGCCCCCAAAGACGGGGAACGCGTCCGTTTGTTTCCATTATGTTGCATAACTTGACGAGAAACCAACGGTGCATTAAGCACCTCTCGCAAGCATGCAGGCCCTAAGCTGGGAAGTCGTAAAAAACTTAGATGGTGCCCAGCGGGTAGGTGAGCATGAAGACCAAAATGGTCGCCGCGAAAATGGTGGCGGCAATGACCGTGAGGCGATCCAGGTTGCGCTCCCAGACGCCCGAGCCGGCGGCCGAGTTGTACATCGAGGACGCGATCATGTCGGAGACGCCCGTGCCCTTACCAGAGTGCATGAGGACGAGGATGATCAGGGACACGCAGGAAAGCGCCCAGATGATGAGCAGGATGATGTTGAGCGGGCTCACGGTAGATGACTCCTTTACAAGAAGTGACCCGCACCGCTCGTGCGATGCGGGTCACTCGGTGCTTCACACGACAACGAATGAGGTTATCACAAAGGGCGGCCTGATGGCTACTCCTTGACGAGAACCCTACCCGTCATCTCGGCCGGACGATCGACGCCCATCATCGCGAGAATGGTGGGAGCGATGTCGGACAGGCGACCGTCCTCGATGCCGGCAAGCTCGACCGGCTTGTCGTCGACAACGATCAACGGCACGCGGTTGGTCGTGTGGGCGGTGAAGGGCTTCTCCTTGCCGTCCACGACGTCGTACATGTGGTCCGCGTTGCCGTGGTCGGCGGTGATCAACGCGAAGCCGCCCTTGGCCAGGATGGCCGGGATGACCTTGGAAAGGCCGTCGTCGACGGCCTCGCAGGCCTTGGTGGCAGCCTCGACGACACCGGTGTGGCCCACCATGTCGCAGTTGGCGTAGTTGACCACGTAGAAGTCGGCGGCATCGTCGTTGATGGCCTCGACGAGCTTCTCGGTGACCTCGGGCTCGCTCATCTCGGGCTTGAGGTCGTACGTGGCGACCTTGGGCGACGGGATGAGGACGCGCGTCTCGTTGGCCTTGGGCTCCTCGACGCCGCCATTGAGGAAGAACGTGACGTGCGCGTACTTCTCGGTCTCGGCGGTGTGGAGCTGCTTGAGGCCACAGTCGGCCAGGACGTCGGCAAGCACGTTGGCGGGCACGGTCTTGGGGAAGGCCACGTGCACGTCGAACGAGTCGTCGTACTCGGTCATGGTGACGAAGTCGGCAAGCTTGGGCTGCTTGGTGCGCTCGAAGCCGTCGAAGTCGTCCTCGGTCATGGCGCGGGTCATCTCGCGGGCGCGGTCCGGGCGGAAGTTGAAGAAAATCACGGCATCACCGTCGTTGACGCCGGTGGCGTCGAGCACGAACGGCTTGACGAACTCATCGCCGCGCGGGTCCTCGGCATAGTAGTCGAGAAGGCCCTGCTCGGCGCTGGTGGCGCTGACACCCTTGCCAGAGACGATGGCGTCGTAGGCAAGCTGCTCGCGATCCCAGCGGTTGTCGCGGTCCATGCCGTAGTAGCGGCCGGCGACCGTCGCGATGGCGGTGTCGTTGCCGTACTTCTCGGAGACCTTCTCGCAGAAGGCCTGGAGGTCGCGCATGAAGCCGGCGCCGGACTGTGTCGGGACGTCGCGTCCGTCGGTGAAGGCGTCGATGCGAACGCGGGACAGGCCGCGCTCGCCGGCCATCTCGAGCAGCGCCTCGGCGTGGCCCATCTCAGAGTGGACGCCACCGTTGGAGACGAGGCCCATGACGTGCAGCGTGGAGCCGTTTGCCTTGACCTTGTCCATGGCGGCGGCGATGGCCTCGTTCTGCTTGAACGAACCGTCCTTGATGGCGTTGTTCACCAGCGACAGCGACTGGAACACGATGCGGCCGGCACCGATGTTGAGGTGGCCGACCTCCGAGTTGCCCATCTGGCCCGCGGGAAGGCCCACGTCCTCGCCGGAGGCGCCGAGGGTCGTGTGGGGGTACTTCTCGTTAAGCGAGTCGATGAAGGGACGCTTGGCCAGCGAGACCGCGTTCTCGGGACCGGCGGGCGCGAGGCCACAGCCGTCCATGATGACGAGAAGGGCGGGAGTGCGTACAGTGTCGCCCATGCTACATGGCCGCCTT
Source organism: Coriobacteriaceae bacterium CM84B_73 (assembly GCA_036321795.1). Lineage (GTDB taxonomy): Bacteria > Actinomycetota > Coriobacteriia > Coriobacteriales > Atopobiaceae > CAKVON01. The sequence continues at coordinate 557,368 of JAWQCY010000001.1, read as the reverse complement.
GACCATAGCGGCGAAGCTGTCGGCCTTGAGGGAGGCACCGCCGACGAGGGCGCCGTCGACGTCGTCCTTCTCGAGGAAGCCGGCGACGTTCTCGGGCTTGGCGGAGCCACCGTACAGGACGCGGATGCCGTCGGCCGTCTCCTGGCCGAAGACCTCGGCGAGGGCGGCACGGATGGCGCCGCAGACCTCCTGGGCGTCATCGGCAGTGGCGGTCTTGCCGGTGCCGATGGCCCAGATGGGCTCGTAGGCGACGACGTACTTGGAGGGGTCGGTGATCTCGAGGCCCTCGGTGTCCTTCTTGACCTGGTCGACGACGAACTCGACGTGCTTGCCGGCCTCGCGGACCTCGAGGGACTCGCCGCAGCAGCTGATGGGCACGATGCCGTGGGCCATCAGGGCCTTGGCCTTCTTGTTGATGTCCTCGTCGGTTTCGCCGAAGTAGCCGCGACGCTCGGAGTGGCCGATGATGCAGTAGGTCGCGCCGATGTTAGTCAGCATGTCGGGAGCGGTCTCGCCGGTGAAGGCGCCGGACTCCTCCCAGTAGACGTTCTGGGCGCCGAGGGCGACGGGAGCGGACTCCTGGTCGATGACGGCGGAGACGCCCTTGAGGTCGACGGTCGGGGGGCAGACGACGACGTCGACGTCGCCGGTGCCGTCCTTGAGCTCGGAAGCGAGGTCCTGCATCAGGGCAACGCCCTCGGTGTAGGTCTTGTTCATCTTCCAGTTGCCAGCAATCATACGGTTACGCATCGAGAAGAGCCTCCACTCCGGGAAGGGCCTTGCCCTCGACGAGCTCCATGGAAGCGCCACCACCGGTGGAGATCCAGCTCATCTTGTCGGCCAGGCCGAACTTGTTGACGGCCGCGACGGAATCGCCGCCACCGATGATCGACGTGCACTCGGACTCCGCGACGGCGCGGCAGACGGCCTCGGTGCCATGGGCGAAGTTATCGAACTCGAAGACGCCCATGGGGCCGTTCCAGAAGACGGTCTTGGCGCCCTTGATGGCCTCGGCGTAGAGCTCCTCGGTCTTGGGGCCGATGTCCATGCCCTCACGGTCGTCGGGGATGGCGTCGGAGGCAACGACCTCGGGGACGGCGTCCTCGCCGAAGTGGTCGGCAACGCGGTTGTCGATCGGGAGCAGGATCTTGACGCCCTTCTCCTCGGCCTTCTTCAGCATCTCGCCGGCGCGCTCGACCCAGTCCTCCTCCTTGAGGGACTGACCGACGGTCAAGCCCTGGGCGAGGAAGAAGGTGTAGGCCATGCCGCCACCGATGATCAGGGTGTCGGCGGAGTCGATCAGGTGATCGAGGACGCCGATCTTAGAGGAGACCTTGGAGCCGCCGACGATGGCGACGAAGGGACGCTCGGGCTCTGCGAAGATGCCGGTCAGGGTGTCGACCTCCTTCTCGAGCAGGAAGCCGGCGTAGGCGGGCAGGTAGGCAGCCGGGCCGACGACGGAGCCCTGGGCACGGTGGGCGGTACCGAAGGCGTCGAGGACGAAGAGGTCGCCGTAGGAAGCGAGACGCTTGGCGATCTCGGGGTCGTTCTTCTTCTCGCGCTTGTCGAAGCGGACGTTCTCGAGAACCAGGATGTCGCCCGGCTCGAGGGCGGCGACGGCCTCGGCGGCCTTCTCGCCATAGGTGTCCTCGACGAACTTGACCTCATAGCCGGTGAGCTCGGCAAGCTTCTCGGCGGCGGGGCGCAGCGAGAGCTCCGGCTGGAAGCCGGTGCCGTCCGGACGGCCGAGGTGGCTCATCAGGATGATCTTGGCGTTGTGCTCCTTGAGGTACTGGATGGTGGGGATGGCAGCGCGGACGCGGGTGTCGTCGGTGACGACGCCATCCTTCAGGGGCACGTTGAAGTCAACGCGCATGAGGACGCGCTTGCCGTCGACGTCGGCGTCGCGAACGGTCTTCTTGGTAAAGGCCATGCTTTTCCTCCTTGTTAGACAGATTCACTGAGAAGGGCGCGGCCGCGGCCCGAAAGCTGCAACCGCGCCCCTCGAAATACTACCTAGGGAAGCATCACTTAGGCGACGAACTTCTCGAAGTACTTGATGGTGCGGACCATCTGGGAGGTGTAGGAGTTCTCGTTGTCGTACCAAGAGGTGACCTGAACGAGGGACTGGCCGTTGCCGAGGTCCTGGACCATGGTCTGGGTGGCGTCGAAGATGGAGCCGTGGGTCTCGCCGACGATGTCGCGGGAGACGATCTCGTCCTCGTTGTAGCCGAAGGTCTCGGGGATGGTCTCGGCGTAGGCCTTCATGGCAGCGTTGACCTCCTCGACGGTGACGGTCTTGTCAACGACGGCGTAGAGGTTGGTGAGGGAGCCAGTGGGCGTCGGGACGCGCTGGGCGGCACCGATCAGCTTGCCGTTGAGCTCCGGGAGAACCAGGCCGATGGCCTTGGCGGCACCGGTGGAGTTCGGGACGATGTTCTCGGAGCAGGCGCGGGAACGACGCTTGTTGCCCTTGCGCTGCGGGCCGTCGAGCGGCATCTGGTCGCCGGTGAAGGCGTGGATGGTGGTCATGATGCCGGAGACGATGGGAGCGAAGTCGTTCAGACCCTTGGCCATCGGGGCGAGGCAGTTGGTGGTGCAGGAGGCAGCGGAGATGATGTTGTCATCAGCGGTCAGCTGCTCGTGGTTGACGTTGTAGACGATGGTCGGCAGGTCGTTGCCGGCGGGAGCGGAGATGACGACCTTCTTGGCGCCAGCGTTGATGTGGGCCTGGGCCTTGGCCTTGGAGGTGTAGAAGCCGGTGCACTCGAGCACGACGTCGACGTTGAGGTCGCCCCAAGGCAGGTTGTTGGCGTCGGCCTCCTTGTAAATCTTGATCTCCTTGCCATCAACGATGATGGAGTCCTCGGTGGCCTCGACCTTGTGGTCGCGGGCGTAGTTGCCCTGCGTGGAGTCATACTTCAGAAGGTAGGCGAGCATATCAGGGGAGGTGAGGTCGTTGATGGCGACGATCTCGGAGCCCTCGTGGCCGAACATCTGACGGAAGGCCAGACGACCAATGCGGCCAAAACCGTTGATAGCAACCTTAACTGCCATGCTTTCTCCTTTCGCGGGACCCGACGGCACCCCTTTGCGCCGTCGTGGTCACAACACAAACGAACACGCTTGAATAGTACCGCTAAACGATTTGGGTCTTGCACACAAACGGAAATATGACAAAAATTGTTGGCTTTACCTGCAAGGTTGACCACAAAACTCTAGTCATTGTGAGTAGGGTTGCGCGCACGCGAGACAAGGTTGTACACGCCTGAGCGGCCTTTCGAACGCCTCGACCCAGTCACATGGTCTCCGTTTGGATTCCTTAACCTGCGCGCCCCCTAATCGGTGGCAGGCTCGCGGTCCTTCTCGCCAACGATGGCCTGGAGGCGCAGCAGACGATGGTACAGGGCCGACTTGGACAGCGGTGGGTCGCACTCGCGACCGAGCTCGCGCAGGGACAGCTCCGGGTGGGCCAGGCGCATCTCGCAGAACTCGCGCACGGCGGGCGGCAGGGCGTCCAGGCCGGGGTCGCGTCGGGCGGCCTCGATGAGCTCGATCTGGTCGGCGGCCGCGTCGGTCGAACGGGCCTGGTTGGCGATCTCGGCATTGACGCGACGGTTGACGTCGTTCTTGACGGATTTCATGCGGCGGACGTTGCGCACGGCCTGGGCGGTCCTGGTGGCACCGAGCACGCTGAGAAGCGAGATGACGTCGTCGAAGCTCTTGAGGTAGAGGGCATAGGCGCCGCGGCGGTGGTTGACGCGCGTGGTGATGCCCTCGTCGTCGAGAAGCTCCATGAGGTCGTCGGCGAACTCCTCCCCCGTCACGGCGATCTCCAGGTGGAAGTCGCCGCGCGGGTCCGCGATGAAGCCTCCCGCCATGAAGGCCCCGCGCAGGTAAGCGGCGCGACAGCACGCGCGTGCCACGACGCGCGCGGCGATGCCGGATGAAAGGCCTCGGCCCAAAACCAGCACGCCCATACGCACGAGCGCCTCCTCCAGACCGTCCTGCTCGGGGATCTCGATGAGGTAGTTGCGCGTCTTGTGCAGCACCGAGCGACGCACGGTGAGCGTGGTCTCGAGGTTGAAGATCTTATGGGTGAGCTTGATGACGGTGCGCGCCACGGCGCCCGTCTCGGTGGCGATGCGGATGGAGTAGCGTCCCGACCCATGAAACGTGAGCGTGCCGCACACGCGCACCAGGGCCGACAGCTCGGCGACCTCGCACAGCTCGCAGGTGCCCTCGACGCGCGAGAGCTCGTCCTTTACCTCGGCGGTGAACGACATCGCTATCCCCTCTTGGCGCTCTGGGCGCGCGGCAGGTCGCGATGGGTGAGCGTGACCTTGTAGCCCTGCGAGCTCAGGTACTCGGCGGTGGCGATTGCCAGGGTGACGCTTCGGTGCTGGCCACCGGTGCAGCCGACGGCAATGGACAGGCGCGGCTTGCCCTCGGCAACGTAGCCGGGCATGACCGAGTCGAGCAGGTTCTCCCACGCGGAGAGGAAGCGCTGGGTCTCGGGGCGGCCCAGGACGAAGCCGCTCACCCGCGAGTCGAGCCCGGTGAGGGCGCGCATCTCGGGGTCGTAGTACGGGTTGGGCAGGAAGCGGACGTCCATCAGCATGTCGGCCTCGACGGGCATGCCGTACTTGAAGCCGAACGAGAAGACATGGACCTCCATCAGCTGCTGGTCGGCGAGCTCGGAGTAGTGGGCGTGCAGCTTGGCGCGCAGCGTGGACGTGCGCATGTGCGAGGTGTCCAGCACGAGGTCGGCGCGCGCGCGAACGGTGGCCAGCTGGGCGCGTTCGCGCTTGATGGCGCTGGCAAGCCCCTCCCCCTCCGCCGCGATCGGGTGGCGGCGGCGCCTCTCGGAGAACCTGCGGAGAAGGACCTCGTCGGATGCGTCGAGGAACAGCAGCGAGTAGGTGATCTCGTGGTCGCGCAGCTCGTCGAGCTCGTCGAGCAGCTCGTCGAACAGGCCCTGGCTGCGCAGGTCGCACACGATCGCCAGGTGCCTGCCCACGCCCGAGTTGATGCCCACGATGTTGGCGAGCGTGAGGATGAGCTTGGGGGGAAGGTTGTCGATGACGTAGTAGCCGAGGTCCTCGAACACGTGCATGGTCTCGGTGCGGCCGGCACCGCTCATGCCCGTGATGACGATGACGTCGGGCACGCTCTGTCTGTCCTGCATCGCTTCCCCCTTGGTCGTTGGCGTCGGCGTGGGCGTCGTGGGTTGCTTCGCACGAGTATAGCGGCGCGGGCCGACACCAAGCGAAAACCGACCGAAGGGGCACTAGTCCTTCTCGGCAGGGTCCTTCTTGGCAGGGGCAGTGGGGGCGTCGCTTCGGGAGACGTCGGCGTCGTCGCGGCCGCGCTCGAGCTCGGCGTCCCAGGCACGCAGCGTGTCGTAGACCTCGCGGGCGACCTGCGCGGGGATGCCGGGGACGGCCTCGATCTGCCCGAGGGTGGCCTCGCGCAGGCGTCGCATGCTGCCGAATGCCTTGCGCAGGGCCTTCTTGCGCGTGGGCCCGACGCCCGGGACCTCGTCGAGGATCGAGACTGTCATGGCCTTGTCGCGCAGCTCGCGGTGGAACGTGATCGCGAAGCGGTGGGCCTCGTCTCGGACCTGCTTGACCAGGTAGAGCGACGCCGAGCCGGACGGCAGGACCACCGGCGCGTCATCCCAGGTGACGAACAGCTCCTCGTCCGACTTTGCCAGGCCCGCCATCGGTATGGACACACCCATCCGGCCGAGCTGCTCGCGCACGGCGTTGAGCTGCGGCTTGCCGCCATCCAGGATGAGAAGGTCGGGGCGGGAGCCAAAGCGCTCGTCGGCCATGCGCTCGGGCGAGTAGCGACGCGAGATGACCTCTGCCATGCTGACGACGTCGTTGGCCTCGTCGAGCTCGGTGCGAATCTTGAAGCGGCGGTACTGCGACTTGTCGGGCTTGCCGGCAGTGAAGACGACCATCGAGGCGACGGTGTGCTTGCCGTGGATGGTCGAGATGTCGAAGCACTCGATCCTCATGGGAGGGGCATCCAGGGCAAGCGCGCTCTCCAGCTGGAGAAGCGCCTCGTTGGTGCGCTTGTCGTCGTAGCCGGTGCGCAGCTCGTAGCGCATCAGGGCATGACGGGCGTTGTTGGACGCCATCTGCGACAGATGGGCCTTCTCGCCACGCTGCGGCACGTGGACCGAGACCTTGCGGCCGCGGCGACGGCCCAGCCACTCGGCGACGGCATCGGCGTCGGGCGGGGCCACGGGAACGTCAACCTCCAGCGGGAGGTCGGCCGTCTGGTCGTAGTAGCGCTTGACGAAGCCACCCACAAGCTCGGACTCGTCGACGTCGAGGCCCTTGTCCAGGATGAACTCGCAGGTGCGCACCACGCGGCCCTCGCGGACGAGAAACACGCAGGCGCCCGCGATGGTCTCCTCGCGCCAGAAGCCCATGACGTCGAGGTCCACGGCCGAGGGAAAGACGACCTGCTGCTTGTCGTCCAGGCCGCGAATGACCTCGAGCCTGCGCTTGAGGCGACCCGCTCGCTCGAAGTCGAGGTCGGCGGCCGCCTCGCGCATCTGCTCGGTTAGCTCGGCCACGAACTCGCCGCGATGCCCTGACAGGAAGCGTTCGACCTGAGCGACGTTCTTGGCGTAGTCGGCGGGGTCGACCTCGCCGGTGCAGGCGCCCGGGCCACGGCCCACGTGGTAGTCGAAGCAGGGCCTGCCCTTTTGCGCGCAGATCATGGGGAGAAGGTCGGCTGCCTCGGGGTTCTTCTCGGCAAGGCGCTTGACGCGGCGCCACTCGGCACAGGTGGCAACGCACATCGGCGTGACCTTGCGGACGATGTCGATCGTCTCGCGGGCGGAGCGGGCGTCGGTGTAGGGGCCGAAGTAGCGCGTGCCGGGCTTGTGGCGCTCGCGGGTGTACTTGAGCGCCGGGAAGACGTCGCCCTTGGTGATGGCTATGTAGGGGTAGCTCTTGTCGTCCTTGTAGTCGACGTTGTAGGGCGGGTGGTACTGCTGGATGAGGTTCATCTCGAGCACCAGGGCCTCGTGCTCGGAGTTGACCACCAGGTAGTCGAAGCTGGCGACCTCGTCCATCATGAACGGAATCTTGGCTCGCTCGTCCTCGCCGTGGACGTACTGGCGCATGCGGGCACGCAGGTTCTTGGCCTTGCCGACATAGAGGATCTCGCCGCGGGCGTCCTTCCACAGGTAGCAGCCGGGGTCGGTGGGCACAAGGTCCACCTGCTCGGCGATGGAGGGGGCGGCGGGGGCATCCGCAGGCGCGGACGACATGGCACCAGACGGGCGGGCCGCACGCACGTCATCGAGCGCGCGGCCCTTCTCGTCGTTACCCATGTTTTGGCGCGGTCCGGCTGGTTCCATCGGCGTCGCCTAGAAGGACGTGTCGGTGGGCTTGGGGTAGTAGCGCGCGAACTTGCGGTTCTGGTTGTACTCGGTCAGGCAGACGTCGATCATGCGACGGATGCCGCGGTCGCGCCCGTAGCGCTGAGGGTCGAAGACCTTGCCGGCGCGCACGAGGGACTCGACCTCGGCGGCGAGGTCCGCGTCAAGCACGTACTTGCGAAGAAGGCCCAGTGGGACCAGCGTGTACAGGACCTTCTCGCCAGCCACCTGCGGCTCGAGCGAGACGTGGTCCACGAGGTCGGCGACTGTAACCCGCATGGGGTTGACGCCGCCGGCGCACACGTAGTAGGAGTTGCGGCCGATGCGGGGGTTGACCTCGAAGAACACGTACCTGCCGGGGTTCTTGGGGTCGCGCTTGACGTCGAAGTTGGCAAAGCCGTGGTAGCCGACCTCGGCGAGCATGTGGGAGGTGCGCTCCCACAGCTCGGGCACCTGCTGGGTGACCATGGCGACGGGGTTGCCCAGCATGGTGGGGGCATGGTCGCCCAGAAGCACGTGGGCCGAGGCAAACAGGGTCGTCTTGCCCTGGCTGTCGATGTAGAGCGTGACGGAGTCGGCGTAGGTGTCGTCGCCGCCGATGAGCTCCTGCACCAGCATGTCGGTGGCGCAGCCGGCGGCGCGCAACGACGAGAAGACCTCGTCGAGCTCGGGCTGGGACTCGACGAAGTAGACCTTCTGGAAGCCCTGCGCGATGAACTTGTTGTACTCCGGCGAGCGGGCGGGCTTCACGACGACGGGGAAGTCGATCTGGGTCGGCGGGATGGGGTCGGTGCCTGCCAGGTGCGCGACCTCGGTGCGGGGCGTCTCGAGCCCGTTGCGCGCGCACAGCTCGGCGAACCTCATCTTGTCGGAGACGAGGTCGACGACGTCCACGGGGGGAACCGACAGCACGACGTTGTCGGGCAGCTGCGGGGCGATCTCGGCCAAAACCGGGATCAGCGGATCGGCGTTCGAGACCACGAAGACGGTCTTGGGCGCGCTCTTGCGGGCGATGTCGCCCAGCGCGGCCAGGATCTGCTCGCGGGCAAGGCGCTCCACCGGGTACTGTTCGAAGATTGCGGAGTGCGCGATGGCGCCGATGGGCGACGGCGCGACGCAATAGCTCTTGACGCCGAAGGCCTCGTGCATCTCGCGGCCGAGCGCGTAGGCGCCGATGTCGCCGCCGATGACGACGGGCTGCAGGTCGTTGCGGACACTCATGGTCGAATCAGACATGCGAAACATCCTTCGAATGCGGGGGACGGGCAGTTAGCGACGGCGGCGCAGCAACGAGGTTACCGCACTCGCCTCGGGAACGCGCAGCAGCACGGCGCCGCCGTAGGTCACGAGCACCGCGGGAACGCCGCCCACCACGCAGGCGACGATGCTCTGGACGACGCCCAGGTCCTGGCCCGCATGGCCCATGTACAGGGAGAGAAGAACCGCGCCGACCGCGGCGCCGACGAGCCCCAGGGCAAGCGAGCGGACCGCGGACACGACCACGGAGGAAAGGCCGATGCGCCCGAGGCGCGAGCGGATGTTGAGCAGCGTGACCACGTCGACCGCAAGGAAAAACAGGGTCGACGAGAACGCGACGCCCGCAAGGCCGAAGACGTCGGTCAGGGTCATGCAGAAGGCGACCTGCACCACCGCGGCGACAATCGTGGCGATCGCGTACGCCTTCATGCGGCGCAGAGAGGAGCAGACCTTCTGCAGCAGCGTGGAGATGCCATAGGCGGGAAGCGCCGTCGCAAGCCACGACAGGTACATGGCGGTCGTCAGGATGTCCTCGTGGCCGAACTTGCCCGCGGCCAGGATCGTGATCAGCGGGACCGAGAACACGATCAGGTACATCGAGAAGGGCGCGAGCATGAACAGGATTCGCTTGACGCCAAAGACAAACGAGTCCTTGAACGACTCCATGTCGTCGTCGGCCGAGTACTGAGACAGCTCGGTGAACAGCGCGACCGTCAGGGGCACCGCGAAGACCGAGTACGGAAGCACGTACCACAGCCTCGCATAGTACGCGACCGACGCGCCCGCCGAGGTCACCTGCAGCGCAGAGCTGGTCTGGACCGCCACCGTGGGAAACGACGCGATGGTCACGATCAGCGTGGGCAGGCCGATGGACAGCATGTCCCTGAGCGCCGGGTCGTGCAGGTCCACGTGCGGTCGCAGCGACACGCCATGCTTGCGCAGCGAGGGCACCTGAAGCAAGACCTGCACCAAGACGCCGAGCGGGTTGCCGATGGCAAGCATCAGCACGGCGAGGCCGGGGTTGCTCTTGGCGAAGAACCCGTACAGCAGGAACGACGACGTGCAGATGACGTTGTTGAAGATCGGGGCGGCATTGCTCCAGAAGTAGTCGCGCTCGGCGTTGAGGATTCCGGAGATGATCGACGACAGCGCGTACAGGACGATCTCCACCGAGAAGAACCTGAAGAGGTAGACGGCCAGGTCGGTGTCGAAGTCCTTGCTTGCCGAGAAGGACTGCGTCCAGATGACGGGCCCCGCCAGAGCAAACGACAGGACCGTGAGCACGCCCATCGCGATGGTGACGATCCAGAACAGGTTCGACGCGTAGTCGTTGGCGCCCTTGCGGCCCAGACGCGTCTTGACCGACATGTACGTAGGCAGGAAGGCCGTCATGATCATGCCACCGGCGACGAGCTCGTAGAGCTGGTTGGGCAGGTTGTTGGCCACCGTGTAGACGCTCGCCAGCATGGTGACGCCCAAGGCGTAGGCCTGGCCCCAGGTACGCAGGAAGCCGGTGACGCGGCTCACCACGACCAGGACGCCCATCATGGCGGCGGAGCGACCCACCTGACGCTTGGTGTCGGCGTTGCTTTCCACGCCGTCCTTCTCGGTAGGCTCCGGAAGGTCCGCCCCGACGGCGGGCGCGTCGTCGGGGCGGGTGGCCTTTGGAGTGGTCGCCATGTGCTTGGGTTTGTACATCGGTTGCGTTTCTCCTACGGACGTGACGCGCGGGGACGCCTGCCCTCGCGTCGCCCCGGCGGGTCGGCTGCCTTGCGCGTCTACTTCGAGCGGCTGGTGTCCTGTTGGGCGTTGTTGCGCTCGTTGTAGGAGCGGTGCAGCTCCAGGGCCTTGTTCATGACGCGGTACATCGCGCCCAGGGGCCTGTCGTGCGTGGCGACCCAGTTGGTTGCCTCGGGCACGAACAGCAGCTTGAAGTCGCTGATGCCGTCGTTGAGAAGACCGTTGAGGTCGTAGAGCCTGGCGCCCGCCTGCTTGGCGGCGAGGATGGCGACCCACTTCTGGTAGTAGTTGGCACGGCTGCGCTTGCCGGCGTCGTTGACGGCGCCCCACAGCTCGAACGTGGTGCCGCCCTTGGAGGTCACGTTCCACAGGAAGGCCTGGATCTCGCCGTCGACCTCGGCCACGAAGAGCTGCTGCAGCCCGTCGAGCAGGCGGAAGGCCGTGCGATAGAACTCGTCGTCGTGCAGGGCGAAGCCGTCGGCGTCGGCCGTGGCGTGGTACAGGGCCAGGACCGCGTCGAGGTCGGCCTCGGTGCCAGGGCGGACCACCACGCCGTCGCGCTCGCCCTTGCGGATGTACTGGCGGCACTTGCGGTTGGGGATGCCCTTCATGATCTCGTCCTCGTCGCGGGTGAGGTCGAGGGCAGCGGTCTTGCTGATCAGGACGGCCTCGCTCGGCTCCCAGCCGGCCGACCAGTCGAGCTCGGTCACGGCGGGGTCGACCTTGAGACTCTGGGCCTTGGTGTTGCCCTTGACCCATGCGGCGAGCTCGTCGGCGACCTGCATGAGCATGCCGTCCTTGGCAAACGGACCGCGGGGCGCGTAGGCGATCGCGTTGACCGGGAACGGCATCTTGCGCACGAGGATCTGGGCGCCGCCGACGGCGCCGGAGGCGTCGCTCACCATGACATGGTGAGACGTCCAGGGGCCCGTCTGCTGCTTGAGGTCGCCCCACTGCCACTGCTGCAGGGGGTGGCCGCCGAAGCTCTCGACCAAACGGTTCCACTGTTCCTTGTCGGAAACGATCGTGACGTCCAAGATGACGCTCCTTTGTTGACTTCGCCTTATCGGGCCTGCGGAATTCTATGCCATTATCGCAATTTGCCCCGCTGCGGGCGCCACCGGTCATGCCGTGGGCACGGTTAACACACAGTAGGCCCCCGCGAGGGCTGCGGAGCGATACGATAGGGCGAACGCAGACGTACGGAAGGAGCTCGACCATGGGTAGCCTCGCACGCGACGGGAAGACTGCACGGGCGCTGGGGGTGGGACTCGCCGCGACGGCGGGCCTGGCCGCAGCGGGCCTGGCGCTCGTCTGGCCACGACACGACGCCTCGGTCGAGAGGCGCTGGGCGCAGGTGTGCCGCCACCGCTACGCGCACCGCGGCCTGCACAACGTCAGGGTCGGCGTGCCCGAGAACTCCCTCACCGCGTTCGAGCTGGCCCGCGAGGCTGGCTTTGGCAGCGAGCTCGACGTCCACCTGACGGCCGACGGCGGCCTCGTCGTGATCCACGACTCCGACATCCGCCGCGTGTGCGGCCGCGAGGGCACCGTCGAGCAGATGACCCTGGCGGAGCTCACGTCCACCCCGCTTCTGGGGGCCGACGAGACCATCCCGTCCTTCTCGTCCGTCCTTGCCGCCTACGAGTGGCACGAGGACGACCGCGAGCCGCCGGCGCCTCTGGTGATCGAGGTCAAGACCGCGAACGACAATTACGCGCGGCTCACGGCCGCCGTGATGGAGGAGCTCGACCGCTACAACGTCCGCTACGTGCTGGAGAGCTTTGACCCTCGCGTGCTGGGCTGGCTGCGCGCCAACCGCCCCGAGGTCATCCGCGGGCAGCTGTCGCAGGACTTCGTCCGCAACCCCAGCCCCGAGTGCTCCCCCATCGTGTGTCTGGGCGCCACCGTGCTCGCCGGCAACGCGCTGGGCAGGCCCGACTTCGTGGCGTACCGCTTCGAGGACCGCGACAACCCGTTCGTTCGCCTGTGCGTGGACGGGCTAGGCGCGCACCTCGTGACCTGGACCATCCGCAACCGCGAGGACATGCTCGCCAGCGAGGCCGCGGGGGCGCCCGTGATCTTCGAGGGCTTCATCCCCGACCGCGCCTCCACCATCGACTCCACCGTCGACTAGGAAGGGACGAGGCAGCACATGACGCCGATCGCCGACATCCACACCCACACGCTCTTCTCGGACGGCCTCGCCCACGTGGAGGACAACGTCGAGGCAGCCGTTGCCGCGGGATGCAGGGTCATGGCCTGCACCGACCACCTGACCATGCCCGAGACGATGGACCCGGGCTCCAAGGTCGGCGTTGCCGAGAGGGACCTGCCCACTCTGCGGGCCGAGTTCGACGCCGCACGACAGGGGCACGGCCAGATCGAGCTTCTCTATGGCTTCGAGTGCGACTGGTACCCGGGCTGCGAGCCCAACATCGAGCGTTGGGCGGCGGGCGCCGACATCCTGCTGGGCTCGGTCCACTGGATCGGCGAGGCGGACGCGGGCAAGTGGATGGACGACCCGACCGACACCTCGCTGTACGACGAGATCGGCGCCGACGAGGTCTGGCGCCGCTACGTGGACGCGTGGTGCCGGGCGTGCGAGTCGAGCATCGACTTTGCCACGATGACCCACCCCGACCTGGCCAAGCGCTTCCGCAACGAGGGCTGGCCCAGCTCGCTCGACCTCGATCCCCTCTACGGGCGCATGGCGGAGTGCGCGCACGACACGCACCGTCGCGTCGAGCTCAACACCGCCGGCCTGCGCAAGACCGTCGGCGAGTACTACCCCGCCCCGCAGCTTTTGCGCGCGTTCTGCCGCGCCGAGGTGCCCATCACCGTCGGCTCGGACGCTCATACGCCCTCCGACATCTGCTGGGGCATCCGCGACGCCTACGCCTACGCGCACGCCGCCGGCTACCGCGAGGTCCAGGTGCCGCACGTCGGCGGCGAGTGGGAGGCCTGGGCGCTGGAGTAACAAAGGGAGGGCAGCCATGGGGGCGGCCCTTCTCGGTAGCCCTCAACGTGGCCCGGCGGTTCTCGGCGGGCCTACCTCATGCGCGCCCTGAGCTCGCCGGCGAGCTCGTCCAGGCCCACGCCATAGCGCTCCAGGGTCACCATCAGGTGATAGAGAAGGTCGCCCGCCTCGTAGCGGATGTGGTCGTGGTCGTCGTCCTTGCAGGCCATGATGACCTCGCTGGCCTCCTCGGCGAGCTTCTTGAGCAGCTCGTCCTCGACGTCCGTCAGAAGCCTGGCGGTGTAGCTCGTCTCGGGCGAGGCGTCGCGGCGACCGTGGATCGTCTGTGCCAGAGAGGTGAGGGTCTGCCCGATGTCGGCGGGCTGAACGTTTGCGGTCCTGACTCCCATGTGGGGTTCCCTTCGAACGGTTCGTGTCGGATGCGCATCCGACGTGCGTCGGGCGCGTCAGAAGCGTGTTGGGCGCGGGCGAGAAGTGCGTCAGGCGCGCGCCTCGCGGAAGAAGCAGGTGCGGTGGCCGGTGTGGCAGGCCGGGCCGGCGGAGTCGACGACGACAACGAGCGTGTCGGCATCGCAGTCCACGAGCACGCGCCTTACCTGCTGCATGTTTCCGCTGGTGGCCCCCTTGTTCCACAACTCCTGTCGCGAGCGCGACCAGAACCAGGTGGTGCCGGTGGACAGCGTGAGCCCGAGCGACTCCTCGTTCATCCACGCGACCATAAGGACCTCGCCGGTGCCTGCCTGCTGCACGACGGCGGGCACCAGGCCTCGCTCGTCAAATCTGACCAGGCCTGTCAGGCGGTCCGCGTCGACTGCCTCCACGGGCTCGCCTGCATAGGCCGCGCCCGGCACGGGATCGATCGCCATGGTACTTCTCTCCCCCTCCTAAAAGTCCAGGCGCACGGGGATGCCCTGGCTTGCCATGTACTCCTTGACCTGGCGGATGCTGAAGGTGCCAAAGTGGAAGACGCTCGCCGCCAGGACGGCGTCCGCCTCGCCCTCGATGATGCCCTCGGCAAAGTGTTCCAGAGAGCCCACGCCGCCGCTCGCGATGACGGGGATGGGCACCGCGCGGGCCACGGCACGCGTGAGCGCGAGGTCGAAGCCCTCCTTGGTACCGTCGCGGTCCATGCTGGTGAGCAAGATCTCGCCGGCGCCGCGACGCGCCGCCTCGCGCGCCCAGTCGACGGCGTCGATGCCGGTGGGGATGCGGCCGCCGGCAAGGTAGACCTCCCACCTGTCGGCACCGGGGGCGCCGGGCTCGCCCACGCGCTTGGCGTCGATCGCCACGATGACGGCCTGGCTGCCGAACGCGTCGGCCGCGGACGAGATGATCGACGGGTCGCGGACCGCCGCCGAGTTGAGCGAGACCTTGTCGGCGCCGGCCGCGATCATGGTGCGGCACCCCGCGACGTCGCGGAAGCCGCCGCCCACCGTATACGGGATGCGCAGGCGCTCGGCGGCGTGGCTGGCCAGCTCGACCGTGGTGCGACGGTCGTCGGAGGTCGCCGTGATGTCCAGGAAGACGACCTCGTCCGCGCCCTCGCGGTCGTAGCGCTCGGCAAGCTCCACAGGGTCGCCGGCGTCGCGCAGGCCCACGAAGTTGACGCCCTTGACCACGCGACCGTCCTTGACGTCCAAGCAGGGGATCACTCGTTTGGTCAGCATGGTGAGAAGTCCTTTCGTGTTCGGAACGCAGAGCCCGACGGGGTGCCGTACGCCTGTCAGGCTGCCACCTCCAGCGCCTGCTCGAGCGTGAAGTTGCCCTCGTAGATCGCGCGGCCCGTGATGGCACCCTCGATGACGTCGGGACCTGCCGAGGCAAGCTCGCGCAAGTCGTCCAGGCTCGCGATGCCGCCGCTCGCGACGACGGGGAAGCCACAGAGCGCGGCCACGCGGCGGTAGGCGTCGACGTCGACGCCCGTCTGCATGCCGTCGCGGGCCACGTCGGTGAAGACCAGGTGCCTGAAGCCCAGGTCGCAAAGCCTGGGGAGAAGTTCGTCCACCGTCAGGCCGCCGGCGCCCTCGCGCCAGCCATTGACCCTCACCACGCCGTCGCGGGCTGCGACGTCGGCCACGACCTTCTCGCCATACTCGGCGGCGGCGCGTTCGGCGAAGCCGGGGTCGCGCACGAGCGCGGTGCCAATGGCGATGCGCTCCACGCCCAGGCGGTCCAAACGATCGACGGCGGCCATGTCGCGCACTCCCCCGCCGCAGTCCACGCGCACGCCGTCAACCTGGCAGATCGCGCGAATCGCCGCGGCGTTCGCCTCGAGCGAGGCCTCGTCCTCCTGGAAGGTGGCGGACAGGTCGACCACGTGGATCCACTCGGCGCCGCGGTCGCGGAAGTCGCGCGCCACAGCCGCCGGGTCGTCGGAGTAGACGTCCATCTTGGAGCGCTCACCGCGCTGCAGGCGGACCACACGGCCCGCGACCAGATCGATTGCGGGGAACAGGATCACTTGGCACCACCCTCTGCCATGACGGCGAAGTTTCGCAAGATGCGCAGGCCCACGCCAGAGCTCTTCTCGGGGTGGAACTGGACCCCGAAGACGTTGTCCCGCCAGACCGAGGAGGCAAAGCTGCGCACGTAGTGGGTGCGCGTGGAGACGAGCGCCCGGTCGACGTCGGAGTCGACCGCGTAGGAGTGCGTGAAGTACGCGTTCGCACCCTCGGGCACGCCTTCGAACAGCGGGCAGGCGCGGCCGTGGTCGGTCAGGTGGATCTGGTCCCAGCCCACGTGGGGCACCTTCAGGCGGTCCGAACGCAGCCTCGTGACCGACCCTCCCACAAGGCCTAGGCCCGCGACCCAGCGCCCGGGGTCGTCGTCGGCGTGCTCGACGCCATCGACCCGCTCGTCACCACGGTCGAACAAGAGCTGCAGCCCCAGGCAGATGCCCAGGAAAGGCACGCCGCGTCGGCACGCCTCGACCACGGCCTGGTCCTGGCCCGATTCCGTCATGTAGCCCATGGCGTCCTCGAAGCTGCCCACCCCGGGCAGGACCACGGCGTCGGCCGCGGCGATTCTGTGGGGGTCGTCGGTGACGATGGCCTCGGCGCCGACGTCGTCAAGGCCGCGGGCGACAGAGAGCAGGTTTCCCTTGTGGTAGTCGACCACGACGATGCGGGCGGCCATCAGAGGCTCCCCTTGGTCGAGGGGATGGAGCCGGCCATGCGTGGGTCGGGCTCGACCGCCTCGCGCAGGGCCCGGGCGGCCGCCTTGAAGGTGGCCTCCAGGATGTGGTGGGCGTTCTCGCCGCAAACGAGCCGCAGGTGGAGGGTGATGCCCGCGTCGCGGGCGAGGCCCGCGAAGAACTCGTGGCCGAGCTCGGTGTCGAAGGTGCCGACCTTCTGTGCCGAGATGGGCACGTCCCAGAACAGCTCACCGCGGCCCGAGATGTCGACGGCGGCCATGACCAGCGCCTCGTCGAGCGGGACCATGCACGAGCCAAAGCGGCGGATGCCTCGCTTGTCGCCCAGCGCCTCGCGCAGGGCCTGGCCGAGCACGATGCCCGTGTCCTCGACGGTGTGGTGGTCGTCGACCCAGGTGTCGCCCTCGACGCGCAGGTCGAGGTCGACGAGCGAGTGGCGCGACAGCGCGCACAACATGTGGTCGAAGAAGCCGACGCCGGTCGAGACGTCGGACGCCCCAGTGCCGTCGAGGTCGAGCGCAAGCTCGATGCTCGTCTCGGCAGTCTTGCGAGAGGCGCTTGCGGTCCTTGTCATGCTTCCTCCCTAAGGATGGTTGCGAGTGCGTCCAGCAGGGTGTCGTTCTCCCGGCGGGTGCCGACGCTGATCCTGAGGCACCCCGCGAGGCCGGGCGCGGACGAGAAGTCGCGCACCAGGACGGAGAAGTCGTCGCGCAGGCGGCGGCGGACCCGGGCGGCGTCCGGCACGCGTGCCAGCACGAAGTTGGCGGCGCTGGGCCACACGCGCACGCCGTCGATGCCCGCGAGTCCCGTCGCGAGGCGCTCGCGCTCCGAGACGATGTCGGCCACGCCGGCCGCGAGCTCGTCGCGACGCTCGACCGCCACGCGCGCCACGGCCTGCGCCAGGACGTCCTCCGAGTAGATCTGGCGCACCGCGGCCAGGACGCCTATGACCGAGGGGTCGGCCACGAGGTAGCCACAGCGCAGGCCCGCCAGGCCAAACGCCTTGGACAGGGTGCGCAGCACCATCAGGCGGGGGTTGTCGGCGACCCACCCCACAAGGCTCGCGCCCTCGCCGGCAAACTCGACGTACGCCTCGTCCACCAGCACCATCGCGTCGGTCTCGTCGAGCACGCGGCGCACGACGCGGGGGTCCAGAAGGTCGCCGGTGGGGTTGTTTGGCGAGGTCAGGATGACCAGCGCGGCACCCTTGGCAGCCTTGACCAGCGCCTCGACGTCGACGGCGAAGGTCTCGGGGTCGCGCCACACGGGCCTGGTGGGCGTCTCGCACATCGCGGCGAAGTTCGCGTACTCCGAGAAGTCCGGCGGGCAGGTGACCAGCGCGCGGTCGGGCCCGCAGAAGGCAAACAGCAGGTTGAACAGCAGCTCGTCGCCACCGTTGCCGACGCACAGGTTGTCGCGCGAGACGCCGTGTCGCCTGGCGAGAAGATCGCGCAGGTCGTTTGCCATGGGGTCGGGGTAGCGGTTGAGCGGGGTCTGTGCCATGGCCTCGCGCATGGCGCGCGCGAGCGGCTCGGGCGGCTCGTGGGTGTTCTCGTTGGCGGACAGGTTCACGCGGCAGGGCGTGAAGGCCGGGTCGTACGGCTCGAAGCCGCGCAGGGCGTCGCGGGTGCGCAGGCGCGCGTCGAAGGTTGCCTCCACGCTAGTCCCTCCCGTCGTAGCCGGGCAGGTACGCGACATCGGCCGCATCGAGCTCGCGCGGCCATGCGCAGCGCATGGCGCCCTCGCAGACGGCGACGGGGTCGCGGAACTTCTCGCCACCCTGCTCCAGGAGCCTGCGGCGCATGCCGACCGAGAGGGCGTGGGCCCACAGGCCCTCGGACTGGGCAATCGACTGGACCGAGGGGCCATCGGCGACAAGGCCGGCGGGCGTGTAGGAGATGACGCTCGAGCGCTTGACGAAGTCGTAGACGCCCAACGGGTTCGAGAAGCGCGCCGTGCCGCCGGTGGGCAGCGTGTGGTTGGGGCCGGCCACGTAGTCGCCCAGGGGCTCGGAGCTCCAGGGGCCCACGAAGATGGCCCCGGCGTTCTCGATCGAGCCCAGCAGGCCCATGGCGTCGGCGCAGTGCAGCTCCAGGTGCTCGGGCGCCACGACGTTGACGGCCGCCACGGCGTCGGCAAGCGTGTCGCAGCAGACGATGACGCCGTGGTCCAGGCTCTTGGCCGTGATGTCGGCGCGCGGGCTCTGGGGCACCAGGCGGGCCAGGGCGGCCTCGACGGCGTCGGGCAGCCCGGTCGAGTCCGTGACGAGGTAGCAGGTGGCCATCGGGTCGTGCTCGGCCTGGGCCATGAGGTCTGCCGCCACGACCACGGGGTCGGCCGTGTCGTCGGCAAGCACGCAGACCTCGCTGGGGCCGGCGACCATGTCGATGCCCACGTCACCCATGACGTAGCGCTTGGCCGCGGCCACGTAGGCGTTGCCGGGGCCGGTGACCTTGGCCACGCGCGGGATGGTCTCGGTGCCGTAGGCCAGCGCGCCGACGGCCTGGGCGCCGCCGACGGCGTAGACCTCGTCGACGCCGGCGACCTTGGCTGCCGCCAGCGTGTAGGCCGACAGCGAGCCGTCGCGCTGGGGCGGCGTCACCATCACGATACGGCGCACGCCGGCGACCTTGGCGGGCACGGCGTTCATCAGGACGGTCGAGGGGTACTGCGCGCGGCCGCCCGGCACGTAGATGCCAACGCTGGGCAGCGGGGTCACCTTCACGCCCAGGATGGTCCCGTCGGCGCGGGCGGCAAACATCGACTGCGTGACCTCGCGCTCGTGGAACTCGCGGATCTGCCTGTGGGCGAGCTCGAGCGACGAGAGGAACTCGGGGTCCACCATCGACGTGGCGCTGTCGAGAAGTTCGTCGGGCACGCGGAACGACGTCGGGCAACTCCCGTCGAACTTCTCGCAATAGGCGCGCACCGCGGCGTCGCCGTTCTCGCGGACGTCGTCGACGATGGCCTCGGCGGCGTCCATCACCTCGCGGGGCAGGGCGCCGGAGCGCTTGATGTCGGCGTCGGTGAGCTCGCGACCGCCGGTGAGGTCGACTCGGATCATGGTTAGTCCTCCTTCTTGTCGGTGACCGAGGCGAGACGGTCGGCGAGGTCACGGATGCGCGAGTCGCAGCGGTAGGCCGCAGGGCCCGCGAAGAAGCGCGCCGTGCACTCCATGACGTCGTCGACGACCACGAGGTCGTTCTCGCGCAGGGTCGTGCCGGTGGCGGTGATGTCGACGATGCGGTCGGCCATGCCCACGATGGGGCCCAGCTCGATGTTGCCGTGCAGCTGCATGATGTCGACCTGCTGGCCGATGCGGTCGTAGTACATCTGGGTGATGCGCGGGTACTTGGTCACGACGCGCATGGTGCCGCGCCAGGCGTAGGCGCGCTCGGCGAGGCCGGCGTTGGCGCGCGGCTCGGCGACGATGAAGCGGCAGCCGCCGTAGCCGAGGTCGATGAGCTGGAGCAGGTCGAGGTCGGCCTCGACGAGCGAGTCGTAGCCGCAGATACCGCAGTCGGCGCCGCCGAAGCCGACGAACGCCGGCGCGTCCTGGGCGCGGACGATGACGTACTCGACGTCGCCCGCGGAGATGATGAGCTTGCGGCCGGGGTCGCGCAGCTCGTCGACGGGAAGGCCCGCCTCCTCCAGCACGCGAAGGGTGTCGCCGAACAGCGAGCCCTTGGGCACCGCGATGCGCAGCGGGCGCTCCCCCACGCGGATGCCCGGGGTCGCGACCCCCGCCACGCCCTGCTCTCCCAGGACCTCCTGGACCCGCTCGAGCGAGAGGGCGAAGCCACAAGCCGCGGTGTCCGCCATGCCGAGGTTCTCCAGCACGGCGTCGTAGCGTCCGCCCGAGGCCACACTGGCGGCGATGCCGTCGACGTAGCCCTTGAAGATGAGGCCGGTGTAGTAGTCGAAGGAGTTGATGATCGAGAAGTCGAAGGAGACTCGGCCGGCGGCTGGGGTGCCCTCGAGCGAGTCTACGAGGCGACGCAGCTCGGCCACCCCACGACGCGCGGCAGGCACGCACGCGGCGTCCAGCAGCGCGTCGACCTCGTCGAGCGCCTCGGGGCCGCCGTGGACGCGCGGGATGCGCGTGAGGGCGCGGGCCACCGGCGCGGGCAGGTCGGCCGCCTCGGCGAGCTCGTCGAGGCTCACGAGGTCGGACTCGTGCACGAGCTCCTGCACGCGCTCGCGGAAGGCGTCGTCGGGGGCGCACTGGCCCAGCAGTGCCGCGACGGGCACGACCGAGCCGCAGACGATTCGCCAACCATAGACGCCCAGGGCCTCGAGCGCCTCGGCCAGAAGCGCGACGACCTCGGACTCGGATGTCGCACCCTCGCCGCCGATGAGCTCGACGCCCATCTGGGTGAACTGGCGCGACTGCCCCTTGAGCGACTCCTGCTCGCGCACGACCGGCGCGCAGTAGCGAAGGCGCACGGGCAGGGCGCCCGCGCCGATGCGGCCCGCCGCGAGGCGCGCGATCGGCAGGGTGAGGTCGGGCCTGAGCATGAGCAGGCGACCGTCGGAGTCGAACAGGCGGAAGGGCGACCCCTTGACGCGGCCGGCGCGCTCGAGCACGGCACGGTCCTCCAGAAGAGGCGTCTCGACGGGCATGTAGCCGCGCGCGCCGAAGCATGCGCGCACGGTGTCGACGATCTTCTCGCGAGCCAGCGCCTCCTCGGAGAGGATGTCCCTGAACCCACGCGGCGTTCCTGCAATCACGTTCTTCTCCGTCCCCGACCGGGCCGTGCGGGCCGATCGCTTACTTGCTTTCACTTTATCTCGCTAAAGCGTCGTGGGGCTTACTTTAGCACAGTAAAGTATCGACAAGTCCCTCCGGGCAAAATCGCACGAATGGAATTGTTGCAAGTATGCATGTGCTGCCGAGAAATACGCACGATGTCGGCAGTTTTGACCCAAAGACGTAAAAGAACCGCCCCCAAAGATGCGGGGCGGTTCCCTTGATACGAATATGCGGACCTACGGACCCATGTGCGGGGGTACCCGAGCGGGCAGTCCTTCTCGGCAGCAGATCAGCCGCCGAGGTATGCCTGCTGGACGCGCTTGTCGTGAAGCAGCTCGTTGGCGTTGCCGCTCATCGAGACGCGGCCGGTCTCCAGGACGTAGGCACGGTCGGCGACGGAAAGCGCCATCTGGGCGTTCTGCTCGACGAGCAGGATCGTGGTGCCCTGCTCGTGCAGCGCGCGGATGATGTCGAAGATCTCCTGCACCAGGATGGGCGCGAGGCCCATGGAGGGCTCGTCGAGCATGAGCAGCTTGGGCTTGGACATGAGCGCGCGGCCCATGGCAAGCATCTGCTGCTCGCCGCCGGACAGGGTGCCCGCCGACTGTCCCTTGCGCTCGCGCAGGCGCGGGAAGCGGTCGTAGACCATCCTGCGGGACTCCTTCGACTCCGCGTCGTTGCGGGTGAAGGCACCCATCTCGAGGTTCTCCTTGACGGACATCTCGGTGAAGACGCGGCGACCCTCCGGGCACAGTGCGATGCCCTTGGGGACCATCTTGTGCGCGGGCACGCCGACGAGCGACTCGCCCTCGAACTCGATGGAGCCGGCGCGGGGCTTGAGCAGGCCCGCGACGGTGTTGAGGGTGGTGGACTTGCCGGCGCCGTTGGCGCCGATCAGCGTGACGATCTCGCCCTCGTTGACCTCGAAGGAGATTCCCTTGACGGCGTGAATCGAGCCGTAATAGACCTGGAGGTCGTCAACCTTGAGCATGGTTCCCATCGCTTAGGCCTCCTTCTGTTGGCCGAGGTACGCCTCGATGACCTGCGGGTCGTTCTGGATCTGCTCGGGGGTGCCCTTGGCGATGATCTTGCCGTAGTTGAGTACGGCGATGCCCTCGCAGATGCCCATGACGAGCTCCATGTCGTGCTCGATGAGCATGATGGCGATCTGGAAGTCCTCGCGGATCTTGAGGATGTTGTCCATCAGCTCGGAGGTCTCCGACGGGTTCATGCCGGCGGCGGGCTCGTCCAAAAGAAGCAGCTTGGGGTTGGTCGCCAAGGCACGGACGATCTCCAGGCGGCGCTGGGCGCCATAGGGCAGCGAGCCTGCGGGGGTGTCGGACAGCGAGCGCATGTCGAAGACGTCCAGCAGCTCCTGGGCGCGCGTGTGGAAGTCGCGCTCGGACAGCCAGAACCTGGGCGCGCGGAAGATGCCCGAGAACATGCCGCACGGGATCTGGTTGTGCAGGCCGACCATGACGTTCTCCTCGACGGTCATGGTCGAGAAGAGGCGGATGTTCTGGAACGTCCTGGCGATGCCGTGGCGCGACGCCTTGGCGGCGTCCCAGCCCGCGGTGTCCTGGCCATCCAGCAGGATGGTGCCACGCGTGGGCTTGTAGACCTTGGTGAGCAGGTTGAAGACGGTCGTCTTGCCCGCGCCGTTGGGGCCGATAAGACCGCAGATCTCGGTCTTGCCCACGGCGATGTTGAAGTCGTCGACGGCGTGCAGGCCGCCGAAGTCGATGCCGAGGTGACGGCACTCCAGCACCGGGGTCTTGTCGACATCACGTTCGGGGACGATCGAGACGGAAGGGAGCGGCACCATCTTGGTGTCGACGCGGCGCTTGCTAGCCATCGAGCTCACCTCCCTGCGCGGCGACGTCATCGCCGTCGCCGCGATGCCTGAGCTTCTCCCCAACGCTCTCGAAGAAACCCTTGAGCTGCGGGTTGTTCGAGATGAGCATGACCACGATCAGGACGACCGCGTAAAGCAGCATGCGGTAGTCGGCGATCGCGCGCAGGGCCTCGGGAAGGATCGTGAGCGCGGCCGCCGAGATGATGGACCCGCGGATGTTGCCCAGCCCGCCCAGGACGACGAAGACCAGCACCAGGATCGACAGGTTGAAGTCGAACTTCTTCGGGACGATCGAGGAGTAGTTCATCGCGTACAGCGCACCCGCCATGCCGGCGAGGGCGGCGGCCACCACGAACGCCATCAGACGGTACTTGGTGACGTTGATGCCCGTCGACTCGGCGGCGATGCGGTTGTCGCGCACCGCCATAATCGCGCGACCGGAGCGGCTGTACTTGAGGTTGAGGACGACGAACAGGCAGAACAGCACCAGCAGGAAGCCCAACGTGAACGTCGACGCCATCGTGATGCCAGCGGCACCCTGCGGGCCGTTGATGAGGATCATACCACCCTGCATGTGCAGGCCCGCCGCGTCGGTCATCGAGAAGTGCAGGCCGGCGGGGTCGATTCCGACATACAGGTTGTTGAGGACGTTCTTGATGATCTCGCCGAAGGCAAGGGTGACGATGGCCAGGTAGTCGCCGTGCAGCCTCATGACGGGAATGCCGATGAGGAAGCCAGCGACGGCCGCCATGATGCCCGACACGAAGATCGTGACGACGAGACGGACCTGCGGGTCTGGAATGGCATCGGCAAGCTGCGCCATGACCACGATGCCGGTGAAGGCACCGATGCTCATGAAGCCGGCGTGGCCGAGCGACAGCTCACCCGAGATGCCGACGACCAGGTTGAGCGAGACTGCCATGACGACGTAGCAGCAAATCGGCACGAGCAGGCCCTGCATCGAGTACGAGATCATGTCAGTGGAGACCAGGGCCTGGACCACGACGAAGGCTATGACGACCAGGGCGTAGGTGATGAGGTTGGAGCGGTTGGTATCGCTCATCTTCTTGAGGAATCCCATGGGCTACACCTTCTCGTGAATCTCTTTGCCCAGCAGGCCGGCGGGCTTGATGAGCAGCACGACGATGAGCACCGCGAACACGATAGCGTCTGCGAGCTGGGCGTTGATGTACGCCTTGGCGAAGATCTCGATGACGCCGAGCAGGATTCCGCCGATCATGGCGCCCGGGATCGAGCCGATGCCGCCCAGAACCGCGGCGACGAAGGCCTTGATGCCGGGCATCTGGCCGGTGGTGGGCATGAGCGTCGGGTATGCCGAGCACAGAAGCACGCCGGCGATGGCCGCGAGGCCGGAGCCGATGGCAAAGACCATGCCGATCGTGGCGTTGACGTCGATGCCCATGAGCTGTGCCGCGCCCTTGTCCTCGGAGACGGCGCGCATTGCCTTGCCCATCTTGGTCTTGGTGGTGAACAGCGTCAGGCCCACCATGATCACGATGTTGGCCAGGACCGTCACCAGGGTGACCGAGCTCACCACGAGCTCGCCGCCGAACAAAGACAGCGAGGGCATGGCGATGACCTGCGGGAACGACTTCGGGTCGCTCTTCCAGATGAGAAGCGCGAGGTTCTGCAGCAGGTACGAGACGCCGATGGCGGTGATCAGGACGTCGAGAGAGGGGGCCTCGCGAAGCGGCTTGTAGGCCAGACGCTCGATGAGCATGCCGAGCACGGTGCAGCCGGCGATGGACAAAAGGACGGCAACGATCGGGTTGAGCCCGAGGTACGACATCGCGCAGAAGCAGATGTAGCCGCCGACCATGATGATGTCGCCATGCGCGAAGTTAAGCATCTTGGCGATGCCATAGACCATGGTGTAGCCCAAGGCGATGATCGCGTAGACACTGCCCAGGGAGATGCCGTTAATCAGGTTGGCGAGAAGGTCCATCGGTCGCTCCTTTCTGTTCCCATGCCGCCGGCGGGCCCGGCGGCGTCGATTGGCAAGATACGAAGGAGCGGAGGCCACCAGACTTGGTGACCCCCGCCTCTAGAGCGGTTGTGGGAGGGACTAGTTGTCCATGCCCACGTAGGCGCCGTTCTTGATGACCATGCCCTTGGGCTCCTTGGAGACCTCGCCCGTGTCGGACCAGGTCATGCCCGTACCGGTGAGACCGTCGTAGGTGAAGTCGGAGGACGTGATCGTGGCGACCAGCTTGTCGCAGATATCGGAGGCCTCCATGTCGGGCGTGACGCCAGACTTCTCGATGGCCTGCTTGACGACCATGACGCAGTCGTAGGCGTCGGCGGCGAACTGGTTGGGGGTGTCCTTGTACTTCTCCTTGTACGTGCTGACGAACTTCTTGGTGAGGTCGTCGGTCGCGTCTGCCGAGAAGGGCGTGAGGAGCATGACGCCCTCGGCCAGGGAGGTGTCGAAGCCCTCAAGCGTCAGGATGCCGTCCATGCCGTCGACGCCGAAGAACTTGGGCTTGTAGCCCATCTCGTTGGCCTTGGACAGGATCAGCGAGGCCGGCTGGTAGTAGATCGGCAGGAAGATGAGGTCGGCGCCGGCAGACTTGCACTTGTTGAGCTGGACGGTGAAGTCGCTGGAGCTGTCGTCGGTGAAGGGCTGCTCGGCGACGACGGAAAGGCCGAGCTCCTTGGCCTCCGCCTTGAACTTGACGGTGATGCCCTTGGAGTAGGCGTCGGAGTTGTTGTAGATGATGCCGACCTTAGAGCCGAGCTTCTGCTTGGAGATGTACTTGGCGGAAGCGGTGCCCTGGTTGGGGTCAGTGAAGCACATCTGGAAGACGTTCTTCTTGCGCTGCGTGGTGACGTTGCCGTCGGCGTCCGCCTGGCCGCCGATGACGTCGGTGGACGACGCGGACGGCGTGAGCTGGAACATGTTGTCCTGGTTGGTCTGGGCGGTCACGGCGACGCACGGGGCAGTCGTGGTGGTGCCGACCAGAATCTGCATGCCCCAGTCCTTGAGGGACTTGTAGGCGTTGACGGACTTCTCGGCGTCGTGCTCGTCGTCGGCGTTCTTGAAGGCGAGTTTGACCTTACCGTCCTTCTCGGCGTTGACCTCGTCGACGGCGATCTGGATGCCGTTCTTGGTGGCGTTGCCGTAGATGGCCGCGGCACCGGTGACGGGGCCGATGCCACCGATCTTGAACTTGCCGTCGTTGTCGGTGCCGGAGCCACCGCCGCAACCGACGAGCATGCCCGCGCTAATGACGCTCGAAGCACCAATTAGCTTGACGAAGTTCCTCCTGGACAGCGAATCATTGAAACCCATCTTCATTTCCTCCTTCGAACGTCGGGCAGCTCTCTTGGGGCTGCGTTGGTTCACCATTGTTTGACGTTCGAGCTCGGATGGTGTTTGTTTGCAGCAAAATGAAACAAACGCGTCACAATGCGCGCAATTGACCAGAAACGTGAGGAAGGGCCCCGCGTCCGCCTAAAGGCCCGCGGGGTCGTCCCTCACGATGTCGGCAAACGTGGCACCCAGAAAGTGCGCAAGCTCCTCGGGATTGACCGTGAGCGACAGGCCGCGCCTGCCGCCGGAGATGCTGATCTCCTCGAACAGCTGCGCCGTCTCGTTGATCAGGGTCGGAAACTGTTTCTTCATGCCGACGGGCGTGCAGCCGCCACGGACGTAGCCGGTGGTGGGCTCCAGGTCGCGGACGTGCATCATCTGCAGGGTCTTCTCACCAGCCGCCGCTGCCGCCTTCTTGAGGTCAAGCTCCTCGGCAACCGGGATGCAGCAGGTGACGTGCCCGCCGGAAGGGGTAGTGGTCACGAGCGTCTTGAACGCCGAGTCGGGGTCCTCCCCCAGCATCTCGGATATACGCACGCCCACGCCCGTCGAGAGGTCCTCGTTGGTCGTGTCATAAGTCACGACGGTGTAGGCGACGCCGCCACGCTCGAGCTCGCGCATGGCATTGGTCTTTTGGACGCGCTCCTTGCGGGCCATCAGAGTCCCCTCCCCTCGCTGTCGGACGAATCATCGGAACTGCCGGCACTGACAGGAGAATCGTCATCCGAAAGGGCCCTCGCGCTGGCGAGAAGCGCCTGGCGCTTGCGGTCGCGCTCGAGGATGGGACGCAGGTAACGGCCGGTGTAGCTGCCCTCGACCTCACAGATCTTCTCGGGGGTGCCGTAGGCGACGACGGTTCCGCCCGCGTCGCCACCCTCGGGACCCATGTCGATGATGCGGTCGGCTACCTTGATCACGTCGAGGTTGTGCTCGATGACAAGGACCGTGTTGCCCGCGTCGACCAGCTTCTGGAGCACCTCGACGAGTTGACGCACGTCCTCGAAGTGCAGGCCGGTGGTGGGCTCGTCCAGGATGTAGAAGGTCTTACCCGTCTGCTGGCGGTGCAGCTCCTTTGCCAGCTTGACGCGCTGGGCCTCGCCGCCCGAGAGGGTCGTGGCGCTCTGTCCCAGGTGCAGGTAGCCAAGGCCAACGTCGTAGAGGGTCTGGAGCTTGTTCTTGATGCGCGGGATATTGGCGAAGAACGCCAGCGCCTCGTGAACCGTCATCTCGAGCACGTCGGAGATGTTCTTGCCGTGGTAGGTGACCTCGAGCGTCTCGCGGTTGTATCGCGCGCCGTGGCAGACCTCGCACGGGACGTAGACGTCGGGCAGGAAGTTCATCTCGATCTTGATCTGACCGTCGCCCTTGCAGGCCTCGCAGCGGCCGCCGGAGACGTTGAACGAGAAGCGCCCGGGACTGTAGCCACGGGCGCGGCTCTCCGGCGTGGAGGAGAAGAGCGCGCGAAGGTCGTCCCACAGGCCGATGTAGGTGGCCGGGTTGGAGCGCGGCGTGCGGCCGATGGGAGACTGGTCGATGTCGATGACCTTGTCCACCAGGCGCTTGCCCTCCGCATCCACGAGGCCCTCGATGCGACGATGCGGGCCCACGACGCGCTTGGCACGCTGGACCTCGTTTGCCAGTGCGGGCGCGATGGTGTCGGTGACCAGCGACGACTTGCCCGAGCCCGAGACGCCCGTGACCACGGTGAGGGTACCGTACTCGACCTTGCAGGAGACGTTCTTGAGGTTGTTGGCGCTCGCGCCCACGACCTTGAGGGCACCGCGACGAGGGTTGCGGCGACGCTCGGGCAGGGGCACCATGCGCTTGCCCGTGAGATAGGCGCCCGTGAGCGACTCGGGGCAGGCCATGATGTCTTGCGGGGTGCCCTCGGCCACCACGACGCCGCCGAGCTCGCCTGCGCCAGGGCCCATGTCGATGACATGGTCAGCCGCACGGATGGTGTCCTCGTCGTGCTCGACCACGATGACCGTGTTGCCCTGGTCGCGCAGGCGGCGCAGGGTGTCGATCAGACGATCGTTGTCGCGCTGGTGCAGGCCGATCGAGGGCTCGTCCAGGATGTAGAGGACACCCATGAGGCCGGCACCAATCTGGGTTGCCAGGCGGATGCGCTGGGCCTCGCCGCCGGACAGCGTGGCCGCCGCACGCGAGAGCGTGAGGTAGTCGAGACCGACGTTGACCAGGAAGCGCAGGCGTGCGCGAATCTCCTTCACGATCGGCGCCCCGATGGTCGCGCGGGAGCCGTCGAGCTCCAACGCCTCGAAGAACGCGAGGCTGTCGCGGCACGACATGTCGCAGACGTCCTTGATGGATTTCCCGCCCACGGTGACGGCAAGGTACTCGGGCTTGAGCCTGGCCCCATGGCAGGTGGGACACGGCACCTCGCGAATGTACTTCTCCAGGTGGGTGCGCATGGTCTCGGAGGTGGTCTCCTGGTACTTCTCGAAGAGGATCGAGCGCACGCCGGAGAACTTGGTGAACCAGTGGGTGTCGCGACCGTCGCGCGTGTGGTAATCCACGCGAATCTTGGTGTCGCCCAGACCGTCCAGAAGCGCGCGACGCGTCTTGGCCTTGAGGGACTTCCAGGGGGTCTCGTCGCTCTCCCCCAGGTGGCGGCAGACGGCCGACAAGATCTGCGGGTAGTAGTTGGAATGGCCGAACAGCGAGCCGAAGACGCCCCCGGCGACCGAGAGCTCCGGGTCCTCGATCAGCGACTCCGCCTCGACGACGCGCCTGGTGCCCAGGCCGTCGCAGTCGGGACAGGCGCCGTAGGGCGCGTTGAACGAGAAGTCGCGCGGCTGCAGGTCGTCGATCGAGTGGCCGTGCACCGGACACGCTAACGCCAGCGAGTACTGCAGCAGCTCGCCCTCGGTTCCCTCCGGCGCGTCGCGCGGGGGCAAGAGCCAGAAGCCGACCTTGCCCGCCGCCAGGCGCGTCGCGGTCTCCACGGACTCCGCGATACGGCCGAGCGAGCCCTCACGCACCACGATGCGGTCGACCACGACCTCGATCGAGTGCTTGAACTTCTTGTCCAGCTTGATGGTGTCGTCCAGCTCGAGCACCTCGCCGTCCACGCGGACGCGCGAGAAGCCCTCGCGGCGCAGATCCTCCAGAAGCTTGGCATGCTCGCCCTTACGACCCTCGACGACGGGAGCCAGGACATAGGCTCGACGACCCTGGGCGAGCGCGAGGACCTTGTCGGCAACCTGGTCGGTCGTCTGACGCTCGATGGTACGGCCGCACTCCGGGCAGTGCGGGATGCCCGCACGGGCGTACAGCAGGCGAAGGTAGTCGTATATCTCGGTCACGGTACCCACGGTGGAGCGCGGGTTTCTGCTGGTGGTCTTCTGGTCGATGGACACCGCCGGCGACAGACCGTCGATCGAGTCCAGGTCGGGCTTGTCCATCTGGCCCAGGAACTGACGCGCGTAGCTCGAGAGGCTCTCCACGTAACGGCGCTGGCCCTCGGCGTAGATCGTGTCGAACGCGAGGCTCGACTTGCCCGACCCCGACAGACCCGTGATGACCACGAGCTTGTCGCGCGGGATGGAAACGTCGACGTTGCGCAGGTTGTGCTCGCGCGCGCCGCGGATGACTATTGCGTCGGAGGCCATGGACCAACTCCCACTCTGCCGTCTCTTGTAGACCTTCAGTCTAGCGAGAAGTGCCCGCGATGACCAAAGGGCCGCCACGATTCACGGAACATTCGTTCGATGTTCGCACCGAACGAATCACGCGACGGAGCTGCGGGCACCGCACCCGTCGCTACCTCCAGCTGGCCTCGAGGATGGCTGTGACGTCGGCGGCGGATAGCGGCGACGGGTCATGCTCGAACAGCGCGTCGTTTGTCGTGACGGCGTTCTCGGCAATCGCGGGAAGCTCTTCTCGGCAGATGCCCCACTCGCTCATGGCAAGTCCGTCGACCCCGCAGTCGCGCTTGAGGCGCTCGAGCTCGTCGACGAAGGCCATGGGCCCACGCTCGGCGACCGCGGCGCCGTCGACACCCATGAGGCGAGCCATCTGGACGTAGCAGTCGTCCGCGACATGGGCCTCGATCATGTGGGCATGGTAGGCGCTCGCAATCATGATGAGGCCGGCGCCGTGCGGCAAGTCGTGGTGGTGGGCGCTCATGCCATGCTCGGTGCCGTGGCAACCGCAGCAGCCCGAGCAGACCATCGCGTAGCCGCCGAGCGTGTTGGCAAACGCCAGCTGCGTGCGCGCCTCGAGGTTGCCGCCATCATTCACACAGACAGGCAGCGCCGCGGCGGCGTTGCGGATGCCCTCGCGGCAGACCATGTCCCCCATCGGGTTGTGATGGCGGTTGATGAAACACTCCACGTTGTGGAAGAGGGCGTCGAAGCCTTGGTAGGCGGTCAGGCGCGCGGGAACGGTAAGCATGAGTTCGGGGTCGACGACCGATAGGGTCGGGAACAGGCGGGCGTCGCCCAGGCGGAGCTTCTCGTCATTCTGCTTGCAGGAAAGCACGCCACCGGCATCGACCTCGCTTCCGGTGCCCGCGGTGGTGGTCACGCACACGAGGGGCAGCGGGTCGTTCGGGATGCGCATGCCCTTGGCGGTCCCGCCCATGACGTAGTCCCAGACGTCGCCCGCCGACTGGCTGCCGTCGGGCGCGACGACGGGGTTGGCGGCGACGGCGCAAATCCCCTTGCAGGCGTCCATTACGGAACCGCCACCAAGGGCCAGCACGAAGTCGCAGCCCTCGGCGTGCGCGAGCCAGCCACCAGCGTTGACGGTCTCGCGAAGCGGGTTGGGCTCGACACGGTCGAACAGGACGTGCGAGACGCCCGCGCGGTCGAGCTCTGCCTCGACGCGGGCCAAGTAGCCGTTTGCCTTGACGGATTTGCCGCCGGTCGTGACGACGAGGGCGCGACGTCCCGGAAGCGCCTGGTCACCCAGGTCGGAGAGCCTTCCGGGACCAAAGAGCACCTTGGTGGGTGCGAAGTAGGTGTAGCCTTCCATATAGCCTCCAAGCGTTGTGGCGGGCCAACGACCCGCACGTCCTTCTCTGCAGGCGATTGTAGGGTGGCCGGATGTCCCCTCCGTTAACTGATGGACGCATGCAGCAACGCCAGATGGCGTCGACGGCGACGACGGAAAGGTGGACGAGGATGGCGACGACCCTTCGCGATTGCGTATACGGTCTGGCAGTGGGCGACGCTCTGGGCGTGCCGTACGAGTTTCGCGGGCGCGACACCTTCGAGTGCTCGGGGATGGTCGGCCACGGCACGCACGACCAACCAGCCGGCACCTGGAGCGATGACACGTCGATGACGCTTGCCACCTGCGATTCGATTCGCGAGAAGGGCCGCATCGACGTCGACGACATCCGCGAGAGGTTCGTCGCGTGGTACACGCATGACGCGTACACATGCGACCGCCTGTTTGACATAGGCGGTGCCACGTCGCGCGCGCTTTCTACCGGGCGCGGCTGCGCGGGAGAACGGGACAACGGCAATGGGTCACTCATGCGTATCGTGCCGCTCGCGTTCGTGGCAAACGATAATGAGGTCAGGGCCGTGTCGGCCATCACGCATGCACATCCGACGTCTACCGAGGCATGCGTGAGGATGGTCCATGTGGCGCGCGGCCTGATTTCGGGCGAAAACGCGTGGCAGGAGGCGGTTTCCGAGGGCATCGACCCCGAGAAGCCCCGCGACGCCATCGCGTCGGGCGGATACGTGCTGCACACCTTCGAGGCTGCGCTTTGGTGCCTCGCAAACACCCATTCCTACCGGGACTGCGTTCTGACCGCCGTCAACCTTGGCAGCGACACCGACACGACGGGCGCCGTCGCGGGAGCGCTCGCGGGGATCGTCTACGGCATCGATGGCATCCCACAAGAGTGGCTCGACGAGCTTCGCGGCAAGGACGTGATCGAGTCCTGCCTGTTCTAGCGACAGCGAGCACGCGAGTCCAAGCAACGCCACCACAAGCAGAAGGCCCGCCCCAATCGGGGCGGGCCTTCTGTCGAGCGGAAAGTTTGCGATTACACAAAAGCGCAATCAGGAAACTTGGGTGTCTAGCAGCTACGACGCCTCAGGGTCATGGCCAGTGCGCAGGCGCCGGCACCGGCAGCAAGAAGGGCAGCCGCGGCCGCCGGGGACGTCTGGTCTCCCGTCTTGGGGGTCGCTTCACCCTTGGCAGCAGACGCCGTCGTGGCAGGCTTAACCTGCGTCGCAGGAGCCGTCGGACTGTCGGGCTTGGTCGGGGTCTCGGGCTCGGCGACCGTGTAGGTGACCTCGGGAACGGGGAACTCGTAGGCTTCGCCACGCATGCCGTTGCCGTCCATGGGATGCAGGGTCGCGCTCTCGTTGACCTTCAGGGTGTGGGTGCCAGGCTCGGTGGGCACGTTGACCAGGCGCTCGCTGTACTCGAGCACGACGGGCTTACTCGGGACCGCGGCCTCGTTCAGGGTGAGCTCGATCGCCTCCTGGTCGCCGTCGACGTGGCGCAGGGTGTACCTGTAGGTGCCGTCCTGCAGCTTGCCGAAGCCGTAGGACGTGCCGCCCTGGTCGTCGATCTTCTCGGGGGCGAGCTTCTCGCCGTTGACGGTCAGGCTAATCTTCTCGGGGTCGTTGACGAAGTCAAAGTCGGCGCCGATGAGGTCCTCAACGGTCGATCCGACGGAAATCTTGTCGATGAGCTTAGCCTTGATCTCACCAAAGTCGGTATCCAGCTCGCCGCCGTTCGTGTTCCTGGCAAGGTACTTCAGGAAGTTCGAACCATCGAAGTCAGCCTGGTTCTTAAAGTAGACGTTCATGTCATAGCCGGCGTTGGCCATCGCCTGGAACGTGTCGTCCGCGCTGAAATAGGCGACGTCGTTGTTGCACGGCGCGTTCACGTCGAGCGGAATGGGGTTCGAGGTCCCGACGACAGACGCGAGAACGGTGTACTCGTAGTCGTACTGGGCCCAGTTCTTCTCGGAGTTCTGGTACTGGTCCTTGTAGTAGGCAAGATACTTGGCCAGCTTATCGGGACTGGTCATGGCCTGCGAGAAGATGAAGTTGGAGCCGTCGTCGAACTTCTTCCAGGTGTTGTCGGTGTGGTACTCGCGAGACTGCCACTCCCAGACGCCGCCCATGAAATTCTTGCCGCCCTCAACCTTACCGAACGACCTGGTGTACGGAGTGGTATAGTCACCGTTCTTGCAGAACAGGTAGGTGGCACCATCGCTGATCAGGATGACGTGCTTGTTCGACGCAGCGACGGAGGTGTCCTCGTCGAGGATGCTCTTGGCGGCAAGAAGGCCCGCATCCATGTTGGTGCCAGAGCGAACGCTGGAGTTCATCGCGTCCAGGATATCGTCGTAGCCCGTGACGACGTCAGTCAGCGGCTGTTGGACGTTACCGATCTTGTTAAAGAGGACCACGCCGACCTTGATATCCAGGCCGTCTGCCTTGGCCTTCTGGCTGATCTGGCCCAGGAAATCCTTCGCCTGTTTGTAGATGTCCGTCTGTGCGGAGGCGCCGGACTTGTCGAGGACGAACACGACGTCGGAGGCCTCGGCCTCGCGCTTGCCCGGGAACGACAGGGTGACCTTGGTCTCCAGGTTCTCGTCGAGCTTGGTCGCGGTCTTCTGGTTCTTCTCCAGGGTGACCTGCTGGCCGGCATCACCCGACACACCCTCCGCGACGGCAGGCGCCATCGGAGCGAACGTGCCGAGCGTCAGGGCAACTGCGGCAGTGGCCGCGACCACGCGCGCGAGCACGCCCTTCGCGCTTCTAGAGATTCTCATCTCACACCTCTTCCTCTCGTGCGATTTGGCTGCGTTGAACGGGATGATCCCAAAACCCATGTCTTAAAGATATAGCAGCAACCTGCATCGTTTCGGAAGATATGACTTATATGCAATCAGCTGCATGATGGGTGCATCGATAACTGCGCCCCCACTGCCGAGAAGGGCCGCGAGACTGCAAGCCGATGCCGCGGACCCCACCAGCCAACAAATGTCGTTTGCAAACAGCACGCGCACAAAAAGGGCCGCCACCCAAAGGTGACGGCCCTGGCAAAGCTCATCTCGCCCGTAAGGCGGCTCGAAGACACGGCCATCAGACGAAGTCGCGAACGCGCTCCCCTTACTTGGAGAGGGCCTCCTCGACGGCGACGGCGCAGGCGACGGTGGCACCGACCATGGGGTTGTTGCCCATGCCGATGAGACCCATCATGTCGACGTGCGCGGGGACCGAGGAGGAGCCGGCGAACTGGGCGTCGGAGTGCATACGGCCCATGGTGTCGGTCATGCCGTAGGAGGCGGGGCCGGCGCCCATGTTGTCCGGGTGCAGGGTACGACCAGTGCCGCCACCGGAGGCGACGGAGAAGTACTTCTTGCCGGCCTCGAGGCGCTCCTTCTTGTAGGTGCCAGCGACGGGGTGCTGGAAGCGCGTCGGGTTGGTGGAGTTGCCGGTGATCGAGATGTCGACGTTCTCGTGCCACATGATGGCAACGCCCTCACGGACGTCGTCGGCGCCGTAGCAGTTGACGGCGGAACGCGGGCCGTCGGAGTACGGAATGGTCTCGACGACCTTGAGCTCGCCCGTGTAGTAGTCGAACTGGGTCTTCACGTAGGTGAAGCCGTTGATGCGGGCGATGATCTGGGCGGCGTCCTTGCCCAGGCCGTTCAGGATGACGCGCAGCGGCTGCTTGCGGGCCTTGTTGGCGTTGAGGGCCAGGCCGATGGCGCCCTCGGCGGCCGCGAAGGACTCGTGGCCGGCCAAAAACGCGAAGCACTCGGTGTCGTCAGAGAGCAGCATGGCGCCCAGGTTGCCGTGGCCCAGGCCGACCTTGCGGTCCTCGGCGACGGAGCCGGGGACGGTGAAGGCCTGGATGCCCTCGCCGATGACGGCGGCAGCCTCAGAGGCGGTCTTGACGCCGCGCTTGACGGCCAGGGCGCAGCCCAGGGTGTAGGCCCACTCGGCGTTCTGGAACGCGATGGACTGGGTGTTGTGGACGATCTCGCGCGGGTTGAAGCCCTTGTCGGTGCAGATCTTCAGCGCGTCCTCGAGGGAGGCGATGCCGTTGTCGGCGAGGCACTTGTCGATCTTCTCGACGCGGCGCTCGTAGCCTTCGAAAGTAACAGCCATTGTTGTATCCCTCCCTTTCTACTCGTGAACCGGGAACGTGCTGGCGACGGAGTGGGTCTCCTCGTCGGTACGCGGGTCGATGTACTTGGCGGCGTTGTCCCACTGGCCATAGTGACCCATGGCGCCGGAGATGGCCTCCTCGGGGGTCTTGCCGGCCTTGACGGCGTCGGTGAACTTGCCGAGGTTGAGGAACTCGAACGCGACGATCTCGTTGTTCTCGTTCAGGGCCATGCGGGTGACGTAGCCCTGGGCGAGCTCGAGGTAACGGGCGCCCTTGGCCTTGGTGCCGAACATGGTGCCAACCTGCGAGCGCAGGCCCTTGCCCAGGTCGTCCAGGGAGGCGCCGACGGGCAGGCCGCCCTCGGAGAACGCGGTCTGGCTGCGACCGTAGACGATCTGCAGGAAGATCTCGCGCATGGCGACGTTGATGGCGTCGCAGACGAGGTCGGTGTTGAGGGCCTCGAGAATCGTCTTGCCAGGCAGGATCTCGGACGCCATGGCGGCCGAGTGGGTCATGCCGGAGCAACCGATGGTCTCGACCAGGGCCTCCTCGATGACGCCCTCCTTCACGTTAAGCGTGAGCTTGCAGGCACCCTGCTGGGGAGCGCACCAACCCACACCGTGCGTGAGGCCAGAGATGTCCTTGACCTCCTTGGCCTGAACCCACTTGCCCTCCTCGGGGATGGGCGCGGGGCCGTGGTATGCGCCCTTGGTCACGGGGCACATGTTCTCCACTTCCTGAGAATACTGCATGGATCTCCTCTCGTTACTTCCTTTAGGAGTCCGGACGCGCGCGAGCGGGCCCGGCCCTCTCCTGCCGTACTTGGTCAGCATCATACCGCGAAACAACCCCCAAATCGGTGAGCGAGCGGAAAACCAACGTAAGCACTTCTCACCAAACGATAGGGTTGACCAGCGAGTCGTATACAACTTGGCATGCGGAGGGCCGTATCGGGCGCGACGGCGGGCGGATGGCGAGAAGGGCGTGGGGCGGGTAGAATGCCCACGGGTCGCAATCGCGACCCCAAACCAACCCTGAAAGGCGGCCCACACATGGCATGCGTCGACCACGAGCGAGCGATTCGCACCGGGGCGGACGACTCCGTCCCCACCTTCGACGAGAACCGACTCTCGGAGGTGCGTCACGTCATCGGAGTCGTGTCCGGCAAGGGCGGCGTCGGCAAGTCCCTGGTCACAGGCATCCTGGCCGTCGAGCTCGCCCGCCGCGGCCACACCGTGGGCATCATGGACGCCGACATCACTGGCCCCTCCATCCCAAAGATGTTCGGCATGTCGGGCCAGCACGTCTCGGCGCTTGGCAACCTGCTGCTCCCCAACATATCCGAGCACGGCACCAAGGTCATGAGCGCCAACCTGGTCGTCGGTGACGAGGAGACGCCCGTGCTGTGGCGCGGCCCGGTGTTGGCGGGTGCCATCAGGCAGTTCTGGAGCGAGACGAGCTGGGGCCCGCTCGACTACATGCTGGTGGACATGCCCCCGGGAACCGGCGACGTCGCCCTGACCGTGTTCCAGTCGATGCCCGTCGACGGCATCGTCATCGTGTCGACCCCGCAGGACCTCGTCCGCATGGTCGTGGGCAAGGCCGTGCGCATGGCCCGAAAGATGGACGTCCCGGTTTTGGGCCTGGTCGAGAACATGAGCTACGCGGTCTGCCCCGACTGCGGCCGCCACATCGAGGTCTTCGGATCCAGCCACGTCGGCGAGACTGCCTCCGAGTACGGCCTCGACGTGCTGGGCAGGCTGCCCATCGACCCGTCCGTTGCCGACGCCTGCGACCGCGGCGCGATCGAGGACGAGTTGCCCGGGGACCTGCTCGACGAGGCCGTCGCCCGCATCGAGGCGCTCGACGCAGGCGATGCCTCCCCTGCCGAGAAGAACGAGGACTAGCGTGGCGCGCGCGACCACGAGAAGCGGCCGCGAGTCCCGCGCCGCCCGCCAGGCCCGCCTGGAGCGCGCCGCCCGGCGCGTGTCGGTCCCCGACGCCTGCGACGTCTGCGTCGTGGGCTGCGGGGCGGCCGGCACCGTCGCCGCGACCGTCGCCGCCGAGGCGGGCGCAAGCGTGGTCGCACTCGACGCCGCCGCCGAGGCAGCGCGCACGATCCTGGCGACGGGCAACGGCCGCTGCAACCTCTCCAACGAGCACGTGGACCCCGCGCGCTACAACGCCTTCGACTTCGTCTCCCCCATCCTGGGCGACGACGCCGGCGAGCGCGTCCTGGCGTGGTTCGACGGCTGTGGCTTGGCCTGCACGTCGATCGACGGCAGGCTCTACCCGCGCAGCCTCTCGGCCGCGTCCGTGCGCGACGTGCTTTTGGCCCGTGCCGCGACCTCCGGCGCCATGCTGGCGCCGATGCGAGAGGTGACGCATGTCGAGCACACGGCGGGCGGCGCGACCGCGTCGTCGAGCGGCGACCTTCTCGTCACCTATCGCGAGTCGTTCGATGGCGGACGCGACCGCACGCTTCGCGCACGTTGCGTTGTCGTGGCGCTCGGAGGGCCCCGCGACGGCCTCGCGGACCTGGACCCGCTCGCGGGCCTGGGACTTTCTCTCACGCCCGCAAGCCCCGTGCTGTGCCCGATCGCCTGTCGCATGGACGGTCTCGCGGGCCTCGACGGCCGTCGTGCCACCGCGCGCATCGCACTCGAGCGCGACGGGCGCGAGCTCGCCTCCGAGGCGGGAGAGCTGCTCTTCCGCGAGTACGGCGTCTCCGGCATCGCCGTGTTCGACCTGTCGCGCGTGGCCGCGGCGGGCGACACCCTGCGCATCGACCTCGTTCCCGAGAAGGACGAGGCCGAGGTCGAGCGCATGCTGTCGAGCCGCGACATGCGCGTCGCCTTGCGGGGACTCGTGAGCCCCGAGATCGCCGACGCACTTCTCGGCAGCATGGCCGCAGCCGACGCCGCGCAGGTGGCGCGCTCGCTCAAGGGGCTGCGACTGCACGTCACGGGCCTTGCGGACACCGCGCATGCCCAGGTCACGCGCGGCGGCCTGTCGCTTGCCGGCTTCGACGCTCGGACCCTTGCCGCCCATGGCGTCGAAGGCCTGTTCGCGTGCGGCGAGGCGCTCGACGTCGACGCCGACTGCGGCGGGTTCAACCTCACGTGGGCCTGGCTGAGCGGCCAGGTCGCCGGCGCCAACGCCGCCGCACTCGCCGCGGGCGCGGCACGAACCGAAACGACGCCCTAGGAGGGCACACATGATTCAGGTCTCCAACCTCCGCGTGGACCCAAAGGCGCACGACGGCTCCGAGAGGGCCGAGCGCGCCTGCCTCAGGCGCGCCGTCGGGCGCAGGCTTCGCGTGCGCGACGAGCAGATCACGGGCCTCGAGATACGCCGCCGCTCGATCGACGCGCGCAAGCGCGAGAGCCTGCACTTCCTCTACACCGTGCGCATCACGCTCGTCGGCGGGGCCAACGCCGAACGGACGCTGTTGGACAAGCTGCGCGGCAGGCACGACGACCGCGGCGTCTCCCTCGCGCAAAACGAGCCGCAGACCTGGACGCCCCGCACGCGCAAGCCGCTCGACGAGCGAGTCGTTGTCGTCGGCGCCGGGTGCGCGGGCCTGTTCTGCGCCCTGGAGCTGGCACACGCGGGCCTGGAGCCGCTACTTGTGGAGCGCGGGGACGACGCGACCCGTCGAACCGACGCCGTCGAGAGGTTCAACGCCACAGGCGAGCTCGACCCCGAGAGCAACATCCAGTTTGGCGTCGGCGGCGCGGGGACCTTCTCGGACGGAAAACTCGCCACGGGCACCAAGAGCAAGCTGCACAGGCTGATCCTCGAGACGTTCGTGGGCGCGGGCGCGGGGCGCGACATCCTGTGGGACTCCCACCCGCATGTGGGAAGCGACGTCCTTCCAAGGGTCGTGGACGACCTGTGCCGACAGATTCGCGACCTCGGCGGAGAAGTGCGCTGCCGTTGCCGCATGACCGACCTGGACGTAAGCGACGGACGCGTGAGGGCGGTGACGCTCGAGACGCGCGACGCCGAGACGGGCCTCGTGATCGAGGAGCGAGTCCCGACCTCGCATGTCGTTCTCGCATGCGGCCACTCCGCACGCGACGTGTTCGAACTTCTCGCCAGGCGTGGCGTGACCCTGGAGCGCAAGACCTTCGCCATGGGCGTGCGCATCGAACACCTGCAGGCCGACATCGACCACGCACAGTACGGGCGCTTCGCGGGACTGCCCTCCCTGGGTGCCTCGCCATACAAGCTGGTGAGCCACCTGCCAAACGGCAGGAGCGCCTTCTCGTTCTGCATGTGTCCTGGCGGCTACGTCGTCGCGGCGGCGAGCGAGCCCGGGCACGTGGTGACCAACGGCATGAGCCTGGCTGCCCGTGACGGCCGCAACGCCAACTCGGGCCTTCTGGCAAACGTGCGTCCCGAGGACCTTCCGGGCGACGACCCGCTGGCAGGTGTGCGACTGCAGCGCGAGTGCGAGGCCAGGGCCTTCGAGCTTGGTGGCGGCGGATTCGCAGCCCCGGCGCAGCTTGTCGGGGACTTCCTTTCGGGCTCGACCTCAAGCGCAGGCGGCCGCGTGGAGCCCACCTACCCACGTGGCGTTACCTGGGGAAGCGTCGAGCCGTGCCTTCCCGGCTACGTGGCCGACACGCTTCGAGCGGCCATTCCCGACATGGCGCACAGGCTGCATGGGTTCGACGCAAGCGACGCCGTGCTCACGGGCATCGAGAGCCGCTCGAGCTCCCCCGTTCGCGTGACGCGAGGCGAGACCTGCGAGAGCGTCGGCTGCCAGGGCCTATGGGTCGCGGGCGAGGGTGCCGGCTACGCCGGCGGCATCATGAGCGCGGCGACCGACGGCATCCGCGTGGCGCGAGCCCTCACGGAAACCCTCGATTCCGGCAGCTGCTAACCAATCCTGGCAGTTGCTGGCCGACCCCAGCCGTCGTCGGCCGATCGAGGCAACTGCCGACAGAGGTGGTTAGACGATCTCGTCGTCGTCGTCCTGTGCGTCGACCACGGTGCGGAACGTGATGTTGCGGTTGAGGAAGAATTGGAAGCAACCGACGATCATGACCGCGAGCAACTTCACGAAGACGGGCGGCAGGCCAGGCAGGACGTGCATGCCGGTGCCGATGATGCCCTCGGACACCAACAGGCCCAACAGGCCAATCGAGAAGAACGCGATGCAGCGCTTGCCAGTCTTGTCACGGACCTTGAAGGTGAAGCGGCGGTTGAAGTAGAAGCTCATCGCGACGCCGACGGAGGTGCTGAAGACGTTCGCAAGGAGCGGGTTGATCTTGAAGAGGCTGGTCAAAAACCAGAAGATGACCGTGTCGGTGGCAGAGCAAAGCGCGCCGAACATGCCGTAGCGCACGAACTGAACGAGCGTCTCGGCCAGGGAGGCCTTCTTCTCTGGATCGATCTTGTGACCGTGCACGGTCTTTCTCCCCCTGGTTGGGCAACCCTCCGACACGTGCCGCGGGGCAGCGCGCGGGTCCGATGGTCTTCGGTCGGGTGCAGTCATAGCAAGTCTTCACTTTAGCGTTCGCCCGAACATGCGGGAACCAACCGCATGCGTACGCACGAATAAACCCCAATATCCTAACTCAAGCCGAACCCTAGTGCTTGGGATGCTTACGGTAGGGACGGCGCGTCGCATGTGCGCTGCCCTTTCGCGCGGTCTGCTTGAGTCGGCGCATGATGTCCTCCTCGGACGTGCCCTCCACCATCGCCTTGAGCTCGACCAGCTGGTCTCGGGCCGCGGCGGCACGTTCGAAGTCCATGTCCTCGGATGCCGCGGCCATCTCCTCCTCGAGCGTGTCCATGAGACGTGCAACCTCGTCGCGTGGCAGCTCGGCAAGCTCCGCGGCAACCTGCTCGGCGGTCGTGGTCGTGGCAGGGGTATAGAACTCGCCATCCTTGCGAGAGCGCTTGCCAACGTTGTCCGATGCCTCGGCAATGAAACTAGAGATGTCGTTGATGGCCTTGCTCACGGTTTTGGGCTCGATGCCGTGCTCGGCGTTGTACCGCTCCTGTAGGGCACGGCGGCGGCGTGTCTCGTCAATCGCCTCGCGCATAGAGTCGGTGATGGTGTCGGCGTACATGACGACCTCACCTGAGGCGTTTCGCGCGGCACGTCCCATCGTCTGGATGAGCGAGCGGCGGTTTCGCAGGAAGCCCTCCTTGTCGGCGTCGAGAATGGCCACGAGCGAGACCTCGGGGATGTCCAGGCCCTCACGAAGCAGGTTGATGCCAACCAAAACGTCAATCTTGCCCTGACGCAAGTCGCGGATGATGTCCACACGATCGAGCGTTGCCGTGTCGGAGTGCATGTAGTTGACGCGAATCCCCTCGTCCAAGAGGTGATCGGTCAGGTCCTCGGCCATGCGCTTGGTAAGCGTCGTAACCAGGATGCGCTCCTTGCGAGCGACGCGGGCCTTGATCTCGGCCTCGAGGTCGTCGATCTGGCCGCGAACGGGACGCACGTCGATCTTGGGATCGAGAAGGCCCGTCGGGCGGATGATCTGCTCGACCGTGCGCTGGCTGACGCTCTCCTCGTAATCGCCCGGGGTGGCCGAGACATAGACGAACTGAGGAATGCGGCTCTCGAACTCATCGAAGCGAAGGGGTCGGTTGTCCAGGGCGCTCGGCAGACGGAAGCCGTGTTCCACCAGGGTGACCTTGCGGGAACGGTCGCCCTCGTGCATGCCGCGGATCTGCGGGACCGTAACATGTGACTCATCGATGATGCAGAGCATGTCCTTGGGGAAATAGTCGATGAGGGTGAAGGGGGGCTCGCCGGGCTTGCGTCCGTCCAGGTGCCTCGAGTAGTTCTCGATGCCGTTGCAGTAGCCCATGTTCTCGAGCATCTCGAGGTCGTATGCCGTGCGTTGCTGGAGACGCTGGGCCTCGAGCAGGCGGTCGTCGGCCTTGAGCTCGGCCAGGCGCTCGCGAAGCTCGTCGTCGATCGTCTCGAGGGCATGGTTGATCTTGGGACGCTCGGTCACATAATGGGATGCCGGCCACACGGGAATGGCATCGAACTCGCGAATGACCTCGCCAGTCGTCGAGTCGACCTCCGAGATGCCCTCAACCTCATCGCCAAAGAACTCGAAGCGAATGGGGTTCTCGGCATAGGGAGGAAACACGTCGACGGTGTCACCCCGCACGCGGAAGGTACCGCGAGACAAGTCGAAGTCGTTGCGGTCGTATTGGATGTCAATCAGGCTGCGGATGAAGTCGTCGCGCTCGAGGGGAACGGATTTGTCGACATTGGGAGCGAGGCCTGCGTAGTCCTGCGGGCTGCCGATGCCGTAGATGCACGAGACCGAGGCGACGACGATGACGTCACGCCTGGACAGAAGGCTCGACGTCGCCTGGTGACGGAGCTTCTCGACCTCCTCGTTGATTGACGAGTCCTTCTCGATATAGGTGTCGGACTGCGGGACGTAGGCCTCGGGCTGATAGTAGTCGTAATACGAGACGAAATAGACGACCGCGTTGTTGGGGAACATCTCACGCATCTCGCCGGCGACCTGGGCGGCAAGGGTCTTGTTCGGCTCCATGATGAGGGTGGGCTTGTTCACGGCCTCGATGGTCTTGGCCATGGTGAACGTCTTGCCGGAACCCGTGACACCCATGAGGGTCTGGTAGCGAAGGCCCTCCTCCACGCCCTGCGCGAGAGCCTTGATTGCCTGGGGTTGATCGCCTGCGGGGTCGTAGGGCGAGGACACGGTCAGGGGCACGTCGCCCTTCTGGACGCCGAAGCGCTTGAGCTCCGCACCGAAACGCTCTCCCGCAACATCTTGCATGAGTCCTCCCATCGTCTGGGAACAGTCTACCCAATCATATGAACTAGTACAAATGTTCGTACCATGACGCAAGGAATTACTGTCTTGCCACAGGTTAGAATGGACGGACCTACGAAGGGAGTTCCGGGTGAGCAAGAACCGTCGTGCTGTTTCGATCGCCGGCATCGTCTTGAGCGTGCCCCAGATTTTGCTGGGAACCCTCTTGTTTGCCAGTGGCGTAATACTGAACGTTGACACGACGGCGGGGGTCGACGCGGGCGTGTTCCTCGCGTTGGGGTTGCTCATGCTTGCCACGGGCGTCACCCTCGTCTCCGCAAGCCGCATGCTGCTCGCGGAGACACGCCGGACCGCGCCAAAAGATGCCGGATCGTCGAGCGACTCCCTACCCGTGGCACCCGTGGCGCTCGCCTCCGCCGACGACGGCCCGCAGGTCCCCGCCAACGAGCCCGATGCGATCGATGCGGCCACAACGGACCTCGACGCAATGATCGCGAGGTCAGACGATGTCGTCGGGACCATTCGGGAACTCGCAAGCCATCCCGAGGCGTATTCGGGCGACGCCGTAGGCAGGCTCGCCTCGATGGCGAAGTGCCTGGGCGTTCTCGAATGGGAAAGCGAGGCTCCAATCACCTGCGACTGCCTCTTCCGCAACGACCAGTTCTGGATGCCCACCGCGCGCCTGAGCGACAAGGGCTACGAGCACCAGCTCGCACTGGAGGCGATTCTCAACCTCTGCCGAGCGCTGGAAGCGGACCCAATCGCGACGATTGCCGGCATACAGGACCTCGGGCCCCGCGACAGCTGGCGACCGCCAGTCCCCTACCCCGCGGCAAGCTCAATCGCAGGATCGCTCTCGCAACC
This sequence comes from Coriobacteriaceae bacterium CM84B_73, assembly GCA_036321795.1. Classification (GTDB taxonomy): domain Bacteria; phylum Actinomycetota; class Coriobacteriia; order Coriobacteriales; family Atopobiaceae; genus CAKVON01. Next base: position 513,119 of record JAWQCY010000001.1, on the reverse strand, counting down.
GCACGCGGGAGAATGGGACATCCGCTTGGGTGTGGCAGATTGGGTCGAGTCGCTTCCCGACCCGTTCCGCATCAACTACAGGTTCCGCTGCGACCTCACGCGTGGGACGGCATGTCTCCAAATTGAGCCGACGCCGGCATTGTGTCTCGCGGGCATCGCGCAGGACGACGACCAACGCGAGGCCCTCGCAAGGCGCGTCACCTTCGCAAACTGCCTTCTCGTGGCCCGCGGCGTCCTTAACGCCGACAAGTCCCATGCGCTGACGCAGCTTGTGGTCAACGCGACCGACAGCCGCACAGGCAACACGCTCCTGTCCATGGAGCTCGACCATGTCCGCCTGTACGAGGCAATCAGGTTTGCCGACACCACCGACCCCACCTCCGGCAAGCTGCCCCAGGCCGAGTGGGTGCGTGCGAGCGAGAACGGCAGTCAGGACAGCGCAACGCCCTTCTTCACCATCGACGACGACCTGTTCATGGTCGCCGACGGCCTGCGCATGCCCGACCTTCGGGACGAGGAGTCATCCCAGGCCATGCGCGTCACATGCGGGGCACGCCACCTGTCCGACCTCGCGCTCAACGAATCCAGCGCCCGCGACGAGGCCTTCAGGCGCATAGTCGCGCATGACTACGAGAGCACCTCGGACCTGGTGGCAGCCCTCATGGAGGAGCGCGGCCAGGCCACCGATCCGACCGTCGCCGAAGCGTGCGAGCGCACGAGCAGGCAGCTGGTCGAGGGGACGATCGACGTTGGAGACACACAGGCTCTCAGACGCGCATTCTGTCGCGGGAGCATCCTTGACGAGGCGACCCTCAGGGCCGCGGCACTTCTCAACGGGCCCGAAGGCGAACGCGACCCACAGGCGGCGATCGAAATCATGCGCGATGCGTTGCGCCCCATCGATGCGGCCAAGACCTATGACAGCGATTCAACCCGCGTCTGGTGCTTCTTTAACTCGTTTTCCGAGCGCATCAGGTACAACCTGCTTAACGTGGGCGATACACGCGAGGTCTGCCTCGTTCCCGACGCCTACTATCAGGCGCATCTCTTCATCGCGCGCGAACTCGTCCTGATGGACCAGATCGAGGAGGCCCAGCAGCACCTGAAGCGGCTGACAGAGATTGCACCCCTGTCAGTCGAGGCGTTGATGGCCCACCTACGCGTGCTCGAAAGGCAGGGCAAGCTCTACGATGCGATCGGGCTCATCAAGGAACGTCTACCGCTCGTGACCTCCGCACGTGACGCGGCCCTGCTGCAGTACAGGCTCGCCTTCTTCGAGTGGAAGCTCGGCAACAACGAGTTGTCCGTCGCCTGCTACACACGCGCCCTTGCCTGGGACACCGAGGTCGTCCCCATGGCGCGCCAGGAGCTCGAGGAGCTTATAGAGAACGAGAAGGGCATCAAGGTCCCGAAAAACCAGGCGGAGACCGCAAAGATCCTGCTGGACAACGACATCCCCCTCGGATTGGACGCAAAGGCCCTCGCCGACATGATGGCAATGGCACGCGTCGCGTGCGATGAGGGCGTGTTCCCCGTATGCTGCCAACTGGTGGTTGCCCTGTTCGAAACGACGCATGACGACGCCCTCGTGGACGTCCACCAATCGCTCGTCCAAAAGGACAGGCCATAGCCGCAAGGACGTTCGCAAGCGCAATCCTGTCGGACCTGCCATCAATCGGTCGCTATCAGCGTCCCGACACCCGCCAGCCCTGGGCCTCGTGCTCGTCCCACCACACATCGACCGCCGCAAGCAACGCGGCCTCATCACCCGCGTTGTCAATCACGGTGTTGGCATGAGTGGCGAGATAGCCGTCGGAAGGTTGGTTTGCGACACGGGCATCAAAGTCGTCGGCCGTCATCCCTCGTCCGATCGCGCGCTGACGTCGAACATCCACAGGGCAAGACACGGCGAGGACCTCATCGGCAAGGTCGATCTTCTCGCCCATGCGGTCCAATAGCGGAATCTCCACCACGGCCACGCGGGGAGACTCCCCGCAGCAGCCCTCCTGGGCGCGGGCAAGGGCATCTGCCAGGCGGTCCGCAATGGCAGGCAGCTCGATTGCCTCGAGCCTTGCCGCGTCCTCGCGAGTCGCGAAGGCACGGCGCGCAAGGCCGGCGCGATCGAGCTCGCCGGTCACAGGGTCTACCAGGTCCTCGCCAAACGCCTCCGCGACGTCGCCGAGAACGGGGCTTCCAGGCTCCAGAACCTCGCGCGAGATGGCATCCAAGTCGCAGCGCCATGCGCCACGTTCGACCAAGCGACGAGCCACAGAGGACTTGCCCGAGGCGATGCCCCCTGCCAAGAAAACGGTGTACACGACGCTCCCCCACTCCCCGAGACAAAGGCGGCGACCCAGGCATCGACCCGGGTCGCCGCGTCAACTCACACGGATTCTAGCGCAGGCACTTCTCGGCAGCCTACTCGGCGCCAACGCCCATGACGTAGGCGCGGCACAGGCGCTCGGTCTGGACGATGGCGTCCATGTGGCAGCGCTCGCGGCCGTGCGTGTTGAGGCACGCCATGCCAAAGGCACCCGAGGCGATGTTGTTGCCCAGCACGTAGGCGGCATTCGCGTCGGTCGAGTAGTGGAAGCAGACCTGCGTGTTCCACTTGTCCTCGTCGCAGACGGCCTTGGCGCAGGCAATCAGCCTGTTGGTCAGGTCCCAGTCGTAAGGGCCCTTGTGGTCGGACGCGATGATGCCGACGTGGTGCTCGTTGGAGTCGTAGTCGGGGCCGATCAGCGTGATGTCCAGCGCCACGTACTCGCTTACGTCCTCGGGCACGTAGGCGCCGCCATGGCCGATCTCCTCGTAGATTGGGAAGGCGAACAGCGTGTCACACGCGGGCTTGAGGCCGGTCTCGTGCAGCCAGCGCAGCACGTCCAGAAGGACGGCGACGGCAGCCTTGTCGTCGATGTGGCGCGACACCACGTAGCCGTTGTCAAACGCCTGGAAGTGCGGGTCGACACCGACAATGGCACCCTCGGTCACGCCGAGCGCACGGGCGTCTGCCTCGGAGGCGACGTCACCGATGATCGAGAGCGACATGTGGTCCTCGTCGCGCGGCTGCTGCTTGCAGTCCTCGAACACGTGGACCGAGTGGTGGTTGGCGATCACCTGCGCGTCGACGGTGCGACCGTCGCGACAATGGATGCTTACGGTCTCGCCCTCCACGCTCGCCCAGTTGATGCCACCGAGGTTGCGGACGCGAAGCGTCCCGTCCTCGTTGAAGCCACGAACGACGAATCCGATCGTGTCCAGGTGGGCACCCACGCAGACGCACTTCTCGCCATTGACGCCGGGAACGCGCACGTAACCGGTGTGCTTCTGGTCCCACGTCATCTCGTAGCCCCACTCGGCCACCATGCGCGACAGGACGGGCTCGATGTCGGCGTAGTAGCCCACGGGGCTGTCCACCTCGACGACCTTCCGGAACATGTCGAGAAGGACCTTGGGGTCGATTCCCTCACAAAGCTCGTTGGTATCCACTCGATGATCCTCCTACTGCTGGTCCTGGGGCTTGGCGTACAGACCGACGAGCGTCTGGAGCACGTCGACCATGGTCTCGAGCTCGGGCACGGGACAGAACTCCTTCACGCCATGGGCGTTGTAGTAGCCGGCGCTCATGTTGGGGCACGGCATACCGCGATAGCTCAGCTGGGCGCCGTCGGTGCCGCCACGCATCGGGATGATCTTCATGTCGTAGCCGTTTGCCTCGTAGGCGGCACGGGCGTTGTCGACGAGGTGCTGGTTGCCGTCGAGAATGACCTCGGCCATGTTGCGGTAGGTCTGGGTGATCTCGATCGAGAGCACCTGCTGGCCATACTCGGCGTTGACGAAGTCGACGGCACGACGCATCAGCTGCTCGCGCGACTCGAAGATGGCTCGGTCGTGGTCGCGGATGATGTAGGTGGCGTGGGCGACCTCGCAGTTGCCGTCGATGCCGCACAAGTAGTAGAAGCCGTCGTAGTTCTCGGTGTACTCGGGACGCTCCTGCGCGGGCAGCAACTGGTGGAACCTGAGAAGGACCTCGGATGCGTTGATCATGATGCCCTTGGCGGTGCCGGTGTGCACCGACAGACCACGTGCGGTGAGCTTTGCCTCGCTGGCGTTGAAGACCTCGTAGCTGAACTCGCCGCACGGACCGCCGTCGAGGGTGTAGCCCCACTTGCAGCCGAACTTCTCGAGGTCAAGCAGCTTGGCGCCGTGACCGATCTCCTCGTCGGGGACGAAGGCGACGGCAAGGCCGGGATGCGGGATGGTCGGGTCGTCCTTCAGGCGCTTGAGAAGCGACACGATCTCGGCGACGCCGGCCTTGTCGTCGGCGCCGATGAGGGTGGTGCCGTCGGAACAGACGATATCCCAGCCGACCATGTGCTCGAGGGCGGGGTTGGTCTCGGGGTCGGTCGAGACCTCGCGACCGTCGACGACGCCCATGACGAGCTTGCCGCCCTCGTAGTGGACGACGTGCGGGTGAACGTTCTCGCCAAAGGTCTGCCAGGCGGTGTCCAGGTGCGCGCAGAAGCCAAGATGCGGCAGGTCCTCGCAGCCGGCGGAGGCGGGCCACTGTGCCGTGACGTAGGCGTGCTCGTCGATGGTCACGTTCTCGGCACCCAACTCGACCAGGTCGTTGTACACGCAGCGTGCGATGTCATGCTGACACTCGGTCGACGGCACGTGTTCGGAGGAGTCGGGTGCCGACTGGCTGGAGATGCTGCAGTACTTGATGAACCTGTCCAGAACGTCGCTCATTGTTCTTCTCGATCCTTTCGCTTGACTGCTGGTTTCCTGCTACGCCTCGACACCCATCTGGGGCTCGGGTGCGCGCTCGGCGTCGGTGAGGCCCTCGTCGAACAGGTGGCAGGCGCACATGTGGCCCGGGGCCACCTCATGCATCTGGGGCGCACGCTCGCGGCACACGTGCATGCACTTGGCGCAGCGCGTGTGGAAGACGCAACCCGCGGGCGGGTTGGTCGGGCTGGGCACGTCGCCCTCGAGAATCCTCTTGTCCTGGATGCGCTCGTGGCGGATGCGCGGGATGACGTCGAGAAGTGCCTTGGTGTAGGGGTGGCAGGGGTTGTCGAACAGCTCCTGCTTGCTCGCCAGCTCCATCGTGTGGCCAAGGTACATGACCATGACGGTGTCGGCGATGTGCTTGACGACGGAGAGGTCGTGACTGATGAAGATGTAGGCCAGTCCCAGGTCGTTCTGCAGCTGCTCGAGCAGGTTGATGACCTTGGCCTGGACCGACACGTCGAGCGCCGAGACCGGCTCGTCACAGACGACCAGCTCGGGCTCGAGCACGATTGCGCGGGCGATGCCGATGCGCTGGCGCTGGCCGCCCGAGAACTCGTGCGGGTAGCGGTACTTGTAGGCCAGGTCCAGCCCAACGGCCTGCATGATCTGCTCGACACGGGCGTCGCGCTCGGCGCGCGTCTTGTAGGTCTTGGCGATGTCGATCGGCTCGGCGATGATGTCGGCGACCGTCATGCGCGGGTTGAGCGAACTGTACGGGTCCTGGAAGATAAGCTTCATCTTCTTGCGCGCCTCGGTGAGCGCCTGACCCTTGAGCGAGGTGAAGTCCTCGCCATCGAGGGTGACGGTGCCCGAGGTGGGCTCGGTCAGGCGCAGGACGCACTTGCCCGTGGTCGACTTGCCGCAGCCGGACTCGCCGACGATGGCGAAGGTCTCGCCGCGGTGGACGTCAAACGAGACGCCCTCCAGCGCATGGACGCAGGCACCGGCCTTGCCCAGCAGGCCCTTCTTGATCGGATAGTGCTTGGTCAGGTCGCGGACCTCGAGCACGACGTCAGTCATGTCCTTGTTCTTGCCCAAGGCTACTCACCCCACTTATCGGTGTACTTCCAGCAGGCAACCAGGTGGCTGTCGTTGCCCTTCTCGACAGGCGCGAGCTGCGGCACCTCGTGGCGGCACAGGTCGCAGGCAAACGGGCAGCGCGGGTTGAACGGGCAACCCTCGGGAATCTCGTTGAGCATGGGGACGTTGCCCGGAATCGCGTAGAGCTCGTCGACCGCGTCGTCCATCGACGGGATGGAGGCAATCAGGCCCTGCGCGTAGGGGTGCTTGGGGTGCGTGAACAGCTCGGCGGACGTGGCGTACTCGAAGGCGTGGCCGGTGTACATGACCAGGACCCAGTCGGCCATCTCGGACACGACGCCCATGTCGTGCGTGATGAGCATGACGCCGGTGCCGAGCTTCTCGCGCATGCTGTCGATCAGCTGCAGGATCTGCGCCTGGATCGTGACGTCGAGCGCCGTCGTGGGCTCGTCACAGATGAGAAGCGCGGGCTCGCACGCAAGCGCCATGGCGATCATGATGCGCTGGCGCATGCCACCCGACAGCTCGTGCGGGTACGACTTGAAGACCTTCTCGGGGGCGGGAATGCCCACGAGCCTGATCATCTCCAGCGCGCGGCGGTCGGCCTCCGCCTTGTCCATCCCGGGGTTGTGGACCAGGATGCCCTCGCGAATCTGCCTGCCCGCGGTCATGACCGGGTTCAGTGAGGTCATGGGCTCCTGGAAGATCATCGAGATGTCCTTGCCGCGGTACTTGCGGCGCTGCTCCTTGTCCAGGGGCGCCAGGTCGGTGCCCTGGAAGTCGATCGAGCCGCCGCAGATCTTGGCGACGGGCTCGGGCAGAAGGCCCATGACCGAAAGCGCGGTCATCGACTTGCCGCAGCCGGACTCGCCGACGACGGCGAGGGTCTCGCCCTTGCGCATGGTAAAGGAGAGGTTGGTGATCACTGGCAGTCGACCGTCCTCGGTGTTCAGGACGACGTCGAGGTTGCGAACGTCGAGAAGGGGCTTCTCCTCGTCGGCCCTCTCCAAAAGGGCCGCGGTGGTCTTCTCGGCCGCATCCACAACCTCCTCGGAGAAGGTCGGGGTTTCGATGGTCTCTTCAGACATGCTCATACCTCCCCTATGAACGCATCTTCGGGTCGAGCGCGTCGCGCATGGCGTCACCAAGCAGGTTGAAGGCCATGACCGTGACGATGATGGCAATGCCCGGGATGACGCTGTAGTACGTGTTCGACTGGATGTAGGGCTGGCTGGCCGAGATCATCTGACCCCAGCTGGCCATCGGGGGCTGAACGCCCAGTCCCAGGAAGGACAGGGTCGCCTCGGACAGGATGGCGTCGGGGATGCCCAGCGTCGCGGTGACGATGAGCGTTGAGACGCAGTTGGGCAGCAGGTGCTTGAGAATGATGCGCATCGGCTTGCCGCCCGACAGGATGCAGCTCTGGATGTACTCGGAACCCTTGAGGCGCATGACGTCGCCGCGGATCAGGCGCGCGGTGCTCGTCCAACCCAGAAGGCCCAGCGCCACGTACAGGTTGCCCAGCCCGGGACCCATGACGAACATCACGACGATCGCGAACAGCAGGAACGGGAAGCTCGAGAAGACCTGGATCACGAACGAGATCACCGCATCGACCTTGCCGCCGAAGTAGCCCGCGCACACGCCCGCAAAAAAGCCGATCATGATGGCGATGACCTGCGAGACCACGCCAACCGAAAGCGAGATGCGGCATCCGTAGATGGTGCGCGACAGAATGTCGCGGCCGAACTCGTCGGTACCAAACGGGTGTGCCCCGCCGGGACGCAGCAGCATGTCCGTCAGGGTCTGGGCGTCCGGGTCGTACGGCGAGAGCACCGGGGCCAGGATGGCAATGACGGCGAGAAGGACGACAATGGCCAGACACGCCATGCCGAGCTTGTTCTTGCGGAAGATCTGCCAGCTCACCGCCCAATAGTTCGAGGCACGCCCCTTGCCCTGCGCACGCTCCGCCTCCTGTGCCGCGACGGCGTCGGCAGCCACGCGTTCGGCCTTGTTGACCTTCGGACTGGTCTTGTCACTGTTGAGAAGAGCCATTACTCCTCGGCACCTCCCCCGAGTCGAATGCGCGGGTCGACGACCGCGTACAGGATGTCAACGAGCAGGTACACGACGACGCAGATGAGCGCGATGTACATGACGCCGCCCTGGATGAGGGGCAGGTCGCGCGCCTGGATCGCGTCGAGCAGCAGCTTGCCGATGCCAGGCATCGAGAAGACCGACTCAATCAGGATCGAGCCCGTGAGAATCTGGCCGAGCTGGGTGCCGGCGATGGTGATGATGGGAATCAGCGCGTTGCGCAGGCCGTGCTTGATGATGACGACCCACTTGGCCAGGCCCTTTGCCTCTGCCGTGCGCATGAAGTCCTGGTTGAGCACCTCGAGCATGGCGGTACGCGTCACGCGCGCGATGCTTGCCGCATAACGGGTGCCCAGGGCTATCACGGGCAGCACGAAGCATGCCGCGTTCTTTACACCCGACAGCGGAAGCCAGTGCAGGTTCATGGCGAACACGATCTGCAGGATGATGGCCACCCAGAACGCGGGCGCCGAGATGCCAAGGATCGAGAGCGCCATGAGGATGCGGTCGGCCGCCTTGCCGCGGTTGACCGCGGACACGACGCCAAAGACCAGGCCGATGACGAGCGACAGCAGGTAGGCGAGGCCGGAGAGCTTCGCGGTGACACCCAGGGCGCGACCCATCAGCTCGATGACGCCACGGTGCTGGGCATAGCTCGTGCCAAAGTCGCCGTGCAACATGTCACCAAGCCAGCTAAAGTACTGGACCGGGATGGGCCTGTCCAGACCCATCGAATGCCTGACCTGGGCGATCGTTCCCTCGTCGGCCATGTCGCCCATCATGACGCGGACGGGGTCGCCCGGCACGATGTTGAGGACGAAGAACGTGATCGCAGAGATGCAGAGAATGACACCGAGTGCCTGCAGGACTCTCTTGACGAGATAATCCCTCATCCGACATCTCCCCTCTCCTGTGTCTCGTCGCCGCCCAGGGATGACTGGCGCGGCTATCTTTCCAAACCTGCTATTGATATCCGTAAGGAGGGCGCCCCAAGGTGTGAGGCGCCCTCCCCTAGCCGTCAAGGACGGCTGGTTATCCTCTTTCACGCGTGGCGAGCGCGACCCTACTCCTCGCCGGCGTAGTCATCGGCGCTGGTGTCCACGTCGATGTCGCGCATGTGGTAGATCAGGTTGCCGACCTTGGCGTTCTTGACGTAGTCCTTGGCCACGAACTGGAACTTCGGGTAGAACAGCGGCAGGGTGGCGTAATCCTGGCGGGTCAGGATGTCGTCGGCCTTCTTGTACAGCTCGACGCGCTTGTCCTCGTCGATGGAGCCGCGAGCCTCATCCATGAGCTTGTCGAACTCGGGGTTGTTGTAGAACGAGCTCTTGCCCTTGGCGTTCTCGCTGTAGAAGTAGGTGTACATGTGGTTGTCGCCATCGGCGTACAGCGGGTGCCAGGACAGCTCGGTGACCTCGAGGGAGCCGGCGGCCCAGTCGGCGGACCACTTGGCTGCATCCTGGACGTTGACCTTCAGGTCAACGCCGATCTTCTTCCAGTAGTCCTGGATGGCGACCATGACAGGCTGGTCGGCGGCACGCACACCACAGGTCAGCGAGAAACCGTCAACACCGGCCTCCTTGAGAAGGGCCTTGGCCTTATCAACGTCGTAGGGGAAGGCCTCGGCGGAGTCATCGAAGCCCGGAGTCTTGGGGTTGAGCCAGCCGGAGGCGACGGTACCGGCGCCGTTCATGACGGTGTCAACGAGCTCCTGACGGTTGATGGCCAGCGAGAGGGCCTGACGGACGCGCTTGTCGGCAAGATACTTGTTCTTGAGGTTGAGGTTGACGAACGTCACGCCAAGCGGGCCATACTGGTTGATGAGGTCCTTGACGTCGGCATCCTCCTTATACTGCTTGAGCAGGGTGGCGTTGAGATCGCACATGTCGATCTCACCGTTCTTGAAGGACATCATCTTGGTGTTCTCGTCGTCGATGTACTTGATGATGATCTTGTCGAGCTTGGCCTTCTCGCCGTAGTAGTCCTCGAACGGCTCGTAGGTAAGCTCAGTGGAATCGTCGTTGGAGACGAGCTTATAGGGGCCGCAGCCGTAGATGTCAGTACCGGTGCCCCACTTGTCGCCGAACTTCTTGAGGCCAGCCTCGGGATAGATGCTGGCGTAGTTGATGCCGATGTTCTTGGTGAAGCAGGCGAACGGCTCGGTGAGGGTGAAGGTGATGTGGGTGTCGTCCTCGACGACAATGCCCTCGATCTCGGAAGCGGTGCCAGCAAGCTTCTCCTTGGCACCCTTGATCATGTCATACATGTAGGTCGACTTGGCGCCAGTCGCAGGGTCAAACATGCGCTCGAAGGTGTACTTGATGTCAGAAGCCTTGACCTCGGTGCCATCGTGCCACTTCATGCCCTCGTTGAGCTCGCACTTGTAGGTGACACCGTCGGACTCGACCGTCGGGACCTCTTTGAGCATGCAGGGGATGAGCTCATTGTCCTCGGTAAAGCGGAGCGGGGTCTCGACAACGTGGTCGATGGCCGTAGAGGACTTGGAGTTCGTGGACTTCTGCATGTCCAGGCCCTCCTTGGAGTTGGCCTGGCCGAAGCGGAAAACCTTCTTCTTGTCGCCGCCGTCGTCGCTGGAGCCACCGCAGCCGACAAGCGACATGGCCGCGACGCCAGACGCGGCAAGGGCAGAACCCTGCAGGAACTGACGGCGGGAAACGAAGTTCGCCATATCTTCCTTCTTTCGTGTAATGGGACGCGCAAAACGCGACGCCCGCAGCCAAGAGGGGTCGAGAAGAGCCCCGCTTCAAAAATGCTTGGGTCAGACTATGCACGAACTTCTGGCAAACGACCAGGGAACGGCATCATTTTCATTCAGACGGAAATTGTTTTTTTACATTTGCCAGCAATCATTTAGGAAATAACGCCGTCCACCTAGACGCTGACGAGCGATGCACGAAAAACGGGGGCCGCCTCTCGGCGGCCCCCGCAAAACAGTTGGAGCTATGGAACCTGAGGGTAGATGCCTACTCGGCGTCCTCGGCGGTCTTCTCGACCTCAGCCTCGCCCTCGGGCTTGTCCATGGGCTTAACCTCGACCTCGACGCCCAGCGTCTCGGCAGCGGCCTTCATGGACAGGGAGATGCGGCGACGATCGAGGTCGATCTCCATGACCTTGACCTGGACCTTGTCGCCCACGGCGCAGACCTGCGCGGGAGCGTCGACATGCTGCTTGGCCATCTCGGAGATGTGAACCAGGCCCTCGATGCCCTCACCGAGGTCGACGAAGGCGCCGAAGGTGACGAGCTTGGTGACGGAGCCCTCAACGATGGCACCGACGGGGTACTTCTTGACGAGGGTGTGCCAGGGATCCTCGGTAGTCTGCTTCAGGCCCAGCGAGATGCGCTCGCGGTTGAGGTCGACGTCGAGAACCTGAACCTCGACCTCCTGGCCGACCTTGACGACCTCGGAGGGGTGGTTGACGTGGTTCCAGGAGAGCTCGGAGATGTGAATCAGGCCGTCGATACCGCCGAGGTCGACGAAGGCACCGAAGTCGACGATCGAGGAGACGGTGCCCTTGAGGCGCATGCCGGGCTTGAGCTTCGAGAGAATCTCGGTGCGCTCGGCCTTGCGGGCCTCCTCGAGCACGACGCGACGGGAGAGGACGACGTTGTTGCGGTTGCGGTCCATCTCGATGACGCGGGCCTCGATGCGGGTGCCCATGTAGGCGTTGAGGTCCTTGACGCGACGGAGGTCGACGAGGGAGGCGGGCAGGAAGCCGCGCAGGCCGATGTCGAGAATCAGGCCGCCCTTGACAACCTCGATGACCTCGCCCTCGACGTTCTCGCCGCCGTTGAACTTCTCCTCGATGCGGTTCCAGGCACGCTCGTACTCGGCACGCTTCTTGGAGAGGATCAGACGACCGTCCTTGTCCTCCTTCTGGAGAACCAGGGCCTCGATGGTGTCGCCCATGCTGACGATGTCGGCGGGGTTGGCATCCTTGCGGATGGAAAGCTCGCGGACGGGGATGACGCCCTCGGACTTGAAGCCGATGTCAAGCAGGACCTCATCGCGCTCGATCTTGACGACGGTGCCCGTCACCAGATCGCCCTCACCGAAATCGGTGATGGTGCCGTCGATGAGGTTGTTCATCTCCTCGTCGGAAACGTCGTCGAGAGAGAAGATGGACGAGTTCTGAATCTCACTCAAAGGTGGACCCCTTTCGAAAAGCGGGGCCCCGATCCCATGGTCATCGCCTGCAGTGCATTGCCTGGAGCGCGAACTCCTGACACCGACTCGCAAATTACATGCTCGGGGGCCGACAGATACGGATGCATGACCGTCCTAGTCATGCGTTTGCTAGGGTACCTTGACTTGCCCGCATTTTTCAAGCGTCAACCGCGTATTCCCATTGCTTTTCTTGCCGAGAAGTACCGTGGCAGGGTTCGGACATGGCCTGGTGGGTACAATCGCTATTCGTTACACTGCCAATTTTCATGACTGTGGGGGATGTTCGCGTGATCAAGGCGGTTCTGTTTGACATGGACGACACGCTTCTGAGCGTGAACCTCACCGCCTTCATGGCCCGTTACGTCAGCGACACGAGCGCGCTTCTCGGCGAGATCGCAAGTATGAACCCCGCACGCGTGGCCTGGGCCATGGGCAAGGGCTACCTCGCGATGAGCGACGGCAACCGCATGGACTCCGACACCAACGAGGCCGTCTACGCCGACCGCGTGCGCAGGCTCACCCAGATTCCCGTCGACGACCCCGTGATTGCCGACGCCATCTCGTACTACGACCGCGAGGTGCTCCCGGGCAAAAACGACCGCCTCATCCGTGCAATCCCGCAGCGGGGCGCCCACGAGTGCGTGGGGCGCGTCCGCGAGATGGGCCTTGACGTGGCACTGGCCACCAACCCCGTATTCACGCGTGATTGCATCGCGACGCGTCTGGGTTGGGCGGGCTTCGCGACGGACGACTTCGACCTCGTGACCCATATGGGCAACTCGACGCGCCTCAAGCCGCAGGCACGCTACTACCAGCAGACCATCGCGGCGCTCGGGCTGGTCCCAGAGGAGTGCCTTATGGTCGGCAACGACGCGCGTCGAGACTTCCCACGCCCCGACGTCGGGCTCGCCACGGCCTACGTGGGCCACGGCCGTCCCGGCCGCGCCGTGTGGCGTGGGCCAATGGCCAAGCTCGCCGAGGACATTCCCGCCGTGATCGACAGGCTCAATACCGTCGGGCGTTAGCCCGACGCGCGCATGGCCCGACGCCGGCCTACCAACCGTAGGTCTACCCCACCCCGTCGGCCGGCCTCACTCCATCAGTCTGCCAAGCGAGCCTCGTAGCCTGCCTCGCGCACAGTGGCGAGAAGTGCCGCCAGGTCGAGCTCCGCCTTCGATAGGACCCGGGCCCGGCCCTCACGCAGGTCGACCGTGGCCCAGATGCCACCCAGCGCATTGAGCGCGTCCTCCACCGTCGCGGCGCATCGCTCGCAGTTCATGCCACCCACGCGCAGCTCGTAGGAATACGGATAATGAGACGCGTCATGGTCGACGACCGCCACGTGGGCGCCGCCGGCGACGTCGCGACGCGCACCCGAGCAGCAGTCGCGCCTGCCCGTTGCCGAGCCCACGGCACGGCCGACGCCCACGATCGCAAGCGCGACGACGGCGACGACGATGACTATATTGACAATTCCAGGCATAAGTGCCTCCCACACGCCGCACGACCCGCTCGCCGCATCCCGATGGGCCTGGCCAGACGCGCTCGGCCCAACGGTCCTTCTCGGCATGCGATGTCGTTTTGTTTACCAAGGCTTACTATACCCAAGCGTTACCATGGTCTACCGCCACGCGCGGCTTCGAGAAGAGATCGAAACGACGACGCGGCGGCCCCGACATGGCGAGACATGGCGACCCGAACCACCACGCGAAGGAGTCTTCCCACGTGAAAGTGACCATCTACACCGACGGCTCGAGCAAGGGCAACCCCGGACCCGGAGGCTACGGCGCCGTGCTGCTGTGCACCGACTCCAAGGGGGTCACGCACCGACGCGAGCTGTCGGAGGGCTTCCGGCGCACGACCAACAACCGCATGGAGATCATGGGCGTTGCCGCAGCGTTGGAGGCGCTCAAGTTCGGCTGCGAGGTCGAGGTCCACTCGGACTCGCAGTACGTGGTCAACGCCGTCAACAAGGGCTGGATCCGTGGCTGGCAGAGAAACGGCTGGAAGACCGCCGCTAAAAAGCCCGTGAAGAACCCCGACCTGTGGCGCCGGCTGGCCGCCGCGATGGAGCCGCACGACGTGACGTTCGTGTGGGTCAAGGGCCACGCCGGCCACGAGCTCAACGAGCGTTGCGACGAGCTGGCCACCTCGGCCGCCGACGCGCCGAGCGCCCTGCAGCGCGACGACGAGGGGTTCGAGGGCTGACGCTCGCCTGCCGAGAAGGACCGCGGGCTCGCGGCACTTCTCGGCAGGAATCGGACGCGACCCGTAAGACACGTGCCGCTACTTGGCCTCGGCCCAGTTGTTGCCGTAGGAGACGTCGGCCAGAAGCGGCACGCGCAGTTCGGCGACACCCTCCATCGTCTCGCGGACGAGCCCGGACAGGACGTCGACCTCGTCGACGGGGACCTCGAAGTCGAGCTCGTCGTGAATCTGCAGGACGAGCCTGGATCGCAGGCCCTCCTCGGCCAGGCGGCGCTCCACGCGCACCATGGCGATCTTGATGATGTCGGCGGCGGTGCCCTGCATCGGGTGGTTCATCGCCGTGCGCTCGGCGAACGAGCGCAGCTGGAAGTTACGGCTGTTGATGTCGCGCATGTGCCGGCGGCGACCGTACATCGTGGTCGCGTAGCCAAGCTTGCGGGCGAGCTCGACCTGCTCGCGCAAAAATGCGTCGACGCCCGGGTACGCCTCGAAGTAGCGGTCGATCATGGCCTGGGCCTCCGCGCGACCGATCTTGAGCGAACTTGCCAGGCCATAGGCCTGCTGGCCGTACACGATGCCGAAGTTGACGGCCTTGGCGCGGCTGCGCAGCTGCGGGGTCACCTGGTCGACGGGCACGCCAAACACGCGCGCGGCGGTCGCCGCGTGGAAGTCGGCGCCCTCGTTGAAGGCGGCGACCAGGTGCTCGTCGGCCGACAAGTGCGCGAGCAGGCGCAGCTCGATCTGCGAGTAGTCGCATGCCAGAAAGACATGGCCGTCGGGCACGGTGAAGGCGGTGCGCACGCGGTGTCCCAGCTCGGAGCGCGTGGGGATGTTCTGCAGGTTGGGGTCGGAGCTCGAAAGGCGGCCCGTGGCGGCGACCGTCTGGTTGAGCGTCGTGTGGATGCGACCGTCACCCTTGATCAGGGCGGGAAGCGCGTCGAGGTAGGTGCTCTTGATCTTGGCGCGCTCGCGGTACTCGAGGACCTCCGCCACGACGTCGTTGGTACGGGCAAGCTCGCCCAGCACCTTCGCGTTGGTGGAGTAGAAGCCCTTCTTGGTCTTCTTGAGGCCCTTGGTGGGAAGGCCCAGCACGTCAAACAAGACGTGCGAGAGCTGCTGGGGCGAGTCGACGTTGAAGTCCTCCCCCGCCGCCGCATGGATCTTCTCGACCATGAGGGCGATCTCGTCGCCGAGCTCGGCGGACTGACGGCCCAGGATGTCGGCGTCGGCATGCAGGCCACGACGCTCCATCGCCATCAACACGGGCAGAAGGGGCATCTCGACCTCGTCGAACAGCTTGTCGCAGCCCTCGTCCGCAAGGCGCCCGGCCAAAGGCCCGCGCTCCAGGCGCGAGGCCACGGCGTCGAGCGCCTCCGCAGGCACATCGTCGGTCGGCTGCGGCAGGCTCCCCAGCCCAAGCTCGCTGCCGAGAAGTTCGATGGGGTCGTAGGAGTCACGGTCGCTCTTCAGCAGGTACATGGCAACGCCAACGTCGAACAGGCGCGCGGGGTCGAGCTCGGACGCACCCACGCGAGCGGGCTCGGAGCCGTCGATGGGGCACAGCTCGCGGACGAGCGCCTTGACGTCGCCGGCGCACACGCGGCCCTCGCGAAGCAGCAGCTCGAGCATGTCGTCGGCCAAGCCCCCGTCCAGGCGCGCCAGACCGCCCTCGCACGAGGCCCACAGGACCCGCGAGCTGCCGTCGCCCAGGTCGAACGCCATCTGGCCCGAGGCGTCGCCAGCCCCCATACGGGCACCGACCCACTCGCCGCGCGCGACGGCGTCGCGCACCAGCACCACGGCGGCGTCGCCACAGACGGGCTCGCCGACCTCGTAAGACGTGGCCGCGGTCGTGCCGGCGGCACTTGCCTGCCCACCCGCAAGGCGGACGATGCGCTGGACCATGCCGGTGAAGCCGAGCTCGGAGAAGGCCGCCATGACCGCGTCGGGGTCGAAGGTCGGGAAGCGCGCGTCGGCCAGGTCGAGCTCGATCGGGGCGTCGGTACGAATGGTGGCCACGCGGCGAGACAGCAGGGCATCGTCCACGTGGGCGCGTAGGTTCTCGCCCATCTTGCCCTTGACCTCGTCGGCATGCGCGATGACCTCGTCGAGGTTGCCGTACTGGCAGATGAGGGCCGCCGCCTTCTTGGGGCCGATGCCGGGCACACCGGGGATGTTGTCGGAGGAGTCGCCCTTCAGACCGTAGAAGTCCGGGACCAGGTCGGGCGTGATGCCGTGGTACAGGTCGTCGACGCTGTCGGGGGTCATGACGCTCACGTCCGAGACGCCCTTGCGCGTGGAGACGACCCTCACGCGGTCGGTCACCAGCTGGTACATGTCGCGGTCGCCCGTGACCAGGAGCATCGTGTAGCCGGCGGCCTCGCCACGACGCGCCAGCGTGCCCAGGATGTCGTCGCCCTCCCAGCCCTCGAGCTCGACCACGGGCACGTCCATCGAGCGCAGCAGGTCCTTCACCATGGGGAACTGCTCGTGCAAAGACGGGTCCATCGGCGGGCGCTGCGCCTTGTACTGGGGCAGCATCTCCATGCGGACGCGAGGCTTGCCCTTGTCGAAGGCGCAGATCACGCCGTCGGGCGAGAAGGTCTCGACGAACTTGACCAGCATGTTGAAGAAGCCGAACAGCGCGTTGGTCGCGCGGCCGTCGGGCGCGGACATCGGCTGCCGGATGGCGTGGAACGCCCTGTGCATGAGCGAGTTGCCGTCGATCACGGCGATGGTGCGGCCGGCCGGGGTGGCCGCCGCGGCATCCACGGGCGCGACCGGTGCGTCCTTCTCGACGTCCCTCTCGATGTCCGCGTCGACGATCTTTCCCGCATCCTGCTGTGCCATCGGAAGGCCTCCCGTCACTTTGGTTATCCCACCAAGGATACCAACCGGGCGCGACCGGATTTCGGCGGGGCGCGCGCCTGCGCGACACCCCCACGGCACAAAAAAGCCGTACCCCTGCGGCGCCCAATGAACCCACCTCACAAAAGGTGGGTGTCCTACCCGTCTACGTCTCCGGCTTCCCCACCAACGGGGGATGCCCGTACTGCGGACGGGACCCGGACTCCCTCGAAGAACTTGTCGGTTCACCCAGTTTGCGTCGCAGGGGGCCGGCACCCCAAATGTTAGGGAAGACGTGTCCCGATTCCAGTCTTGACATCGGAGACATTGGCGAGAAGGACGGCGCGGGTTTCCCTCCAATCCTGGGAAACCCGCGCCTGAGCTGCGCTTTATTTAAAACTTCAAGCTTCGTGCACTAGTCGTGCGACTTGGTCGCGACCACGTTGACCCCGGTGCCGCAGACGTCTGCGACGACGACGTCGCCCGCAGCCACGGGCGGACGCACGACGGTAGCGCGGATGGCCGCGAGCACGTCGGCCACGAGCTCGCGGGGGACGGGCGCCGTCGTCTTGACGCTCACGGGGTGGTAGTCGCCCGCGACCTCCACGAGCGAGGTGACCACGCGCTCCGGGCACGTGGCCTCGTGCTCGCCGTAGACGCGGCCGCGCGGGCAGGTGTTGCCCGTGACCGAGACCACCTCGCCGTCGGCGAGGGTGACCTCGAGCGGGCACCCCATGGGACACTGCACACAGGTGAGGGAAAGCACCTTGGCGTCGCTCACTCGGACGCACCTCCCTTCGGGGCGGCCTTGGCGGGCGCGGGCCCGCACGACACGGTGACGGGGCCGTCGACCTTCGCCAGGTCGTCGGACGTAAGGCGGATGGTCTGCATCTCGGACGGGACCACGATGCGGCGACGGACACGCCTGACCAGCACGTCGGCGCACCGGATGGCGATCTGCGCGTCGGCCATACGCTCGCGCGTCCGCAGGCGGACGACCGCCTCGCCGCAGGTCGGGTCCAGGCGCTGCGGCGTGACGGAACCCACGCCGTCGCCACGGCAGACCTCGAACTCGACGCCCTTCTCGGCAGAGGGGGCAACGCCGGCGGCAAGGCGCAAGGCATGGTCGGCGGCGTTGGCGCCCGCCTGCTCGCCCTCCTCGGAGACGTAATCGGCCAGGTCGTGGACGTGCAGCTCGTTGCCCGCGACGAAGATGCCGGGCACGCTCGTGGCCAGGGACTGGTCGACGGCTGGCCCGCTCGTGGCGCAATCGATCCGGACGCCCGCCGTCTTGGCGACGGAGTTCTCCGGGATCAGGCCGACCGACAGCAGCAGCGTGTCGCAGTCGACGCGGCGCTCGGTGCCAGGTATCGGACGCATCGTGGCGGGGTCGACGTCGGCAAGCTCGACCGCAGTGAGGCGCGTGCCGCCAAAGACCTGCGTGACGGTCGTGGACAGGTGCAGCGGGATGCCGTTGTCCTCGAGGCACTGGACGATGTTGCGGCGCAGGCCGCCCGGCTCGGCGGCGAGCTCGCACACGCAGATGACGTGCGCGCCCTCCCACGTCATGCGGCGCGCCATAATCAGGCCAATGTCACCCGACCCGAGGATGACGACCCTTCGGCCCGCCATCGCGCCGTCGCAGTTGCACAGCCTCTGCGCGGTACCCGCGGTGAGCACGCCGGCGGGACGCCCGCCCGCGATGTTGATCTGCCCGCGCGTGCGCTCGCGACATCCGCACGCGAGCACGACGGCCCCGCAGTCCACATGGGCAAGGCCGCAGGCAGCACCGACCACGCACGCGTCATGACGACCCGCTCGCCCCTCGCCGATGGACAGAACCGTCGTGTCGAGAAGTACCTCGACTTGTGGGGCCGCCTCGACGCGGGCAACGTCGCGCGCCGCGAACTCGGGACCCGTGAGCTCCTCGCCGAAGCGATGCAGGCCGAAGCCGTTGTGGATGCACTGGTTGAGAATGCCCCCCAGCTCGTGGTCGCGCTCGACGAGCACGACGCTCGCGCCGCGATCCGCGGCGGCAGCGGCGGCAGACAGACCCGCGGCACCGCCCCCGACCACGAGCACGTCGCAACTGATGGTGGCGGACCTGCTTGCGTCAGTCGACATCGTGGGCCTCCCCCCGCTGGTAGGGCGCGAGCTCGGAGCCCGGCCCGGCGAGAAGGACGTCCTCGATGGGCATGCCCGTCTCGCGGCTGATGATCTCGGCGACCGAGGGTGCGCAGAAGCCGCCCTGGCACCTGCCCGTTCCCGCGCGGCAGCGGCGCTTGACGCCCGTGACGCTCGTGGCGGGAATCGGCGCGTGGATCGCGGCCAGGATCTCCGCCTCGCTCACCTGCTCGCAACGGCACACGATGTGGCCGAACAGTGGGTCGGCGGCAACGGCGGCGGCACGCTCGGCCTCGTCCATCTCGATGAAGCGCGGCGGCTGGTCGCGATGCGGATCGAAGGAGCGGTTGGGGCCGGCGCCAAGCTCGGCCGCGACGTCACGCGCCACGTCAACACCGACCGCCGGGGCCGACGTGAGGCCGGGCGAGTCGAAGGCCGCGACGTCGAAGAAGCCCGAGGCGTCGTCCGGCTCGCCGATGACGAAGTCGCCCGCGGCGCCGGAGGGACGCACGCCGGCAAAGTTGGTGATCACCTCTCGTCCCGCATAGCCCGGCCAGGTGCGGCGTGCCTGCTCGACGACCCAGGCCAGGCCCTCGGGCGTGGTGGCGGTGTCGTCCGGATCGGTGACGTCCACGGCGTCGGGACCGACGATCAGGTTGCCCTCGACCGTGGGGCTGACCAGCACGCCCTTGCCCTTGGGGCCAGGCGCCTGGAACATGGTGCGCGAGAAGGTCGGGCCCATGTCGCGGCTCATGAGCTCGTACTCGCCCAGGCGCGGGCGGGACTCGAGCCTATGGGCCGACACCTGGTTGTGAATCTCGATCGCGTGCGCGCCGGCGGCGTTGACGACCGCGCGGGCACCGATGCTTCCGCCACCGGCAAGCGAGACGACCCAGCCACCCTCGCGCGAGGCGCGCGACACGTGCGCGACGCGCGTGCCAAAGCGAAACTCGACGCCGTTCGCCGCGGCGTTCTCCGCCAGGGCGACGGTCAGGCCAAACGGGTCGCAGATGCCCGACTCGTCGCACACCAGGGCACCAACCACCCCGGGATTGAGATTGGGCTCCAACTCCAGGGCCCGCTCGCCGGTGACCACGCGCACGCCACGGACGCCATTGGCCTGGGCACGACGCTCCAGCTCGCGGATGGCGTCCATCTGCGCGTCGTCAAAGGCAACGACCATCGAGCCATTGTTCTGGTAGCGAAACCCTATCTCGGCCGCCAGCCCCTGCATCATCCGCGCACCCGCCACGTTGTAGCGTGCCTTTAGCGTGCCCGGGATCGGATCGTACCCGCCATGCACGATGCCGCTGTTGGTACGCGACGCGCCGCAGGCGACGTCGTATCCAGCCTCGAGCACGAGCACGTCGAGGTCGTAACGCGCCAGCTCGCGCGCCACGGCGCAACCGGCGACACCCGCCCCGATCACGATAACGTCGCTCATGCTTCCTCCCCTCGCATGAACGCCCCTCCTGTGGGGGCAACTCAAACGAACATACCCATGGGCACGTCTGCCGCGCACATGTGGCCGGCAAACGGCAAACCGGGCACCCTACGCCGTGCGCATACCGTGTGAAAGGGGGATGGCACCCGTGTTGGGCTATTATCTGAAGATATATGCGTCGATGGTGGCCACGAGCGCCAGAGGGGAGAGAAGAGCATGCCGGTTGCCAGGTGGGTCCCATATCTCAGCCTGTTTTGCGTGTCGTTGCTCGTCGTCCTTCTCGCCACGCCCCTGGCACGTCGCATGGCCTGGGCGCTCGGCGCGGTCGACTACCCCAGCAAGCGTCGCGTCAACAAGACGGCGACCCCGCGCATGGGCGGCATCGCCGTCTTTCTGGGCCTGGTCGCGGCGGTGGCCACGCAGTACGTGGGCACCACGTTGCTGGGCTGGCCCATCGTGCTCATCCCCTCCCCCCTCATGCAGGTCGACTACCGCATGCTCGCCCTGAGCTTCGTCGTCATCTTCGCCACCGGTGCCATCGACGACGTGGTCCAGCTCAAGCCGATTCCCAAGCTGCTGGGCCAAATCCTGGCGGCATCGGTCGCGGCCGCGGGCGGCCTCGTGGTCGGCAACATCGTCAACCCCTTCGAGGGCGGCGAGTTCATCCTGGGCTGGCTTGCCTACCCGGTCACCGTCATCTACCTGGTGAGCTATGCGAACATCATCAACCTGATCGACGGCCTCGACGGCCTTGCCTCGGGCATCACCTGCATCGCGAGCATGACGATGTTCGTCTTGGCCTGCGCGGCAGGGCGCCTGGACGCGGCGGCGCTCTCGATTGCGCTCGCCGGCGCCACGCTGGGCTTCCTGCGCTACAACTTCCACCCCGCGTCGGTGTTTCTGGGCGACTCCGGCTCGCTGACGCTGGGCTTTGCCCTGGGTGCGATATCGCTTCTCAACGTCACCCGCATCGCGGGCCTCACCACGATCATCATCCCGCTGCTCGTGGCGGGCATCCCCATCATCGACACCGCCTCCGCCATCATCCGACGCAAGCGCGCGCACGTGAGCGTGGGCCAGGCCGACAAGGGCCACATCCACCACAGGCTCATCCAGGAGGGTTACGACCAGCGCCAGGCGGTCCTTCTCATCTACATGTGGACCGCGATGCTGTGCATGGGGTCGTTCGTCATGACCAAGGTCGAGGTTTGGCCCCGCGCCCTCATCTTCTGCGGGCTGGTTGCTGCCTCCGGGGCCTTCGCGGCGCACCTCAAGCTCTTCGAGCCGGTGCTGCGCCACCACTACGACCCCAAGACGGGCGACGACACGCTGGTCACCCCCGACGACCCCGCCTTCGAGATCGAGAAGGAGCGCGCTAGGGAGCACGGCGAACACTAGCCGTCAGACCAGCCCCATGCGCCGCACCAAGCCCCAAGCTACGACTTGGTGGCGAACACCATCGCGCCAAGTGCCATGTATACGAGGCCCGACACCACACCCGTCACTCGCCCGGCCGACTCGCTGGACGACAGCCATCCCGAAAGTGGCACGGACGCCATTACCAAGACGAGCGTCCATGTCGTCGAGAAGACCACGTAGGTCATGCCCAACACCAGGAAGGGCATGGGTCCGAAGGAGTTCGCGGGGCTCACGAACTGCGGCAGCAGCGCCAGGAAGAACAGGACGATCTTGGGGTTGAGCGCGTTGGTGGCAACCCCCTGCAAATACGTCTTGCGCGGGTCGGACGCCTGGGCGCCCGGCACCATTGACAGGGCGCCCGCCTCGCCACGGGTGGCCGCCACGATGCTCTTGATGCCCATGACGACGAGATATGCCGCGCCGCACAGCTTGACCACGAAGAAGGCGGGCGCGCAGGCAGACAGCAGCAGCGACAGCCCCGTTGCCACAAGAACCGTGTGGACGAGAAGCCCCGTGTTGATGCCCAGGGCGCTGGCCACGCCCTCGCGCCTGCCACCCGCAAGGCCGCGCGTGAGGATGTAGACGGTGTCAATGCCCGGGGTAAGACACAGGGCCACGGTCGAGGCGACGAAGGCACCGTAGTTGACTATGCCAAGCATCGAGACCCCAATCTAGAGAAGGACCCCACCCGTCGAATGGCAGATGGGGTCAGAATGAGACGAATTGACAGCGAGACGGATGCCTAGAGCACCTTGGACAGGAAGCTGCGGGTGCGCGGGTTCTGCGGGTTGTCGAGAACCTCCTCGGGCGTGCCCTGCTCCTGAATAACGCCACCGTCGACGAAGACGACGCGGTCGGCAACATCGTGGGCAAAGCCCATCTCGTGCGTGACCACGACCATGGTCATGCCCTCGCGCGCCAGCTCTCGCATGACGTCGAGGACCTCGCAGACCATCTCGGGATCAAGCGCGGAGGTCGGCTCGTCGAACAGCATGATGTCAGGCTCCATGGCCAGGGCGCGGGCGATGGCGACGCGCTGCTGTTGGCCACCGGAAAGCGAGCGCGGCATGGCGTCGACCTTCTCGGCAAGTCCGACACGCGCGAGCAGCTGCTTGGCCTTGGCCTCGGCCTCCTCGCGCGTCTTGAGCTTGAGCTGGACGGGGGCGAAGGTCAGGTTGTCGAGCACCGACATGTGCGGGAACAGGTTGAACTGCTGGAACACCATGCCCATGTGGCGACGGATGCGGTCGACGTTGGCCTTGGGGTCGGTGATCGACTCGCCGTCGACGAGGATCTGGCCCTCGGTCGCCTCCTCGAGGCGGTTGAGGCAACGCAGGAAGGTGGACTTGCCGCTTCCGGACGGACCGATGACGCAGACGACCTCGCCGGCGTTGATCTCGATGTCGATGCCCTTGAGGACATGGTTCTCGCCGAAGCTCTTCTTGAGGCCGGAGACCTTGATCTTGGACTCAGTCATTACTTGCGCATCCTTTTCTCGAGGGCCGACGAGGCAAGCATAAGCATGCTGGTAACCACCAGGAAGATGATGGCGACCCAGGTGTAGGTCGCGAAGGAGTCCATGGTGCGGCCGACGTAGACCGCGGCCTGGTTCATGGTCTCGGGCAGGCCGAGCGCGTACATGATCGTGGAGTCCTTCAGGGTGATGATGCACTGGTTGACCAGGGACGGCAGGCAGATGCGGACGGCCTGCGGGATGATGACCTTGCGCATCGAGGTGGCGTAGCTCACGCCGAGGCTGCGGGAGGCCTCCATCTGGCCCTTGTCGACCGACTGGATGGAGCCGCGGAAGATCTCGGAGATGTAGGCGCCCGCGTTGAGGGTCAGCGTCAGGACCGACGCCGTGACGATGTCGATGCGGAAGTCGGACCCGGTGAGCGCCTGCATGAGCTGGGGCACGGCGAAGTACACGTAGAACGCCTGGACCAGCATCGGCGTGCCGCGGATGATCCATATGTAGAACTTGGCGATGCCGCGCAGCACCTTGTTCTTGGAGATGTTCATCAGGCAGACGACGATACCCAGAAGCATCGCGATGACGAGCGAGATCACCGTGACCATGACGGTGGTCTTGAGACCCGCCAGAAGCAGCGGGGACGCCGCCTCGAAAGTGCCGATAAGATTCATTGATTCCATGGACCATCCTTACAGCCCGTGGGGCCGCGCGTCGTCACGGACGTGCGGCCCCTCGTTGTTACAAAGCCCTCTTGCGGGCAACCGAGAAGAACTTAGGCCTTGGTGTACTTCTCGATGATCTTGTCGTACTCACCGTTGTCCCGGATCTCCTTGAGGCCCTTGTTGAAGCCCTCGAGAAGCTCGGTGTTCTTGCCCTTGCGGACGGCGAAGCCGTACGGCGTGGCGAACTTGTCGTCCTCCTTGCCGATCATCTGCATGCCGTTGCCCTGCTGGATGCCGTAGGCCATGACGGGCTCGTCCTCGAAGCAGGCGGCAAACTGCTTGGACTTGACGCCCTGGTACATGACGTCGGAGGTCTTGGCATAGGAGATCGTGAAGCCGTAGGTGTCCTTGATGGACTCGGCCCACTCGGCGGACTGGGTGCCGGTCTTGGCGGCGACCGTCTTGCCCTTGAGGTCGTCGAGCTTGGAGACCGAGCCGCCCTCGGCGGCTGCGCAGCACACGGCAGAATTGTAGTACGGCTCGGAGAAGTCGTACTTCTTCTTGCGCTCGTCGGTGATGGACATGCCGGCGATGACACCGTCGGCCTGGCCGGACTCCAGGGCGGCGACGGCGGCGTCGAAGCCCAGGGACTGCAGGTCGTAGTCGAGGTCGGCGACCTTCAGGCAAGCGGCGAGCAGGTCGACGTCGATGCCGACGAAGTTGTTCTTCTTGTCGGTGAACTCGAACGGGGCGAAGACGGTGTCGGTGGCGATGACGTATTTCTTGGCACCGGACGCAGCGTCGCCGGAGCCGCCGCAACCAACGAGGCCAAGACCGAGAAGGGCCGCGGAACCGCCCATGAGACCGAGGAACTGACGACGAGACATGGAGTTGGACATGACTTACCTCCTGTGTTAGACGGCATTCACGCCTGATGGCACTACATGCCAATTAACTGTACGTAAGCTTGTTTTCTATCGCGTTAACGGGAGACGCGCGAGACGCAATTGTTCACACACTTGGACGCGTGCACATCTAGCCCCTGGAAGACTGCTGTGAAAACGGTTTCATACCCAATAATAAAAGAAGGGACCCGCTTCCATCTGCGGAAGACGGGTCCCCGATGATGCTTTTTTGGTGCAAGAGGCCCGTTGGGCGCAGGCGCTACTCGGCGTCGGCGATGGCCTTCTTGGCGACCTCGGCGAGGTCAGCGAAGCTCGCGGGATCCTCGTAGGCAACCTGGGCGAGGACCTTGCGGTCGAGCTCGACGCCGGCGAGCTTAAGGCCGTGCATGAAGTTGGAGTAGTTCATGCCGTTGATGCGGGCGGCGGCGTTGATGCGCTGGATCCAGAGGCTGCGGATGTCGCGCTTCTTGTTGCGGCGATCGCGGTACTGGTACTGGAGCGAGTGCTGCATCTGCTCCTTCATGCCGCGGAGGGTGCGGGAACGGACGCCGTAGTAACCCTTGGTGCGCTCCTGGAGGGTGCGACGCTTCTTCTTGGCGTTCACTGCGCGCTTGACACGTGCCATATCAGATCAACTCCTTGCTGAGTGAATAAATCGTTGGGAGGCGTGAGCCTACTTGCCGGCCAGACGGGCGTTGACGACCTTGGCGTCAGCGGCGCTGATCTCGGCCTCCTTGCGGAAGCCGCGGATGCGCTTCTGGGACTTCTTGGCGAGGATGTGGCTCTTGAAGGCCTTGGCACGCATGAGCTTGCCGGTACCGGTGCGACGGAAGCGCTTGGCGGTTCCCTTGTGCGTCTTCATCTTGGGCATGCTAGTTCTCCTTATCCGAATCCTTGGCGTCGTCCTCAGCGACCTTCTCGTCGAAGGCGCCCTTGATCGGGGCGACGAGCATGTGCATGTTGCGGCCCTCCATCTTGGGCTGCGACTCGACCGTGGCGAAGGGCTTCAGGTCTTCCGCGAGCCTCTCGAGGACGTTGAGACCCTGCTCGGGGTGGGCCATCTCGCGACCACGGAACATGATCGTGATCTTGACGCGCGCGCCCTTCTTCAGGAAGCGCAGCACGTGACCCTTCTTGGTCTCGTAATCGCCCACGTCAATCTTGGGACGGAACTTCATTTCCTTGACCTCGACCTTGGCCTGGTTCTTGCGAGCGGCCTTGGCCTTGCGGTCCTGCTCGTACTTGAACTTGCGATAGTCCATGACCTTGCAGACGGGAGGCTCCGCGTTGGGAGCGATCTCGACGAGGTCGAGGCCCTGCTCGTCAGCGATGCGCTGGGCATCGGGAAGACCGAACAGGCCAAGCTGCGAACCGTCGACGCCGATGAGGCGGCAAGTGCGGGCGTTGATCTCCTCGTTGATTCGAGGACCCTGGGGCTTGGCTATCTTCTACACCTTCCTCTCTCCGCGGCCTTGCGGCCGCATAAAAAATCTCCCGGTTGGCGTGGTGCGGCCATCCGGGAGACATGCGTCCCACATAATGCGGGTGAAGATGCGTTGTCTGACCAGACAGCGGCCCGTAGGCGCCGTTCAGGTGGGGACCCGAGTGCATGGCCCCGCTTCGTCGTGCGCGACACAGACGTCACGCAACCTCAAGAATAATACCCGCCACATCCCTTTGGGACAAGGGGGAATTTCGGCTTGTGGAGAAGCGGTGGGCCTGCCGAGAAGAACCACGAGCTTGTGGCACTTCTCGGCAGGCACCGGAGCAATCCGTTTGCCTTTCGCGATTCTACCAGGTGCAGCCGCCGTAAGTGTCCCAGAGGCGCTTGAAGGCGGGCAGGCAGCTCTGCAGGCGCTCGTCGTCGATGGCGTAGGACAGGCGCTCCCAGCCGGGGCAACCGAAGTCGGTGGAGTTGACGATGTAGAGGCGCTGCTCGTCGGCGGCGCGCTCGGCAAAGCGGACGTCGTCGGGCTCCAGGGCGCGGACCCACAGGTAGAAGGCACCGTCGGGACGGACCACGTCGTAGCCGATGGCTTTGAGGCCGTCGTAGATGATCGCTCGCTTGCGGTCGTACTCGGAAAGGTCGGCCGTGAGGTCGACGCAACGCTCGATCATGCGCTGCATGGTGGAGTTCTGGATGGTGTTGACCGCGCGCTGAGCGCCGAGGATGCCCAGTATGACGTCGTTTTGGTTGGTGACGGACTTGGGCACGTAGGCGTAGCCGATGCGCTCGCCGGGAAGCGAGAGCGACTTGGAGTACGAGTAGGCCACGATCGTGTTCTCGTAGCAGTCCGGCACCCACGGGTTGACCAGGCCGTCGTAGCAGATCTCACGGTACGGCTCGTCGGAAAGCAGGTAGATCGTGCGACCGAGGTGCTCGCTCTCGCGACGCAACAGGTCGCCCAGGGCCTTGACGGAGGCCTCGTCGTACACGGCGCCGGTCGGGTTGTTGGGCGTGTTGATGATGACCATGCGCGTGCAGCGGGTGATGGCCCTCTCGATGGCGTCGACGTCGATCTGGAAGGTCTCGGGCGTGGTTGGCACCTCGACGCATCGGCAGTGCCACGCCTGGATGTACATGCGGTACTCGGGGAAGTACGGGGTCAGGACGATGACGTCCTCGCCGGGGACCGTGAGCGCGCCGATCGTGGCGGTGATGGCGCCCGCGCAACCCGCGGTGAGGGTGAGGTCATCGGCCGTGGCGCCCGCGTCGAATCGCCCGTTGATATTGTCGGCGATCGCGGCACGGGTGGACTCCCATCCGTTGTTGGGCGAGTAGCCGTGCAGGTCGAGCGAGCTGAACTCCTCCATCACGTCGCGGACGGCCTGGTTGACCGCCTCGGGCGCCGGCGTCGAGGGGTTTCCGATCGAGAAGTCCCAGAAGTCGGTCTCTCCCCTCTCCTTGAGGGCGAAGGTCTTCTCGCAAACCTCGCGGATCGCGGACTTGCCGGCACCAAACTCGTACATGAGCGAATCGACTCCGTCGGCCATGTTCGCACCTCCCCGGATAGCGGCCCGTTCCGACCGCGACACGTGTCTTGACGCTGCCAATGGTGCTCATGGCGTGTTTCGACGATGCTACGCAAGGAGCAACCGCGTGAAACGAGCGGGTCAAAATCCGAGCGCGAACGCCCCGGCCTACGCGTGTCACGTTGGGGTAGGCTATGCATAGGTGTTTTCTTGTTTGCGCATAGAGATAGGCGTGGGTTGGCGCTTGCGTCCGACCCCCGAAGGACGGGAGGCCCCGATGGCCGACTACGAGCTTTGCTGCTGCACGACGGCCGACTTGGACCGCGACTACATCGAGCGGGTCGGACTGCACGCGGTCGACTTCAGCTATGAGCTCGACGGCGTCCCGATGAAGGACGACCTCTGGCAGACCATGGCCCCCACACAGCTGTACCGCCGCATGCTTGACGGCGCCGAGGCCAAGACGTCCCAGGTCAGCGTCGGCGAGTACCTCGCCTTCTGGGAGCCCATGCTCGACGCGGGCAAGGACATCGTCCAGGTGTCGCTGTCCAGCGGCATCTCCGGCACCTACGCCAGCGCCTGCGCGGCAGCCGACCAGGCACGCGAGCGCTGGCCCGAGCGCAGGGTTTGGGTCGTCGACTCGCTGTGCGCGTCCGGTGGCTACGGCATGCTCGCGGCACGCATGGCACAGCTGCGCTCCGAGGGCATGGGGGCCTCCGAGCTCGTCGCGTGGGCCGAGGCCAACCGGGAGCGTGTCCAGCACTGGTTCTTCTCGTCCGACCTGACGTTCTTCGTCCGCGGCGGCAGGATCTCGCGTGCCGCGGGCCTTATCGGCGGCGCACTTAGCATCTGCCCCGTGATGGACGTAGCACCCGACGGCTCGCTTGCCGTCGTCGACAAGATCCGCACCAAGCGCAAGGCCATGCGCCGCGTGGTCGAGCGCATGCGCGAGCTCTCGGACGGCGGCGACGACTATGCGGGCGACGTCTTCATGACGCACTCGGACTGCCTCGCCGACGCCGAGGCGCTGACCGCCATGATCCGCGAGGCCTTCCCCGGCGTCGGTGACGTGCGCATCTCCGACATCGGCGCCACCATCGGCGTCCACACGGGCCCCGGCACCGTGGCCACGTTCTTCTGGGGAAAGCCCGACGGCCGCGTCTGAGTCCCGAGCCTCGCGAGCGCATGACGCGCACCTTGCGCTATACTTGCCTTCTGCCTCGCGCGTGAGACGCGTGCGACACCCGTGCCCGAGTGGCGGAATTGGCAGACGCGACGGACTCAAAATCCGTTTCCCGCAAGGGAGTGTGGGTTCGACCCCCACCTCGGGCACCATACGACGACGAAGGCCTCCCTGACGCAAGCCAGGGAGGCCTTTTTGCTTGTGCTTGTGCCCGCCCTGCCGAGAAGTGCCTCGAGGTCGCGGCCCGCGATGGCTAGTCTGCCAGGAAGGGATTGCCCCTGAGCTCGGTCCCCATCGTCGTGGCGGGACCGTGGCCGCACAGGATGCGAGCGTCGCGAGGCAGGTCGCGCCTGAGGCGCGCAAGCGACGCCATGAGGGCCTCGGGGTCGCCGGTCTCCAGGTCGGTGCGTCCCGCCGAGCCCGCGAACAGCGTGTCGCCCACGAAGACGATGCCCGTGGCGGAGCCGCCGCCAACCAGGACCAGGCCGCCGGCAGTGTGGCCGGGCGTCTCCCACACGGTGAAGGATGCCCTGCCCACACTCAGGACGTCACCCTCCACGAGGCGACGGTCCGCAGGTGGCGGCACCGTCTCGCCAGGGTGGTGGCCGTCGCCGGTCGACTCGCGCGCGATGCGCTCGTCGGTCCCGCTCATGGCGAAGGTCGCGTGCGTCGCCTCGACCAGCTCGGCCACGCCGCCGACGTGGTCACCGTGGCCATGGGTGGCGACGACGAGCTCGACGTTGACGTCGGACAGCTCGCGCGCGATCGCCTCCCCCGCATAGCCCGGGTCGACGACCAGGCACTTACCGGCCGAGACGTAGGCGTAGCAGTTGGTCTGGATGGGGCCGACCACGAAGCGGCGGACCTCCTCGACGGAGTCGTCGGGCTCGCGGCCCTTCTCGGCACGGGGCCCATCGGCACCGAACCTGTTGGTGGACGACATGGCAGCTACCTCCTCTTGAGCTGCTTGGCACCCTCGCCGGGCATGATACGGCGGGCGTCATAGACGGACGGGATACGACTGAGAAGCGCGAGCAGCGGGTCGAGCATGCTCGCGTCGGAGATGGAGATCATGAAGCGCAGACGCGCCACGCCCATCGAAGAGGTCTGGGTCGCGGCCGACAGGATGTTGGCGCCACCCTCCCCCAGCGCGATGGTGACGTCCTTCAGAAGGCCCATGCGGTCGGTGGCCTCGACGACGATCTCGACCTGGAACTCGGCGGCACCCGAGGTGTCCCACTCGACCTCGATCATGCGCTCGGGGTGCTCCATCAGGGCCTTGACGTTGGGACAGTTGGCACGGTGGACCGAGACGCCGCGGCCGCGTGTGATGAAGCCGACGATGTCGTCGCCGGCGACCGGGTTGCAGCAGTGCGACAGGTGGACCAGCAGGTCGGGGTCGCCCTTGGCGATGACGCCACAGTTGTTGCGACGGCGACGGCGCTCCTTGCCCTCGCGGGAGTGAGACAGTGCGAGCGGACGCGCGCTCGCGGCGGCCTCGCGCCTGGCACGCTCCTCGGCGGCACGAGCCAGGGCTGCCTGACGCTCGGGCGAGCCCTCCTCGAGGATGGCCTCGACCTTGTTGGCGACCTGCTTGAGCGACACCTTGCCGGTGCCGACGGCAGCGAACAGGTCGTCGGGACCGTTGAAGTCAAGCTGCTCGCAGACCTTTGCGATGGCCTTGCCCGCGCGGACGGTCGAGATGCCGTAGCCGCGCTTGCGAAGCTCGCGGCCGAGGTCGCTTCGGCCCTGCTCGGCGTCGTCGGACTTGGTCATGGTCGCGAAGTACTTGCGGATCTTGGCACGGGCGGACGGCGTGCGCACGAGGTTGAGCCAGTCGCGCGAGGGACGCGAGCCCTTGTTGGTCAGGATCTCGATGCGGTCGCCCATCTCGAGCTGCGAGCCGATGGGCACGACCGAGCCGTTGACCTTGGCGCCGACGCAGTGGTTGCCGACCTCGGTGTGGACGGCATAGGCGAAGTCGAGCGGCGTGGAGCCGGAGCGCAGGCTCATGACCTCGCCCTTGGGGGTGAAGACGAAGATCTCGTCCTCGAACAGGTCGATGCGCAGGTTGTCGAGGTACTCGCGCGCATCGCCGATGTCGCCCTCGGTGGCCCAGTCCAGGCTGCGGCGGATCCAGGAGATCTGCGAGTCGATGCTCTTGTCCTCCGAGGACATGGCACCCTTGGAGTTGCCCGACTTCTTGTACAGCCAGTGGGCCGCGATTCCGTACTCGGCCTGCTCGTGCATCTCGTGCGTGCGGATCTGGATCTCGATCGGACGGGCGTCGGGGCCGACGACCGTGGTGTGCAGCGACTGGTAGCCGTTGGGCTTGGGCGTGGCGATGTAGTCCTTGAAGCGTCCGGGCAGGGGGTGCCACAGCGTGTGGACGGTGCCCAGGACCGAGTAGCAGTCGCCGACCGTGTCGCAGATCACGCGCAGCGCGATCAGGTCGTAGATGTCGGCGAACTCCTTGTCCTTCCGCTTCATCTTCTGGTAGATGGACCACAGGTGCTTGGGACGACCCTTGATCTGGAAGCTCGCGAGGCCGTTGCGGCGCAGCTCGTCCTCCAGGGTCTTGATCGTCTCGTTGGTGTTGCGCTCACGCTGCTCGCGAGAGTCCTGCACCATGCGCGCGATGCGCTGGTACTCGTCGGGCTCCAGGTAGAAGAAGGCCAGGTCCTCGAGCTCCCACTTGACCGACGAGATGCCCAGGCGGTCGGCCAGGGGGGCGTAGACGTCCATCGTCTCGCGCGCCTTGAACGTGCGGCGGTCGGGCGGCAGCGCGGCCAGGGTGCGCATGTTGTGCAGGCGGTCGGCCAGCTTGATGATGACGACCCGGATGTCCTTGGACATGGCCAGAAACATCTTGCGCAGGTTGAGGGCCTGCTTCTCGTCCATCGAGTCGACCTCGATGGAGGTGAGCTTGGTCACGCCGTCGACCAGCTCGGCGACCGTCTCGCCATAGCGCGCGGCAAGGTCGGCCAGGGTGGCGGTGGTGTCCTCGACGGTGTCGTGGAGAAGGGCGGCACAGATGACGTCCTCGTCCATCTGGAGGTCGTCGGCCAGGATCAGCGCGACCTCGACGGGGTGGTTGATGTAGGGCTCGCCGCTGCGACGGCGCTGGTTGGCGTGGTAGCGCGCCGCGAACTCGTAGGCGCTCTCGACCTTGGCCATCTCCTCGGGAAGCAGGTAGCGCTCGCAGATCGCCTCGAGCTTGGGATAGGAGTCGGCCTCGGGGGCCTCGTCCGAGGCGGGCTCGAACAACATTGGCTTCCTGGTCTTCTGGTCCCTGCGGTCGGTGGTGCCGTCTGCCATGGTTACTCCCCCTCTCCGACCACGGTGCCGAAACCGGGTGCGATGGGTCTGTTGATGCGAGCGAGAAGGTCGTCCGAGGTCGCTGTGAGGACCCAGTCCCTGAAGCGGGAGAAGGCCTCCCGCGAGCGGACGCCCTCGAGGTAGCGGATGGAGTCCTCCAGGCGCATGCGCGCCGGCGACTCCACCATCGTGATCGTGCGCTGCGTGCCAAAGCCCTCGGTGTTGAGGAAGCCCAGCTCGCGGAAGACGCCGATGCCGCACGAGACGGCACGCTCGTCCAGGGTGGAGCGGGTGTCGACCTCTCGGGCCGAGGCGGCGATGTCGGCGTTGGCGACCGAGAACGTGGGCCTGCCCACACCCTCGTTCGCACGGCGCCCCAGCGCCCCGAGCACGCGGTAGAGAAGGACCAGCTGGTCGCGGTCGGGTGCCGACGAGGCGAGCAGGCGCTCGTTCAGGCGCGCGTCGCGCGAGCCGAACATGAGGTGCACGGTGGCGGGACGGCCGTCACGGCCGGCGCGGCCGGACATCTGGTTGAACTCGGTCGAGCCAAACGGCATGTGGTAGAGGACGACGTGACGCACGTCGGGCAGGTTGACGCCCTCGCCGAAGGCACTCGTCGAGACGATGCAGGTGAGCTCGCCGTCGCGGAAGGCGCGCTCGACGCGAGCGCGGTCCTCGCGGGACAGGCCCGCGTTGTAGTACGAGATGCGCGGTGCCAGGTCGGGAACCGCACGACGCAGCATGCGCGCGATCGCGACCGACTGCTCGCGGGAGTTGACGTAGCAGATGGTCTTCTCGCCCGAGGCGACGACGCTCACCAGCGCACACTCGCGGTCGCGCAGCTCGCGGGCGTCCTCCAGCAGAAGGTTGGACCGAACCGAGCGGTCGACCACGACGTCTGCCGAGGCAATGCCCAGAAGCGACGAGACCTGCCTGGCGGTCTCGTCGGTCGCGGTGGCCGTGAGCGCCAGCGCGCAGGGGTCGCCAAGCTCGTGGGCGACGCGACCGAGGTCGGCGTACGCAGCGCGGCCGTCGCCGGTGGCGCCCGCCACGTGATGGGACTCGTCCACCACGAGGAAGCGGACGCGACCCGTGGCGGCGAAGCGCCCGACGTGGATCGAGAGGAACTCGGGCGTGGTCAGGATCACGTCGCAGGCGCCCGAGGCAAGCTCGGAGAAGATCTCGCCACGCTGCTCGAGGGGCGTCTCGCCCGTGAGCACGCGTACCGAGACGCCCATGGGTGCCAGCGAGCGGGCAAGGTGGTATGCCTGGTCGGCCACGAGGGCGCGAAGCGGGAACACGAAGACGCTCGCCGAGCCGTGGGCGATTGCCTCGCGGGCGGCATGCAGGTGGAAGACGAGCGACTTGCCGCGGCCCGTTGCCATGACGAGCATGGCCGAACGACCCTGGGCGAGCCTGTGGAGGACGGTCGCCTGCGCGTCCAGAAGCTCGGAGTCGCCGATCATGCGGCGACGGAGCTCGTTCGTGAGCTCGTCGGCACCCAAAAGCGCCAGACGCTCGCGCTCGGCGGACTCGGGCGCCACGGCATCCGAGACGGGTGCGGACCCGGCGCCCGAGGCGTGGGGGTCAAGCGCCTCGGCGGCGCGGGACTCCAGCTCGTCGGCGACGGTCCGGGTGGGAACCTGGCCCTTGGCAGGCGTGCGGTACAGGATGTCACGAACCATCAGCTTTGCCTTGGTGCGGCCCTGCCAGGTGTCGACGACGGGCTCGAAGACCAGGTCGACGGCCGCATCGCAACCGTACGCATACTCGATGTCAGGCGTGCGGAACATGATCGCGGGAATCGAGTGGATGCCGTCGGAGGCGGCAAAGCGAAGGTGGTCGCCGTTGGCGCCGGCACGGGCGCGGCCGCGCATGCACACGCCGGTCGAGGCGAACAGGGGCTTCTTGTTGCCCTGGCCAAACGGTTGCATGACCTCGAGCGAACCGATCGTCTCGACGTTGAGCTCGCCCAGGCCGACCACGGCCGCGACCTCGTCGGTCGAGACGAACTGCTCGTCGGGAAGGCCCGCCAGGACCTGCGACAGCCGATCCCTGAAGGCCTCGAGGTTGGCGGCGTCGACCGTGACGCCGATCGCGGCGGCATGGCCGCCGAAGCGCACGCACAGGTCGGCACATTGCTCGACGGCGTGGAACAGGTCGACCGAGCCGACGCTACGACCCGAGCCGATGGCCACGCCGTCGGAGACGGTGAACAGGATCGACGGCACGTGGTAGCGGCTCGACAGGCGCCCGGCGACGATGCCCTTGACGCCCTCGTGCCAGCCCTCGCCCGCAACCACGATCAGACGGTCGCCATGCTTGTAGGAGGCCTCCGCCTTGGCAAAGGCCTCCTCGGCGAGTGCCGACTCGATCTCGCGACGCTCGTGGTTGACCGACTCGAGCCTCACGGCAAGCGTCGCCGCCCGCTCGGGGTCGTCGCACAGCAACAGGTCGAGCGCGACCTCGACGCAGCCCATGCGCCCGGCGGCATTGAGTCTCGGCACGAGCGAGAAGGGCAGCGAGTCGGAGGTCACGCTCGCCAGGTCGACGCCGGCGGCGGCTGCAAGCGCGACGATTCCGGCGCGGCCGGTGTGGCGCAGGCGCTCGATGCCCGCAGCGACCAGGGCGCGGTTCTCGCCCGTGAGAAGCATCATGTCGGAGATGGTGCCGAGCGTGGCGACCTCGACGTAGTCGAGCCAGACATCGGGCTGACCCAGCCTGCGGCCCAGCTCGCACACGAGCTTGAGGGCCACGCCCGCGCCCGCGAGCTCGCGCGACGGGCAGTCGGCCTCGAGCTTGGGGTCGCACACCGGCACGCCCGTCGGCACGAGGTCGGCGGGCTCGTGGTGGTCGGTCACGACGACGTCGACGCCCTCGGAGAGGAGCCAGGCCACCTCGTCCTTGGCGGCGATGCCGTTGTCGACGGTGATGACGAGGTCGGGCTTGCCGTCGGCCATGACGCGGCCGAGCGCGTCGCGCGACAGGCCGTAACCCTCGTCGAAGCGGTGCGGGATGTAGCTTCGGACGCCCTTGGCGCCCAGGCGCGTGAGGCCCAGTGCCAGAAGGCAGGTGGAGCTCATGCCGTCGACGTCGAAGTCGCCGAAGATCGCGATTCGCTCACCAACGCGGATCGCCTCGAGCACACGGGTCGCGGCCTCGTCCATCCCGGGGATGAGAAGCGGGTCGCACCAATCGCGTTCGAGCGAGGGCGTCAGGAAGTGACGGACGCGCCCGGGCTCGACCATGCCGCGGGCCGCGAGCACGCGGGCCACGAGAGGCGAGACGCCGCACTCCCTGACGAGGCGGCTCTCGGCATCCTCGTCAGGGGTCAGCACGTCCCATCGGTCGCTGTTGGCAAGGCCACCCACCGGCCCCACCTACTCGGACTCGGACGCGGACTCGGCGCCCTTCTCGGCATCAGGGGCATCGTCGGCGGCAGCTACGCCCGCCGTGGCAGCGGAGGCATCGCCGTAGCGGGCCTCGAGCTTCGCCCACTTGGGCTCGCGTGTCTTCCACACTGCCAGAAGCGGCGTGGCGACGCCGAAGGACGAGTAGCCGCCCAGAACCAGGCCGATCAGCATGGCGAAGGCGAAGTCGCGCAGGGTGGCACCGCCCAGAAGCAGCATCGCCACGACGGGCACCAGCGAGGTGACGGTCGTGTTGATGGTCCTGACCAGGACCTCGTTAACCGAGAAGTTGGCGATCTGGTAGTAGGTGCGGTGGACGCCGTCGTCGCGGCCGGCGGCGTTCTCGTTGATGCGGTGGAACTCGACGACGGTGTCATAGAGCGAGTAACCCATGATGGTGAGAAGTGCGGCGACGACGTTGGGCGTGATCGCGGTCTGCGTCCACGCGTAGACGCCGACGGTGATGAGCAGGTCGTGCAGAAGCGACGCGATGGCCGTGACCGACATCTTGGGCTCGTAGCGGAAGGCGACGTAGGCCACGATGGCGACGATGGCCAGCACGAAGGCCATGGCCGAGGAGCGGGTGACGTTGGCGCCCCAGTCCGGGCCGATGGTCGTGACCTGGAAGGAGTCATCGGCAAGGCCGAGGGACTCGGCGGCCTTGGCGGCGTGCGCGGTGGCGACGTTGGGGTCGACGGTCTCGGAGCGGACCAGGAAGCCCGCGGAGCCGTCGGTGACGGCGGTCTGGACAGTGACGCCCTTCTCGCCGGCGTCGGACAGGGCCGTGCGCATCTGGGAGATGGTCACCGAACCGGTGTCGCGGAAGTCGACCTCGGTGCCGCCGACGAACTCGATGCCAAAGACCAGGCCGCGCACGAGGATGCCGACGACGGCAAGGGCCAGAAGGGCGCCCGACAGGCAGAAGAAGGCCTTGCGGTAGTGGACGATGGGCAGCTCGCGAGAGAAGTGGCTACGCATTGGCCACACCCCCCTTCCCGGAAGCCGCGACGCGGGCGGCCTCGGCCTCCTCGATGTCGTCGGCCACGCCCCAGAAGGCGGGGTTGGCCTGGATGGTGCCGCGGGCGAGCAGGCGCAGCGCCGGGGCCTTGAAGGCGAACATGGTGACCAGGTCGCACAGGATGCCCAGGGCCAGCGTGAGGCCGAAGCCCTTGACCGGGCCAACGGCCACGAAGAACAGCGCGACGGCCGAGACGAACGTGACCATGTCGGCGTCGACGGAGGTGCCGATGCCGTGCTTGACGCCGGAGATCGACGCGTTGCGGATCGTGCGGCCCATGCGGATCTCCTCGCGGAAGCGCTCGAGCACCAGGATCGAGGAGTCGGCAGCCATGCCGATCGTCAGGACGATGCCGGCCAGGCCGGGAAGCGACAGGGCGAACAGGCCGAAGTGCGACAGGACAGCGAGGATGCCGAGGTAGACGATGGCAAACACGCCGAGCGAGCCAAAGGTGAGAAGACCGAGCCCGCGGTAGAAGACGAACAGGTACACGACGACGATCGCCATGCCGACCGCGATGGCGGTGAGGCCCTGCGACAGGGAGTCCTGGCCCAGGGTCGGGCCGACGACACGGCTCTCGGAGTAGTTGAGCGTGACGGGCAGCGAGCCGGAGTCGAGGACCGTCTTGAGGGCCTGGGCCTGCTCGCTGTTGTAGCCGCCGGTGATCGAGACGTTGCCGTCGGTGATCGGGTTGACGACGGCGGGAGCCGAGTCGACGACGCCGTCGAGCACGATGGCAATGCGGCCGTGCGTCGGCGCGAGGTCGCTGGTGACCTGGGCGAAGGTCTCACGGCCCTTGTCGTTGAGGGAGACGTTGACGGCCCACTCGCCGCTCGCCATGTTGGAGGACTGGGCGACACCACTCGACTTGATGGAGGAGCCGTCCATGAAGGCGGTGTAGGTGCCCTCCTTCAGCTTGACCCCCTGCTTGCCGGCGTTGATCTGGGCGAGCGCGTCGGCGTCGCCGATCTCGTCCAGGCGCACGAACTCGAGGTAGCCCGTCTTGCCGATGGTCTCGACCGCCGCCTGGGCGTCGGTGGCACCCGGGATCTGGATGAGGATCGAGTTGGACCCCTGCTGCTGAACCGTTGCCTCGGAGGCGCCCAGCGAGTTGACGCGGTTCTGGACGATGGTCGTGGCGGTGGCCATCTCGTCGGCGGAGGGCTCGCCGCCGTCGGTCTTGGAGGCGGTCATGATCACCGACACGCCGCCCTGGATGTCCAGGCCCTGCGTGATGCGCTTGTCAAGCGGGGTGAATGCGATGGCACAGGCCACGAGCACGGCGACCAGCACCACCAGGGTGCCGGCCCAGCGACGCGCGTCGCGGGGCAGCTTGTTGGACTTGCGCCCGTTGGCCTTTGCGCGATTGCGCCCGGAGGCGCCTTCGTTCCAGCGGTCGACGCCCGTGCGCTCGGCGTCCTTCTTCTTAGGCATATACAGAAGTCTCTCTCGTCGCGGACGGGCTTCTCGCCCGACCGATACCAGTTTTCCAAACTCCTATATTACCCATACTCCACAGGCGAGTGCCCACGCACACGCCGAGCGGACCATGCGCGAAGGGGCATGCGACGACGGCCGCAGGCGCGGGGCGCGAATCCGCTAGCTAGTAGTCGATGGCCGCGGGCGAGGCCATC
Source organism: Coriobacteriaceae bacterium CM84B_73 (assembly GCA_036321795.1). Taxonomy (GTDB): domain Bacteria; phylum Actinomycetota; class Coriobacteriia; order Coriobacteriales; family Atopobiaceae; genus CAKVON01. The sequence goes on along the minus strand of JAWQCY010000001.1, from coordinate 474,378 downwards.
CAGTCGTCGACGAAGTCCGAGTAGGTGCCCTCGATGATGGAGGCGCGGGCACGACGCATAAGGTCGATCAGGTAGTAGAGGTTGTGCATCGAGATGAGCTCGCTGCCGAGCATCTCGTGCTGTCGCACCAGGTGGTGGACGTAGGCGCGCGTGAAGCCGCCCGTGCACACCGGGCAGGTGCAGACGGCGTCGATCGGGCCGTCGTCGCGGCGGAAGCGGGCGTTGCGGAAGTTGAGCCTGCCCTCGCTGGAGAAGGCCGTTCCGGTGCGCGCGGTACGCGTGGGCAGCACGCAGTCGAACATGTCGATTCCGCAGGCGACTCCCCTGACCAGGGTCGTGGGGTTGCCGACGCCCATCAGGTAGTGCGGCTTGTTGCGGGGCATGTGCTCGCCGGCCAAGGGGGCCAGGGTCTCGAACATGGTCTCGTGGTCCTCGCCCACCGAGTAGCCGCCAATGCCGTAGCCGGGGAAGTCGCCGCACTCCTCGAGGTGGCGAAGCGACCTCAGGCGCAGGTCCAGGTGCATGCCGCCCTGGACGATGCCAAACAGCGCCTGGTCGGGACGCGTGTGCGCCTTCCAGCAGCGCTCGGCCCACATGCTGGAGAGCTCGACGGCCCTCTGCACGAAGCCGCGGGTCGCGGGATATCCCGGGCACTGGTCGAGCTGCATGCAGATGTCGCTTCCCAGCTGCTGGGCGATCGCCATGTTCTGCTCGGGGGTCCAGCTCACCCAGCTTCCGTCATAGTCGACCGCGCGGAAGCGCACGCCCTCGTTCGAGAGCTTGAAGAACTCCCCGTGCGAGAAGACCTGGAAGCCGCCGGAGTCGGTCAGGATGGGCTTGTGCCACTGCATGAAGTCGTGCAGGCCACCCAGCTCCTCGATGAGGTCGGGGCCGGGACGCTGCGACAGGTGGTAGGTGTTGGCGAGCACGATCTGCGCGCCGAGCCCCTCGACGACCTGAGGCAAGAGTCCCTTGACCGTGCCCTTTGTGCCGACGGGCATGAAGACGGGGGTCTCGATGTCGCCGTGGGCGGTGTGGAAGACGCCCGCACGGGCGTGCGTCTTGGGATCCTCGGCGACGATGTCGTAGGAGAACAGCTCGGACATGCTGGTCGGCTCCAAACGCGGCCACGCGGCCGCAGCTCTCGGGTGGCCCGCACTTCTCGCCAGGCAACTGAAGCGGAGAAGTACGGCGTACGAAGAGCGCCCGGCACCGCAAGCGGCACCGGGCGCAAGAAGACAGGTGCTGGCTGGCGCTTACTCGCCGAAGCCGCTGTCGATGAGGGCGACGAGGGCGTCCAGGGCCTCGGCCTCGTCGGGACCGTCGCAGGAGACCTCGACGGTGGTGCCGGTGCCCAGGCCGGCGGCCAGGATCATCATGATGGACTTGGCGTTGGCGGCGGCGCCGTCCTTGCTGACGTCCTTGATGGTGATGTCGGACTGGTACTTCTTGGCCTCCATGACGAAGGCGGAGGCGGGACGGGCGTGAAGGCCGGTCGCGTTGATGATGGTGGTCTGCTTCGAAACCATAACGTACTCCCTTATTTTCGAACGGAACAAACGGTCTGTTCGTTTCCCCTTCTACGTATCGTAGCAGACTGGAAAAGTCATGTTCGCGTAACCGGCCCGTCCTCTTTGCGAGAAAATGACCAATAGCAATCAACGTATGCGACGCATTGGAGCGCGTGATGGAAACCTCGAGCGACAACCTCCCCACGACAGACGACGCCACTCAGGCAACGGGCATGGTTCCCGAGGAGCCCGACAACGCCCGGGAGGACGTCACGCCCGAGGGCGCGCCCGCCGCTGCCGCCGCCATGGCGGCACGTGGAGCGGGTGCCGTGGCGGCGGGCTTCTCGGCAATGCGCGACGTGAGGCGCGCCGCCAAGCAGTCCGCCTCGGCCCGTGCGCGCCTCCAGGCGATCCGCAAGCAGATCGACGCCGACCAGAAGGTGCTCGACCGTCGCGTGGACGTCGAGTCTCGCTTCGACCAGATCGTTGCCGAGCAGACGGCCGAGCTGGCACGCGCGAGCCGCGAGGGCAACCAGGCCGACGCCGAGGCGACCAGGCTGGGACGGGAGCGCGACGAGCTCAAGGCGCGCCTCGAGGCTCTCAAGAAGGACAACGCGCAGCGACTTGCCCCCTACAAGGACCTGGCCGACGCCGCCCGCGGCCGCACCGACGACGCCGCCAAGGCGCTGTCCGAGGCGCGCCGCGCCGTGAAGACGGCCGAGGGCCAGGTGGCCGACGCCACCTCCAAGCGCGACGAGCGCACCGCATCGGCCGAGCAGGCGCTCGCCAACGCGCGTGACCGCCTCTCCAAGCTCAAGACGCAGCTCGCCGCGATCGAGACCGACCCCGACCAGGCGCGCGTTGCCGCCGAGCTGCGCGAGTCGATCGCCACCGAGACCGCCCGCGTGGCCGCCGCCGAGTCCGACGTCACGACCGTCGCGGCCCAAGCCCAGCAGACCCTCGAGAACGCCCAGACGCACCTGTACACCCAGCGCAAGTCGCTGGAGGACGCCGAACAGCAGCACGAGGCGGCCAAGGCCGACTCCGCCAAGCGCAAGGAGGAGTTCGAGGGCCTCTCCAAGCAGGCCCGTGCCGCCGAGAAGGAGCTCGACGACCAGGTGGTCGACCTCTCGAACGACGAGCGCGCCGCCTCGAAGCGCCGCGACGCCGCGCAGCGCGACGCGCAGAAGGCCCAGGAGCTGCTCGACGAGGCAAACGTCGTCCACGCGACTCCCGAGAAGACCGTCGAGCTGCGCGATTCCATCAGCGACCAGCAGGCCGCCTTCGTCGTGCAGCAGCGCCAGGTCGAGGCACTCGAAGGTGCCGAGAAGAGCCTGCGCGAGCGCACCAAGCGCTCCCGCGCCCTGTTCGTGGCCGTCGCGGTGCTGGCCGTGGTCCTTCTCGTCCTGGTGGTCCTTCTGGCAACGGGTGTCATCGGCCGCTAGGCGCACGACGGCCGACGTCGCGTCCCGTGTTCGGAATAGACGCGGCAGCGGCTGCCACCGTCGCTGCCGTCGCCGCCGACCGCTGCCAGGAAAGAGGGTTTTCTTACGGTGAAGCAACCGACAGGAGGCATATGCCCTCAGTTCTGACCGCCTGAGAATTTGAACCGACTTGCAAAACAGCAGGTAAAACGCCCGCTCAAGGACACGACGGTCCATGGGCGGGCGTTTTCGTAGATCTGACTCGGGCGTCGGGGCAAAAACACGGTAAGAAAGTCCGTTTGCCTGGCGCGGGCGCGATGCCGACGGTAAGAAAGTCCGTTTGCCCGGCATGGATGCCAAACGGCGGCAAGCGGCGGCGGCCCGCGCGACTACCTGATGAGCATCGCGTCGCCGAAGCTGAGCATGCGGTAGCGCTCGCGGACGGCCTCGCCGTAGGCGCCCATGATCTGGTCGCGGGTCGCGAGCGCCGAGACGAGCATCATGAGGGTCGAGCGCGGCACGTGGAAGTTGGTGATAAGGGCGTCCACCACGTGGAAGGTGCTGCCGGGCATGAGGAACAGCTGCGTGGTTGCGTCCGCACGCACCACGAGGTCTCCGCGACCGAGGGTGTCGGCACCGTCGGGACGACCCTCGAAGCGCCTGGCCACCACGGGCGGCGCCGACGCCGCAGCCTCGGGGTCGAAGGCGCTCTCCAACGAGCGAACGGCCGTCGTGCCGACGGCGACGACTCTGTGGCCCGCGGCCTTGGTCGCGTGGACGGCCTCGACCACGTCGGCGCCCACGTGGTAGCGCTCGGTGTGCATCACATGCTGGGTCGGGTCGTCCTCGGTCACCAGGCGGAACGTGTCGATGCCCACCTCGAGCTCGACGGTGGCCCAGCCGATGCCGCGCGCCTTGAGGCGCTCGATCAGCTCGGGGGTAAAGTGCAGGCCTGCCGTGGGCGCGGCGGCGGAGTGCTCCTCGCTCATCGCGTAGACCGTCTGGTACTTCTCGGCATCGCCCTCGTACTGCGTGATGTAGGGCGGCAGGGGCACGTGGCCCGCGGCGTGGATCGCCTGGTCGAGGGTGCGCGGCTCACCGGTGGCGGGGTCGGTCCCGCAGGGGTCAAAGCGCACGAGGCGCCCGCCCTTGGAGTCCTCGACGAAGTCCATGATCGTGCCGGTGAGCACGACCTCGGCCGTCTCGGGCGCGTGGGCGCCGCCGGCGCGGTAGTCGATGACGATGCCCGGCTGGCGCAGGCGCTTGCCGGGGTTGACCAGGCACTCCCACACATGTCCCGCCGCGTCGAGGTCCTCGCGGCGCTTGAGCAGCAAGGTCTCGGCCACCCCGCCCGTGCCGTGCTTGCGGCCCACCAGGCGCGCGGGCATCACTCGGGTGCGGTTTGCGACGAGAAGGTCGCCGGGCTCGAGGTAGTCGACGATGTCGGAGAACACGCGGTGTTCGACCGAGCCGCCGTCGGCGATCGGGCGCGCCTGGCCGGTGGCGCCGGAGCCGCCGTCGCGATCGAGCACGAGCAGGCGGCAGGAGTCGCGCGGCTCGGCGGGAGCCTGGGCGATGAGCTCGTCGGGAAGGTCGTAGTCGAAGTCGTCGGTGCGCATAGGGGTCCCTCCACACAAAGAGGGGCGCGACCGCCCGCGCCCCATACAGTCGTTGTCTGCCACGACAGTCTAACCGTTCGAGGGCATGCCGTGCGGCCTTATGCCCGGGCTTGCCGCCGCCTGAGCTCTCGCTCGAGCTTGCGCTCGTCGCGGCGCTCGTGACGCTCGACTGCCGCCTCGGCCGCCGAGAAGCGGCAGCCGCAGTAGTTTTGCCGGTACATGCCCAGCTCGCGGGACCAGTCGGTGGCCTCGGGATAGTACGGCCGGAAGTCGCGCCAGACGACCTCGAGCCCCTCGCGGCGCGCGCAGGCGCCCAACACGTCGTGGCAGACGTCGAACAGTTGGTAGGGCGAGACCACGAGCGTGGTCGACACGTGCGCAAAGCCCCTCTCGCGCGCGACACGGCACGCCTCGGCCAGGCGCACGGCATAGCAGGCGCGGCAGCGTTCCTCGCGCCGCATCCCCATGGGGGCCGCGGCGCGCTCCCATGCGTCACGGTCGCAGCCCGCCACGACCACGGGAAGCCCCGCCTCGTCGGCCCAGGCCAGAAGCGTGGCCAGACGCAGGTCATGCTCGGCGGCGGGCTGGATGTTGGGGTTCGTCCAGATGATGGTGGGCTCGAAGCCCTCCTCGCGCAGCAGGCGGACCGGCTCGAGCGAGCACGGCGCGCAGCACGCGTGCAGCGCAAGCGGCGTCGTCATGTACCCTCCCCCATCGTCTCGGGCGCGGCCTTACGGCGGCCCGTCCTCTCTGCAGGCATTGTATTGCATGCCGAGAAGGACGGGCGGGTCGCGTGGGCGTGCGCGAAACCTTCCGAAGCTTGCGCAACGTCTGACGCAAGGCCGTCAGACGCGTTACGGCTCGATACCATTTGGGGTGCACTTTGCCAGGAACGGCAACGTACCCAACGACCAGGGAGGCACCATGGAGTTCGACATCAACGCCATCGCGACCATGAACCGCTCCGAGAAGCAGCGCATCCTCGACGGCATGGCCAAGCGCGCGGCATTCTCCGCACGCATCTACCAGCAGATCGGCGACCGCAACATCGGCGGGGCGGCACACGTCTACAAGCAGCGCTACGTCGACCCCAACAACCCCGGTCGCGCCCTGGCCTCCGACGAGGAGGTCGACTACTACGACGCCCTCGAGGCCTCGATGTAGCCAGGCATCTGACACGGTTCGTTCGAAGCCCTTCTCGGCCAGCCTGCCGAGAAGGGCTTTTTGTTGACGCAAGGTCTGGTCCGAAGCGCCGCGGATGGGCAGCGCGTGTGGATGCGCGGGCGAGGCCCGGGCGGGCGGGAGCACGACCTATAGTCGCAATCGGAAATAGGCGACGCGGGACGACATGGGCTGCTGGGGACATTTGGGACGATGGCGTACGAGACGGTTGTATTCGACATGGACGGCACGATCCTGGACACGATCGGCGACCTCACGGCCGCGATGGTGTGGGCGCTGTCGCAAACCGGGCATGCCTGCGGCTGGGGTTGCGACGACGTCCGCCACTTCTTTGGCAGCGGCGCGCAGGTTGCCGTGACCCGCGCGCTGGTAGCCGAGACGGGCCTCGACGCGGCCGACACCGAGTCGGTGGGCGCGGGCGACCCGCGCGCTGACGAGGCCGAGGTCGGACGCGTGCTCGGCGTCTTCAAGGCGCGCTACGCCAAGCACTGCTGCGAGCTGACGCGACCCTTCCCGGGCATCGTGGCGCTGCTGGGCGCCCTGCGCGAGTCCGGCATCGCCTGCGCCGTGGTATCCAACAAGATGGACCCCGAGGTCAAGCGCCTGGCCAAGACCCACTTCGGCGGCCTTCTGGACGCGGCCGTCGGCGAGTGCGCGGGCGTTCGCCGAAAGCCCGCGCCCGACTCGACCCTGCGCGTCCTCGACGAGCTGGGGGCGGACCCGGCGTCGGCCGTCTACGTGGGCGACTCCGAGGTCGACCTTCTGACCGCCCGAAACGCGGGCCTGCCCTGCATCGCGGTGGACTGGGGCTTCAGGACCCACGACTTCTTGGTGTCGGCGGGCGCCGCCACGATCGCGAGCGACGCGAACGCGCTCGCCGCCGCGATCGTGGGCTAGCGTCCGATACGCCCGCCTCGACACGGCCGCGCCTGTCGGCAGGCGGCGCCGGCCTATGCCCGCGCCAGGTCCTGAAGGGCAACCGGCGCCAGCGAGGCACCGTCGCGCACGCAGGCCAGGGCCTGCACCAGGGCCGTCGTGGCGGACAGCGCCGTCACGCAGGTGATCCCGCGCTCCACGGCCTCGCCGCGCATGCGCACGCCGTCGCCGCGCGACTCGTGGCCGTGCGGCGTGTTGATGACGAACGACACGCGCCCGGCACGCATCTCGTCGAGCACGTTGGGGTGCCCCTCGCCAATGCGCCGCAGCACCGAGCACTCGATGCCGGCAGCCCTCAGCGTCTTGGCGGTGCCGGCGGTCGCGGCCAGGTCGTAGCCGAGGTTTCGCAGCGACAGCGCCACCGGCGCGATCGCGCGCTTGTCGCGGTCGCACACCGAGACGAACACGGTCCCGTGCTCGGGCATGGCGTAGTCGATCGCCTGGCGCGTCTTGGCGTAGGCCTCCGGAAAGCTTCGGGCGATGCCCATGACCTCGCCGGTCGACTTCATCTCGGGCCCCAGGACGGTGTCGGCGCCCGGGAAGCGGCTCCACGGCATGACGGCCTCCTTGACGGCATAGTGGCCCGTCTCGCGCCCCTCGCGCGGAAGCTCGAGCTCGCGGATCTTCTCGCCAGCCATGATGCGGGCGGCACACCTTGCAAGAGGGACGCCGGTCGCCTTGGACGAGAAGGGCACGGTGCGGCTCGCGCGCGGGTTGAGCTCGATGACGTAGAGCTGCTCGTCCTTGACGGCGTACTGCACGTTCAGAAGGCCCACGACGCCGACCGAGAGCGCCAGGCGACGCGTCACGTCGCGCACCTTGGCCACGATCGGGTCGGACAGCGAGAAAGGCGGGTAGCAGCAGGCCGAGTCGCCCGAGTGGATGCCGCACTCCTCGATGTGCTCGAGGACCGACGCCACGTGGCAGTCCCGCCCGTCGCACAGCGCGTCGACGTCCAGCTCGATGGCGTCCTCGAGAAAGGCATCCAGGTAGACGGGGTGGTCGGGGCTCACGCGCGTGGCCTGCGCCATGTAGGTCGCAAGGTCGTCGTCGCCGTAGACGATGGCCATGCCGCGGCCGCCCAGCACGTAGCTCGGCCTCACGAGCAGGGGATAGCCGATTTCGCGGGCGACACGGCGAGCGTCGTCGAGCGTCTCGGCCGTGGACGAGGGCGGGTAGGCGACGCCGAGCCTGTCGAGAAGTGCCGAGAAGCGGTCGCGGTCCTCGGCCAGGTCGATCGCCTCAGGCTGGGTGCCCATAATCGGCACGCCCGCCGCCTTGAGGCGCGCGGCCAGGTTGATGGGGGTCTGGCCGCCCAGGGTCACGATCACGCCCACGGGGCGCTCGACCTCGATGACGTTCATGACGTCCTCGAAGGTCAGGGGCTCGAAGTACAGGCGGTCGGAGGTGTCGTAGTCGGTCGAGACCGTCTCGGGGTTGCAGTTGACCATGACCGTCTCGTAGCCCATCCGCTCCAGGGCGTAGGCAGCGTGGCAGCAGCAGTAGTCGAACTCGATGCCCTGGCCGATGCGGTTGGGGCCCGCCGACAAGATCACGACGCAGGGGCGACATGCCTCGCGGTGCTCCGAGGCGCCACCGCGCTCGTAGGTGAAGTAGTGGTAGCCCGTGCGGCTGGCAAACTCGCCGGCGCAGGTGTCGACGGTCTTGACCAGCGGCAGCACGCCCTCGACCTCGCGGACGCCACGGATGACCTCGTCGGTGGTGCCCACCAGACCCGCGATCTGGGCGTCCGAGAAGCCCATCTGCTTGGCTGCCAGCATGTGGGTCGCGTCCAGGCCGCGAAGCCCCAGCTGCGCGATGCGCCCCTCGGCGAGCACGACGTCGGCGATGCGGTGCAGGAACCACGGGTCGATGTGTGTCGCCTCGAAGACGCGCCCGACCGACCAGCCGCGGCGCAGGGCCTCGGCCACGTAGACGATGCGCTCGGGCGTGGGCTCGGCGACGCGCGCCTCGAAGTCGTCCTCGTCGAAGTCGAACCCGTCGCGCCCCAGGCCAAGCCTGCCCTGCTCGAGCGAGCGCATGGCCTTCTGCATGGCCTCCTCGAAGGTGGAGCCGATCGCCATGACCTCGCCCACCGCCTTCATGCGGGTGGAGAGCCGGTCGCTCGTGCCCTTGAACTTCTCGAAGGCAAAGCGCGGGACCTTGACCACACAGTAGTCGATGGACGGCTCGAAGCACGCGGGCGTGGTGTGGGTGATGTCGTTTTGGATCTCGTCGAGGGTGAGCCCGACGGACAGCAGCGCCGCCATCTTGGCGATGGGAAATCCCGTCGCCTTGGACGCCAGGGCGCTCGAGCGGCTGACGCGCGGGTTCATCTCGATCACGATGACGCGGCCGTCGGCGGGGTTGACGGCAAACTGCACGTTGGAGCCGCCACAGGCCACGCCCACCCGCTCCAGGATCGCGATGGAGTAGTCGCGCAGTCGCTGCAGCTCGTAGTCGTTGAGGGTCTGGCACGGCGCCACGGTGATCGAGTCGCCCGTGTGCACGCCCATGGGGTCGAGGTTCTCGATGGAGCACACGATGACGCCGTTGCCGGCGACGTCGCGCATGACCTCCATCTCGATCTCCTTCCAACCCTCGATGGACTGCTCGACCAGGACCTCGGTCTCGGGCGACAGCGCCAGGCCCTGCTCGCAGATGGAGAGAAGCCCGTCATGGTCGTAGGCGATGCCTCCGCCGGCACCTCCCAGGGTGAACGACGGCCTGACCACCACTGGGTAGCCGCCCAGCTCCTCGACGACGGCCTCGCACTCCGCGATCGTGTGCGCGATGCCGGAGCGCGCGACCTCCAGGCCGATGTCACGCATGGCGGCGGCAAACAGCTCGCGGTCCTCCCCCACCTCGATGGAGCGGATGTCGCAGCCGATGACCTCGACACCGTACCTCTGGAGAATGCCCGCCTTGTCCAGGGCGACGGCGCAGTTGAGGGCCGTCTGACCGCCCATGTTGGGGAGAAGCGCGCAGGGTCGCTCGCGCTCGATCACCTTGGCCACTGCCTCGGGCGTGATGGGCTCGACGTAGGTGCGGTCGGCCGTCTGCGGGTCGGTCATGATCGTCGCCGGGTTGGAGTTGACGAGCACGACCTCGTAGCCCTGCTCGCGCAGCGCCTTGCAGGCCTGGGTGCCCGAGTAGTCGAACTCGCAGGCCTGGCCGATGACGATGGGGCCACTTCCGATGATCAGGATCTTCTTGATGTCGGTGCGCTTGGGCATCTAGAAGCGCCTCCCCTCGCGGACGTCGATGGCAAGGTAGTCGGACTCGCCGTCCATCAGGCGCGCGAACGCGGCGAAGGCATAGGTCGAGTCGTTGGGGCCGGGCTTGGCCTCGGGGTGGTACTGCATGCAGAATGCCGGCACGTCGAGGAACTGGATCCCCTCGGGGGTGCCGTCATTGAGGTTGACGTGGGTCAGCCGGATGCGCCCGTAGCGCTCGTTGTCGACGACCGGCGCGCAGCGACGCTCGCTCCAGAAGCGCAGGTCGTCCGCATGCTCGGTCACGCCGTCGGACAGCTGCGGCACCAGGGGCCCGAAGCTCGGGAACACGGGGCCGTAGTTGTGGTTCTGGGCGGTGATCTCCACCTGCCCGGTGAGCAGGTTCATGACCGGCTCGTTGCCGCCATGGTGCCCGTACGGGAGCTTCTCGATCCTGCCGCCCGCCGCCATCGAGATGACCTGGTTGCCCAGGCAGATGCCAAACACGGGCAGCTTGCCCAGGCAGGCGCGCACGGCAGCCGCCACGCCCGGGACGCTTACCGGGTCGCCCGGGCCGTTGGAGAAGAACACGCCGTCCGGCGCGAGTGCCAGCACGTCCTCGGCCGGGGTGTCCCATGGCACGACGGTGACCTCACAGCCCACCGCGGCAAGGCGACGGGCGATGCCGTACTTCTCGCCACAGTCGTAGGCGACGACCGAGTGGCGACGCTCGCCCTTGGCCGGCACGACGTAGCGCTCGGGCGTCGAGACGTCGGCCACGTGGTTGTGGTCGGCGATTGGCTCGGAGGCTCGCACGCGGGCGAGAAGGGAGGCGGGGTCGAGATCGGTGGTCGAGATGGCCGCGCGCATGGCGCCACCCTCGCGGATGGCCAGGGTCAGCGCGCGGGTGTCGACGTCCTGGATTGCGACGACGCCGCGCTCGCAGAGGAAGTCGGGCAGACTCCTGACCGACTGCCAGTTGCTGGGCTCGCAGCACATGTCGTGCACGACGAGGCCACGCAGGTGCAGGTCACGGGCCTGCATGTCCCTCTCGTTGATGCCATAGTTTCCGACCTGGGGGTAGGTCAGCGTGACGATCTGGCCGGCGTAGGACGGATCGCTCACGATCTCCTGGTAGCCGACCATCGAGGTGTTGAAGACGATCTCGCCGAAGGCCTCGCCGGGCGCGCCTGCCGCACGTCCCTCCAACACCATGCCGTTCTCGAGGGCCAGAAGCGCCCCGTTGCCGCCGTGGCCGGGCGCGAACGAGCCATCCTGCGCCTTGGCCTCGCTTACGAGCAGGTTCATTGGCAAATCCCTTCCTGCGTCGCATGGCGAAGCCGCCTTGGCGCCCCGTGGCCCGCGGGGAGTCGCGGCTCCGCGGGCCAAAAAGAAGCACCCACCTCTGTCGAGGCGGATGCTTCCGACGGGGCATGTCAGGTGTCTCGTGCTGCGAACGCATTGCCCTTATCGGTATCTCCGTACCGTCCTTAAAGGTCGGGTTGCATTGTACGCGATAATTCATGCATTGTAGTGTAAACAATTGAAATCGATACGCATGGGTACGCAACGGCGCCGATACCTGCGACGACACGTCACGCACAGGCGAGCCAGGGCTGCCCCATGACGCGACGCATCACGGCGTCCTTGGCCCCCGCGGCGCCGGCGTCCGGCCTCACATGCATGTAGACGTGGCACTCGACCCCGTAGGCGTCCGAACCCGTGAAGGCGACGCAGGCGGGCTGGCCGGCCACGAGCGTGTCGCCCAACTCGGACGTGCATGCCTCCAGCAGGAAGCGCTCGACCTCACGCGGGTCGGCGTCGGCGCGCACCGCCATGACGAGGTCGACCAGCGTCGACGAGGTGGGCGTGAGCCTGGTGAGCGCGGTCTTGTTGAGCACCGCGTTGGGGATCACCTGCTCGCAGCCGTTGCGGTCGCGCACGGTGGTGCTGCGCCAGTTGACGTCGGTTACGACCCCCGCAAAGCCCGAGATCTCGACGGCATCGCCCGGCTGCACGACGCGACCCGCCATAAGTCCCAGTCCCGCCACCACGTTGGAGACGGTGTCCTGCATGCCAAAGGTGATGACCAGCGAGGTCACGCCCAGGGCGGCCATCATGGCGGTCGGCTTGATGCCAAAGACGGGCTCGAGCACCGACAGCAGCGCGAAGGCCCACACCACGGTACGCAGCAGGTTGACGAAGATGGATGCCGAGGGCAGGTTGGACTGGTCGAGCGCGCGACGCGCCACACGCACCAGCAGGTGGCAGACGACCGACGCCACCACGATCGCCACGGCAAGCATGAGACCCCTGCCCAGGAGGCCCTCGAGCGTGAGGCCGAACACCATCGGCGTCGTGGTCGCTTCCATCTTCCTCCCCCATCGGCCCCTTGCGCGCGGCAATCATGCCACGCGGCACTTCTCGGCATGAAAACGTATCGACTAGCATACCCAAACGCCCGGACACCACCCCGACGCCGGACGCTCGCCTCCCGTAACGACACAAAACGCCCCGCACGGCCGCTGTGGCCGCACGGGGCGAGTTTCGGCGCACCTTACGGGTTGAGAAGTGCGCACGCCTAACGGCGCATGCCAGAAGCCACCTAAGGGGCTAGCAGACACCCTGGGCAAGCATGGCGTCGGCAACCTTCTCGAAGCCAGCGATGTTGGCGCCCATGACGAAGTTGCCCTCGTGGCCGTAGCGCTTGGCAGTGTCGTCGACGTTGTGGAAAATGCCACGCATGAGCTGCTCGAGCTTGCCGTCGACCTCCTCGAAGGTCCAGGAGAGGTGCTCGGCGTTCTGGCTCATCTCGAGGCCGGAGACGAGCACGCCGCCGGCGTTCGCGGCCTTGCCAGGCATGAAGGCGACGCCATTGGCCTGGAAGTACTCGGTCGCCTCGATGGTGGTGGGCATGTTGGCGCCCTCGCCGACGACCTTGCAGCCGTTGGCGACCAGGGCCTTGGCGTCCTCGAGAAGCAGCGTGTTCTCGCGGGCGCAGGGAAGCGCGATGTCGCAGGGGACCTTCCAGCAGCCGCGGCCGTCCTCGGCGTGCCAGGTGGCGTTCGGGCGCTCGTCGACGTACATAGCGAGGGAGACGCCCTTGTCGTGGCCGGAGCGCTTCTTGTTGTAGATGCGCTCGAGGACCTGGTAGTCGATGCCGTCGGGATCCTCGACCCAGCCCTTGGTGTCGGAGCAGGCCAGAACCTTGCCACCAAGCTGGGAGACCTTCTGGACGGCGTAGATGGCGACGTTGCCGGAGCCATGGACGACGACGTTCTTGCCCTCGAAGGTGTCGCCGTTGCTCTTGAGGTACTCGTCGACGAAGTAGGCCAGGCCGTAGCCGGTGGCCTCGGTACGGGCAAGCGAGCCGCCGAAGGAGAGGCCCTTGCCAGTCAGGACGCCGGTCCACTCGTTGCGCAGACGCTTGTACTGGCCGAACATGTAGGCGACCTCACGGCCGCCGACGCCCAGGTCGCCGGCGGGGACGTCGGTGTTGGGGCCGATGTGACGGAACAGCTCGGTCATGAAGGACTGGCAGAAGCGCATGATCTCGTTGTTGGACTTGCCCTTGGGGTCGAAGTCGGAGCCGCCCTTGCCGCCACCCATGGGCAGGGTGGTCAGCGAGTTCTTGAGGATCTGCTCGAGGCCCAGGAACTTGAGCATGCCGAGGGTGACGGTGGGGTTGAAGCGCAGGCCACCCTTGTAGGGTCCGATGGCCGAGTTGAACTCGACACGGAAGCCACGGTTGACCTGGACCTTGCCGGCGTCGTCAACCCAGGGGACGCGGAAGATGATGACGCGCTCGGGTTCGACGAGGCGCTCGAGGATGGCGGCCTCCTCGTACTCGGGGTGGGCGTCAAGCGCGGGCTGCAGGGTGGACAGAATCTCGGTCGCAGCCTGGATGAACTCTTCCTGCTCGGGATAGCGATCCTTGAGCTGGGCGAGGACGTTGTCACAATAGGACATGCTCTTCTCCTAACGTTCCTAGTTGGTCGGACCGATTGCCCGGTCCCGCATCGCAAAAGGGTACGAGTGGTGCTGCGGTGCATCTGCCCCGGTAACGCAGTCGTAACCTCATTGCGCCGCTTGCGTAACAGAGCGTTCATACCCGCAGAGCGAAGACAAGTTTCTCAGAAGGACAAATGTCGGGCCGGGGAGAAAACGGAATCGATTCCGTTTTGCAACGTTTTGCAACCAGTCGTTGCGACAAAAAAACAGGCCATCGGGCAGCGGATTCTGCATCGGCATTCTACGTGCGACAAAGAAAAACAGGCCAGAAGCTACTTAAGCCTCTGGCCTGCTGTTTTGCGTGGAGCGGGTGACGGGAGTCGAACCCGCGTCATCAGCTTGGAAGGCTGAGGTTCTACCGTTGAACCACACCCGCGTGCGTTGGTCGGGGCGACTGGATTCGAACCAGCGACCCTCTGCTCCCAAAGCAGATGCGCTACCAAACTGCGCCACGCCCCGAGAACGCTGGTTGAGTATAAGCGAGATGAGCGTTTAGAGCAAATGCTCGTATGATGTTCTGGCGAGGCGGACGTACCGCCCACAACCGAGAGCACAAGGAGACCCCATGGCGCACACGAGCAAATGCGACGGCAAGACCCGTGGACTGGGTCGCACGCTGGTAATCGCTAACCCCGTCGCGCACAGCGGTCAGGGCGAGGGTGCCACCCAGTTCGTCGAGAGGTTCCTCTCCGCATACAAGTCCGCCACCTCTGGGTACCGGATCGCGCGAACGGGCGCCTCCGGCGACGCCACGGGCATCGCCGCGGATGCCTCCGACTTCGACACCGTCATCGCCCTTGGCGGAGACGGCGTTATTCACGAGGTTGCCGAAGGCCTCATGGCCATCGACCCCGGGGCCAGGCCCCGCCTGGGCATCATCCCCATGGGTACCGGCAACGATTACGCCCGCACTCTCGGCATGGCGAGAAACGACCCCGAGGAGGCCCTTCGCCAACTCGTGGGCGGTCGCGAGAAGAGCATCGAGGTCGGGCGCGTCAACGGCAGGTACTTCGTGGAGACGCTGTCCTTCGGGCTGGACGCCGCCATCGCGCTGGACACCACGAACAAGCGCGCGAACGAGACGAACCAGGAGGGAACCGAGCTGTTCGTCCGCTCGGCCATCCGAATCTTTTCGCGCGCGGGCAAGGGCTTCCCCTGCACGGTGAGCTTTGACGGCGCGGACCCCATCGAGTCTCGCAGCATCATCTTCGCCTTCCAGGTGGGTCCCACCTATGGCGCGGGCTTCAAGGTGTGCCCCGACGCCGATCCCGCCGACGGCCTTCTGGACGTCTGTCGCAACACGGTCACGCCTCCCCTGCCCGTCGTGATGGGCCTTCTGGGCGCAGCCCGCTTCGGCAGCCACACCCACTCCCGCATAATCGAGATGCGTCGCGTGAGGCACGCCGTGCTCGACTTCGAGTCCGAGCCGCCCTGCCAGGTCGACGGCGAGGGCATAACCGGAACCCACTTCGAAGTCGACGTCATCCCCAAGGCGCTGAGGGTCGTCGTCCCCGCATAGGGACTTGCACACGATCTTCCACGGCTTGCCGTGGACCCATGAAAGAGGGCCCCGGGCGCAATGCCCGGGACCCCGGAAAACTGAAGCCGTGAGCGGCTATGCCGCCTGCGGAGGCACGGCGCTACTTGGCAGCAGCCTGCAGCATGGCCTTGACCTCGGTGGCGGTCTTGAGCTTCATGACCTTCTCGGTGAGGGCGTCGGCCTCCTCCTTGGTCCACTCGGAGATGATGCGACGGGTGCGCAGGATCGACGGGGCGCTGACGGAGAACTCGCCCAGGCCGAAGGAGAGAAGGACCGGGATCAGCAGGGGGTCGGCCGCAGCCTCGCCGCACATGCCGACCATGATGCCGGCCTTGTTGCCCTCCTCGATGATGCGCTTGAGCGAGCGCAGGACGGCAGGCTGGTAAACCTCGTAGAGGTAGGCGACCTTGTCGTTGCCACGGTCGGCGCACATGGTGTAGCCGATCAGGTCGTTGGTGCCGATGGAGAAGAAGTCGCACTCGGCGGCAAGGTCGTCGGCGACGAGGGAGGCCGCGGGGGTCTCGATCATGGTGCCGACCTCGATGTCCTTGTTGTAGGAGACGCCACGCTCGTCGAGCTCGGCCATGCACTCCTTGACGAGCTTCTTGACCTGGCGAATCTCCTCAAGATTGGTGACCAGCGGAATCATGATCTTGATGTCGCCGAAGGCGGAGGCGCGCAGCAGGGCGGTCAGCTGGACCTTGTACTGCTCGGGGTTGTTGAGGCAGTAACGCACCGCACGGTAACCCATGAACGGGTTCTCTTCCTTGACGAGGTGCAGGTACGGGATCTCCTTGTCGCCACCCACGTCGAGCGTGCGGATGATGACCGGCTGGTTCTTCATGCGCAGGGCGACCTTCTGGTACGCGGCAAACTGCTCGTCCTCGGTCGGGAGCTCCTTGGAATCCATGAAGAGGAACTCGGAGCGGAACAGGCCCACGCCCTCGCAGTCGTGCTCGGCGGCGGCGTTGGCGTCGTCGGGGTTGCCAATGTTGGCGACGAGGAGCTTGGTCTCGCCGTCGGCGGTGACGGTCGACTTGCCACGATAGGCCTCGAGGGCCTGCTTCTCCTCGGCGTACTGCTTGGCCTTGGCGCGGTAGTGCTCGAGGTCGTGGTCGGACGGGGTGGCGATGACCTTGCCGTTGGTGCCGTCGACGACGACCATGTCGCCGGTCTTGATGTTGGTGGTGGCGTCGGCCACGGACAGGACGGCAGGGATCTCCAGCGCACGGGCGATGATGGCGGAGTGGGAGGTACGGCCGCCGGTCTCGGTCACGATGGCGGCGACGTTGTCCTTGTCGATGTCAGCAGTCATGGACGGGGTGAGCTCGCGCACGACGACGATCGAGTTCTCGGGCAGGGTGGACAGGTCCACGAGCTCCTGGCCCAGAAGGTCGGCGAGAAGACCCGTCTTGACGTCGGCGACATCGGCGGCGCGCTCGCGGAACAGCTCGTCCTCCATGTTGGCGAACATGTTGTAGTACATGTCGTAGGCCTCGGAGACGGCCTGCTCGGCGCACATGCCGCTCTCGATGGAACCCTTGACCATGTCCTTGATGCCATCGTCCTCGGCAAACTCGATGTGGGCGCCCATGATGGCGGCGGCCTCCTCGCCCACGGTCTGCGTCATGCGCTCGATCTGGGCGTTGGTCTGCTCGACGAACTTGGCGACGGCAGCCGCGTAGCGCTGCTCCTCGGCCTGCGCGTCCGCGGGTGCGTGCGGCGTGAAGGTCAGGTCCGGCTCGACTGCGACGCGGGCGACACCGATGCCAATGCCGTCAGATGCGTTGACTCCCTCGTACATGAACTTCCTCCAATCGTATGCGCCCCACAGGGGCGCGGCGCGCTCCCCCGCGCGCCTCTAACATTCAAAAGAATACCCTCATGTCGCGTCTGGTGCGACATGAGGGTGCATTTTTAGTCCATGTTGTTCAGAAATAAGTCGACCGCGGCGGCAAGCGCCTCGTCCTCCCGCTCGCCGTCACAGCGAAACTCGACCTCGCAGCCCTGTTCCAGGGCCAGGCCCACGAGTGAGAGCGGTGACTTCGCGTCGACGTCGGCGCTGCCAAACACCAGCCTGACCGTGCAGGGATAGTCGCACATCATGCCCGCCAGCGTCGTGGCAGGACGAAGGTGCAAGCCCTGGGGATTTGCCAGGACGACCCTTGAGCTAACCACGAACCCTCCCGCTACTTGACGGCGCCGCCAGCGGCGGACTCAGACGGGGTGGCGTCGATGACCATGGCGTGGGCGCGCTCGAGGGCAGCCTGGATCTCGTCGCGGTGCTTCTCGAGAACCCCGCCGAGGGCGCCATAGAGCTTGTCGATCTTCGCACGGTCGGCAAGGCCCCTGGAGGACGCGGTCGCCGATCCGCAGGCGGAGGCGAAGTTCAGCGCGGTCTCGTAGTCGGCACCGGCGCCGGTCTTGGCGACAAAGCCAGCGACCATGGAGTCGCCCGCACCGGTGGCGTTGACCAGGCGGCACGGCGGGCACAGGGTGATGTGTTCCTCGCCGTTCTCGTCCAGAAGGCATGCGCCATGGCCGCCGCAGGAGACCAGGACGTTGGTCGCGCCGCGCTCGTGCAGGATGCGAGCGTAGGGCAGGCACTCCTCCGGGGTCTCGGGCTTGGCGCCGAACAGGCGGCCGACCTCGTGGTTGTTGGGCTTGATAAGGAAGGGCTTGGCGGGAAGCGCACGAAGCAGCAGGGTGCCGGGGGCATCGACGACAAAGCGGATGCCGCGGCCCGACAGGCGATGCATGATCATGTCGTAGGTGGTGTCGGGCAGGCTGGCGGGAATGGAGCCCGTGAGCACGACCGTGTCACCCTCGCCCGCGACCTCCAGGCGGTCAAGAAGCTCCTCAAGCTTGCGCTCGGGGATCTTGGGGCCCATGCCGTTGACGATGGACATGACGATGCCGTCGAGCTTGACGTTAATGCGCGTGTTGCCCTTGTCCAGGCGCACGAAGTTCGCGGCGATTCCCTGGTCCTGCAGGGTGCTGACGAGATAGTCGCCGGTAAAGCCGCCACAAATGCCCATGGCGGTGTTGGCGACACCAAGCTCGTTGAGGATTCCGGCGATGTTGATGCCGTTGCCGCCGCAGTGCACTTCCTCGCTCGAGGAGCGGTTGGTGAATCCCATATCGAGCGTCAACGGATGCATGACGTAGTCGATGGCGGGGTTCAGCGTTACGGTGTAAATCAACAGTGGCTCCTTCCAACGCGCAAGCGCGCACGAACTATCACGCTCGTACTAGTATGCCGCAACATAAAGCAACGGCGGGGCAAAATTGCGCCTGATTGGCACGATTTTGCCCCGCCGTAATGTAATGAGCATGCAAACTTGCAGATAGGCGCATCAACTAGGCGTCGATACCAGCCGACACCGCCGCGGCGATCTTGGCCGCGTCGTTGGACTCCGCGATCTCGCTGCGGAAGCTGTCGCGAACGATCAAAGTTGCAACCTGGGCAAGGATGCGCAGGTGCTTGGTGGGGTCGGATGCGGGGACAAGGAGGGCGACGGCCACGCGGATGGGCTCGCCGTCCTGGGTCTTGCCCCAGTCGACGTCGTTCGCGAGCTTCACGACGATGATGGCGTCGGACTTGACCGCGTCGGTCTTGGCGTGCGGGATGGCAAAGCCGCTGACCATTCCGGTGGAACCCGCGGCCTCGCGGTCCTGGAACGCCTTCAGCACCGCGTCCTTGTCGTCAGAGACGCCAAGCTCGACGGCCTTCTCGGCAATGAACTCCAGGACCTCGTCGCGGGTGGCGGCGGGGTTGTCCAAAAAGACGTGGCTGGCATCGACAAAATCGCTCATGAATCCCTCTTTTCCGGGCCACACCCCCACCGGGGCGCGACCACATAACGCTTTCGTACCAATCAGAGTCAGATTATAGCCCCTGTCCTCGTGTTAGAATCGCGATGGTCAAGCGCTCGTAACTCAATTGGATAGAGTATCGGACTTCTAATCCGCCGGTTGAGGGTTCGAATCCCTCCGAGCGCACCAACGCCCGCCCAGCCCCGCCTCCCAGGCGGGGCTTTTTCGTCTCCTGCCGAGAAGTGCCGGCGGGACCGAACCGCTATCGCTGGGCAAGTTCGGACAGCACGCCCACGACCGTCTTGGAGTCGCGCACCACGCCCGCACGGATCGCGGCGGCGACGTCTTCGAGATCCGCCCAGACGACGTCGACGTACTCCCCCGAGTCGAGGTGCGCGCTCCCCTCGGACAGGCCGTGGGCGCGGTACACGCGCGTGAGCTCGTCGGTGAAGCCGGGCGAGCCATTGGACATCGCCACCCGCTCCAGCCACTCGCACGAGAGGCCCGTCTCCTCGGAGAGCTCGCGACGGGCGCACTCGACGGGGTCCTCCCCCGCCTCCAGCTTGCCGGCGGGCAGCTCGAGCGTGACCCTGCCCAAGGCAACGCGCCACTGGCGGACGAGGCACACACGGCCGTCGCGCACGGCCACGACACAGCACCCCCCACGGTGGCGGACTATCTCGCGACCAGACTCGGAGCCGTCCGGAAGCGCCACGACGTCGGTCTCCACCGAGAAGATCCTTCCCGCCCAAGGCGTCTCGGACGCAACCACACGCTCGCGCAGCGAGTCGACGTCCGCTCCGTCCAACAGGGCGCGAACGCGCGCGACGGCAGGCGTGTCGGAGGCGGCAACGCATCCGTCCATGTCAGCTCCCCTTCCCGCGCCCCGAGGGCGCACGAAAAAAGGCGAGGCGCCCGTGGGCACCCCGCCTCTTCGTATCGATGGTGGGCCGTCAGGGGTTCGAACCCTGGACCTTGGGATTAAGAGTCCCCTGCTCTACCAACTGAGCTAACGACCCGAATCTTGAACGAGACGCAAGCGCCTCGCGTAAGAAACGAAATGGTGGGCCGTCAGGGGTTCGAACCCTGGACCTTGGGATTAAGAGTCCCCTGCTCTACCAACTGAGCTAACGACCCATATTAGATTGTAAATGGGGTGGGTGAAGGGTCTCGAACCCTCGACCTACGGAGCCACGGTCCGTCGCTCTACCAACTGAGCTACACCCACCATTTAGCTTCCCGTTCAGGCAGCTCGATTATTATGCACAACCCAGACGGCCGTTGCAAGGACAAATATCCAAAAGAGTTTGATTCCCCTTGTACCAACCAAACGTTCACAATTCTGAGGAAACCGAGAAGTACCGCGCAACACCATGCCCAAGTGGACGCGCGGCCAAACGAAAGGACTGCCCATGCGCTTCGAGTACCCGGGATGCGACGTCAACTACGAGCTGGAGGGACCTGCCAACGCGACGCCGATTCTCATGCTGCATGGCTTCGGCTGCGAGCTCGCCCTCATGCGCGGCTGCATGGAGCCCACGATCGAGGGCGCGGGCCACGCAGACGACTTCCTGCGCGTCTACGTCGACCTGCCGGGACACGGCGCCAGCGCGCACGCCGACCGCTCCCTCGCCGCCTCGGAGGAGCTTCTGCGCTGCGTGCTCGCCCTCGAGCAGCACGTGGCGCCCGACAGGCCCTTCTGCGTCGTGGGCGAGTCCTACGGCGGCTACCTTGCCCTGGGTGCCGTTGCCACCCTGCCCGAGCGGGTCTTGGGCTGCGAGCTCATCTGCCCGCTCAGCGTCAACGACCTCGCCGCGCGCAACTGCGAGCCCGGCGGCGTCATCGAGGGCGACGACGCCTTCCTCGCGACCCTGGACCCCGAGCAGCGCGAGAGCTTCCTGCAGCTGGCGGTCCGCGCCGACGAGCCGACCTACGAGCGATTCCGCGACGAGGAGGCACCCGGCTTCGCGCATGCCGACATGGCGTTTCTCGACGCGGTGGACGAACGCTTCCCCTTGAGCGTCGACATCGACGCGACACTTGCCGAGAGGCCCTTCGAGGGACCGTCGCTTCTTCTGTGCGGCAGGCAGGACGCGATGGTCGGCTGGCACGACCAACAGCGCCTGTTGGGCCTGATGCCGCGCTGCACGAGCGCCGTGCTCGACGTGGCGGGCCACAACCTGCAGCTGGAGCGCCCCGAGCTGTTCGACGCGCTCACGGCCGACTGGCTGCGACGCGTGCTTCTCGCCAGGAAATAGTCGGTCAGGAACCAAGAAACGGCAGGGGTGGGCCCGCGCGACGCGAACCCACCCCTGCTGCCATGTGTTGTCGGACGCCATGGCCGTATTGCAGGCGCCCGGTCGAGGCACACCCTAGACCAGGTGCTCCGCGATCTGGACGGCGTTGGTGGCGGCACCCTTGCGGATCTGGTCGCCGCAGCACCAGAAGGTGAGCGAGCTCACGCCGTCGGGCGCGGACAGGTCGCGGCGGATGCGGCCGACGTAGACGAGGTCCTGGTCGGAGGTATCCAGGGGCATCGGGTAGCCCAGGTTGTCGATGTCGTCGACGACCTTGACGCCAGGCGCGGACGACAGGATCTCGCGGGCCTCGTCAGGGGCGATGGGACGGTCGAACTCGGCCGTGATGGACTCGGAGTGCGAGCGCATGACGGGGACGCGCACGCAGGTGCAGTTGACGCGCACCTCGGGCAGGTGCATGATCTTGCGCCCCTCGTTCTGCATCTTGAGCTCCTCGGAGGTGTACGCCTCGTCCTTGAAGCCGCCGATCTGCGGGATGAGGTTGAACGCCAGCTGGTAGGCGAACGGGTCGGTCGCGCCGACGGGCTCGCCGGCCACGATGGCCGCGCTCTCGCGCTCGAGCTCGCGCAGGCCGGGCATGCCGGCACCGGAGGCGGCCTGGTAGGTCGAGACGATCAGACGCCTGAGGCCTGCCGCCTTATGCAGCGGGAACGTCGGCACCAGGCCGATGATCGTGGCGCAGTTGGGGTTGGCGATGATGTTGCGCGGCCGGTTCGCGATGTCGCCCGCGTTGATCTCGGGGATGACCAGGGGCACGTCGGCGTCCAGGCGGAAGGCATGGCTGTTGTCGACGCAGACCGCGCCACGTGCGGCGGCCTCGGGCAGCAGCTCCCTCGCCTGCGCGTCGCCGGCGGCGCCCAGGACGATGTCGACTCCCTCGAAGGCCTCGGGGGTGGCCTCGGCGACGCCCACCTGCTCGCCACGGAAGGTCACGGTCTTGCCCACCGAGCGCTTGCTCGCCAGCGGGACCAGGCGCGACACGGGAAAGTCGCGCTCCTCGAGACACTGGATCATCTGCGTGCCGACGACGCCGGTGGCACCGAGGATGGCAACGACCTTGTCAGACATGTGTGGGCCTCCTGTCAGGCGGATTGGCTGTCTAAGGGTGAGAAGGACGAGAAGGGCTGGAGGGCACCCGCGCGCATCCGCGCAGGCAGGTCCCGTGCGCCGAAGGGACTAGCCCTCGTCGGCGCCGACCATCTCGCCGGCGACGAACTTGTCGTAGATCACGCGGATGGCACGATCGAAGTCGGAGTTGTTGACGCCCATGATGATCGAGATCTCCTGCGAGCTCTGGGTGATCATGCGGATGTTGATGCCCGCCTCGCCCAGCGCGCCGAAGATGCGGCCGGAGGTGCCGGCACGACGGCTCATGTTGCGGCCGACGACCGAGATGAGCGCCAGCTGGTCGACGATGTTGACCGAGTCGGGCTTGAGCTCCTGCTGCAGGTCGTTAACGATCGAGTAGATCGTGTCCTTCACGTCGGCGCCGTTGACGACGATGCCGAAGGAGTCGACGCCCGTGGGGATGTGCTCGACCGAGACGCCATAGCGCTCGAAGACCGACAGCGCGCGACGGACGAAGCCGACGGCGCTGGACATGTGCGCCTTCTGGATGTGGACGGCGAGGAAGTCCTTCTTGCCGGCGATGCCCGTGATGAGGTGCTCGAGCTCGCGCTCGGCGGCCGACTCGCGGATGACCGTGCCACGCGCCTCGGGGTCGTTGGTGTTCTTGATCTGAATGGGGATGTTGGCCTCGCGCACCGGGAAGATTGCCTCCTCCTGCAGCACCGAGGCGCCCATGTAGGACAGCTCGCGCATCTCGTCGAAGGTGATGCGCTTGATCGAGCGGGGCTTCTCGACGATGCGGGGGTCCGCCGCGAGGAAGCCGGAGACGTCGGTCCAGTTCTCGTAGACGCCGGCGTCCAGGCAACGGGCCAGAATCGCACCGGTGATGTCGCCGCCGCCGCGCTGGAAGAGCTTGATCGTGCCGTCGACGGTCGAGCCGTAGAAGCCGGGCAGCACGAAGGTGCCCAGGCGCGCCACCGCGTCGTTCACACGGGTGGCGGTGCGGGTCATGTCGACCGTGCCGTCGTGGTGAAAGACCATGACGTCGGCGGCATCCAGGAAGGGAATGCCCAGGTACTCGGCCATAAGCTGGCCGGTGAACCACTCGCCGCGAGAGACGATGTACTCGGGCGACAGCGACTTGATGACCGCGGAGAACTCCTCGAACTTGCGCGCGATCGGGTACTTGAGGCCAAGCTCCTCGGCGATGTCCACGTAGCGCTGCTCGATGTCCTTGAGAAGCGCGGTGCAGTCGACGTGGTAGGCGATGTGGGCGTTGACCAGCAGGAGAAGGTCGGTGATCTTGTTGTCACTCGGGAAGCGCTTGCCCGAGGCGGAGACGACGACGAACCTGCGGTCATGGTCGGCGCGGACGATGTCGCGCACCTTCTTGAACTGGCCGGCGTCGGCAACGCTCGAGCCGCCGAACTTTGCGACCTTGATCATGGGCTAGTCCTCCTTGGGGAGCGCGGCGAGAAACGCGCGCGGGTCGGTCTCGAGGGCACGGGCGAGCTCGGCGCGGGCGGCCTCGGCGGTCATGTCGGCCATGCGCCACATGCCGGGCGCCATCTCGGTCACGCCGTCCGGGGCGTCGGCGGTCGTGCGCAGCAGGTAGTCCGAGACGAGCAGCGACGGGTCGTAGGCCAGGCCCTGCGAGAAGTCGTAGGTCGGGCGCGCGCCGGCGGCGCAGTCGATCAGGTCCTGCACGATGGCGTTACCGGTGGGCAGGCTGCCCGCGCCCTGGCCGTAGAACTTGAGCTCGCCGATCGAGGGGCCCACGACCGAGACGAGGTTGAAGTTGTCGGGCACGTTTGCCTCGAGCGAGGACTGCGGGATTGCCACGGGCTCGACGGCGACCGCATAGGCATCGCCGCAGCGGACGCCGCGGCCGAGCAGCTTGACGGAGAGGCCGAGGCCCGCCAGGACCTCCATGTCGGCCTTGGTCAGGTTGCGGATGCCCGAGACGGGCAGGTCGTGAGTGCAGGCCACGTCGAAGGCGACGCTGGCCGAGATGATCGTCTTGTTCTTGACGTCGATGCCGTCGATGTCGGCCGACGGGTCGCGCTCGGCATAGCCGAGCTCCTGGGCCTTTGCCAGGACCTCGTCGAAGTCCGATCCGTTCTTGCGCATCTGGTCGATGATGTAGTTGGTGGTGCCGTTGAGAATACCCTTGAAGGAGGAGACCTCGTCGACGCGACGGACCTTCTCGACAGACGCGATCCAGGGGATGCCGCCGCCGCAGGTGGCCTCGATGAACAGGCCGACGCCCGACTCGCCCGCGAGCGAGGCGAACTCGGCGAAGTGCTCGGCCACGACCGCCTTGTTGGAGGTGACGACGTGCTTGCCCGCCCTCAGCGCGGCCGCGATGAAGGTGTGCGCGGGCTCGATGCCGCCCATGCACTCCACCACGACGTCGACGTCGGGGTCGGAGACGATCTGGTCGTAGTCCGACGTCATGCGGGAATCGGTGAGTCGGTCGGGAAGCTCGAGGATGCGCGTGACCTCGAGGTCCGGGACGCTGGCGGAGATGATCTGGTCGACGCCGCGGCCGACGGTTCCAAACCCGAGGATGGCGATTTTCATCTAGTGTTTCCAATCCTTTAGCTCTGACGTGTGCGGCACGTGCCCGCCCGCGGCTGCCTGTATGATTGTCCGTGAAACAGACATCCCAGGTACCAAACCGCGTCTGCGAGGAGTGGCCAAGGTGAGTATTTTCTACCACAGCACGCGTTCGAACGAGCAGCTCGTAACAAGCAAGCAAGCTATCCTGCGTGGCATCGCCCCCGATGGCGGCCTGTACGTCAGGGACGGACTGTCCGATCTGGGCATCGACCTCGACCAGGTCTGCTCGCAGGACTTCCGCGCGACCTCGAGGCTCGTCCTGGGCAAGCTGTTGCCCGACTACACCGAGGCCGAGATCGCCTCCTGCGTCGAGGGCGCCTACGGCGAGCAGTGGGACTGCGACGCCGTGACCCCCGTGACCAAGCTCGGCGACGACTGGCTGCTCGAGCTCTACCACGGCCCGACCTGCGCCTTCAAGGACGTCGCCCTCCAGATGCTGCCACGCCTCATGTCATGTGCGCGCACCGGCGACGGCCGCGACGTCATGATCGTCACCGCCACGAGCGGCGACACCGGCAAGGCGGCCCTGGCGGGCTTCGCCGGCGTGCCGGGCACCGCGATCACCGTCTTCTACCCGCACGAAAAGGTCTCCGACACCCAGCGCCTCCAGATGGTCACCCAGGCGGGCGCCAACGTCGAGGTCTGCGCCGTCGAGGGCAACTTCGACGACGTCCAGACCCAGGTCAAGCGCATCTTCGCCGACGACGCGCTGGCAGGGCGCCTGGCTGCCGACAACACCGTGCTGTCCAGCGCCAACTCCATCAACGTCGGCCGCCTCGTCCCGCAGGTCGTCTATTACTTCGACGCCTACGCCCAGCTCGTGCGCGCCGGCGCCATCGAGAAGGGCGACGAGGTCGAGTTCTGCGTCCCCACCGGCAACTTCGGCGACGTGCTCGCCGGCTACTACGCCAAGCTCATGGGCCTGCCGGTCCGCACCTTCGTCGTGGCCTCCAACACCAACGACGTGCTGTGCGACTTCATCACCACGGGCACCTACGACCGCATGCGCCCCTTCCACAAGACGATCAGCCCCTCGATGGACATCCTGGTCTCCTCCAACCTCGAGCGCCTGCTCTACCTCATGAGCGACGGCGACTGCGAGCTGGTTGCCGGCCTCATGTCCGACCTCGCCGACAAGGGCAGCTACACCGTGCCCGACGCACTTCTCGCCAGGCTGCGCGAGACGTTCGCGTGCGGTCGCGCCGACGACGCCCAGACCAAGGCGACCATCCGCGGCGCCTGGGAGGATCTGGGCGTCGTGCTGGACACGCACACCGCCGTGGCCAAGCACGTGCTCGACTCTCGCGAGAAGGACGGCGTCGCCGCGCGCGTCTGCCTGTCCACCGCGAGCCCCTTCAAGTTCTCGAGCGACGTCCTGGCCGCACTGGGCACCGACGTCAGCGGCATGGGCGACTTCGACTGCATGGACGAGCTTGCCCGCATGTGCGGCGTCGCCGCGCCGACCCAGCTGTCCTCGCTGCGTGACGCCGAGGTGCTGCACACCGGCGTCACCAAGGTCGATGGCATGTCCGGCGTCGTCGAGGCCGCCTGCGGGAGGTGCCTGGCATGACGCAGGCCGTGACCTCGGCCACGCGCGCGGCACGGGCGGCACGGGCCGCAGGCGAGCCGGGTGCCGCCGGGCAGGCGGCCGAGCGCGCCGGCTACGTCGTCGTGTCGGTGCCTGCCACCTCGGCGAACCTCGGCGTGGGGTTCGATTGCCTGGGCATGGCGCTCGACCTGCGCGCCAACTTCGGCTTCCTGCGCTCAGACCACCTGGAGATCTACGGCTGCGAGGAGCGCTTCCGTGGCGAGGACAACCTCGTGTGGACGAGCTACCTCACCGCCCTGGCGGCAATGGGCGTCGACCCCATCCCCGTGCGCATCGACATCGACTCGCCCGTGCCCCTGGCGGGCGGGCTTGGCTCCAGCTCCACCTGCGTGGTGGCGGGCGTCGTGGCCGCGCAGGCAATGGCGGGCCGCCCCTACGACCCCGCCTTCACGCTCGACGTGGCCTGCGGCATCGAGGGCCATCCCGACAACGTGGCACCCGCGATCCTGGGTGGCCTGGTGAGCTCGTTCATGTCCGACGGAGAGGTCTTCAGCACCCACACGTCCGTCTCGCCCGACCTGCGCTTCGTCACGGTGGCGCCGCCCTATGAGGTGCGCACCGCCGACGCGCGCCGCGTCATGCCCGACGAGGTACCCCTCAAGACCTGCGTGTGGCAGATGGGCCGCTGCGTGGCGACCGTGCAGGCCCTCGAGAAGGGCGACGAGCGATTGCTTGCCGCCGCGTGCCAGGACCGCCTGCACGAGCCCTACCGCAAGATGCTCATCGCCGACTACGAGTCGCTGCGCGCCACCGCACTCGACGCCGGTGCCTGCGCCTTCTTCATCTCGGGGTCGGGGTCGACCATGATCGCGGTCGCCAAGGGCGCCGAGCAGGCAGGGGCCGTGCATGATGCACTTGCCCTGACCAGGCCTAACTTCTGGATGGGAATCCTGTCCGCCACAGACGCCGGAGCGCGCATAGAGCGCGCGTAGCCAGAAGGCCGCACGCGCAGCCGACCAAGTCCAGGCATACGTCCGACAGCATCCCGCTGCGCCTTGGGACGAACAGCTGAATCGTCTCGTCGACGCACGGGACCAAGGCGCACACCGCAAGCGTCGCCCACGTACCCGCGTGGGTGACGCTATCTGTTGGCGAGGGCCCGACGACGACACGGTCCTTCTCGGCAGGACGCAGCGCCCACGACGCCACGATGCCCAGCACCAGGTATTCCGAGAAGTGCCCGAGCTTTCTTACCACGTGGTTCATCGCATGGGTGCCCCGGATGCCCAGCGCGCCCAGCAGCGGCGAGACGCGCGCGACCACCGAGAGGCTCTCGGCGTCGGACGCGACCCCCGGGACGAGCGAGTGGCCCCAGACGAAGCAGACCCAGGCCACAAGGACAAGAAGACGCGCCGCGGGGATTCCACGGCGCGTGTTGTGCGTGAGGCTGGACATTGCGTCGGCGGTCCCTTAGGCCTCGCGGACCGACGCGGCCATGTGACGCGGCACGTAGGAACCGCGGCCGCGACGCGAGCCGCCGAGCAGCACCTGCGTTGAGGTGCCGCCCTCGATGACCTTGAGGTAGCTGCGAGCCTTGCGGCGCGCGGTGTTGGACTCGTTGCGCGAGAACTCGTCGCTGATCAGGTACTCGACGTAGCTCTCGGTGTCGACGACCTCCGGGTGGCCGGCGGGCGTGCGGAACGGGATGAACTTGGTGGGACCCTCGAGGCCGTCGGGCTCGTCGAGCGTGTCGCCACCACCGATGACGTCGACGAAGTCGACCGCGGGGAAGGCCCCGGAGTCCTGGCTCTCCATCGCGTCGAGGGCGCGCTCCCACATGTCCTTCTCGGAGTCCAGTGCCTCGGCGGCACGTTGCTCGGGGTAGACGCCCATGTCGAGGTCGGCAAGGCGGTCGGCGACGGAGTTGTGCGGCGTGGCATGGGCCTTGGGAGCCTGCGTGGCAGCGGCCGCAGATGCCCAGGACGCCTGGGCCGCCTGAGCGGTGACGTCCGTCTGCGCTGCCGAGAAGAACGAGGAGCCCGCCGAGCCACCCAAGTCGAGTTCACGACGGACCGAGTCGCCCATGGCGACGTTCCACCAGCCGGTGCCGACGTCGCCGACACTGCCGTCGGCACGCTCGATCACGGGAACGCCGTCCATCATGTCGGACCCCAGGCGCTCGCCCAGGACGTTGGCAACGCCGCGGGCACGGGCGGCCATGCGCTCGGCAAAGGAGAGGCGGCGCACGTAGTTGGTCGCGATGTCCTCGTAGTCGTCGGTTGCGTGCGCACCGCCACGGCGCCGCGTGCCAGACTCGGCAGCCACGGTCGCGGCAGGCTCGGACGCGACGGGCGAGGTCGCGATCTCGGGGTCGAGCGCGGGGTCAGGCACGTCGACGGGCCTGCGGCCGGACGCGGGCTTGGGGTCGGGCGACGCCTGGGGACAGGGGCGCACGGGCTTCGCCTCGGGGGCAGGGGCCTTGCAGGCATCGGCGTCCTTCTCGGCACGCGCGGAATCGGACGAGAGGTCAGCCCAATCGAGGTGCTCGTAGTCGTCGGCCGTGGCGGGACGACGGTCGCCCGTGACCCAGCTGGAGGCGGGCTCGTTCGCGCCGCGGGCGTGCGCGCCTGCGCCACGACGGGCCTCGGCAGCCCTCTTGGCGGCGACAGCCGCGCGAGTGACCTCGGGTTCGTTCGAGACTTCGTGGATGGTCACATTGCCGACGAACGCGTCGTCGGCAACTCCGGACCTACGTACGGCGAACCAGGTGACGGCAGCGCCCACCGCGACACCGGTGGCGCAGCCGAGGGCGAACGGCAGGATGGAGGCAGACGGGGTCGGCATGCTCACGCCGCCCACCGTCAGCGCCTGGGCGTCCGTGGGCACGACCAGCGTCGAAGCCGACGCGAGACCTGCGAAGATGGCGGGACACCTGTGGTTGAAACTCATGTCCCCGTGCACCCCCTCCAGTCGCACGTTCGTGCGACCTCGTTACACGAAGATGAGGCGATGCGGAAATGCCTGGGACACCTGGTCTGAGGCTACCGCCAACGACACCGTCAGGCGGTCCGGTTTCCGACGGGTTGGGTTCGTTTCATCTTCGTTTTCCGTCGTTTGAGTTGCGTTGGCGCCGCATATGGCACCCACAATCAGAAATATACGACACGCACACCTAATTGCAACCATAAAGGGGGCAAGATTGTCCCGTGCGGGCACATCGACTCGAGGGGGTTCTCATGAGGAACATCGCAATCGTTACCGGGGCGTCATCGGGTGTGGGCGCCGAGTTCGTCCGACAACTCGGCGAGGGCCGTGGCGGGCGACTGGACGAGATCTGGCTCGTCGCACGCAACCAGGAGCGCCTCGACGCCGTCGCGAGCTCGTGCGCCACCCCCTGCAGGACCTTTGCCCTCGACCTGTGCGACCAGGCCTGCTTCGACGTCATCGGCGACGCGCTGCGCGCCGACGACGACCTCGACGTTCGCTGGCTCGTAAACAGCGCGGGTTTCGGCAAGTTCGGCGACTTTGGCGGCATCGGCGAGGTCGCCAACGCCAACATGGTTCGCCTCAACTGCCTCGCCGTGGTCCAGATGTGCTATCAGGCGCTGCTGCGCATGCACTCGGGCTCCCGCATCGTCAACCTCGCCTCGGCGGCGGCGTTCGTGCCCCAGCCCCGCCTGTCGGTCTACGCCGCGTCCAAGAGCTTCGTGCTCAGCCTCTCCCGCAGCCTCGACCACGAATTGCGCGAGGTTGGCATCCACGTGACCGCCGTATGCCCCAAGTTCATGGACACCGCCTTTCTCAACCGCCCCGGCGACCGGGCAAGCGTCGCCGACAAGACCTGGATCGGGTTCGAGCGCCCCTCCGACGTCGTCTCGCACGCGATCGACGACGCAATCAGGGGAAGGGCGCTGTGCATCCCCTCCCCTGACATGCGTTTGGCCTATGTGGCCTGCAGGCTCCTGCCCGACGGCCTGGTTATGGACCTGCAGCAGGCAATCGGCAGGCACCTGTCACGCTAGGCGGTGTAGTCGGTCGCCTGGGCCTTCTTGGCGGAACGAATGAGGAACTCGTCGTTGGACTTGGTGGCGCGTAGCCCCTTGACCAGCGATGCCGCGGCGCGCTCGGTGTTGTTCATGTTCGCCAGGATGCGACGGATGCCCCAGACGAACGGCTGCAGCTCGGGCTGGATGAGAAGCTCCTCGTTTCGCGTGCCCGACGCCACGGGGTCGATCGCCGGGAAGATGCGCTTGTCGGCCAGGTCGCGGTCGAGCTTGAGCTCCATGTTGCCGGTGCCCTTGAACTCCTCGAAGATGACCTCATCCATCTTGGAGCCCGTCTCGACGAGTGCCGAGGCAATGATCGTGAGAGAGCCGCCGTTCTCGATGTTGCGGGCCGCGCCCAGGAACTTCTTGGGCGGGTACAGCGCCGACGCGTCGACGCCGCCCGAAAGGATGCGTCCGCTGGCAGGCTGTGCCAGGTTATAGGCGCGTGCCAGGCGGGTGATCGAGTCGAGAACCACCACGACGTCGTCGCCCTGCTCGACAAGGCGCTTGGCATGCTCGATCACGAGCTCGGAGACGGCGGTGTGGTTGTCGGCGGGCATGTCGAAGGTCGACGCGACGACCTCGCCGCGAATCGAGCGCTGCATGTCCGTGACCTCCTCGGGGCGCTCGTCCACCAGAAGGCAGATGAGGTGCACCTCGGGGTTGTTGGCCGCGATGGACTGGCAGATGTGCTTGAGCACGGTGGTCTTGCCGGCCTTGGGGGGACTCACGATGAGGCCACGCTGGCCCTTGCCGATGGGCGCCACCAGGTCGATGGCACGGCCGGTGATGGAATCGCGTCCGCACTCGAGCCTGAGGGGCTCGTTCGGGTAGATCGGCGTGAGGTCGCGGAAGTGGGCGCGCTCGCGGGCGAGCTCGGGGGCACGGCCGTTGACCGAGGTGATGTGGGCCAGCGGCGGGTACTTGCTCTTGCCCTTGTTGGGCACGACGGTTCCCTCGAGCACGTCGCCGGGACGAAGGCCGTACTGGCGAATCGTCTGCTGGAAGACGAAGGCGTCGTTGGGACCCTGCATGTAGTTGTCGGAGCGCAAAAAGCCGTAGCCCTCGCCCCTCTGGATCTCGAGCACGCCCCTGACCTGGCGGAAGCCCTCGGCCTTCGCGGCTGCGGCGTAGACAACGTCGACCAGGTCTGCCTTGCGGATGCCGGTGCCGTCGATGCCGAGCTCGGCGGCCTTGGCGCGAAGCTCGGCGACCTTCATGGCCTGGAGCTCGTCGCGAGAGAGGCTTGGCTCGGCATTGAGGTCGGGGCCATTGCCGTTGCGGCGGTTGTTGCGGCGGTTGTTGCGGCCCTGACCCTGGTCGTTGTTGCGCTGGCCGCGACCCTGGCGGTTGTTCCCGCCATTGTTGGAACCGTTGTTGTAGCCGTTGCCTCCGTCATCGTGGCGGTTGCGGCGGCGACGGCGAGGCTGGCCCTCCCTCGCAGACTCGCCATGCTCGTCGGAGGGTTTCGAGTCGTCCTTGGCGTCCCCGGCCTCGGCGGGCTTCTCGGTAGCGGCGGGGGCCTTCTCGGAGGCATCGTCCTTCGTCCCGGCAAGCCCGTCGGCAGGCTCCTGCTTGACGTCTGTGCCGGCCTGGTCGCCCACGCGGCGTCGCGTGCGTCGGGCAGGCTTGCCCTCGGCGGCGTCGGCCTCGGCAACGGTACGGGCGGGGGTGGGCTGCTCGGTGGCGGAGCCCTGGGTGAGCTCGGCGGTGCGACGCGTCATCTCGTCGGCTGCTGCCGAGAAGGGCTGCGAGGTGGCAGCGGCCTCGACAGCGGCGGCGACCTCGACATCGACCTTGCGGGGACGGCCGCGACGACGCTTGGGCTTCTCGGCCGGCTCGGCGGCTGCGGCGGGGGCCATGGCGTCGGAGCCGGGCTTGGTCGTGGCCTTGGGGGCCTGGTCCGCCGGGACCTCTGCCTTCGCGGAGGCGTCGGCCGCGACGTCCTTCTCGGCAACGACCTTGCGCGGACGGCCGCGACGGCGCTTGGGCTTCTCGGCGGCGGGGGCGTCCGCCTTGCCGGCGGGCTCGGTAGCCGTCGCGGACTTGGTCGCGGTCTTGGCTGTGGTCTTGGCGGCCGTGGCACGCCTGGTCGCAGGCTTGGTTGGTGCGGGAGCCTCGGCCTTCGCGGGGGCGTCGGACGCGACGTCCTTCTCGGCAACGACCTTGCGCGGACGGCCGGGACGCCGCTTGGGCTTCTCGGCTGCGGGAGCCGCAGGCTCGCTCGCGGCAGACGGCGCGGCAGACGGCGCCTTGGGCTCGACGGAGTCGTCAGACAATTGGTGCTCCTTCTTCGGCATTGCTTCGCCCCCAAGGGGCGCTCTTGGCAATTTGGTCCACCCGTGAGGAATGTTTTGCGCGTCATCGCGGCATGGAAGGGCGCATGGCGGCGCGCATGTGAGGTGGTGGGTGGGATGTGGCCATAATCGCGGCAAAGACGCCGCACGGTCAACATGGACTATAGCACGACACACGCACTAGAAAAAGCAGGACGCCCGCCCGAGACGGTTGATGCTCGGGCGGGCGTCCGTCAGACGCGATATGTCAGAAACGGCTCTCGGCCGTTGTCCCGGGAGCAGGAGGGGTCTGGGGCCTACTCCTCGACCTGCTCCTCGCGACGCATGACCTCGGGCGCGGAGACGCCGATGAGCTTGAGGCACAGGGCCAGGGTGATGCGGACGGCATCACAGGCGGCCAGACGCGCGCGGGAGAGATCCTCGGCAACCGGACGGCCCTCGCTGGGCAGGACCTGGCAGGCGTTGTAGAAGCCGTGGAAGTCGCTAGCCAGCTCCTCGACGTAGTGCGTGAGGCGGAACGGGGCGCGGTCGCGAGCGGCGGAGGCGATCAGATCGGGCAGCGAGGAGATCTTGCGGCCGAGCTGCAGCTCGGTCGGGTCAGTCAGAAGCGACAGGTCGTAATCCTCGCCGATTGCCTGCTTGGCCACGGCGTCCATGCCCATCTCGGCAGCCTGCTCCTCGGTGACGCCAGCGGCGCGACGCAGGATCGAGCAGACGCGGGCGTGCGCATACTGCACGTAGAAGACCGGGTTGGAGGAACTCTGCTTCTTGACGGCCTCGATGTCGAAGTCGATCGTCTGGTTGGCCGACTTGGAGATCAGGGTGTAACGGGCGGCGTCGACACCGACCTCGTCGAGCAGCTCCTGGTAGGAGACCATGGTGCCGCGACGCTTGGACATGCGGACGGGCTCGCCGTTGCGGAGCAGGTTGACGAACTGGCCGAGGTCGACCTCGAACTTGCCCTCGTAGCCCATGGCGTCGCAGACGTTGGTGACGCGGGCGATGTAGCCGTGGTGGTCGGCGCCCCACAGGTCGATCGAGTAGTCGTCACGCTGGAACTTGTTCCAGTGGTAGGCGACGTCGGAGGCAAAGTAGGTGTACTCGCCGTTGGACTTGACCAGGACGCGGTCCTTGTCGTCACCGAAGGTGGTGGAGCGGAACCACAGGGCACCGTCATCGGTGCTGTAGAGGTGACCCATGTCGTCGAGGCGCTTGAAGGCGCGGTCGACCTGGGAGGTGCCGCTCTCGTCCTTCACGTACAGGGAGCGCTCGGAGAACCAGAGGTCGAACGGGCAGCGGGAGGCGTCGCAGGTGGCCCTGATGCGGCCGAGCATCGCCTGGTAGGCGCGCTCGCGGAACTCGATGGCGCGCTCGTCGGCATCGGCGTCGACCCACTTGTCGCCGTCGGACTCGACGAACTCGCGGGCGATCTCGACGATGTAGTCGCCGCCGTAGGAGTTGCCGCCCAGGGCCTCGTTGAAGGCATCCATGAACGGGTGGTTCTCGGGGTGCTCGTCGTTCTCGTCCTCGACGTAGGCCTCGCGGTCGGCGAGAAGCTTGTCGTAGGCGATGGCGACGTCGCAGCCGTCCTCACGCATGATCTGGATGAGCTGCAGGTAGCGGGTCACGACGGAACCGCCGAAGACGTCCATCTGGCTGCCGTGGTCGTTGATGTAGTACTCGCGGTCGACGTGGTAGCCGGCGTGCTCCAAGACGTTGCACATGGAGTCGCCGAGCGCGGCCCAGCGACCGTGGCCGACGTGCAGCGGGCCGGTGGGGTTGGCCGAGATGAACTCGTAGTTGACCTTGAGGCCGTGGCCCTCGTCGACGCGGGCGAAGTCCATACCCTGCTCGCGGACGGTACGGATGATCTCGTTGTTGGCGGCGGCGTTCAGGTAGAAGTTGATGAAGCCGGGGCCGGCGACCTCGACCTTGGCGATGGCGGGGCTGGCGGGCATGTGGGCGATGATGGCCTGGGCGATCTTGGCGGGGGCGGTGCGGGCGAGGCGCGCGGATCGCAGGGCGACGGTGGAAGTCCACTCACCGTGGTCGGTGTCGGCCGGTCGCTCGACGCCGCAATCCTCGACCTCGAACTCAGCCAGGTCACCGGCCTGCTGGGCGGCGGCGATTGCCTGCCTAACAAGCTCCTCGATCGTCTCGGGCATGTCTACTCCTTTTCGTACGCGCCCACGCTCGCGCGGGCCTACACAGACTTCATGAAAGTGTAGCAGAGCAGGTACGGGCCACGATGCACTTTCATGCACCCGAAACGAATCGCCTATGCACGGCGACGGACCTATTCGCGGCCCGAACGCATGCGCTCGGCACCAGAGAGGCGTTCGCGCACGCGGGCAAGGCCCTCCTCGATGCCCACTGGGTAGGGCTGTGGATTGAGGAAGCGCCTGGTCGCGGCGTCCAGCCTCATGAGGGCGTCGTGGCAACGCCTGCGCGAGGACTCAAGCGTGTAGGAGACGTCGGTCCCGTGGCCCTTCTCGACAAGCTGCTCCAGCAGGTCGACGGCCACGTAGCCCGACAGGTCGTAGCTGGTGTAGGGATCCATGACGTCCACGGCGCGGGTGAGGTCGGAATCGACGAGGCCGTCGTCGAGGATGAGGTCGCCCATGGGGCAGCCGTTGTCGTCGTAGTGGCGCAGCACGCGCTGGACGCCGGGGATGGTGCGCTTGTAGGCCTGCTCGGAGAGCTTGACGACGGGCTCCCAGGCGTCGTCGTCGCAGGCACGGGTCGCGGCGAGCTTGTAGACGCCACCCAGCGACGGCTGCGGGTCGCAGGTCGCCAGCTTGGTGCCCACGCCGAACGAGTCGATGGGCGCGCCCTGGGCGAACAACGACTGGATGGTGTACTCGTCGAGGTCGTTGGAGGCCGCGATCCTTACGTAGGGCAGGCCGGCGTCGTCGAAGGCCTTGCGCGCGAACTTGGACAGCTTGGCCAGGTCGCCCGAGTCGATGCGCACCGCGGCCAGCCGCTCGCCCGCAGCCTCCATCTCGCGGGCGACGGTGATGGCGTTCTCGACCCCGCGACGCACGTCATAGGTATCCACGAGAAGCACGCAGTTCTTGGGCATCGAGCGCGCGAAGGCGCGGAACGCCTCGAGCTCGGAGGGGAAGGCCATGACCCAGGAGTGCGCATGGGTGCCGAAGACGGGGATGCCGTAGATCTTGCCCGCCAGGACGTTGGACGTGGACGAGGCGCCGCCGACAAACGAGGCGCGCGCCACCGCCAGGCCGCCGTCCGGCCCCTGGGCGCGACGCAGGCCAAAGTCGGACACGGCGTGGCCCTCGGCCGCCTGGACCACGCGGGCGGTCTTGGTTGCCACGAGCGTCTGGAAGTTGACCAGGTTGAGAAGCGCGGTCTCCAGCAGCTGGCAGTCGATGATGGGGCCCTCGACGCGCACCATGGGCTCGCGCGGAAACACCAGCTCGCCCTCGGGCACGGCCCACACAGAGACGCGCATCCGGAAGTCCGCCAGGTAGTCGAGGAACGCCTCCGTGAACATGGGGCCGCCGCCGGGGGCGACGAGCGAGCGCAGGTACTCGATCGAGTCGGCGTCGTAGCGGTAGCTCTCGACAAGGTCGGCGATCTGGCCGGTGCCGCAGGCCACGGCATAGCCGCCGTCGAAGGGGTTGTCGCGGAAGAAGACGCTGAAGCACGCACGGGTGTCGGCGAGGCCCGCCTCGAAGAAGCCCTGGGCCATCGTGAGCTCGTAGAGGTCGGTGTTGAGTGCCACGTCGGTGGGCTCGGTGCGGTCGGTAAGCGACATCTGGGTCTCCCCTCGATTGTGTTTCGGGCGCGCTGTCGTGGCGGCACGCCCCGACGAAAGCTAGTGCCTGCTCAGCGTGTAGAACGCGAAGGCGACCATCAGCAGGATGGCGATGCCCAGGACCAGCTTCTGGGCCAGAGGCATCCTCAGGTCGTCGTCATCGGGCTCCATGATCTTGCGGTTGCGCTCGCGAATCTTCTCGACACGGGCGTCGGCGGCCTCTCGCTCGCGCTCGACGGCGGCCTCGGCGCGCAGCCTCTCGAGCTCGGCGCGCTCGGCGGCACGCTCGCGGTCGGCCTTCTCGGCACGAAGCCTCTCGAGCTCGGCGCGCTCGTCGTCGGTGAGGGCGTTGTCGTCTGCCATCGTGTTCCCTTCGCTCGATGCGCGGCCCCTGTCGAGAAGTGCCCGCGCGTCGTCAGTCTCTTCCTATACCCGCGTCGGGCCACCGTCACACGACGCAAGCTCGGGCCCGTCGACGCCGGTTGCGTCGAACTCCGGCACGAAGCTCTCCGAGACGGTGCCTCCCTGCTGCCACCACATGTGCTCAAAACCCAGGTCGTCGGCGTGGCACAGGACGATCTCGTACTCCTCGTCGGTCACGGCGCGGGCGAGCTCGCCGCCCTTCTCCCTACAGGACTCGTTGGGCGTGTACTGGTTCATGACGGAGAGGTCGCAGTCGTTGCCGCAGATGTCCCACACGCGGTCGAGGACCGCGCACGAGTCGTCCACGTGGCCGGGAAGCACCAGGTGGCGCACGATGACGCCCGCCCGCATGGAGCCGTCGTCGGCGAGGACGCGGGTGCCGCGCGAGCGCACGGACCCGACCATGGCAGCCAGCGCCTCGGCGGCGACGTCGGGATAGTCGCGGGCGCCGGACAGCGTGGCGGCGAGGTCTGCCGAGGCGTACTTGAAGTCGGCGAGCCACACGTCGACCACGTCGGCCATCCGGCGCACGACGTCGGCGCGCTCGTAGCCGGAGGTGTTGC
Organism: Coriobacteriaceae bacterium CM84B_73; assembly: GCA_036321795.1. Taxonomy (GTDB): domain Bacteria; phylum Actinomycetota; class Coriobacteriia; order Coriobacteriales; family Atopobiaceae; genus CAKVON01. The sequence goes on along the minus strand of JAWQCY010000001.1, from coordinate 436,460 downwards.
AGACGATGGGCAGGTCGAGCCCGGCGTCACGTGCCATGAGCACCGCCTCGCGGACCTGTGGGGCAAAGTGGAGGGGCGTGACCAGGTTGATGTTGAGCGCGCCCTTGTCGCGCAGCTCGAGCATCATCATGGCAAGGCGCGCGACGGTGACGTCATGGCCGAAGTTGCCGCTGGAGATGTCGTGGTTCTGGCAGAACACGCAGCGCAAGGGGCACCCCGAGAAGAAGATCGCGCCCGACCCGGCCTCGCCGGAGATGGGCGGCTCCTCCCAGAAGTGCAGCGCGGCACGGGCCACGCGCACGGTCGCGTTTGCGCCGCACGCGCCACGACGCCCCTCCGCACGACGCGCGCCACAGGCGCGCGGGCACAGCCGGCAGGCATCGTATGCCCCGGTCGAGACCGTCATGGCTTCTCTCCCCTCGCGCGGTCGCGGCCGCGTGCATCGGCCGCAAAAAGGAAACGGGACCCAGGCTTGCGCCCAGATCCCGTCTGTTTCTTATGGTGGAGACGAAGGGAGTCGAACCCTCGGCCTCTGCCGTGCGAAGGCAGCGCTCTCCCAACTGAGCTACGTCCCCAGGCGCTTTTGCGCGGTGGCTATTATCGCACATTCGCGACGCGTGTCAAACGTCGGTGTGGCCCGCGCCACCACAAGGTCACCACACGCACTTCTCGACAGCGCTCGGATGGCACGTTTGCGAAACAATGATGCACGAATGAGAAACCTGGGGCTTTTCAGGCATTCATGATGGCGTAACAATGAGGCGTTACGGTTTTTCGCGTACGCAGCCAAACAACGCCCGGACGCAAGCGCAGCCACGCGAATGCGCCCGGGACCGAGTAGAAAGCGAGCGGCCATGCCAAAGGACAAGGTCACGGAGGAGTACGGCAGCCTGGTGTTCAGCGACGCCGTCATGCAGGAGCGCCTTCCCAAGCCGACCTACAAGGAGCTGTCGAAGGTCATCCACGAGGGCAAGACCCTCGACCTCGACATCGCCAACGAGGTCGCCCACGCGATGAAGGAATGGGCGCTCGAGAAGGGCGCCACGCACTTCACGCACTGGTTCCAGCCGCTCACGGGCATCACGTCCGAGAAGCACGACAGCTTCGTGACGCCCAAGAAGGACGGCACGTCCATCATGACCTTCTCGGGCAAGGAGCTCATCCAGGGCGAGCCCGACGCGTCCTCGTTCCCCTCGGGCGGCCTGCGCGCCACCTTCGAGGCCCGTGGCTACACCGCCTGGGACCCGACCAGCCCCGCCTTCATCAAGGACGAGGTCCTGTGCATCCCGACCGCCTTCATCTCCTACACCGGCGAGGCCCTCGACAAGAAGACCCCGCTGCTGCGCTCGATGGTCACGCTCGACACCCAGGCCAAGCGCGTGCTCGACCTGTTTGGCAAGAAGCCCGTCCACGTGACCACCACCATCGGCCCGGAGCAGGAGTACTTCCTCATCAAGGAGGAGGACTACGCTGCCCGTCCCGACCTCATCCTGTGCGGCCGCACCCTGTTCGGCTGCGCGCCCGCCAAGGGCCAGGAGCTCGAGGAGCACTACTTCGGCGCGATCCGCCCGACCGTCAACGAGTTCATGAAGGAGCTCGACGACGACCTGTGGAAGCTCGGCGTTCCCGCCAAGACCAAGCACAACGAGGTCGCCCCGTGCCAGCACGAGCTCGCCCCCATCTACGAGGAGGGCTCCGTCGCGATCGACAACAACCTGATCACCATGGAGAAGATGAAGCTCGACGCCTCCCACCATGGCCTGGTCTGCCTGCAGCACGAGAAGCCCTTCGAGTACGTCAACGGCTCCGGCAAGCACGACAACTGGTCGCTCATCGCCGACGGCAAGAACCTGCTCGACCCGTCCGACACCCCCGAGGAGAACCTGCAGTTCCTGATCTTCCTCACCAGCGTCATCGCGGCGGTCGACGACCACGCCGACCTTCTCCGCGCCAGCGTCGCCTCGGCGGGCAACGACCACCGTCTCGGTGCCAACGAGGCTCCTCCCGCAATCGTGTCCATCTTCCTGGGCGACGACCTCAACGGCGTCGTGGAGTCCATCATCAACGGCACCAACTTCTCCAGCGAGGGCCGCTCCAAGATGGACCTCGGCGTCCCGCAGCTTGCCGACATCACCCGTGACACCACCGACCGCAACCGCACCTCGCCGTTCGCCTTCACCGGCAACAAGTTCGAGTTCCGCATGTGCGGCTCGCAGCAGAACCTGGCCGACCCCAACATGGTGCTCAACACCGCCGTCGCCGAGAAGCTCGACGAGTTCGCGACCGCCATGGGCCCGGTCGACAAGTCCGACCTGGTGTCCGCCTCGATGGGGTGGATCAAGAAGACCCTCACCGACCACCAGCGCGTGATCTTCAACGGCAACGGCTACTCCGACGAGTGGACCGCCGAGGCCGAGCGTCGCGGCCTTCCCAACTACCCCAACACCCCGTCGGCGATCCGCAACATGGTCAAGCCCGAGAACATCGAGTTCTACGCCAAGTACGGCGTCCTCAGCGAGAACGAGGTCCACGCCCGCTACGTCTCGAAGGCCGAGCAGTACTCCAAGCTGCTCAACATCGAGGCCAACACGATGAGCTACATGACCCGCCACATGTACCTGCCCGCCCTGATCGACTACTCCGGCGACATCGCCACCGGCGTCGCGACCAAGGCCGAGCTCGGGCTCAAGGCCAAGGCCGAGCGCAAGCTCATCGAGCGCCTGACCGACGGCATCGACAAGATCTCGGACGCCGTCGACGACCTCGAGGAGAAGAACGCGGCCGCCCAGAAGATCGAGGACCCGCAGGAGCAGAGCGACGCCTACGCCGACTCCGTCCTTCCCGCGATGGAGACCCTGCGTGCCGCCGTCGACGACATGGAGCGCCTCTGCAGCCACGACTTCTGGCCCGTGCCCAGCTACAACAAGATGCTCTTCTACGTGTAGGAGGCAACTGCGGGGACTGTGCCTCCGCCCGCATTCCCACGCGTCCATAATCTCGCATCGCATCGGGGACGTCGCCTTCGGGCGGCGCCCCCTTTCGTTCGCGCGTTATCGGGAACAGAATTGGCGGCCACACCCAGTCAATGGGGGCCTGCCCTTCGGATGGGCACGGTGCCGCCCACCCCACCCGCACGGTCTCCGACACCGGAAGGCCTGCTAGAATGGTCCACGCATACGACACGCGGGCGAGCGACACGTGGCCGGGCCAGTCAGGGCCACGCGCTTTGCGTACCCGCAACAACACGCGAAGACGAAGGATCCACCCCACATGGCAGACTCCAAAATCGCCCGCCCGACGTTCCCCAAGCGCGCGGTCATCACCGGCGGCATGCCCTACGGCAACAAGAACCTGCACTTCGGCCACATCGGAGGCGTCTTCGTGCCCGCCGACTTCTTCGCGCGCTTCCTGCGCGACCGCATCGGCCGCGAGAACGTCGTGTTCGTCTCGGGCACGGACTGCTACGGCTCCCCCATCATGGAGGGTTACCGCAAGCGCCGCGAGGCCGGCTACGAGGGCACCATCATCGACTACGTCCGCGAGAACCACGACGCGCAGAAGAGCGCCCTCGACTCCTACGAGGTCTCGCTCGACCTGTACGCCGGCAGCGGCCTCGAGCCCGCGCGCGACTTCCACGCCAAGCTTTCCAACGAACTGATCCGTCGCCTCCACGAGCGCGGCTACCTGCACAAGATGAGCACCCGCCAGTTCTACGACGTCAAGGCCGGCCAGTTCCTCAACGGCCGCCAGGTCATCGGCCGCTGCCCCGTGCGCGGCTGCAAGTCCGAGAAGGCCTACGCCGACGAGTGCGACCTCGGCCACCAGTTTGACCCCGAGGAGCTCATCGCCCCAGTCTCCCAGCTCACCGGCACCACCCCCGAGCTGCGCCCGGTCGACAACTGGTACTTCGACCTGCCCGCATTCCAGCAGACCCTCGAGAGGCTCATGGACGAGTGGGACGTCGACGAGCAGATCCGCCCGATCGTCACCAAGACGGTCCGCGAGAGCCTGGTCGCGCCCATCATCTACATCCAGAACAAGTTCCGCGAGAGCTTCGACGCTTGCGAGAAGGACCTCCCGCAGCACCGCACCGTCGAGTCGGAGGGCAACCAGCAGTCCTTCTCGGTAGAGTTCGACAACTGGCGCGACCGCGACGCCGCCCGAGGCGTACTCGAGGCCGCCGGCGTTCGCTTCCGCACCGGCAAGACGCTGCTGCCGTTCCGCATCACCGGCAACATCGACTGGGGCGTCCCCGCCCCCGACATGGACGACGTCTCCGGCCTGACCGTGTGGTGCTGGCCCGAGAGCCTGTGGGCGCCGATCAGCTTCGTGCAGACCGCGCTGGCCACGGCGCCGCAGGGCCGCTACTCCTCCACCGACTGGCGCGACTGGTGGTGCGCCGACGACGCCGACGTCTACCAGTTCATCGGCCAGGACAACATCTACTTCTACTGCGTGGCCCAGCCGGCGCTGTGGGAGGCCCTGGACTGGGGCCTGTTCCAGGACAAGCCCGTGGCCAACTACCACATCCTGTTCATGAACAAGAAGGCCTCCAGCTCGGGCGCGATCAAGCCGCCGATGGCAGCCGAGCTGCTGGATAGCTACACCGCCGAACAGCTGCGCTGCCACTGGCTGAGCCTGGGCCTGGACCAGAAGGCCGTGAGCTTCTCGCCCAAGGCGTTCGACACCAGCGTCTCGCACGTGGACAAGAAGACCGGCGAGGAGGTCCTGGTCAAGGACGACCCGCGCGTCGTCGACCCCGCCCTCAAGGAGAGCGCCTTCCTCACCAACATCTTCAACCGCCTGGCGCGAAGCTGCATGTACGGCGCCGCCAACGTCTGCGGCGGGCACCTGCCCCAGGTCGCGGCCCACGACGACGTCATCGACGAGTGCCGCCAGGCAACCCTCGAGTACGAGCGCCGTGCCCACGCGTTTGACGCCCACGGTGCCCTGGCCGTGGCCGAGGAGCTGTGCCGTGCCGCCAACAAGCGCTGGGGCGACGCGAGCAAGGCCGCAAAGGGCGACGACGCAGCCTACGAGCAGGCGCTGGCCGACGCCTTCGCCGCCCTGCGCACGACAACGCTGCTCATGCACCCCGCCGTACCCAGCGGCTGCGAGCTAATCTGCGAGCACCTGGGCTTCGACGCCGACGTCTTCTTCAGCTGGGAGCACGCCTTCGAGACGCCCGCCGAGCTCGCCCAGACCCTGGGCCAGACGCCCGGCGAGCACATGCTGGTGGAGCTGCCGCCTCGCTTCGACTTCTTCGAGAAGCACCCGAGCCAGGTCAAGAGGAACAAGTAACCCGACGCCTGGGGCAAAGGCGACACGGGCCTATGGTAGGAGGGGCCGGACGACCGCGTGGTCGTCCGGCCCCTCCCCTTTGCGCACGGACCGCCACCAGGCGGCAGGGGTTGCTCGGATGCGGCCTACTCCCCCGCGGGGAAGGTGACCGTGATCGTGGTGCCCTCGCCCTCGCGGCTGTCCAGGTCGATGCGCGCGTGGTGGAATGCCGCCGAGTGCTTGACGATGGCCAGGCCCAGGCCTGTGCCGCCGCTGGCGCGCGAGCGGCTCGTGTCCACGCGGTAGAAGCGCTCGAACACCTTGGCGTGGTCGGCCTGCGGGATGCCGATGCCAGTGTCGGCAACACGCACGAACGGCTCTCCGGCGCCCGTGACGCCACAGGTGACGGTCGCGGTGCCGCCGGGGTGGTTGTAGCGCACGGCGTTGCCGCACAGGTTGTACACCAGCTCGTCCAGAAGGCGGGCGTTGCCCGTCACGATGGCGGGGGCGCCCGTGGCCTCGAGCCTGACGTCCGCGCCCTCGGCCACGCCAGACAGCCTGGACACCACGTCGGCGGAGATTCCCAGCAGGTCGCACCTCTCGACGGAGCCGACGATGCCGGTCTCGCCCGCGCGCTCGCTCTCGTCGAGCTTCGACAGGGTCAGGATGTCGTTTACCAGGCTCGTGAGGCGCTGGGACTCGTCGTAGATGCGGCCGGCGAAGTTGCCCACGTCCTCGGGGCGCGCGATGCCGTCGCGGATGAGCTCTGCCGCGCCCGAGATTGCCGCCAACGGCGTCTTGAGCTCGTGGGTCACGTTCGCGGTGAACTGCTGGCGCATGGCCTCGGCGTCACGGAGCTGGTCCATCTGCTCCGTGAGCGTGGCCTGCTGCTCGTTAAGCCTGTTCACAAGGGGCTCCAATTCGCGGTATGGCGACCCATTGGGGTCGGCCACGGGATCGATCGAGAGGATGGGCGCGACCAGCTTGCGCGACAGCAGGCGCGCGGCCGCCCAGGACAGGACCACCACGACGAGGGCCACGAGCAACAGCAGGCTCGAGTCGCCCGCGATGATCGAGAGCGCAGTCGCGGCGTCCTCGGAGACGCGCACGACGCTGCCGTCCGGCAGGCGCTCCGCATGGTAGTAGCTCACGACGCCGAGGGTCTGCGAGTCGCGCTCGGAGTCGCCCTCCCCGGCCGACAGGGCGCGGGCGACCTCGGGGCGGTTCCGGTGGTTGCCCATCGAGTCGGCCGCCTCCTCGCTGTCGAAGGTCACGGTGCCGTCGGAGGCGATCAGCGTCAGGCGCATGGTACCCAGCTCGAGGTCGCGCACGACGTCCATGCGCTCGGACCCCTCGAGCCTGCCGAGCGACGATGCCACGAGCTCGCACTCGCGGCGGATGTCGGCACGGACGTCCTTCTCGGTAGAGCGCTGGAAGAGAAGCGCGGCCATCGTCAGGGCGGCGACCACGGCGACGGTGGTCACCAGGAGAAGTACGGCAAACACGCGGCTTGCCAAGGCCGGCGTCGACCTGCGCGACGCCACGGGCTAGCCCCTCAGCCGGTAGCCGACGCCGCGGACCGTCTCGATGAGGTCGGAGTCGTCGCCGAGCTTGGCACGAATCGTCTGGACGTGGACGTCGACCGTGCGGCTGCCGCCGTCGAAGTCCCAGCCCCACACACGCTGCAGCAGCGTCTCGCGAGAGAAGACGACGCCGGGGCTCTTTGCCAGAAACTCCAGCAGGTCGAACTCGCGCATCGTCAGCTGCAGGTCGCGTCCGCCCGCGCTGGCCTCGCGCCTCGCGGCCGAAATGCGCAGCGGGCCGACCTCGATGGTGTCATCGGACGCGGCGGCCTTGGGGCGGGTGCGGCCGCTGCGGCGGAGCAGCGCCCTCACGCGACTGACCATCTCCATCATGCCGAAGGGCTTTGCCAGGTAGTCGTCGGCACCGCAGTCGAGCGCGCGCACGGTGTCGAGCTCGGTGTCCTTGGCGGTGAGCATCATCACGGGCACGTCGGTCAGGCCCGGGGTCTGGCGAATGCGCCTCAGAATCGAGATGCCGTCCGTGTCGGGCAGCATGATGTCGAGAAGGACCGCGTCGGGGATGCGGTCGTCGCAGGCGCGACGGAAGGCGGCGTCATTCGAGAAGCCCTGCGCGTCGATTCCCGCCTGGGTCAACGCATAGAGCGTGATCTCACGGATGTTGGTGTCGTCCTCCACGTAGTAGACCACTATTCGCCTGCCTCCTGCCGAAGCTCGATGACCTGTCCCCCATTGGTAAGGATACGCTCACCGTTCGCGCGGAACACCGCCCAGGCGGCGATTCTTTGGGCCTGGTCGCCGATGCGCTCGAAGTACTTGGCGACCATAAGCAGCTCGGGCAACGACTTGGCAGACGACTTGCCCGCGGCGCAGATCAGGTCGATCACGTCGTCCTCGGCGGCACCGTACAGCTCGTCAACCACGTCGTCCGAGTCGATCACCTTGCGGGCACGCTCGGGGTCGGCAGCCTCGAAGGCCTCGAGCGCCTCGGTCACCATGCCCGCCACGCGGTCGGACATCTCGCGAAACTTCGAGCCCATCTTCCCGACCGCGTCGGCGGGCAGCTCCGAGACGATGAAGGCGATGTCGCGGCACATGTTGTCGATCTGGTAGAGGTCGGAGACCAGGCGAAACGAGCCGGAGACCAGGCGGAGGTCCTCGCCGATGAGGGGTTGCTGCAGCAGCATGATGTCGAGGCACAGGGTCTCGATCTCGTTGCGCAGGCGGTCGGCCGCCTTGCGTCCCCGGAGCACGCCGCCGGCGGCGCCGACGTCACCCTGGGTGGCGAGGCCGGCCGCGCGCACGTCGGCCGCGGACTTCTCGCCAAGGCGGGCCACGAGGGCCTCGACCTCGTCGAGCTGCTTGGAGAATTCGCTTCTGGTTGCCATTAGCTGAACCTTCCCGAGAGATATTCCTGCGTACGGGTCTGCCTGGGGTTCGAGAAGAGCTCCTTGGTCGGCCCCGCCTCGATGAGCTCGCCCAGGTAGAAGAAGGAGGTCTTGTCGGCCACACGGGTGGCCTGCTGCATGTTGTGGGTCACGACGACGACCGTGTGGTCGGCGGCGAGACTCGTCATGAGCTCCTCGACCTGGATGGTCGAGATGGGGTCCAGGGCGCTGGTGGGCTCGTCCATCAGCAGGACCTCCGGGTTGGTGGCAAGCGCGCGTGCGATGCACAGGCGCTGCTGCTGTCCGCCGGAAAGGCCCAGGCCCGACTTGTCGAGCTTGTCCTTCACCTCGTCCCACAGGGCGGCCTCGGTCAGCGTGCGCTCGCAGATCGCGTCGCCCTCGGAGCGCGAGAGCCTGCGCATGCGCGACGGGCCGTACAGGACGTTGTCGCGGATCGACATGGGGAACGGGTTGGGGTGCTGGAAGACCATACCCACGTGGACGCGAAGCGCGTTGGCGTCCATCCCGAAGATGTCGGAGCCGCGGAACTCGATGGTGCCGTCACGGCGGACGGTCTCGACGAAGTCGCACATGCGGTTGAACGTGCGCAAAAGCGTCGACTTGCCGCAGCCGGACGGCCCGATGAAGGCCGTGCAGCGCTGGCGCGCGATCTCGAGGTCGATTCCCTTGAGCGCCTGGAAGTCGCCGTACCAAAGGTCGAAGTCGCGGACCGAGATCTCGCTCGGCACGTCGTCCACGGCGCGATGGTCGGCCTGGTCAAAGTACTTCTCTGCCTGCATGTGCATCAACCGAACCTTCCGGTGAGGTAATCCGAGAGTCGCTGGTCCTTGGGTGCCGAGAAGATCTGTCGGGTCGTGCCCGTCTCGATCATGTCACCCATGTAGAAGAAGGCAGTGCGGTCCGAGACGCGGGTGGCCTGCTCCATGTTGTGCGTGACGATGGCCACGCAGATGCCCGAGTCCGCGATCGAGCGGATGGTCTCCTCCACGGCGAAGGTCGAGATCGGGTCCAGGGCCGAGCACGGCTCGTCAAACAGGATGACGTCCGGCTGCATAGCCAGGGTGCGGGCGATGCAGAGTCGCTGCTGCTGTCCGCCCGAAAGCGCGTGGGCGCTCTGGGCGAGCTTGTCCTTCACCTCGTCCCACAGGGCAGCCTGGCGCAGGCTCTTCTCGACAAGCTCGTCCGCGGCCTCGCGGGAGGCGACGCGACCGTGGCGCTTGGGCGCGAACAGGATGTTCTCGCGAATGGACTTGCGGAAGGGCGTGGGCTGCTGAAAGACCATGCCGATGGACTTGCGCAGCTCGAAGAGATTCTCGCCCTTGGTGTTGACGTCGCGGCCGTGGTAGTAGATCCGGCCGCCCACGCGACACTTGGGGATCTCGCGGTTCATCAGGTTGAGGCAGCGCAGGAAGGTTGACTTGCCGCAGCCCGACGGGCCGATCAGCGCGGTGACGGTGCCCGCGTCGAAGTCAAGGCTCGTGGGATGCAGGGCCTCGCGGGTGAGGTCGTAGCACACGGTCACGCCTTTGGTGGAGAGGGTGTGGCTCATTCGCTCGTCAGCCTCCTAGCGAGGGCCTTGCCCAGGACGCGCGCGAGCACGTTGAAGAGAAGCACGCACACGATCAGGACCGCGGCGGTGCCCCAGACGATGGCGTCGTTTCCGGGCGAGGGCTCCATCTTGAGCTTCCAGATGTGGACCGCCAGGGTCTCGGCGGGCCTGAAGATGTTCCAGGGGTTGGTGGGGCTGGCAGGGTTGACGCTGGCGAAGTTGAGCCTGACCGCAGCCGAGCCCGAGGTGAAGATCAGCGCGGCGGCCTCGCCGAACACGCGACCCGCCGAGATGACGACGCCGGTGACGATGGCGGGCATGGCAGCGGGAAGCAGCACGTTGAGGGTGGTCTCCCAACGCGTGAGGCCCATGGCCAGGCTGGCGTCGCGCTGCGAGCGCGGGACGTCCTCGAGCGCCTGCTGGATGACGCGCACCAGGATGGGGATGTTGAACATCGTGAGCGCCAGGGCGCCGGAGATGATCGAGATGCCCCAGCCCAGGGTCACGACGAAGAACAGGCTACCGAACATGCCGACGACGATGGAGGGCAGGCTTGACAGGGTCTCGATCGCGGTCGACGCCGCCTTGGTGACCCAGTTGTCGGGCGCGTACTCCACGAGGAAGACGGCCGCACCCATCGAGATGGGCACGCTGATGAGCAGCGTGATGGCGAGCATGTAGAACGAGTCGAACAGCTCCGACGAGATGCCGGGGTTCTCCGCCGCGGTCGGCGGGGTGGTCAGAAACCCGGGCGACAGCGCCTTGCCCAGGCCCTGGACCAGGATGAACGCGACGATGGCGCCGAGAAGTGCGAGCACGAGGGCCACGATGGCCGTGAGGACGGCGGTGGCGATGCGGTCTTGGCGACCGATCCTGGCGGCGTGCGCGGCAAGGTCGACGCCGGCGACGGCGGAGCGGTCCTTGTTGGCGGACGCGCAGACGGAGGCCTCCATGGCGGCGGCACCCGCGGGGTTGGCGGTGCTAGGCATTCGCCTTCGCTCCCTTCGAGCCGATGACGTGGATGATCAGGATGAAGAACAGGGACATGCCCATGAGCAGAAGGCCCAGCGCCCACAGCGCGTGGTACTGGACGCTGCCGGTGGTCGCGTTGGCGAAGCCCGAGGTCAGTGCCGTGGTCAGGGTCGCCGCCGGGGACAGCAGTCCCTGCGGCATAATCTTCTCGACACCGCCGATGACCATCTGGACGGCGAGCGTCTCGCCGAAGGCGCGGGTCATGCCCAGGATGACCGCCGTCATGAGCGACGGAAGCGCGCTCCTAAGGACGACGTGCAGCACGGTCTGCCAGCGGGTGCAGCCCAGCGCGTAGGAACCCTCGCGATAGCTGTCGGGCACCGCGGCGAGCGCGTCGATGGATAGGGTGGTGACCGTGGGCAGGATCATGACGGCGAGCACGATGGCGCCCGACAGGATTCCCGCGCCGGTCCCGGCGGCCTCGCCGAAGACGGCACGCATCGCGGCGTTTACCACGGTGAGGCCGATCAGTCCGTACACGACCGACGGGATGCCCACCAGAAGCTCGACAAGCGGCTGGAAGACCTTGCGGCCGAACCCAGGCCTGACCTCGACGACGAAGATTGCCGAGCCGACGGCGACGGGCAGGGTGAACACGGTCGACAGGATGGTGACGCCGAACGAGCTCACAATCAGCGGGAGCGCGCCGAACTTGTCGTCGGACGGCACCCAGCTGGTTCCCGTCAGGAATGCGCCGAGGCTGATCCCATCCTGGAAGAAGGCGGCCAGGCCCTGCTGGGCGACCATGACGATGAGCGTCACGACCACGAGCGCAACCGCGGCGACGCACGCACCGGTGAGCCCCAGCCCGATGTTTTCCAGACGGCGCTTCGGCAGCATCTGCTTTGCCATTGCGCAACCTTTCTCTTACCTACGGACATGGCGGGACGCCCGTCTGCGCGGACGCCCCGCCCCCAAAGCGATGGAGACCGACTACTTGCCGGTGACGTTGCCGGACGCGTCCTTCTGGACCTTCATGCCGCTCATGGGAATGAAGCCCTCCTTCTCGACGAGCGAGCCCTGGACGTCGTCGCCCAGCATGTACTCGACGAACGCCTTGGTCGCGGCGTCGGCGTCAGTGGCGGTGTACATGTGCTCGTAGGCCCAGATGTTGAACTTGCCGGACTCGACGTTGGCCTTGGTGGGATCGACGCCGTCGACCTTGAGGGCCTTGAACTTGGTGTCGTCGTAGTAGGAGAAGGCCAGGTAGGAGATGGCACCCTCGGTCTGCTGGATCTTGTCGACGACGGTGCCCGACGAATCCTCCTCGGCAACGGGGGCAAAGTCGTCGGGGGCCTTCTCGCCGCCGAGGACGGCGGCCTCGAAGGTGGCGCGGGTGCCGGAGCCGGCCTTGCGCTCGATGACCTGGATCTTGCCGGCGGTGCCGCCGACCTCCTTCCAGTCGGTGATCTTGCCGGTGAAGATGCCCTTGAGCTGCTCGGTGGTCAGGTCGTCGACGTCGACCTTGGAGTTGACGATCGGACCCATGCCGACGACGGCGACGGTGTGGTCCTCGAGCTTCTTGGCGTCGGCGGCGTCGAGCTTCTCCTCGGCGAAGACGTCGGAGCGGCCAATCTGGGCCTTGCCGTCCTTGACGTCGGACAGGCCCTGGCCGGAGCCGCCGCCGGTGATGGCGATGGTCACGTCGGGGTTGGCGTCCATGAAGTTGGCGGCAGCTGCCTCGACGAGCTTCTGGAACGAGGTGGCGCCGGAGCAGTTGACGGTGCCGGACAGTGCGTCGCCCGTAGCGGCGTCGGCGCTGGCGGAGGTGCCACCACAACCAACGAGGCCAAGCCCGGCGACGGCCGCGGCAGCGGCACCGGCAAACGAGAAGAACTGACGGCGGGAGATCTGATTCTCGAGCATGTTGCTCCTTCCAGGGATTACCTGATCGCACTCGGCGGGACCCATTCCCGCCTCGCTCGATTGCGACCATAGGCCCCCGAGCGCGCCGCCCCACCCTCGTCCGACGTGCCTTACCGGCGCGTTATCGCCTTTTACGGACGCCTTACAAACGCCATTACATTCGCGTGACGATTGCCCCGCACGTCGTCGCCATGCCCCACCGCACGCAATATGGCAGTGCTGTAAATAATTAGGTTCCCGAATAGTTAGGTACCTTGACTATCTATCGAGAAGGGCCTTAGTATTTCTACGTTCAAAGCGAGGGGTGTGCCACGCACGCCCGCAGACGCATCGAAGGGAGGCATATGCACCAGGCAAAAGACACACAGGTCACGGGTACGACTCGGCCGCGCCCGACCACGGCACCCGAGCACGGCGCCACACCCATACCCGAATGCTGCCCCATCGCCTCAGCGGACAACCCGTTCCGCCCGCGCTGGATGGACATCACCGACCCTGCCGAGCGCCAGTGCGCCCACATCGTGGACACGCTGGGCTTCTGCGGCCACTACATCCACGTGAACGGGGGCGGACGCTCCGGGCGCGCGCCCATCATCTGCGCGCTTTACAAGCGCGGGGGCGAGATGGGCCAGCGCGACCTCATGGGCATGTTCGAGCTCAAGGCTGGCTCTCTGTCGGAGATCCTGGCCAAGATCGAGCGCGAGGGCCTCATCGAGCGCACGCGCGACCCGCAGGACCGCCGTCAGCTCATCGTGAGGCTCACGCCCAACGGCCGCCGCGTCGCCGAGCGCGAGCAGGCCAAGCGCGAGGACTTCCGCGCCAACGCGCTCGCCTGTCTCACGGCCGCCGAGCGCGACGGGCTCGAGAGCACGCTCGCACGCATCAAGCAGCACTGGCTGCAGCTTCAGCAGGACAAGGGGGATTGCCAGTGACACACAAGCAAGACACGAACGCCATCGAGGTCGACGAGGCGCAGGCCGCGGCCAACCGCTTTGCCGACAAGGCATCCGCGGCCATTTCGGCCACCGCCGAGAGGGACGCGGGCAAGCAGATCGGCTACCCGGCCATCATGCGCCGCCTTGTGGGCTGCGTCCGCGAGTACCGCGCCGCCACCATCGCCACGCCGCTTCTGGTCCTGGGCGAGGTCGCATGCGAGATGACCATCCCGTTCGTGACCGCAAACCTCATCGACACGATCAAGGTGGGCGCCACCGTGGAGCAGATCCTGCCGACCGCGGGCCTGCTGGTACTTCTCGCCATCGTATCGCTCGTCTTCGGTGCGTCGGCGGGCATCACCTGCAGCCAGGCGAGCTGCGGCTTTGCCAAGAATCTGCGCCACGACCTGTTCTACAAGATCCAGACGTTCAGCTTTGCCAACATCGACGAGTTCAGCTCCAGCTCGCTGGTCACGCGCCTGACGACCGACATCACCAACGTCCAGCAGGCGTTCATGATGATCATCCGCATCGCGGTGCGCTCGCCGTTGGTGCTGGTCTTCGCCTTCGTCATGGCGTTTGCCATGGGCGGAAGCGTCGCCATGGTCTACCTGGTGATGATCCCGCTCCTGGGCTTCGGCCTGTTCTACATCATCCACCTGGTGCGCCCGATCTTCACGCGCGTCTTCCACAAGTACGACGCCCTCAACGAGTCCGTCGAGGAGAACGTCGGCGGCATGCGCGTGGTCAAGAGCTTCGTGCGCGAGGAGTACGAGAAGACCAAGTTCGGCCGCGCCGCAACCGACGTCTGCGCCGACTTCACGCGCGCCGAGAAGCTCCTGGCCTTCAACAACCCGATGATGAACATCTGCGTCAACGGCGCCTTCGTCGTCATCATCTACCTGGGTTCCAAGATCATCATCACCACCCAGGGCACCGCCTTCGACGTGGGCCAGATGTCGTCGATCTTCACCTACGGCTTCCAGATCCTTATGAGCCTCATGCAGCTTTCGATGATCTTCGTCATGGTCACCATGGCCGACGAGTCCGCCCGCCGCATCAACGCCGTCCTCGACGCCGAGCCCACGATCCACAACGCGGACTCCCCCGTCACCGAGGTTGCCGACGGCTCGATCGACTTTGACCACGTGAGCTTCAAGTACTCCGAGCGCGCCGAGCGCCAGGCCCTGACCGACGTCGACCTGCACATCACCTCCGGCGAGACCATCGGCATCATCGGCGGCACCGGTTCGGCCAAGTCCACCCTGGTCAACCTCATCGCGCGACTCTACGACGCGACCGAGGGAACCGTTCGCGTGGGCGGCGTCGACGTGCGTGATTACGACCTCGACGCCTTGCGTCACCAGGTGGCCATGGTCCTGCAGAAGAACGTGCTGTTCTCCGGCACCATCGCCCAGAACCTGCGCTGGGGCGACGCCGACGCCAGCGACGACGAGGTCCGCGAGGCCGCGCACCTGGCCTGCGCCGACGAGTTCGTCGACGCCTTCCCCAAGGGCTACGACACCTGGATCGAGCAGGGCGGCTCCAACGTCAGCGGTGGCCAGAAGCAGCGCCTGTGCATCGCGCGCGCACTTCTCCGCAGGCCGAAGGTCCTGATCCTGGACGACTCCACGAGCGCCGTCGACACCAAGACGGACGCCAAGATCCGCGAGGGACTGGCGAGCTA
The DNA here is from genome assembly GCA_036321795.1 of Coriobacteriaceae bacterium CM84B_73. Taxonomy (GTDB): domain Bacteria; phylum Actinomycetota; class Coriobacteriia; order Coriobacteriales; family Atopobiaceae; genus CAKVON01. The sequence continues at coordinate 421,161 of JAWQCY010000001.1, read as the reverse complement.
CCTGCCCGACACCACCAAGCTGATCGTCGCCCAGCGCATCTCGAGCGTGCAGGACGCCGACCGCATCGTCGTCATGGACGGGGGCCGCATCTCGGCAGTCGGCACCCACGACCAGTTGCTAGTGACGTCCGAGATCTACCGCGAGACCTTCACCTCGCAGAACAAGGCCTCGTCCGACGGGGCCGACGCCAGCGAGGTTGCCGGTACGGACGAAATGACCAAGGAAGGGGGCGAGGCCAATGAGTAGGAAGCAGTCCGGGGGCCGCCACGCGAACGTGGCCAAGCGCCTCGTGAAGATGCTCTTCTCGTTCTATCCCGTCCTTCTGCCCGCCGTCGTCGCGGGAATCGTGCTGTGCGCCGTGATCAACTCGGTCGGCGCGGTGTTCCTGCAGAACGCGCTGCAGGTAATCAGCGTGTCCTGGCAGACGGGCGACTGGTCGGCAGCCGCGCCCAAGATCGTGCGCCTGGCCGTGACCCTGGGTGTCATCGACGCGATCGGCGTTGCCAGCTCGCTGTTCTGGAACCGCAGCATGGCGACGGTGACGCAGGGCTCGCTGGAGAAGCTTCGCGAGAAGATGTTCAACCACATGCAGGACCTGCCGATCCGCTACTTCGACACGCACCAGCACGGCGACATCATGAGCCATTACACCAACGACATCGACACGCTGCGTCAGATGATCAGCCAGTCGCTGCCCAACCTGTTGATGACCCTGATCGTCATCGTCTCGGTCTTCTGCATCATGGTGTACTACTCGGTCTGGATGTGCTTGGTCATCCTGGCAGGCGTGACCTGCATGGCACTTCTCACCAAGCTCTTGGGCGCCAACTCCGCGCGGTTCTTCATCGCGCAGCAGAAGGAACTCGGTGTGGTCGAGGGCCACATCGAAGAGGTCATGGGTGGTCAGAAGGTCGTCAAGGCTTTCTGCCACGAGCGTGCCGCCGAGGCTGACTTCGACGAGCGCAACGAGAGGCTCTTCGAGGTGTCCCAGAAGGCCAACATGTACTCCAACATCCTCATGCCGATTCTGATGAACCTGGGCAACCTGCTCTACGTCCTGGTCGCCCTGACCGGTGGCGTCTTCCTGGCCGCGGGCGTGCCCAACCTCAGCGTGTCCGGCCTGCCGCTGACCATCGCCGTGGTCGTGCCGTTCCTCAACATGACCAAGCAGTTCTGCGGCCAGATCGGGCAGATCTCCATGCAGATCAACGCCGTGGTCATGGGCCTTGCCGGCGCCGAGCGCATCTTCGAGCTGCTGGACGAGGAGCCCGAGCAGGACGAGGGTTATGTCACGCTGGTCAACGCGGGCCGCGACGCCGACGGCAACGTCTGCGAGAACCGCGAGCGCACCGGCGAGTGGGCCTGGAAGCACCCGCACCACGACGGCACCACCACCTACGTCCCGCTTCGCGGCGACGTGCGCATGGAGCACGTGGACTTTGGTTACACGCCCGACCACGAGGTTCTGCACGACGTGAGCGTCTACGCGAAGCCCGGCCAGAAGGTCGCCTTCGTCGGCGCGACGGGCGCGGGCAAGACCACGATCACCAACCTGATCAACCGCTTCTACGACATCGCCGACGGCAAGATCCGCTACGACGGCATCAACGTCAACAAGATCCGCAAGGGCGACCTGCGTCGCTCGCTCGGAGTGGTCCTGCAGGACGTGAACCTGTTCACGGGCACCGTGATGGACAACATCCGCTACGGCAACCTCCACGCCACGGATGCCGAGTGCATCGCGGCGGCCAGGCTCGCGGGCGCCAATGACTTCATCGAGCGTCTGCCAGACGGCTACGAGACCCTGCTCACGGGCAACGGCTCGCAGCTGTCCCAGGGCCAGCGCCAGCTGATCTCCATCGCTCGCGCCGCGGTGGCCGACCCGCCCGCGATGATCCTGGACGAGGCCACGAGCTCGATTGACACGCGCACCGAGGCCATCGTCCAGCGCGGCATGGATGCCCTGATGGCGGGCCGCACGACGTTCGTCATCGCTCACCGCCTGTCGACGGTCCGCAACTCCGACGTGATCATCTGCCTGGACCACGGACGCATCATCGAGCGTGGCACCCACGACGAGCTGATTGCCAAGAGGGGCTACTACTACCAGCTCTACACCGGCGCCTTCGAGCTCGAGTAGGGTCTGCCGGCCTGCGGCCGCCGCGACGTAGCCACAACAACACGGCTCTTCTCGGCAGGCCGTGGGAACGCAGGCCGTGAGGACAGCCCCGCCCCGTGTGCCCGGTTGGGCGCACGGGGCGTTTTATTGGTTGTGAGAAACAACGTTTCCCAATACGAATGACAGGCGTAACTCCATATCGGAATGGGCTGCTGCGAGCAAAAACGCGTCTGATGCAGAATTTCCTGAGATTTAGGTTTTTGGACGGACAAAAACACCTTCCAAAATGCCTAAATCTCAGGTAATTCTGCAGCGTCCATTTGCGCTCAAACTTGTCCGTTGGACCAAAGTGCAAAACCGCAGGTAAGCACCTCGCGCGAAGACGGCAACCCTACCACCCTTTCCGAAGCCGCCAGAGCAAAGACCTATTATCGGCAAAACTCTGCAATATGGCCGTATTCTGCTCGCAGGCAAGACGGAACTATCCCCACCAGCTGCTTCCAAGCAACAGATAGCGAGACTTCCCTTGCCTTTCGGGGAAATCAGCTCTGGTTGTAACAACCCTCTTCCCAAGAAGCCGCGCCAGCAGCTTGGCAACGCGATCAAACTCCGCCGTCCCGTAGACCTGGCCGCGCGTTAGGGTGACCACTTCGTATCCCATCCCAAGAAGTGCCGTACGGCGTCGAGCATCACTCGCTATGCGCTCGGGCCCGGTGTGGTTCTGATCGCTGTCATATTCCACGACGACACGTCTCTCGGGCCAGAGCAGGTCAGGCACGATCTGTCGACGACCCGCGACGCGCCGCAAGTCGCCCGCAACTTCCAGGCGATGATTCGATAGCGGCACAGGCAACCCATAACCGCCAAGCGCTGAGGGCAGGCACAGCAACAGGACGACCGCAGCCTCCATCGGCGAAGCCAACCCCTCCGGAACAAAGGGCAACACACGACGAAGGGCGCCTGCCCCATGGATTCCATTGCAACCCTCGAGGTAGCGGACTAACCTTCCCCTATTCCATTGCAGACCAGGCCCGCGAAAGCCGTCGCCCCCACGGGTTGCCGAGTATCCGCCGCACAGCTCTGCGGCGATGGCGGCAAGCCTCACCTCCGGAACGTCGCGTGACAGCTGCAGGAGACACGCCGGCGGAAGGCTCACAAGCACGCCGGGAGCGACACTCGCGAACGATCCCGACAGACCGTCGTGAACGCTTCCCCATTGCCTGCAGAGAAGAACATCGGAATTGCGACGCTTCCCAACAGAGTCAACCAGCACCGAGACCGGTCGCGACAGCTCCCCCAGCCAGGCACGATCCTCGAACCTTGCCCGCAGCTCACCCTCGTTCGCCGTGACGTCAGCAGGCAGGCACGAGTACGTCCTCGTGCCAAGAGACAGGAACCCCGCCCCCACCAGGCGGAGGACCTCCAACGCACTCTTATGTCCCAGCACGATCGTCATGGCCGCCGTCTACCCGCATCCAGCCAGGGACAGACACGCGATTTCCCGCAGACGGCACTTCTCCGCACCAAATGCGCCCAACAATCCGTCAGGCCCATCCGACACCACGCGTCACTGCCGAGAAGCACCGCGCACACGGCGACTCCGTCCCATCCCTTCCCGCCAAAAAGGAGAGGGCCCCTTCCTGGGAAGGGGCCCTCCGCGCAGCGACCGTCGCAGGCGCAGGCAACCACGCGCCAGCCGCCTACATCAGCTCGCAGACCTTACGCGCGAAGTCGACGGGATCGGCGGGCATGATGCCCTCGACCAGCAGGGCCTGGTCGTACAGAAGGCCCGCGTACAGCGAGAGCTTGTCCGTGTCGGACGCCTCGTGGGCGGCCTGGAGCTTCTCGAAGACGGGGCTCTGGGCGTTCAGCTCGAGCACGCGCTGGGCCTTGGGGGCGTCACCAGCGGACGGACCGCCGGCAAGCACGCGCTCCATGTCGAGCGAAATCGGGCCCTCAGAGCTGATTGCCGCGGGCGCGTCGGCCAGACGGGCCGACACGACGACCTTCTCGACCTTGTCGCCAAGGGCATCCTTAATGGCCTTGACCAGGTCCTCGTTTGCCTTGGTGGCCTCCTCGGCGGCCTTCTTCTCGTCGTCGGTGGCAAAGTCGACGTCGCCGGCGCTCACGTTCTTGATCTCGAGCGCACGGTCCTCGACCTCGGGCTCGGCACCGTCTGCCACGGCCTTGGCGGCAGCCTCGCGCGCGGCATCGTCGTCGTAGCGCTTGGGCAGACCCTTGGCCTGATAGGTTCGCATGGCCTGGAACATGAACTCGTCGACGTCCTCGGTGCACAGAAGCACGTCGTAGCCGTGGTCGAGCGCCGCGCGCACGGCGGGCATCTTGGCCAGGCGGTCGCGCGAGTCGCCGGCGGCGTAGTAGACGGAGGCTTGGTCGTCGGGCATGGCACGGGCATACTCGGCAAGGGTCACAAGCTTGCCCTCGCGCGCGCTCCAGAACAGCAGCAGGTCGGCCAACTCGTCGGCCTTCATGCCGTAGCTGGAGTAGATGCCGTACTTCAGGCCGCGGCCGAAGTTGCCGAAGAACTCCTCGTAGGCGTCGCGCTCGTCGTCGCGCATGGCACCAAGCTCATCGGTGACCTTCTTCTCGACGCGGCGGGCGATGGCGCGCAGCTGGCGGTTCTGCTGCAGGGTCTCGCGCGAGATGTTGAGGGTGACGTCCGGCGAGTCCACGATGCCGCGCACGAAGTTGTAGTAGTCGGGCAGAAGGTCGGCACACTTCTCCATAATCAGCACGTTGGAGCTGTACAGCGCCAGGCCCTTCTCGTAATCCTTGCTGTAGAGGTCGAACGGGGCCTTGCCCGGGATAAAGAGAAGTGCGTCGTACTCGAGCGCGCCCTCGGCGTGGAAGCTGACGGTGCGCGCGGGCGCCTCCCAGTCGTGGAAGGTGGCCTTGTAGAACTCGTCGTAGTCGGCCTGCTCGACGTCGGACTTGCGCTTCTTCCAGATGGGGGTCATCGAGTTGAGGGTCTCGAGCTCGGTGTAGTCCTCGTACTCGGGCTTGTAGTCGTCGCCGGCATCGTCGGGCTTGGGCTTCTGGCGGCTCTTGGTCACGAGCATCTGGATCGGGTGGCGAACGTAGTTGCTGTACTGGCGGACGAGGTCCTTGAGGGTCCACTCCTCCAGGTAGCGGCCGTAGTTCTCGCCATCGTCGTCGCCTGCCGCCGCGACGTCGTCCTTGAGGGTGAGGATGACGTCGGTGCCGCAGTGGTCGCGCTCGGCGTCCGCGATGGTGTAGCCCTCCAGGCCGTCGCTCACCCACTCGTGCGCGACGTCCTCGCCGTAGGCACGCGTGACGACGCGGACCTGCTTGGCGACCATGAACGCGGAGTAGAAGCCCACGCCGAACTGGCCGATGATGTCGACGTCATCGCCCTGTCGGTCGGCGTTTTGCGTCTTGAACTCCTCAGAGCCGGAGTGCGCGATCGTACCGAGGTTCTCCTCGAGGTCGTCGGCGGTCATACCCAGGCCGTTGTCCGAGATGGTCAGCGTGCGCGCGTCGCGGTCCGCCGTGATGCGGATGGCCAGGCCGTCCTGATCGATCTTGACGTCGGGGTCGGTAAGGCTACGCAGGTAGAGCTTGTCCTCAGCGTCGGAGGCGTTGGAGATCAGCTCGCGCAGGAAGATCTCCCTGTTGGTGTAGATGGAGTTGATCATGAGGTCGAGGAGCTTCTTGCTCTCGGTCTTGAACTTGCGCATGTGAGCTGCCTTTCGTTTGTTGCGCGCGGGTTTTCGCCTGCCGAGAAGGACCGTCGGGCCGAGTCGTCGGCCGCTTGGGCCACAAGCTGACGGCACTTCTCGGCAGCGTACGGCATCGATGCCAAACCTGCCTATGTGTGACTTAGGTTTTATAACCCAAATGCGCACAGGTATACACCCACCACCGATTCGGCACGCAACCTGACGGTGCCATTACGTGCGGATTCGGTGTCATGTGCCCCCTTGCGGTAAAATCCAAGGGCCCACGCGTGGACAACGTGCGCTCGCAGGCGGGACAACGGCGGCTCGCGAGTCGCCAGACGGACCGCACGACCTGCGCGTCTTTCGCGTGGCCGCCCTGACCCCGGCTCCAGGAGGAACATGTTCGGATCGAGCACCAAAACGCGCGTCGCCACCGTCGCCCTCGCGGGCGCGCTCGCGACCACGCTCTCGCTCGGACTCGCCCCGCACGTCGCATGGGCCGAGTCCCTCGAACAGCTCGAGGAGGCCGCCATCAAGGCCTCCGACAAGTACCAGGCCGCTCAGGACAAGCTAGACGACCTCAACAAGAAGATCGAGGACAACAACAAGAAGGTCGGCGACCTCGAGGCGCAGCTGCCCGAGCTTCGCGAGAAGTGCAACGTGGCGATCAAGTCCAGCTACAAGATGCAGCGCGGCCAGTCCAGCCTCCTGTCGCTCATCCTGTCGGCCGACGACTTCAACGAGTTCGTCACCATGCTCAGCTACATGGATGCCGTCAACTCGGCCAACGTCGACGGCATCGAGAGGCTCGCCGAGGCCGAGGCCGACCTCAAGAACACCCAGAAGGCGCTCAAGGCCGACAAGGCCAAGGTGACCGAGGAGACGCAAAACGCCAAGGCAGCCTACGACGACGCCCAGGCAACCGCCTCGGCCGCACGCCAGAAGGCACAGCAGGACGCGGCGCGTCGCAAGGCCACCTACGAGGCCGAGCAGGCGAAGAGGAAGGCGGAGGCCGCCAAGAAGGACGAGACGATGAAGGACGACTCCGTCGCCGGCGGCAACGCCTCCAACAACTCCGGTTCCAACCAGTCGCAGACGACCGTCACCGAGCCCGTGCCCGCGAAGCCCTCGAGCAAGCCGACCGGCAGCTTCAAGTACGTGCTGGCCTCCACCTACGGCGAGGGCGACGGCTTCATGTGGGGCACCACCGCCTCGGGAGACACCGTCACGCCGACGTCGATGGGCGTCGCCATGAGGACGGTCCCCCTGGGCACCACGATCGAGATCTCCTACCACGGAAAGACCGTCACCGCCGTCGTCAACGACCGCGGCCCCTTCGTCGGCGACCGCCAGATCGACCTGCAGCCCGCGGTCGCGCACGCGCTGGGCTTCGACGGCGTGGACACCGTCGGCTACCGCATCATCTAGCGCCCGACCCAACCGGATGCGTCAGGCCCCGTCACGACAACGGTCGTGACGGGGCCCATTCATAGCACTTCTCCACCCATGTCTTCTCTACCTGCGGCGACGCTCCCGCATGATGTCCCACACGATCCAAAGGCCAATGCCAAGGGCCACGAAGTAGCCGAGAAAGCCGATGATCGGGATGCCGAAGATGACGGGCCTGATGCGTGCGTAGTAGACGACCGACGAGCCGATGAACAGGCCCGCGACCACGATGCCCATCGTCAGCCTGTTGGCGGCATGGGCAAGATCGCTCACCGGGTCCTCCGAGCCCGCGATGCGGATGTTGGTCGTGAGCTGCCCGCGGGTGAGCATGCGCATGGCCTGGCGCGACTCGCTCGCGGCGCCCAGGACGCCATGCAGCGCCGCGCGCGACTCGAGCGCGGTCTGACGCGCCTCGTCGGACAGCACCTGCGACGGTGTCTCGTGCGCCTTGAGATGCCCGCGGATGATGTCGATCATCGAGACCGACGGGATGAACTCGTCGAGCACGCCCTCCAGCGTCACGAGGCTGCGCGCGAGCATGGTCACAGTGCCGGGAAGCTCGATCCCGTTCTTGCGCGCCATCTGGACGACGGCCGACACGAAGGCACCCAGGTCGAGCTCGGAGAGGCTCTGTGTGCCAAAGTCGTCCACGATCGCATCGAGGTCAGAGAGCAACCTGGCATGGTCGACCTCGGTCGTGTCGGTGTTTACCGAGAAGCGCAACAGCCCGTCCTTCAGCCTCGACGAGTCCCTCTCGGCGACGGCGAAGACTATGTCGCGGATGGCGCCGCGGTCGTGGGCGGACAGACGCCCCATCATGCCCAAATCGATGAAGGCGATCTTGCCGCCACTGATGATGAGGTTGCCCGGATGGGGGTCGGCATGGAAGAAGCCGACATCCAGAATCTGGCGGGCGTAGTTATCTACGAGCTTGGTGCCGATCTCGTCCAGGTCGTAGCCGGCCTCACGCAGGGCATCGACCTCGTAGATGGGGATGCCGCGCACGTACTCCATCACGACCACGTGCTCGGTGCACAAGTCGAGGTAGGGCCTGGGGCACGTCACAAAGCGCACGTCGGCGTTGTCCTCGCCGAACTCGTGCAGGTTGCGCGCCTCGACGTTGAAGTCGGTCTCCTCGCGAAACGACGTCCACAGCTCCTCGATCACCGAACGGACGTCGAGGAACTGCTCGTCCGCCAGGAAGTGCGAGGCACGTCGCGCGATCGAGCGCATGATGTCGATGTCTTGCGCCATGACCTCGCGGACGCGGGGCCGCTGCACCTTGACGGCCACGTCGGTGCCGTCCACCAGACGCGCAATGTGCACCTGCGCGACCGAGGCGGAACCCAAGGGCTCTGGCTCGATCGCGTCGAAGATCTCCTCCAGCGGGCGGTCGTACTCCTCGCGCAGGGCGGCGAGCACCGTCTCGTAGGGCATGGGCTCGACGTTGGTACGCAGCTTGCTCAGCTCATCGCAGAAGCTCTGCGGCAAGATCTCGGAGCGCATCGACAGGATCTGCCCCGCCTTGACGAAGGTGGGACCCAGCTCCTGCAGCATCAGGCGCAGGCCCTCGGGGGTCAGCCCGCGGGCCACGTCATAATGCGAGACGATCTCGACGATCTGCCCCAGCCTCCTATAGCGAGAAGAGCGCGTGGACCCAAACTGCGCCGAGGCGGACGAGCGACTGCCACCGAACAGGCCGATGGTGTCGGACGCACCCGCCCCCGCGGGCCTCCTCGTGTTGTCGGACCCGCCTGCCACGGGCACGCTACTCGGCGTCGGAGGCGGCAGGCTCGGGCGCGGCGTCGGCCTCGACCTCGACGGTCACGGGCTCGGCATCCAGGTCGGCCGCGACCTTGGCGACCTTCCGCGCGTAGGCTGCGCGCTCCCCGGGCGTCATCGCGCTCAGGTGGGCGCGCAGCAGCGCGTCGGCACCGTCGGACGCGGTCTGGCGTGCCTTGCAGGTGAGCTCCTCGTTGAGGGCCTTACCCTGCTGGACGGTCAGCTCGCCCTTCTCGACAAGATCGTTGATCACTTGGGTGCCCTTCTCGGCGGTGGTGGCCACGGCCCCCACGCCCAAGAGGAACATCTTGCGGACTCCGCTGCCAAGGTCGATGCCGGACATGGCTATGCCTCCTCACTCGTCGCCGCGACGCGGCGGGCACGTCCCACGACCATGGCGGGGCGCACCGTTCTCGTTGAGGCTAATCTACCCGTCGGCGCGAGTCTGATTCCCCAGAAGCGCGTCGGCGACCTCGTCGGCCGTCCGCGCGATGGCGGCAGCCCCGGCGTCCGCGAGCTCGGCCTCGGTGGCGGTGCCAAACAGGACGCCCACGCAGGGCATGCCCATCTGCGCCGCGCCCTCGACGTCGTAGAAGCGGTCGCCCACCATCACTGCGTCGTCCGCCGAGCAGCCCAGGCGCTCCAGGGCGTCGCCGATGATCGTGGCCTTGGCGCCGCGCCCGTCGCGCACCTTGCCCACGACGGCGTCGAACTTGTCCCAGATGCCCAGCTCACGCACCATACGCTCGGCCTGCGAGGCGTTCTTGGACGTGGCCACGGCCAGGTGGCGGCCATTCGCGCGCAGAGTGTCCAGAAGCTCGCCCATCCCGTCGAACAGCGGGAAGGTCTCGGGGCCCTGCACATTGTAGATGGCGCGGTAGCGACGCGTGATCTCGGCCGCGTCGTCCTCGGAGACGCCGTAGACCATGCTGAACGCCGCCGGGAAGGGAGGCCCCACCAGGCGCTTGGTGTCGCCGATCTCGTCGTCCGTCATGCCCCACTCGCGCAGCACCTCCGTGGCCGTCGAGGTGATGGACGGCATGGTGTCGGCAAGCGTCCCGTCAAAGTCGAACAGCACGTACTTGCGCTCGCTGATCGCGGGCGACCAGACGTTCTTCTCGGCAGGGCGCTTGCCCTGCGGCTCGTTTGCGATGTCAGCCATCTTGCTCCCCACTCTCGTTCGCTGCGTTCGCACGCCCAGAAGGATAGCGGACGCAAGCCGTGTTGCATGTTAGGGTACGTATCGAGAAGGGCGCGGGCTCGCTGCGCCCACCCGTGTATGCTGTGCGGAACCCGTCGCGCAAATGCGCCACAACCGACGCCGCGCGATGCCCACGACCTGCACGAACGTTGCCAAGGAGCCAAACATGCGCGTCTCACCCATCACCTGCCTGCGCCCGAACCCCGAGGTCGCGAGCGAGTTCGCCTCCCTGCCCTACGACGTGTTCGACCGCGCCGAGGCGGCTGCCTACGTCCGGGAGCACCCCAAGTCGTTCCTGGCGATCGACCGACCCGAGACGCAGTTCGGCCCCGAGCAGGACATGTACGCCCCCGAGGTCTACGCAAAGGCCAACCACCTGCTGAGCGAGCGCATGCTCGACGGTACGCTGCTGTGCGACACCAAGCCGTGCTACTACGTCTACCGACTCGCCACGGGCGACCACGCCCAGACCGGCGTCGTCGCCGACTGCGAGGTCGACGACTACCTCGACGGCACCATCAGGCGCCACGAAAACACCCGCGCCGAGAAGGAGCGCGACCGCATCGAGCACATCTCGGCGCTGTCGGCCCAGACCGGCCCGATCTTTCTCGCCTACCGCGACCAGCCCGTGCTCGACGCGATCATCGCCGCCGCGACCTCGGGCAAGCCGCTGTACGACTTCGTCGACGAGCAGGGCGTGCACCAGAGCGTCTGGCGCATCGCCCGTCCCGAGGCAGTCGAGGCCATCCGGACCATGTTCGACGCCGCCGTGCCGGCGGCCTACATCGCCGACGGGCACCACCGTGCCGCCTCGGCCGTGAAGGTGAGCCTCGCGCGCCGCGAGCAGGCGGCCGCCAAGGGCGACCCCGACGACGCTGCCGAGAAGCCCTATGACCGCTTCCTGGCGGTGCTGTTCCCGTCCAACCAGCTCGAGATCCTCCCCTACAACCGCGTCGTCGCCGACCGCAACGGCCTGTCCGTCGAGCAGCTGCTGGACGCGGTCCGGGCGGCGGGCTTCTCGGTCGCCGAGGCCGACACCGCCGTCGAGCCCACGCGCCACGGCCAGACGGGGCTGTACGTCGGCGGCGCCTGGTACGACCTACAGCTCGATCCCGCGCGAATCCCCGACGACCCCGTGGCCTCGCTCGACGCGTCGCTGGTGCAGGACCTGGTCTTGGGGCCCATCCTGGGGATCGACGACCCGACCCGCGACCCACGCATCAGCTTCGTTGGCGGCGTTCGCGGCACCGACGAGCTCGAGCGCCGTGCCGGCGACGAGGGCGTGGCGCTCTCGATGCATGCCACCGCGATCGACGAGCTGCTCTCGGTCGCCGACGCCGGGCGCCTGATGCCGCCCAAGTCCACCTGGTTCGAGCCCAAGCTGCTCAGCGGCCTGTTCATCAGGCAGATATAGCGGTTCGCATGCGCAGGCCCACGACACAAGCCCTCGCGACGCTGCTCGCGGCCGCCCTCGGGGCGACCGCGGCCGTGGCATGCGTACGTACCGCCATGGGCCGCCTGGGCAAGGCGCGCGGCGAGGCGTCGCCCGGGACCGACGCCGGCGACACCCCCACGCCAGACACCGACACCGGAGACGCCGACGGCGCAGACGACACGACGCCGAAGGCAGACCCCGACCACGACGCCCCAACCACCCAGAAGGACGCAGGGCCCGACGGCGCAGACGACGCCGACGAAGACAGCTACGACGAGCTGATGTCCGCCGTCGCCCACACCCCGGACCCGATAGGCGCCCTGCGCGCCACGGTCGATGACATCCGCAGGCGCGAGGCCCCCACCACGGCGGAGCTGACGCTCGCCCGCTGGCTTGAGGAGGCCGGCCTCATGGCCGACGGCGTCGACATGCCGCACCTGGCCCTCGTTCGCCTCGGGCGCACCAAGCTCTACTACCTCGGCATGCTCGACAAGAGCGTCTCGGTGGCCGCCCTCGGAAAGATCCTCGCGATCGAGGCCGCGATCAACCGCATGCGCCACGCCGACATGCTGCTGGACGACCTGGCGGACGCCAGCGAGAGGGACATCTACCGCTGCACCCACGCCCTCACGCAGGACATCTGCGCGCAGGCGCCCCACGTGACCTCGGAGGCGCTGGCCAGCCTGGCCGCCGAGAACGACGAGCAGGACGGCGAGTGGGCCCTCCGCGCACGCCTGGCCGCACAGATCGAGGGCTGGCACCTCCCCCACCGCCTGGAGGCCCGCTACCGCTGCGACGCCGCCGCCGGACGCGTCGCCATCGAGTTCAAGGTCACCCCCACGGCCGCGTTCCCCAAGTCGGAGTGGTCCGACGAGCTTGGCCGCGTCGTGTGCCTGAGCCGGGAGATGCGCCGCCGCGAGGCGGCCGACTATGCCCTGCGCGTGGGACTGTTGCTCGCGACCGGCGCGTTCTGCTCGTCAGGGCGCGTGTCGCGGGTGTGCGTGGCGGGCGTGCGCGACGACGCCACAGGCCACAGGTGCCTGCTGTCGGCCGAGTTCGACAGGCGCAGGTTCTGCTCGCTCGACTTGGGCGACATGCGCTGGCCCGTCCAGGCATACACCGCCCTCGGCGCGAGCGTGAGCATGGGCGACGACGGCGGCCTCGCGCCCGTCGAGCAGACCTGGTCGCTCGACGACGAGCGCTTCTGCCCCAGCGAGCGCCAGCAGGCGGTCGAGCTCTCGCTGCGGCCCCTGTCTCCCGGGCATGCCCGGGCGCTGGGCTGCGACACCGCGATGGGCATGGGGATCGACACGATGGCGGGGCTTGCCGAGTTCGCCCGCAATGCCGCGCGACTGTGCGGAGGCTCGTGCGAGTCGCTCGTCTCGGGCCTGCTCGCACTGGCACGCCAGACCGAGGACCCCGACTGCGCGATCGCGGCACGACGCTGCGCCAGGCTCCTGGTCTCGGGCGACATCGACCCCGACGACGGCCTGGCCGTCGAGCAGGAGCTGATGTACGGCAACGGCGCGGTCCGCATCCTGTCGCAGGGGATACGCGAGGCGGCGGACAAGCACGTCGAGCAGGCCATCAACCACATGCTCGAGGTCACCGACATACTCAAGCCGCGCAAGATACCGGGCGTGACCTGGCACGCGTTCAGGACGTACGCCGAGCGGCTCGTCTACAACAGGCTGCTCGCCGTCGACGGCGAGGACCTGCGCCTGGCGCCCGCCACGCTCACCGAGGCGCACCTCGGCCTGTCCCTGCTGCTGCCGTCCGTCGGCCGCAAGGACGACGCTGACGACCATGCCCGCCAGGCGGCGGCCCTCTCCCCCATGGACGAGCGAGCCTGCCTGCGCGTCGTTCGCGCCATCGAGGACTCGGGCGACCTCGAGCGCGCCGCGGCCGAGGCGCGCGACTTCCTGCGCATAGCGCACACGCCCGAGGCGATCGGCGTAACCTACTACCGCCTCGCCTACCTGCGCTGGCAGCTCGGCGACACCTTCGCCGCCGAGGCCTGCTACCGCGCGAGCATCAACTGGCCCTCGACCGTCACCGCCCACGCCCTGATCGAGCTGCACACGCTTCTTGCCGCCTGCGGGCCCCAGCTCTCGGACCTTCCTGTCGAGAAGGGCGTCGCGTTTGTTCCCGACAACTCGCCGACGGCGAAGAACTCCAAGGTCGCGGGCCCACCGCGCGCAGACGACCCCGTCGGCGAGGCCCTGCGCTCCTGCGACATCCCCGTCGCCCCGACATCCGATGTTCTCGAGGCCCTTGCCGAGGGCGCACGCGCGGCCGCCGACGAGGGCATGTTCCCCGTCGCCCGCGCGCTCACGCTCGCCCTCGCGGGCCTCACACGCGATGACGCCGTCTACGACATCGCCAACTCGCTCGAGGGCGCACCCGACAGGCTCTAGCCATCTGCTCCCCGCAAGCCTCGCCCGCAGGAACCACCCCTTCGCGAGAAGTGCCGATGCTCCCGAGCCGACGCAAAAGCGTCCGCGGAACTTAGTCCCACGGACGCTTTTCGTAAATTCGGCTCTTCTCTCCCGCCCTTATTTAGCGGCAGCAATCACACGTTCTCGCTTACCCATTCCTGCGGCGCGCGGCGATGGCCAAGCGCAGCGAGGCGAGGCCGCCCATGGCCATGGCCGCCAGCGAGAGGGGCGCGGTCGCGTCGCCGGTGCCGGGGAGCTCGGGGCGCGCGGCGACCGCGGGCGTAGCCGCGGGGGCCTGCTGCCCCGGTTTGGCGGCGGGGGCGTCGGGCTTCGGTGCCACGGGAGTCGTGACGGGCTTCTCGGGCGAGGCAGGGACGCCCGGCGTCGCCGGGGTGTCGGGCCGCTCGGGCGAAGCGGGGGTGTCGGGCGTCGTCGGGGTGTCGGGCGCAACCGGGGTGGCCGGCGTCTCGGGCACGTCGGGCGCCGCCGGGGTGACGGGCTCCATCGGGTCGGGAGCCAGCAGGGGCTTGATGACGACCTTCCTCGCCATGGCCTCGGGCCAGCGGAAATCACTGGAGCCATAGGCATGGATGTCATCCGTCGTGTTGGAGCTGCCGACGAACTGGCCCAGATAGGCACCCAGGGCCATGCTCTCACCCGAGTCCGGATCGACATAGAGGAGGTTCGACCTCAGGTCACAGACGAAGTCACCCTCAGGGAAAACAACCTCACAGCCATCAAGATCGATCTTCGACAGGTTCGCGGCCTCGTCGTCTCCGTCTGCCGTACCCGTGTTAAGTGCGGCAATCGCATGGCCGCCAGGAGAATCAGAGGTAACGGTAGAACGAACGATCGAAATTTTGTTCGGATACTGCTGGCCCGCGGCAACAATGCCAAAGGTCACAGCGGTGCTGTCCGACGTCGAATTTGCAAAAACATCAACGGTCGAGTCGACGATAGAGATGCTCGGGCCAGCAGGGTCCGTAGCAACTAGGCTAGAGATGCCGAGGGCATTGGCAGCCTTGACCTTAATGTCGACTCGAGAGTCATCGTGGATGCTGACGGGACCCGCCGACTGGAATCCATAAGAAGCGATGGCGCCATTCTCGCCCAGGCTCTCGTTGTCTACACTGACTTGAGACCCGTCAATCTCGATTCCGCTGTTCGAGGCAAGTCCGTTTCCATACGCGTCCGGCGAAGCCCAGCGACCGTCAACCTTGACAGTCGAGTTCTTCTCTACCGTCATCTTACCGAAAGAAAGGATGCCCCAAGAACTGTTGCAGGTATCCATCTTGACCTCGACGGTTCCCTCAGAGATGGTCAGATCTCCCTTCGAGGTAATTCCAGTAAGCGTCTTGTCGGCACCACAGGTAGCATTCACGCGAAGAACGCCGGGGCCCTTGATGAGAAGGTCGGCCTTCTCGCTGTCGCCGTCTTCGACATCGAGGACAGTCTTCGCCTGGCCCTGGAAGTCGCCTGTGCTGCTGAGAGAGTTCTCCCTGGCACAGGAAATCTCGAGCTTACCCGCGGCAGCAATCGAATCGCCGCTGTAACCATCGAGCTCCAGGACGTTGGCACCGTCCCACTTCCAGGAACCATCCTCAGCAGCGACGCGGGTGCCACACTCATACTTGGTCCCGTCAATCTGAAGCCACTCCGCCGCTGCCGCAGGAGTAGGAACGGCAAGAAGACCAGCGGTAATGGCGCAGGCGGCGACCAGGCCGCGGGCAACCATAAGGGCGGGACGACCACTCGGCTGGGTATCGGACGTGGCACTCATGTGTAGCCTCCATTTTGTCCCTCCCGGCGGGGAGACGACTCGGGTTCGTAATCGGCAGTCCAGGATGTGCCCATCATGTAGCGAAGTTGCACGATGCGACACCCTACCCCTCTGTCAAAAACTAATCAATACCTGAATCAATAAGGTGAAATATCCATATAAGAGCTTGAGATGGCCATATTTGATATTGACGACTTAAATTAAATAGCACCCGCAGGTCCATGACCTGCGGGTGCCTCGTGCGCAATATAAAGCTTTTGCCTTATGGAACCAGGCGCTATACAGGCTTAGAGCTCCTGCTCCATCAGACGGGCGATCGACAGGATGTAGATGCCCAGCGCACGGCGCATCAGGTCCTCGCTGACACCCTCGTCGGCGCTGTGCTCGCCGTGGACCCAGTCGGGGTTGGTGACGTGGGGGTCGTTCGGGCCGAAGCTCGCGGCACGCTCGAAGTGGCGGGCATAGGTGCCGCCACCCATGGTGAAGGGCTCGTCGGAGTTGCCGGTGACCTCGTTGTAGGTGTCGATCAGGGTGCGGATCGCGGCCGACTTCGGGTCGGTGACGAAGGGCACCATGTCGAGGTCGCACTCGACCGTGGCGTGGTAGCGGGCGGCCAGCTCGGTGATGGTCTCGGTGATCTTCTCGCCCGTGATGGCGGTCGGATAACGAGAGTCGAGGGTCTGCTCGAAGCGACCGTCGACGGTGCGCATGGTGCCGCCGATGCAGGTCAGGGGGTCAAAGTACTCGTCGGCGCAGGCGATGCCCAGGGTCGAACCGTCGGTGGAGCCCAGCATGATGCGGTCGAGCTCGAGGAACTCGCGCTCGGAGTCGGAGCAGATGCTGTTGTCCAGCAGGTAGTCGACGAGCAGGCCGATGGCGTTGATGGTGCCGGCAGGCTTGGAGGCGTGGCCGCCGATGCCGGAGGCGACGATGCGGGCGCGGCCGTCGCCGGCGTCGCTGACCTCGATGCGCTCTGCCGCGGGCAGGGCGGAGGCGTCCGCGACGACCGTGGCCTCGGCAAGGTTGGGGATGGCGTTGCCGACGGTGCCGCCCGTGAAGTCGACGATGCGACGGTCCTCGCCGAGCTCGGCGGAGGTCACGATGCAGGAGTAGCCGCCCTTCTCGCCATAGCACAGGGGGAAGTCGGCGTCCGGGGTAAACAGGAACGCGGGCTGCGGCTGGTGCTCGAGGTACCACTCGACGTCGCCCATCGAGGTCTCCTCGTTGCTGCCGATGATGCAGCGGATGGTGTAGGGCATAGGCTTGCCGGCGCGGGCGAAGTAGTGGGCCGCGTAGAGCATGAGGACCAGCGGGCCCTTGTCGTCGATGACGCCGCGGCCCATGAGGTAGCCATCCTTGCGGGTGACCTTGAGCGGGTCGACGGTCCAGCCGGTGCCCAGCGGGACGATGTCGGAGTGGGCGATCATCGCGAGCTGACGCTCGGAGGTGCCGGGGAGGTCAGCGTAGCCGATGTAGCCGTCGCAGTCGGTGGCCTCGAGGCCCAGCTCGGCGGCGATGTCGCAGGCCTCGCGCAGGGCCTTGTGGGGGCCGGGGCCCCAGGGGCTGCCGGGCTCGGCATGCTCGAGGTCCTCGACGCTCTCGATGCGGACCAGGCGGTCGATGTTGGTGACGACGTCCTCCCAGACCTCGTCGACGTAGTTGGCAATGTCCTGCTTGAGCTGCTCGCCTGCCATGTTGGCACCCCCGTTACTCGAAGGGAACAATATACAAGTTGCATTTTAGTCGAAGCGAAGCATGCATGCCGCCGTTCGCCCGCAGGCGGGAGGGGTAGAACGGCAAAGGGAGGGGCGCCTTGGCGACACCCCTCCACTCTCCACAATTATTGGATATTCGCCTGCCGAGAAGGACGCTTGGCCCGTACCCTACGACGGAGCCTGCGCCCGTCCCTACTCGGCCAGGCCCATCAGGCGCACCAGGCCCACGATGTAAATCTTGAGCGCGAGCTTGAGCTGCGACTCGGCGATGCCCTCGTCGGGGCCGTGCTCGGGACCGACCCAGTCGGGGAACTCGAAGCCGGGGTCGTTGGGGCCGAAGGCCGCCGCACGCCTGAAGTGGCGGGCGTAGGTGCCTCCGCCGATGGTGAAGGCGTGACCGTCGGAGCCGGTGAGCTCGTTGTAGGTCGCGACGAGGGTCTTGACCTCGGGCGAGTCGGGGTCGGTGAGGAACGGGTCGGTCGCGCTCTGGATCTCGAGCGTAGCACCGTGGGCCTCGGCGACCTCGCGCAGGGCCTTCTCGATCGCGTCGGAGGTGATGGAGCTCGGGTAACGCGAGTCGATGGTCTGCGTGATGCGTCCGTCCTTGGTGCGGACGGTGCCGCCGATGCAGGTCAGCGGGTCGAAGACCTTGTCGGTCGCGGCGATGCCCAGGGTCGAGCCGTCGGTGGAGCCCATGATCTTGCGCTCGAGCTCCAGGTAGTCGCGCTCGGCGTCGGAGCAGATGCCGTTGTCCAGCAGGTAGTCGACAAGCAGGCCGATGGCGTTGACGGTCCCGGCGGGCATCGAGGCGTGGCCGCCCTTGCCGTGGGCCGTCAGGCGGACCATGCCCTCGCCCGCGGCCTCGACGTCGATCGCGTCGGCTGCGGGAAGCGCGTCGGCGTCGGCGGACACGAGGGCCGTGGCAAGGCCGCACACGGCGTTGGCGACGGTGCCGCCATCGAGCTCGGCGATGCGGCCGCCAGTAAGGTCGGCAGAGGTGAAGGCTGCCTGCACGCGGCCCTTCTCGCCACAGATGAGCGGGAAGTCGGCGTCCGGGGTAAACAGGAAGTCGGGCTCGTCGTAGTGGGCCAGGTAGTAGTCGACGTCGGCCATGCCCGTCTCCTCGTTGCAGCCGACGATGCAGCGCAGGGTGTGGGGCAAAGGCTCGCCGGAGGCGTCGGACAGGCGCTTGAGGTAGTGGGCGGCATACAGCGACAGGACGAAGGGGCCCTTGTCGTCCATCACTCCGCGTCCGATGAGGAAGCCGTCCTTGCGGGTGAGCTTGAGCGGGTCGAAGTGCCAGCCCAGACCGACGGGCACGATGTCGGTGTGGGCGATCGTCGCGATCTGGCCGGCCTTGCCCTCGATGTCGCCGAAGCCGATCCAACCGTCGCAGTTGGTCGTCTTGAGGCCAAGGCGCTCCGCCATGGCCAGGGCGCGGTCGAGCGCCTCGCGCGGGGCGGGGCCAAAGGGCATGCCCTCCGCGGCGTGGTCGCGGTCCTCGACGCTCTCGACCTGGATCAGGTCGTCGATGTCGGCGACGACGTCCTCCCAGACCTCGTCCACGTACTTCTCGACGTCGCTCATGAGCTTCTCGTCGGCCATGTTGGCTCCCCTTTCGCATTTTGTTGGCACGGCATGCCAGCGCCGAGGGGCCGCATGCCGCACGTCTCGTTGCATACGTCTCCCAGTGTATCGCGTGCGCATGCTAGACTTTTCCGCATATGCGAACGACCGAGAAGGGCTGACGATGTCCAACCTCCACCACAAGGCAGGGCCCGTGCCGGCAGGCGTCGTCGGGCATGCCGATGGCGTGGCCTGTGCCGGATGCGTCGCGTGCGCCGGCGGCAACAACGGCGGCCTGCGCGAGGGTCACACGCGACGCGAGGTGCCACGCGAGCTGTGGCCCTTCTCGTTCGGCGCCGCGGTCTTCGACTTTGACGGCACCATCGCACGGTCGGGTCACGTCTGGTCGCAGGTCGACCACGTCTTTCTGGAGTCGCGGGGCATCGAGTGGACGCCCGACCTGTCCGCCGAGCTCGCCTCGCGCGGCTTTTCCAAAGGCGCCGAGTACGTCATCGAACGCTACGGGTTGGACGAGACCCCCGAGGCGATCTGCCGCGAGTGGGATGCCATGGGAAGCGAGCTGTACCCGCGCCTGGTGGAGCTTCGCCCGGGTGCCGAGAGGTACGTCCGCTCGCTTCGCGCCGCCGGCGTGCCGTGCGCCCTCGCGACCACCAACGACTCGCGCGTGCTTGGCTCGCTGGCGCCGCGCATCGACGTCGAGGACCTGTTTGACGCGGTCGTCTACGGCAACGACGTCACCCGCGACAAGAACCACCCCGACATCTACCTCGAGGCCGCGCGGCGCCTTGGCGTGCCCGCGAGCTCATGCGTCGCCTTCGAGGACATCGCGCCCGCGCTCAGGAGCGCCCGCGCGGCAGGCATGGCCACCTGTGCCGTGTGCTCGGGCGACGAGACGCAGGACGTCCCCGCGGTATCCGCGGCGGCGGACATGCTGCTGTGTGACTGGCGCGACCTGGGCCGCTAGAGGACGCAGGCACTTCTCGCCAGGCACTTCTCGCCTGGCATTCTCGAAATAAAAAAGGGACCCCCAACGAATCGGGGGTCCCGGCTAAGTCAAGTATCTATATACGAGACTCGGGCCAGCTCTTAGAGCTTGTGGACGTTGGAAGCCTGGAGCTTGCCGTTCTGGCCAGTGGTGACCTCAAACTCGACAGCCTGGCCCTCGTCCAGGGTCTTGAAGCCGTCCATCTTGATCTCGGAGTAGTGGACGAACAGATCGTCGCCATCCTCGCGAGAGATGAAGCCGTAGCCCTTGTCCGGGTTGAACCACTTAACAGTACCCTGTGCCATGACGTGCCTTTCTTTCTTTGCCCCGCGGGGCAACACGATTGCGCCTGGCGGCGCGATACAGCAACCACGCTCTCGCGCAGCCACGCGGTTTAGTCTACCCCATGAAACTCACTCGCCTGCCGAGAAATACGATGCTCCGCCCAGCGGGGCACATCCCGCGCCGGCGCAACTGGCGATTCGCCGCCACACGACAAGCGAGCCACGGCCCGCTGCCGAGAAGGGCAGGCGGGCCGTGGCAAATAGGCAAAAGGCGTCTGGTCGCAACAGGTTAGAACAGGCCGACGATCTTACCCTCGGGCGTCACGTCGATGTTCTCGGCTGCCGGAACCTTAGGCAGGCCGGGCATCGTCATGACGGAGCCGGTGAGCGCGATGGCAAAGCCAGCGCCTGCGGCCACGCGAACCTCGCGCACCGTGATACGGAAGCCCTCGGGTGCACCGAGCCTGTGCTGGTCGTCGGTGAAGGAGTACTGGGTCTTGGCCATGCACACGGGCAGGTTGCCAAAGCCGTTCTCCTCAAGCTGGGCGATCTGCTTCTTCGCGGCGACGGTGAAGTCGACTCCGTCGGCATGGTAGACGCGCTTGGCGACGGTCTCGATGGCCTCGGCGACGGGGGTGTCCTGCTCGTAGGAGAAGGCGAAGTCGGAGGGCTGCTCCACCAGGCGCAGGACCTCGCGGGCAAGCTCCTCGCCGCCGGCACCGCCACGGGCCCAGACCTCGGACAGGGCAACGTTGACGCCGAGCTTGGCGCACTCCTCGCGCACCAGCTCGATCTCTGCCTCGGTGTCGGTCGGGAAGCGGTTGATGGCGACGACGGTGGGCAGGCCGAAGACATCGGTCATGTTGGAGACGTGGCGCAGCAGGTTGGGGATGCCGGCACGCAGCGCGTCGAGGTTCTCGGCGTTCAGCTCGTTCTTGGCGACTCCGCCGTTGTACTTGAGGCTGCGGACGGTGGCCACGACGACGCAGGCGTCGGGCTTGAGGCCGGCCATACGGCACTTGATGTCACAGAACTTCTCGGCACCCAGGTCGGCGCCGAAGCCCGCCTCAGTGATCGCGATGTCGCCGAAGTGCATGGCCAGACGCGTGGCCATGACCGAGTTGCAGCCATGGGCGATGTTGGCGAACGGACCACCGTGGACGAACGCGGGCGTGTGCTCGAGCGTCTGGACGAGGTTGGGCTTGAGGGCGTCCTTGAGCAGGGCGGCCATGGCGCCCGCGGCCTTGAGCTGACCGGCGGTCACGGGCTTGCGGTCGAAGGTGTAGCCCACGACCATGCGGGACAGTCGCTCCTTGAGGTCGGTGATCGAGGTGGCCAGGCACAGCACGGCCATGACCTCGGAGGCGACGGTGATATCGAAGCCGTCCTCGCGCGGCATGCCGTTGGCGACGCCGCCCAGGCCATCGATGACGTTGCGCAGCTGGCGGTCGTTCATGTCGACGCAGCGCTTCCAGGTGACGCGCCTCGGGTCGATGCCCAGGGCGTTACCCTGCTTGATGTGGTTGTCGAGCATGGCCGCAAGCAGGTTGTTGGCGGCGCCGATGGCGTGGAAGTCGCCCGTGAAGTGCAGGTTGATGTCCTCCATGGGGACGACCTGGGCGTAGCCGCCGCCCGCGGCGCCGCCCTTGATGCCAAAGACGGGGCCCAGGGAGGGCTCGCGCAGGGCGACCACGGGGTTCTTGCCCATGCGGTTGAGGGCGTCGGCCAGGCCGATGGTGGTCGTGGTCTTGCCCTCGCCCGCGGGGGTCGGGTTCATGGCCGTGACCAGCACGAGCTTGGCCTTGGGGGCGGGGTCGCCCGCCAGGACGTTGTAGTCGACCTTGGCCTTGTCGTGACCGTAGGGGATCAGGTACTCGGGCGCGATGCCGATGCGCTTCGCCACGTCCTGGATGGGCTCGGGAGTGGCTGTCTGCGCGATCTCGATATCGGAGAGCATTCGATCGTCCTTCCTCGTCTATGACGCGTGGTTATGTGCAACGGGCCTAGCGTACAACGCCGGGCCCGTCGTATCTGCCGAGAAGTGCCTTGTGCGCGGCTGGCGGCCTAGCCCCTCAGGCGCTTCTCGAGGTCCTCGAACTCCTCGGGGATGTCGGAGAGGTTCCAGCCGAAGGCAACGGCGACCTTTCGCGCCTGGTCACGACGGACCCCGGCGGTCTGCTTCTTACCCATGCGCTCGTAGGAGTCCGCGATGCGCGCGAGGGCATAGCTCGCGTAACCCGCGACGGAGTCACCGATGCCAGAGAGCTGCATCATGGTGACGAGCGAATCGGGCGACAGGGCCAGCGCCGTGTCGGCGTCGAGGTCGATGAGCTTTCCGACGGCCTGCTCCACGGTGTGGACCGAGTCGAGGTCAAGCTCCTCGAGCGCCAGGCGCAGGGGCTCCAGCACCGTCTGGACGAACAGGTTGATCTGGGCAAGGACGTAGTCGCGCTGCAGCATGCTTCCTCCCGAGCAATACGACCCGGTCAGTCGGCCGGGACTTCCATTCCCAGGTGCTCGAAGGCACCGGGTGTTGCCCTTCTGCCCTGCGGCGTACGGATGATGAGTCCACGCTGCAACAGATAGGGCTCGTAGACGTCCTCGATTGTAGACGCATCCTCACCCACGGCACTCGCGACCGTCGAGAGGCCGACCGCGCGACCCCTGAACGTCGAACACAGGGCCGTGAGGATCTTCACGTCCATCCAGTCGAGGCCAAGCTCGTCGATCTCGAAGAAAGACATCGCCTCCGAGGCGACCTGCCAGGTGATCGTTCCGTCGGCGCGAACCTGCGCATAGTCGCGCACGCGCTTGAGCAGCCTGTTTGCCAGTCGTGGCGTGCCACGGCTTCTGCTGGCGACCTCGACGGCGGAGTCGTGGTCGATGCCGACGCCAAGGATCTCGGCCGAACGCTCCACGATCTTGGCAAGCTCCTCGACCGTGTAATAGTCCAGCCTGAACGAGATGCCAAAGCGGTCGCGCAACGGCCCGGTGAGAAGGCCCGTGCGCGTCGTGGCACCCACCAGGGTGAAGCGCGGGATGTCCAGCCTGATGGAGCGGGCGGCGGGCCCCTTGCCAATGACGATGTCGAGCGAGAAGTCCTCCATCGCCGGGTACAGGACCTCCTCGATCGAGTGGTTCAGGCGATGAATCTCGTCGATGAACAGAACGTCGCCCGCCTCGAGGTTGGTCAGGATGGCGGCGAGGTCACCCGTACGCTCGATGGCGGGGCCGCTCGTCGTATGCAGCTTGGATCCCATCTCGTTTGCCAGGACCGTTGCCAGCGTCGTCTTACCAAGGCCCGGAGGCCCCGAGAAGATCACGTGGTCGAGCGGCTCCTCGCGCGACTTTGCAGCGTCGATGAGAACGCGAAGGTTCTCTCGGACGCGCTCCTGGCCAACGTACTGGTCGAGGGTCTTGGGTCGTAGCGTGCGGTCGACCTCGAGGTCATCCTCGGTGAGCTGCGAGGTCACGCTGCGCTGCTCGCCGGTCACGCGCGACATGCCACCCGTCTGTCCGGGTTTGGTTCCAGAGCCAAACAGGTCCTGCATGGGGTTTGCCTCCCACATCACGCACCACCTCCAAGCCTGCGCAGGGCATAGCCGACAGCAGCCTCGACCGTGGTGGCGCCCGCCTCCTCATGGCCGGCAAGGGCGACCTCGACCTCCTGGGGCGAGAAGCCCATCGACAGCAACGCCGCCTCCACGTCCTGCTCGACGGTCGAGGCTGCGGCAGCCCCCGTCTTTGGCGCGGCAGCGGGAGCCTCCGAGCCCGCCAGCCCAATGAGGTTGGCGTCCTTGGCAAAGGCGTCCTGCAGTTCGGTGACGAGCCTCGTCGCCAGCTTCTTGCCAACGCCGGGGACCGTCGCCATGCTCGTCACGTCACCCGCGAGCACGACGCCCGCAAAGGCTGACGGGGAGAAGGTCGACAGAACCGAGAGCGCCAGCGAGGGGCCCACGCCCGAGATGGCGACGAGGCGGTCGAACAGGGCGCGCTCCTCGCGCGAGGCGAAGCCAAAGAGCGATACGGCGGTGTCGCGCACGTTGAGTCGCGTGAGCAGCGTGACGCCCGCCTCCCCCACCGCAGGCAGCGACGCCGCCGTCTGTGCGGAGCAACGCATCTCGTAACCGACGCCGCACACGTCGAGCACGACATGGCTCGGCGACGCCTCGATGAGAGTTCCCGTGAGCTGTACGATCACTTGACTGCCCTTCCGTCGGAGGTTGCGATCGACTTCGTGCGCGAGGTGTTGGCGTGGCAAACGGCCGCCGCCAACGCGTCCGCACAGTGGTCGGGCTTGGGGTCGTGGTCCAGCGCCAGGATGCGCCTGACCATGTAGGTGACCTGGTACTTATCGGCAGAGCCCGTACCGACGACCGACTGCTTGATCTGCATGGGGGTATACTCGCCCACCTCGACGCCGGCCGACGCGCACGCCGCGATCGCGGCACCACGCGCATGCGCCGTCCAGATGGCCGAGCGGGTGTTCTGCCCGAAGTAGATGCCCTCGATGGCAACGGCGTCGGGGTCAAAGTCGCGAATGGCATGACCGATCGCGTTGTAGATGAGCCCAAGCCTGTGGTCCAGCTTGTCGCGCGACGAGGTGTGGATGCAGTCGTACGCACGGGCGCGCGCAAGCGTGCCGCGTGTCTCGACGATTCCCCACCCCGTGTTTGCCAAGCCCGGGTCAATGCCCATGATGACCACTCGTTTACCTTTCCTCGAACATCCGTTCGAGTGTATCACAGGCGGGGCGCCGCGGGGGCATGTCCGCGAGTCAGTTTTCCGAGAAGAGCCCCGAGCCCCAGGGGTCCTCCCCCTCGATCTTGAGACCCGCACCGTCCATCAGGTCACGCAACATCTCGATGACGTCACCCACCTGCTCGTCGTTTCTGGACCCCTGCTCCGCGGCGACCCTCCTCACGGCGTCCTGGGCACCGTCGGCCAGCGAGTCGAGGGCCTTGCCGTCGCGCGAACGCTCCTCGGTGTCGCGCGGGTGGTCGCGCCAGGCAAACCCGAGCGGCCACGCATCCTCGGACAGGGTGCGACCGGAGACCGTGGGACACGCGGGCATGTCGCGCGCGGCGGACACGGGCGATCGCAGACGATCGCAGACCCCCTCGACAAGCTGGGCGTGGGCCTGGCCGGAAGCGACCTCGCCGACGGGTACGCCCTGCTCCACCGTAAGGAGAAGGACCGCGTCGACCGCGCTCACGCGCGACTCGCGCGTTATGCCCGCAAAGCCGATGCCCGCCACGTCGGGCACACGATAACGGGCGAGGCATGCCGCGGGGATGACGGGCGAGACGGTGTTTCTCGCCAGCGCAAGCGCGATCAAGTCGCTTCGGTAGACGTCGCCCACCGGCGCCAGCGACCCGGCGGCCGCGCGCGCGAGGTCACCCTCGAGCGCCCACTCGGTCTTGTCCGCACAGGAAAGGGCGACGTAGCCCAGCCTGCGGGCCATACCCGCAAGGGCACAGGCGACCACCGAGGCCGCAGAGCATGGGTCGGACGCGTCCAGGCCAAGCGTGCAAACCGCGTCGGACACGTCACGCATCGTCATCTCGCTCGTCTCGATGCGCAGGTTGTGGGCAAGCTCGCGTGCGTCGACCACGGCGTCCGCATCCCCATGGCCCACGATCAGGCCGCGAACCCTGGTCGGGCCCAAGGCGTCGCAGGCAATCGCGGCGACGACGGAGCTCGCCAGGTCTCCCGTAAGGGCGACACAGGCGCCGCACCCGCCAGCCTGCCCGGCGGCCGACGCAACCAGGTCTCCCGAGAAGACCATGTCACGAACCGCAAGGACCAACGCCTCCCACAGGAAGGGGGCACGCTTGTACGGGACGCAGTTTACGGGCTTGTCCAAGGGCCCCTCGGAGCTGATTTCAACCTCACAGGTCACGAGTGCCTCCTCGAAGGACGGCAGCGCGCAGGCCAGCTCGCCCCACGGGGCCATGACAAAGCTGCCTCCACAAAAGACCTGCTCACCATAGGCGCCCACGGCTCCGACCGCGACCATCCATGCGTTGAGCGACGACGCGGCAGATGCCACCGGGCCGCCGTTTGCCACCGCGGGCGCAAGCGCGGTGGACTCGTCATCCGTCGAGAAGCCCGAGAAGGGCAGGTACAGCACGGCATCGAGGTCAAGCCCAGAGTCCTTGAGGTCGTCTAGCCCGTCTAGTCCCAACGCGACACCGAGGCTGGCGCCATCCACCGTGAACCCAATCGCGCCCTGCGAAAGGTCGGCAGCCGTCGCCTGCTCCGAGTCATCTCCGCGAGCCACCGCGGCGGCCATGCGCAACGGCACGAGACGGCCCTCCTCGATATAGACGACCTCCTCGTAGGGCGCGTCGGCCGCCTGGGCAAGCACTGGCACGACCGCACGGATGGGCAGGTCGCGGGCAAGGTCGCCCAGGGCATGGGCGCAGTCCGAGAAGAACTCGTCGTCGTCCGCCAGGGCACGGGCGTCGCAGCCGCATAGCACAGGCGCGGGATACGCGATCAGGCGGGCATCCTGGCTAGCGGCGACCCTCGCCTGCGCCAGCATGCGCTCGACCGTCTGGGCAAAGGAGCCCGCACGGCTTCCCATCTGGGCAATCGCGATCCTCATGGTTCCTCCCGTAGCCCCGTTCCCTCCCATAGGCGACGGCATATACTCCGTGCTCAGCTGCGCTTTTGGCGCAGAAGTCGCACTTCGTATATGTCGTCGCCCCGCGGGAGCGGGGTGTCGTGACTGGCTCTTGTTTTTTGCACCCATTAGGCTAGCGCAGATTGAACGGGCGGCCATGCAAAAGGGTCGCACCTTGGCGATGCGACCCTTCGCTGTCGGTCGCTCGGCCAGGGTGGCCGGCGAGCCGGTTGTGAGGCCCGGAACTACCGAACCCGATTGCTAGGCCTGGGTCTTCCAGAGTCCGTGCAGGTTGCAGTAGGCGTAGACCGTGGCGCCCTCGACGGCGTGGGCGCAGAAGCCGACCTCGGGCGCGTCGCCCGGGTGCAGGTGCTTGACAATCAGCTTGTCGCCGTTGGCGACGGCCACCCACTGGATGTAGTGGGCGTCGGTCATCGGGTGGGCAACCTCGCCCACGCTGACCTTGGCATGGTCGCCGTCGACGGTGACGACGGGGACATGCTTCTCGACAGCGGCGTCGACCTCGCCCGCGACCAGCAGCTGCATGGGCTCGCCGCAGCAGACGGGCACCGGGCCGCCATCCTCGATGACGGCAACGAGGTTGCCGCAGTGCTTGCAGCGATAGAACTTGACGTCGGACATGGCCTCTCCCTTCCTCGTGCGCTCGACGGGGCTTTGCCGCCCGCCGCGCGCATTAAATGTTACTTGCTTGGTGTCATTATTGCCGAGAAGTACCGTTCTATTCACGACAAACCCGAACGGTCCGCCTTACGCATGAAAAAGGGCCCCGTCTTCACGGGGCCCACACATGACGCGTCATATCGGAACGCCCGCAACTCGCGGACGCGGCGACACGACCTACTCGACCGAGACGAGCTCGATCTCGAAGGTCAGGCTCTTGCCGGCCAGCTCATGGTTGGCGTCCACGACGACCTTCTCGGCAGTGACCTCGGCAATGGTGGCGGGAACGGGCATGCCGCCTGGGCCCTGCAGCATCACACGGTCGCCGGCGTGCATCTCGGAGATGTTGGGCACCTCGCTGGCCGGGAAGTCAATGACCATGTCCTCGCGGCGCTCGCCGTAGGCGTCGGCGGGCTCCAGCCTCACGGTGCGCTTCTCGCCCGGCTCCATGGTGCGCACGGCCGCATCGAAGCCCTTGATCATCTGGCCGGCGCCGCAGGTGAAGTCCAGGGTCTGGCCGCGGTCGTACGAGCTGTCGAACTGGGTGCCGTCATCCAGGGTTCCGCGGTAGTGGACGGAGCACTTCTTGCCGTCGTTGTCTGCCATGGTTCTCTCCTTGTCGGTTCGTCTCTATCTGTCAAACGATGTTCGATTGTACCCGCCCAAAGGGACGCCGCCTAGCCCACCACTGCCTTGCCGTCACGACCGAGAAGGTCGTCGACCTCGGCAAACAGAACCATGTTGCGTGCGTCGATCTTCACGGGCAGCTCCATACGCATGGTCTCGCCCGTCGACATCTCCACGCGAATCTCGGCATGGTCCATGCCCTCGTAGTGCGAGAAGATGCTCGACAGCTGCTCCATGAAGCCGCGCGTGAGCCTGTGCGACGGGATGATGACCTCGAGCGTCCTGGGACGGTTAGTCTTCTCGTTGAGCGCCAGCGCCTCGACCCTCTGGGCGATGACCTGCACGCCACGATCGCCGCGCTCGAGCTTGCCACACACGCGGATGAAGGCGTCGCCCATGGCCTCGCCGGTCGCCGGGTCGATCTCGCCCGTCAGTGCGGCGGCACACTGCTTGTACAGCTTCGGGAACACGACGACGGTGACCTCTCCCTCGATGTCCTCGAGGGTCACGATCGCCATCGAGTCGCCCTTCTTGGTGTTCTTCTTCTGCAGGCCACTGACCATGCCCGCGAACCAGATGTCCTTGCCCTCGGGCACCTTGTAGACGGACTTGGCGGCGCCTGTCACCGGGTCGACGACCTCGTCGGACTCCTCGATCTGGCCCATGGTGTAGTCGCGCGCCTTGGACAGCGCGTACTCGAACGGACGCAGCGGGTGGTCCGAGACGTAGATGCCCAGGACCTCCTTCTCCAGCGCGAGCTTCATGCGACGGTCCCACTCGATGCCGTCGGGCGCGGGCGCGTGCTCGTCGAAGCCCGACCCCTCGACGTCGCCGAACATGTCGAACAGCGAGGTCTGGCCGGTGGAGCGGTCCTTCTGGCGCCTCGTCGCGGCATCGATGACGTTCTCGGGGTTGTTCTTGTCGACGAAGTGCATGCACTGCATGCGCGTGTAGCCGGTCGAGTCGAAGGCGCCGGCCTTGACCAGGGCCTCGACCACTCGACGGTTGGCCTGCGACGAATCGACGCGGTCGACGAAGTCGTACAGGTCCCTAAAGGCGCCGCCACGCTCGCGCTCGGCGATGATGCAGTCGGCCGCGCCCTCGCCCACCCCACGGATGCCGGCGAAGCCAAAGCGCACGCCGTCCTTGGTTGCGGTGAAGTCGCGTCCGGACTCGTTGACGTCAGGCGGCAGGATCTGGATTCCCTCGTGCCGGCACGAGCTGACGTAGTGGACGATCTTCTCGGTCTTGCCCATGTAGGACGTGAGGACCGACGCCATGTACTCGCGCGGGAAGTAGGCCTTCAGCCAGGCCGTCTGCATGACGAGGATGGCGTAGCCGGCAGAGTGCGACTTGTTGAACGCGTACGAGGCGAACTCGAGGACGTCGTCCCAGATGCGCTGGGCGGTCTCGCGCTTGTAGCCGTTGTCGACGGCACCGTTCATCCAGTGGTCGTAGGTCGTCTCGTCCTTGCCGTTGTCCCAGTGGAACACCGTCGAGGTCAACAGCTTGATCTTCTTCTTCGCGACCGGCTTTCGGATGCGGCTGTCAGACTCTCCTGCCGAGAAGTTCGACATCTTGACGGAGATCTGCATGACCTGCTCCTGGTAGACGATCGTGCCGTACGTCTCGTCCAGGATCTCGGAGAGCCTGTCGTCGTAGAAGACGATGGGCTCCTTGCCGTTCATGCGGTTGATGTAGCTGGTGACCATGCCCGCGCCCAGGGGACCGGGGCGGTACAGGGCGATAAGTGCGACGACCTGGCGGTACTCCTTGGGCTGCATGTTCTTGATGGTCGCCGTCATGCCGCCGGACTCGACCTGGAAGACGCCGGCGGTGCGTCCGCTGCCCATGAGCTCGTAGATCTTGGGGTCGTCGAACGGGATCTTGTCTACGTCGATGTCCACGCAGGTGGCGCCAGGCTTGATGGTGCGCCTCACGTTCTCGGGCATGGCCTCGATGTCGGCGGGCGTGGGATGGCTCGCACGGATGTTGGCCAGCGCCTTCGAGATGACCGTGAGCGTTCGCAGGCCCAGGAAGTCCATCTTCAGCAGGCCCATGTCCGCGACCGAGTGACCCTCGTACTGGGTGATCTCGACTCCGCCCTTGGTGTCGAGCTTGGTCGGCACATGGTCGTTGACGGGGGTCGGGGCGATGAGGACGGCGCAGGCGTGGACGCCCTCGCCTCGCGTGAGGCCCTCGATCGAGAGGGCCGCGTCGATGACGCGGCGGGCGTCGGGGTCCTTGCGGTACTCGTCGGCAAAGTCCTGGCTGAACCAGTCCTCCTTGCCAGGGGTCTTCTCCAGAACGCACTTGAGCTTGACCTTGGGATCGCTCGAGACCATCTTCGAGAGCTTCTGGCCCATGTAGACGGGGAAGCCCAGGACGCGGTTGGCGTCGTTGATGGCCTGCTTGGCCTTGATGGTCGAATAGGTGATGACGTGGCAGACGCGCTCGGGACCGTACAGCTCGCGGACGTGCTGCACGACCTCGAGGCGACGCTCATCGTCGAAGTCCATATCGATATCGGGCATCTCGGTGCGCTGCGGGGACAGGAACCTCTCGAACATCAGGCCGTTCTCGAGCGGGTCGAAGGCGGTGATGTTCATCGCGTAGGCGACGATCGCGCCCGCCGCCGAGCCACGGCCCGGGCCGACGCCGATGCCGTTCCGCTTTGCCCACATGACGTACTCCTGGACGATCAGGAAGTAGTCCGCGAATCCCTTGGTGCAGATGATGTCGTACTCGTACTCAAAGCGCTCCTCGACGTTGATGCCGTTGATGACGACGTTCTTCCAGTCGGGTCCGTAGTGCTGCGCGAGGCCCTTCTCGCACTCCTTGTGGAAGCGCTCCTCGGAGGTCTCCCCCTCCTCCAGGCCAGGGAACTTGGGCAGGAACATGCTCGACCAGTCGAGCTCGAAGTCGCACTTGCGCGCGATCTCGAGCGTGTTGTCGCATGCCTCCGGGCACCAGTCGAAGATCTGGCGCATCTCGTCCTCGGTCTTGAGGTAGAACTCGGTGCCCGTCATCTTCTTGCGGTTCTCGTCGTCGATGTGAGACGCGGTGCCGATGCAGCTGAGGACGTCCTGCACCTGGGCGTCCTCGCGCGTGAGGTAGTGGACGTCGTTTGTGGCAACGACCTTGATGTCGAGCTTCTTCGCGAGCTTGACCAGGTACTCGGACAGCGTGCGGTCCGACCAGCCGTTCCACTCGGGCGGCTGCAGGCCATGGTCCTGGATCTCGATGTAGAAGTCGTCCCCGAAGATCTCCTTGAAGGTGAGGGCCCAGCGCTCGGCCTCGTCGAAGTTGCCGTTGCGGATGTTCCAGGGGATGATGCCCTGGACACAGGCGCTCTGGCAGATGATGCCCTCGTGATACTCGCGCAGCATGTCCAGCGTGGTGCGTGGGCGGTAGTAGAACTCCTCGTTGGCGGCCTTGGACATCATCTTCATGAGGTTGACGTAGCCGCGCTCGTTCTTGGCAAGAAGGATCAGGTGGAACCTGAGCTGCGGGGACTTCTTCTCGTGGTACTCGTCGGTGATGAAGTATGCCTCGCAGCCGAAGATGGGCTTGATCAGCGGCGCGGGCTTGGTCGCGTCGAGCGCGGCCAGGTCGTGGCTCGCCTCCCAGGCGGCCACATCACGCTCCCACTGGGCGTGGGCGCGCTGGTGGACGGGCGCGTCGGGCGCGTCGGGCTCGGGCTCCTCGAGCTCCCAGCCCTTCTGGTAGCACTCGCGGTCATGCCTCCACTGCTTGGCATCCGCGCAATCGTCGTTGTAGTTGCGGCACTCGAGGTCGAAGTTGGGGATGCCGAACATGTAGCCATGGTCGGTCAGGGCGATGGCGGGCATGCCCTCGTCGACGGCCTTCTTGACCATGTCCGGGATGCGCGTGGCGGCATCCAGGATCGAGAAGTCCGAGTGGTTGTGCAGGTGGACGAACGCCATGTGTTTGGAAATCCCTTCGATTGCCGTATGTCATGCGCCCCTTCGCAGGGGCGCATACCGAGAATAGCTCATGGCACGAACAAAAATAGAACGCTAGTTCTTGCTTCCTGGGGCTTCATCGAACGCATACCTAACAACCACAGGCCCGCCGTGGCCGTCGTCGCGCTCGACGCACACGAAGGCACACTCCACGTGACTGCTGCCCCTGCCAAGAAGGACGTCCGCGTACATGCGCGCCTGCAGCTCGTGCGCGCGGCGCAGCGAGTCCGCGTCGCGGTCGGCGTCACCGGTCTTGTAGTCGACCACCAAGGCTCGGTCGGAGCCGCGGTCGTAGCACAGAAGGTCGATCGCACCGTCGACGTACTCCCCCAGCTGGGCGGGACGCTCGCAGAAGAACGGCGCCTCGGGCACCACGACGTCGTGCGCAATGGCCTCGGCACGGACGTCCGAGCCCCACCAGCGACGCAGGGCGACGTCCAGCCGCTCGCGCTGTGCGCGCGAGCATCCCCACGCGCGGGCGACGTTGCCCACGATCGCCTCGTCGGGATAGGAGCCCGTCTCGGCCATGAGCTGCGCCAGCTCGTGGAACGCCGATCCCAGGCTGGTGGCGCGGGGTTGGTCGTCGTCGGGGTTGTCGGCGTGCGCGGCGGCCCGCAGGACCTCCTGGTCGCCCGCACGGCCCAAGTCGCCCACGGCGGCGCTGAACGACGTGGTCGCCGGCAGGTCGTCCGGGACGGCCTCGCCGTTGGCCGTGGCCATCACCGCGGAGTAGCTGTAGACGCCGGTACGCGCCCGTGCCGGGCGGGCAGGGCCAAGCTCGGGGTCGCGAGACTCGTATAGCGAGAAGGACGGCGCGGGTGCCTGGCCGTCCCGGTCTTGGGACGCGGCGGCAAGCCGCGTGACGTCCATCGAGCCCGCGGCCTCGACCTCGACGACCTTCTCGCCCGTGGCCTCGTCGACCGACGGCTGGAGCTCGAGGCAGCGCACGACCCCGGGGCGCGAGCCGCCGTAGTCGAACTCGGACAAGCCCGCCTCGACCACCTCGTCCCCAAAGAGGGCGCGGTAGACCTGTCCCGCCAGGACGGGCGACAGGCCGTTCTTCTCGACCTGGGTCGAGAAGCTCACCACGAGCGCCTCGCGAGCGCGCGTGAGGGCGACGTAGAGCAGGCGGACCTTCTCGGCAGCCTCCTCGGCGTTGTCGCGTTCCTCGAGGTACAGGCGCCAGTCGACGAGCGACGAGCCCTCGTTGACCTCGTCGGGAACGACCATGTCCTTGGCGGTCGAGAAGTCCTTCGAGCGCAGCGAGGCAAGGACGCGGTCGCCGTCCGCGACCGTGAGACAGCTCTTCTTCGAGGCGGGAACCGCGGGGTCGCCCATGCACTCCGCGACGGCGACCACGGGAAACTCCAGACCCTTCGACGCATGCACCGTCATGACGCGCACGACGTTCGCGTCGCCGCCCATGAGCGAGGCGGGCGCGGCCTTGGCCACGTCCAGCCACAGGGCGAACTCGGTCGCGGCACGCGCCACGCCCAGGCTCAGGTCCTCGCACAGCTCGCGGACGTGGCGCACCGCGGCGAGCACGTTCGCGGCACGCGCCTGCCCCTCGGGACCGGCCGCCTCCAGACGCGCAAGCCAACCGCTCTCGCGGGCCACGTCCAGAAGAACGTCGGCGCATGGGCGGCCGCCCATGCTCGACCACGCACGGGACATGACCTCGAACGCCCGCGACAGGCGCACGCTGGGCTCGTGGCCACCGTACAGCTCGCGGTCGAGCATGCCACGCTCGATCGGGCGCTTGCAGGGGGCATCGAGCGTGTCCTGCTTGCGCGAGCCGAGAAGCACCAGGTCGTTGGCATCGAGCCCGAACATGGGCGAGGCCAGCACCTGGAACAGGGCGCCGGTGTCATGTGGGTTGGCGAGCGAGGTCAGCAGCAGGGACATGGTCCGGACCTCGGGGGCACTCGAGAAGGTCGAGCCTCCCGTGACCACGCAACCCACCCCACGGTCGCGAAGGGCGTCCACGTACATGGCGGTGTTCTTCATGCGACCCAGAAGCAGCGCCATGTCGCCGGGGCGCACGCCCTTCTCGTTGGCGAGCCATGCCAGGCGGTCGGCGACCTGCTCGGCGGCGACCCTCGAGCGGCAGTCGCTGCCGACGCAACGCCTGCCGTCCTTGAACGCGCGCGCGAGCTCGACGAAGACACGGGGCTCGTCGGCCGCCGCATACTTGACCTTGGACTCGTCGCGGCCCGCGGCCAGGTCCATGAAGTCGGGGATCATGCCCTGGGCGCCGCAGACGCGCGCGACCAGGCGCAGGACGTCGTCGTGGCTGCGGAAGTTGTCCGCCATGGTCGGCTTGAGCTCGTCCGGCATGTCGGCGCCACGACGGCGGAAGACCGACACGTCGGCGCCACGGAAGCGGTAGATGGACTGCTGGGCATCGCCCACCGTGGTCAGGTGGCATGCATCGGGGCCCGAGAGCATCTTGATCATCTTGACCTGCTGCTCGCTGGTGTCCTGGAACTCGTCGACCATCACCAGGCGGAACTTCTCGGCATATTCGCGCGCGATCTCGGGATGGGCCTCGAACGCCTCGAAGGTCTTGAGCATGAGGTCGTCGTTGTCGAGGGCGCCCTCCTTGGCCTTGGCCTCGTCATAGTGCTCGACGATCCTGCGCGCCAGCTTGGTCAGCGGCTCGCGCAGCTCGTGCTCTGTCGCCAGGGCGGCCTCGCAGCTGACCTCCGCCCAGCAGGCGGTGGCCTCGCGACACAGATCCCTCTGCTCCGCACGCCTCCACTTGTTGCCGTTGGGGCGGCCGATCCCACTCAGAAGGTCGGTCAGTGCGGCGGCGTCGCGGCTGGCCGGCGCGACGCTGGCAAGCCACAAGTCGATGTCGTTGATCCAGCCCGCGAGCTCCTCGCCAGCCTCGACCTTGCTCGCACGGGTGGCATGCAGTGCCTCGTATGAGATCTTGAGGCTGTTGACCAGCGACGTCACGTCTGGCTGCCTGCCGACCCACACGAGCGAGTCGAAGCCACCCGGGCACGCGAGCGCGGCGCCAGCCAAGGCCTGTGCCATGCCGGCGGCGCTCGACGCCGAGTCGCCCCCGCCGGACGCGCCCCCACGAGCGGGGTGTGCGGCAAGCAGGCGGCGCACGTCCTGGTCGTCCTGTAGGTCACGGATGGCGCACTCGGTGGCGGTCTCCATCATCTCGGCGGCGAGCACGTCGGCGACGAGCTTGAACTCGGGGTCGAGGCCAAGGTCGAGCGCATGGTCGTGCAGGATGCGCGAGCACATGCCATGGATGGTGGAGATCCAGGCGGAGTCCACCTGCAGGGCAGCCTCGGTAAGCCCCTGGCTCCTGAGGGCGCCACGTACGCGCTCCTTGATCTCGAGCGCGGCGGCGTTGGTGAAGGTGATGATAAGTGCCTGGTCGAGGCTGTCGAGATAGGGCCTGCCGCCCTCGCCCGAGCCAGGCGTCAGGGCCCACACCACGCGCTGGGTGAGTGTGAAGGTCTTGCCGGAGCCGGCGCCTGCCGCCACGAAGAGCGGTCGGTCGAGCGTCGTCACCGTCTGCCTCTGTCCTGGCTTGAACTGGGAGAAGTCCATCTAGCCCAGCCTCCTCTCGCAGTTTGCGACCGGGCACCACGAGCATGCGGCGGCGTCGACGGGACGTGCCTCGACGTCACCCGCCGCCATGCGAGCGATGGCCTCGGCAATCATTTCCTCGGTCTTGTCGAGCAGCTCGGTGAACTCCGAGACGGTGAGCCCGGCAGTCACGCGGGCGGCGCGCGAGCCCAGGGGACGGCCCCAGACACGGTCGATCATGCTGTCAGGCACGGCTCCCGACAGCTCGTGGGTCCCCGCGGTGCCCAAATAGACGGCACCTGCCGCCGTAAGCCCCATCTTGTCGAGATGCTTCCTCACGACCTGCGCGTAGATGAGCGCCTGCACGTGGCGCGGCAGCTTGCCCGGCACCAGGCCGTCGCCGTCCGCCAGCGCGTAGTCGTTGAACAGGCGCGACTTGTGCTTGTAGTCGATGATGATGGCGTGGCCCGCCGCGTCCACGTCGATGCGGTCGATGCTGCCGACGAAGTCGGCGCCGGCATAGTCGACGGCGATGCCCGACGACCCGCCAAAGCGCATCTCGAAGTACCTTGGCTCGAAGCCCTCCAGAATCGTCATCTCGAACTCGAGCGTCGAGCGAAGGTCGTCGCGCAGTCGCTCGAGTTGCTTGTCCTGTGAGGGCACGTGCGGAACGAGCGCCTGGTCGGAACGCTTGTGGGCCCTCATGCGCTGGTGCGCCAGGTGCGCGTCGAACTCGGAGTCGAGCAGCTCGGTCGCACGTGCGAGCGTGGCCGCGTTCACGCGCGAGCGCGCCAGGCGCGCACGCGGGTCGCAGAAGGCCTCGGCGGGTGCCCCGAACGCGGGGAGGCCCGCCGCCTCGCGCAGCATCGCACGGTGCGTGACCTCCAGGACGCGGTGCACGAACGAGCCCTTCTCGAGATTGGAGAAACCGGCGTCGATGCCATCGAGGCCAAGCCTGCGCAGGGAGAACCACTTGTACGGGCACTCGAGGTAGGACTCGATCTGCGAGGCGGAAAGCGTCGGGCGAAGGTCGGACGTGACGGGCGAGCCGTTGCGCGGGACCACCACGAGGCCGCGCAGGTCGGCGTCGATGCGACCTGCCACGGACGGGTCGCAGGAGCCGACGCGGCGGTCGGGGTTGCCCGAGGCCGAGATGTTCTCGCCCAGGCGGTCCTCACCGGCGCTCGCAACACCGAGGGGCATCGTCTCGCCGCGCCGTCCGTGGTATCCGTATGCCTCGAGAAGCTCGGTCAGCATGACGGCGGGATACGTCGGCTTGGAGTCGGAGTCGGCGAGCGGGCGCTCCAGCAGAAGCGTCGTCGTCGGCACGGCGACGCAGGCGCGCATGGTGGCGCGCACGCGCTCCAGCGGCTCGGCCAGGGGGGCGCAGCCGACCTTGCTGGCGAGAAGGGCATATGCCCCCTCGTCGCACGAGACGGGTGAGCCGACGGTGTCGAGACCCATCATTACCAGCGCGTCGGCCGAGGCGGCGGGCATCCGGGAGACGTCGGAGGGACTGGCGATGGCAACCTCGAGCACGGGCTCGGGCCCATGGGTCGCAGGCTCGAGGACCGGATGGGTGCCCACGCTCACAAGCTCGAGCGTGTCGCTCGCGAGCTTCACGATCTTGCTCAGGGGCAACGCGTCCTCGCGGGCGTTCTTGGCGCGAGAGCAGGTGACGCCAACGCAACCCATGGCACGGCAGACGTCCGTTATGGCAGCCAGCGCGGACTCGGTCTCGACCGCATGGAGGTCGCGGGCGCCCGGGTGGCGCTCGGCGTAGGCGCGCCAGACCTTCTGCGCGGCAGTGCCCATGCGTCCCAGCAGCAAGTCGCGAAGGGCGGCGGCCACGCAGCCGGAGGTCGTCGAGACACGCGACAGGTCGTCGAGCACGGCAGCGGGCGTGAGCAGGCGGTCACCGCGCCACTTGCGGTCGAGCGCCCAGGCGGCCTCGGGCTCGATGCCGGAGATGTCGCTCAGAAGGAAGTCGACGAGCCCGGTGGGGGGCCACCAGTCCATGTCGCCCAGACGCGGCACCTCGCCCCACGGGCCCTGTTCGGGCTCGGGCCAGTCGAGCTCGGCCAGGCGCGCGACGCCCTCGGCAAACAGCAGGAAGCAACGGCCCGCACCGGTGGAACGGACGGGCACGGTGAGCTGCGCGGACACACGAGCGCCACGAGCGGCGAGCTTGGGTGCGAGCTCGCGCCACGCACGGCGGACGTCGGACGTGCACACGACCACGCGCCTCGCCCCGCCCATCGCCAGGGCACTGACCTCGCGCGCCACGAGCTCGGCCTCCGCCAAGGGGCCCGCGGGCTCCAGCATGCGGACCGCACCGCCTGCCGCGACGGGCTCGGCGTCGGGACAGAACAGTCTGTCGAGAAGTACCTCGAGCTCGGGGGCACGCGACGAAGCCGCGGCTCCGTCAGCCATATCGCCTGCAGCGTCACATTCGGATTGGGCCTCCCGTCGGGCGGAGAGGTCAAGAATCGCGACGCCATCGGCGCCGGCAAAGGCATTGGCCAGGGCGCGCGCCTTGTCGCCCGCGGGACCCGCGGCGGCATCCGACGCGAACGTGACGGACCAACCAGTCCGGGCCAGGCCGCACGCGAACAGGCGCTGGGAGAGAGGCATCTCGTCGAAGCCAGCCAGGACCACCGAGCACGCGGGGCCGCCTGCCGCATGGATGCGTCCGGGCAGGTCGCGCATGGCGACGCAGGGCTCCACCCGAGAGCGGTCCTCGAGCGTCGCCTGGTAGGAGGCGACCAGGCGGATGGCGGCAAGCTCGCCCACGGTGAGCTCGGGCAGCGACGCCTCGTCAAGCTCGCCGGTGCGTGCGACGGGCAGGGCACACAGGGCCTCCGAGGCGAGGCGTGCGACCAGTCGAGCGGTACCACGCCCGCGGTCGGCGGGGCCCAGGACGTCGTCCGGGGCATCGTCGACCGTCCTACGCGCAAGCACCTGGCGCTCGGCCGCGGAGACGAGCGCTCGGCCGTCACCGTATCGACCCCACAGACCCGCCGCCCAGGCCGCGGGCGTCGTGACCGTGATGCCAACGGCAAGGTCGTCGTGGGCCGCGAGCGCGCGCTGCGCATCGAGCGCCACGGTGAACGAGGGCACCAGCAGAACCGCGCGACCGCAACGCAGCAACGAACCGCGGAGCTCGTCGAGTACGGCGTCGGCGGTCAGGGCGCTGCGGCGCACGTCATTTTGGATTTGTGACATGGATTGGTCCTTGTCGTCGCTTCCATGGGAGTTTCCTCAACCATGGTAGCGGGAGACGCGGACACTAATTGGCGTCGTCGGGGACAGCGCCGGGGTTGGCGGGGACGTCGGCGTCGGCGAGGCGTCCCAAAACGATGCGATAGCCTCCCTCGGCACCGTTGAGGCACTTCGAGACGCGACTGACCGTGGTCGACGAGGCGCCAGTGCGGGCGGAGACCGCCAAGTAGGACTCGCCCGCGGACAGCAGGCGCGCGACCTCGAGGCGCTGGGCGAAGTCCGCGATCTCGCGCGGGGTCGCCAGGTCGAGCATGAGGGCGCGGGCCTCGTCGGGGTTCTCGAGCGAGCAGATCGCCCGAAGCAGCATGTCCACCTCTGGCATGTCCAGCAGGTCGTCCTTGGTCACGGCTCCCCCTCTCGGGACGGGTTGCGTTCGCGGTCGGCATGCGTGCGCGGTCGCGGGCGTAGACAGGCTGCGGGCGCACGGCACTTCTCGGCAATCACTTTACCCTAATGCAGTGGCAGGCGTTCGCAGGGTTGGTGAAGGCGCATGGTGCGGGCGGGAGCGGGGCATACTGACCTTGTTGACACTGGTGAGAGGAGCCACCATGAAGTTCGTCGTCCGTTGGGTTCTTACCGCCGTCGCCGTGATGGTCGCGGCGTGGATCGTGCCCGGCATGGGCTTTGTCGGCAGCGACTTCGCGGCCGCGCTGTGGACCGCACTGGCGCTGGCGTTCGTCAACACGTGGATCAAGCCGCTGCTCAGCGTGATGGCGCTGCCGCTGACGATCGTCTCGTTGGGGCTGTTCGCGCTCGTCATCAACGCCGGCATGCTCGAGCTTGCCAGCTTCTTCGCGCGCAACATCTTCCATGCGGGCGTCTACGTGGGGTCGTTCGGCTCGGCGCTTTTGGGTGCGATCGTCATCTCGGTCGTGTCGGCGCTTTTGGGGGCCGGCGCCGACGAGTAGGCGTCCGAAGGGCGGATGCCTGGCAGGCGGGCTGCCGCCCGAACATATCGCGTTATGACAAAGGCCACCCCGTCAACGTCGGGGTGGCCTTCAGCCGAACGGGCATTCTCGGAATCGACCTGGTCGCGGCAGCCGTCGGTCGCGTGCGGGACGTCCCGGACTAGAAGTCGGCGTTGCCCACCGTGCGCGGGTGAGGGATGACGTCGCGGATGTTGTCGATGCCCGTGAGGTACATGACCAGACGCTCGAAGCCCAGGCCGAAGCCGGCGTGGCGGCAGGAGCCGTAGCGACGCAGGTCGCAATAGTACTTGTACTGCTCGGGGTCCATGCCGAGGTCGCGGATACGCTGCTCCAGAAGCTCGAGGCGCTCCTCGCGCTGGGAGCCGCCGATGATCTCGCCGATGCCGGGGACCAGGCAGTCGACGGCGGCGACGGTCTTGCCGTCGTCGTTCATGCGCATGTAGAAGGCCTTGATCTGCGCGGGGTAGTCGGTGACGAAGGTCGGCTTGCCAAAGTGCTTCTCGGTAAGGAAGCGCTCGTGCTCGGTCTGCAGGTCGCAGCCCCAGCTGACGGGGTACTCGAACTCGGCCTCGCCGGAAGTCTGGGCGTCGACC
The DNA here is from genome assembly GCA_036321795.1 of Coriobacteriaceae bacterium CM84B_73. Lineage (GTDB taxonomy): Bacteria > Actinomycetota > Coriobacteriia > Coriobacteriales > Atopobiaceae > CAKVON01. The sequence continues at coordinate 380,406 of JAWQCY010000001.1, read as the reverse complement.
AGGATCTGGACGGCGTCGGTGTAGGTGACGCGGGCGAACTCGGAGCCGGCGACGTGCTCGAGCCTCTCCACAAGGCCCTTGTCGACGAACTTGTTGAGCATGGCCAGCTCGTCGGGGCAGCGGTCCATCACGTAGCGGATGACGTACTTGAGCATGGCCTCGGAGACCTCCATGTCGTCCTCGAGGTCGGCGAAGGCCATCTCGGGCTCCACCATCCAGAACTCGGCAGCGTGACGGCGGGTGTTGGAGTTCTCGGCGCGGAAGGTCGGGCCGAAGGTGTAGACGTCACCAAAGCTCATGGCAAAGTTCTCGGCCTGGAGCTGACCGGAGACGGTGAGGTTGGTGGCCTTGCCGAAGAAGTCCTGCGACCAGTCGACCGAGCCGTCCTCGCACCTGGGGATGTTGTCGAGGTCGAGCGTGGTCACGCGGAACATCTCGCCGGCACCCTCGGCGTCGGAGGCGGTGATGATGGGCGTGTTGACATAGACGAAGCCGCGCTGCTGGAAGAAGTCGTGAATCGCGAAGGCCGCCACCGAGCGGATGCGGAACACCGCGCGGAAGAGGTTGGTGCGGCTGCGCAGGTGCTGCTGGGTGCGCAGGAACTCGCGGGTGGTGCGCTTTTTCTGCATGGGGTAGTCGGGGCCGGAGGCACCCTCGATGGCGATGGAGTCGGCCTGCAGCTCGAAGGGCTGCGGGCGGTCGGGGGTCAGCGCGACGGTGCCCGTGACCACGAGGGCCGAGCCGACACCGGTGGAGGCGACCTCGTCGTAGCAGTCGAGCGTCTCGCGCTTCATGATGACCTGCAGGTCGCGGAAGCAGCTGCCGTCGTTGAGGGTGACGAAGCCGAAGTTCTTCATGTCGCGAACGGAACGGACCCAGCCGCAGCAGGTGACGGTTTTGCCGGCATACTGCTCGGGGTCGGCGCAGACGGCGGCGATGGTGGTGCGATCCACGATGGGACCTCCTCATGGACGGCGGCCGCGCCACGTGCCGAGAAGGACGTCGGGCGAACCGCGGGTGTCAGGCCCGACGAGGCGTCACGTCGTCGGTCCCCTTGCGTTTCAACCCATCTATTCTAGCCTGTGCGCGGCGAGTCGCGCCCGTGCTACCGCATGCGGGCACATAGCGTCGCGGGCGGCAGGACCCATGCGGCGGGCCGCACAGCCAAGCACATGCCGAGAGCATACGGGCAACACGATGCACTTCTCGGCAGAAAAGGCGTCTATACTGGCAATAAGCAAAAAGCGCACCATGTTGCCTTTTTGACGTGACCGCGTATTGGCGACGACGACGGGAGGAACGCATGGCCACAAGGCCCGGAATCGAGAGCTATGCCGTGGCGGTGATGTCGATGTTCGCCGGCGGCTTCGCGCGCTACGCCGACACCCACTCTGGCGAGGCCACCTACCGCCAGTGGTTCCTGCTGACGATGCTGGCCAACATGGGCGAGGGCCCCCACAGCGTGCGCGACCTGGCCGACTTCGCCGGCACCACGCGCCAGAACGCCAAGCGCATGCTCGAGCCGCTGGAGAGGCGCGGCCTTGTGACCATGCGCCGCTCGCAGGCGGACTGCCGCAGCATAGACGTGCGCATGACCGCGCGCGGCCACGACTACCTGCGCGGGCATGGCACCGAGGTCGCCCGCGCCACCTCGGCAGTCTTCGCGCTCGTCAGCGACGAGGAGCTCGAGGGGCTTGTCGAGGTCCTGCACAAGCTGTCGGACGGCCTGGAGGCGGCACAGGCGCAGGGAGACGAGGCCTAGCCGCGCGCGGGAATCGCCACGTGGCGGGCGCGGGTGGGCACGACGATGTCGACGTACTCGGACTCCGCGGGAAGCTCCACCTGGTCGAGCTCGTCGTCTGCCGGCACGATCAGCTGCCTCGCAAAGAACTTCTCGCCATCGAAGTCATAGCGGATCGCGGACGCACGCGGGGGCAGGCGCCCTCCGAGGTCGATGTCGGAGCGCCGCTCATTTGCCTGGTAGAACGCGAACCCCGAGGAGCCATGCGAGACCGCCAGCACGCACTCGTGGCCGTCGCGGCCCATGATGTCGGTCAGCGTGGCCACCATGCGCTCGGTCACCTGGGTGGTGGACTCGCCGCCAAACTGAACGAGGAACTCGCCGAAGGGGTCGGGCGCTACGAGGCTTGCGCTCTCCCCCTCCAGCAGGCCGAAGTAGAACTCGCGCAGCCCGCCCAGACGCGCATACGACATCGACGAGCGCGTCGCGAGCTCGAGCGTCTGCGCGGTGCGCCCGGAGGTCGAGCAGTACGCGTGGTCGAAAGAGACTCCGTGCTCGGCAAACCAGCGGCCCATCCACGCGGCCTGGCGGCGGCCGTACGCGGACAGTGGCGAGTCGCCCCAACCCTGGACCTTGTTTCGCTCGTTGAAGATGGTCGTGCCATGACGCATGAGGTACAGGGTGCGCAAGGCCGTGCTCCTTTCGGATGGCGTCGGGTCGAGAAGTGCCGCGGGGCGGCTACGGGAGCCTGTGGCCCGCCGCCGAGTAGATCTCGTACCACTCGCGACGCGTCAGCCGCACGTCGCTGGCAGCGGCGGCCTCGCGGGCATGCGCCGGGTCGCAGGTGCCGATGACGGCCTGCGTGCGCATGGGCAGGCGCAAGACCCATGCCAGGGCGACAGCCGCTGGCGTGACGCCACGGTCCGCCGCGATCCTGTCGAGCCTGTCGTTGAGCGCGGCATACTCGCTCGCACCGAGGAAGGTCCCGAACTCGCGGCTGACCTGCAGGCTCGACCACGACTGGACCACCATGTCGTGCGCGGCGCACCAGTCCAGCGTCGCCGCGTCGCGCGAGACGGCCTCGTCGACGCCCATGTTGTAGTAGATGGTCGCGTCCACCGGAGCGGTGTGGCCGCAGCTCAGCTGGATCTGGTTGCATGCCAGGGAGAAGTCGAGGCTCGCCTGGATGCGGGAGATGCCGGCGGGGGCGAGATTGCTCACGCCGAACTCGAGCACCTTGCCCGAGGCGCGCAGCTCGTCGAAGGCGGCCGCGATCTCATCCGGCTCCATCAGCACGTCGGGGCGATGCAGCAGAAGCGAGTCCACGTGGTCGGTGCCCAGGCGCGCAAGGCTACCCTCGACCGCCTCGACGATGTGGGCGCGGGAGAAGTCGTACCAGGTGAAGTCGTCACCCTTGACGATGCCGCACTTGGTCTGGACCAGCACGCGGTCGCGCAGGCCGGGACGCGACGACAGCGCGTCGCCGAGGATCCGCTCGCAGGCGCCGCGGCCGTAGGCGTCGGCGACGTCGAGCATGTTGACGCCCGCGTCCACACCAGCCTCGACCAGGGTCGCGACCTCGTCGCTCGTCTTGTCGGGAATGCGCCAGAAGCCCATCACGACCTCCGACGCACGCATGCCGTTGCTGCCAAAGTCGACATAGTCCATGGGTGTGCCCTCCCGAACGGCGCGCCGCGCAAGGCGCGCCCGGGACGGGTCGCGCGACAGCGGCACGAAATTAGCTACCAGAGGTTCTTCTATATTGAAATTCATTATCTAACAACGGCGGTCAGAGGACCGTCGCGACGCGTGCCCAAAACCGTCAGCGCGTTGCGATGGCCCGACGGACACGGCCGTCGCCAGAGCTCGCCGGCGACAAGACCCGCCGACGGGCAAAACGCCCCGAAACTAGACGAGGGCCCCGGACATGACCACGGGACCCCCACTTTCGGTCGTAATGCCGCCGACGTCAAAGGGCGCCGGCCCTAGCACATGCGACCTTGCGCATGACTATGTGATTCCCCGCGACTGGCCCCTCCATACCGACCCTGCCGAGAAGTGCCTCGGGCAGCAAGATTTCTCCACGTTGCTTGGGGCCAGCCGGCTGTCCCGCCACCTCGCCCCGCCCGAAACGCACCCGACACCAACTCGCGCTAGCATGGGTCGCAAACGCACCCGACCGCCATCGAAAGGCGAGTGAACCATGACGCAACCCAAGGCCAGCGACCAGGTCCTGCTGATCAACGACATGTGCGGCTACGGCAAGGTGGCCCTGGCCGCCATGCTGCCCGTGCTGTCGCACATGGGCTTTCGCATCCACAACCTGCCCACCGCGATCGTGTCGGACACGCTGGACTACCCCGAGTTCTACATCCAGGACCTGACGGACTACGTCAACCGCGCCCTGGAGATCTGGGGTCACCTGGGCTTCGAGTTCGACGCCATCTCCACCGGATTCATCGTCACCGAGGAGCAGGCCACCCGCATCGCCGCCTTCTGCGAGGAGCGGGCAGCCCGTGGGACCCGCGTCTTTGTCGACCCGATCATGGGCGACAACGGCTCCCTGTACGCGGGCGTCCCCGAGTCCACGATCGGCCACATGCGCCGCCTGGTCGCGGTCGCCGACTGCACCGTCCCCAACTACACCGAGGCCTGCCTGCTCACCGACACCCCGATGGCACCTGCCAAGGGGGGCATCACACGGGCCGAGGCCGACGCCCTGGTGGACAAGATCCGCGGAATCGGCGCCAAGTCCGTCGTCGTCACCAGCTCCGTGGTCGACGGCCAACACGCCGTCGTCGGCTACGACCACCTGGCAGGCGAGCGCTTCCTCATCCCCTTCGACGAGATCCCCGTCTACTTCCCGGGCACGGGCGACATCTTCTCGTCGGTCCTCATGGGCCGCGTGTTGCAGGGCCGCACCCTGGCCGACGCCACCGCAAACGCCATGGACGCCGTCCGCCAGCTCATCTACCTCAACCAGGACCAGAAGGACAAGGCCATGGGCCTTCCTGTCGAGAAGTACCTGTCGGTGGTGGACCGATGAGCGCGGCGCGCGCCGAGGGCGCCAACCCCACGCACAAGAGGGCGGGCGCGCCACGAGGACGCCGCCCGACCATCAAGGTCACCGTCGTCGACCAGCTGGGCGAGTGCCGCTGCCACCACGGCCACAAGCCCGGCGACACCTTCGACTTCGACCACGACCGCGGGCGCATGTGCCCCATGGCCTGCCACGTGGGATTCCCCTACATCGACATCCTGCGCTACGGAGGCACCGTCCCCGGAAACGAGCCGGGCACGGCCAAGTTCTGCTGCCCCGAGGTCGAGACCCTCAACGTCTTTCTCGCCGAGGTCGTCGACCCGGACGACCCCGCCAGCCCGGACGGCCCCGCGCCGCAACGCCAGCCCCGCGGCTAGGCCCCCGCGCAGTCCGAGACCTGCCCACGCAGCACGGCCAGGCCGTGCGGGAGCGCGCCCAGCACTGCCGACACGTTCTCGACGGCGGCCTTGGGACTGCCTGGCAGGTTGACCACCAGGGTCCGCCCGCGGATGCCGGCAACCCCGCGCGACAGGCACGCGCGGTCCGTCACGGCCATCGAGGCGGCGCGCATGGCCTCCGCGATGCCGGGCGCCATGCGCTCGCACACGCGGCAGGTGGCCTCGGGCGTCACGTCGCGGGGCGAGAAGCCCGTCCCGCCCGTGGTCAGGACGAGCGCCACGTCCCTCTCGGCAAGGCGGACGAGCTCGGACTCGATCGCATCGGCGTCGTCGGGCACCACCCCGACGCCGATGACCTCATAGCCCTTGCAGCTCAGAAGCGCCGACAGGGCGGGACCGCTCTCGTCGTCGCGCAGGCCGGCCGCCGCCCGGTCGCTCACCGTTACCACCGCTGCCGAAAAGTGCCGCTCGCTCGCGCCGTGGTCGTGTCGGTCGAAGGTCATGGCTACCTCCCAAAGGGGCAATGCGGGAACGTGCACGGCTTGCAGCCCAGGCACAGCCCACCCTCGCCCATCGCGGCCAGATCTCGCCTGGTCAGCTCGATGCCCGCGAGGACGCGGGGCAGCACCAGGTCCAAGACCGTAGCCTTGTTGTACATCGCGCAGCCGGGCACGCCCACAACGGGCACCGGCATGTCGGGCACGTCGTCAAAGTATCCGACGAGAAGCATCGCGCCAGGCAGCACGGGGCTGCCGTAGGCGACCACGCGCGCTCCTGCCCGGCGGATGGCGCCGGGGGTGTTGTCGTCGGGGTCCACGCTCATGCCGCCCGTGCACACGACCATGCCGCAACCGCACGAGACGGCCTCGCGAATCGCCCCCTCGACGTCGGCGGGGTCGTCTCCGGGGGTCGCACGATAGGCGACCTCGACGCCGTAGGCGGCGAGCTTGGACTCAATCACCGGCGTGAAGGCGTCCTCGACCAGGCCCGACGCGACCTCGGAGCCGGTGGCCACCACGGCGGCCGTGCGGACGCGGTACGGCTCCACGCGAAGCAGCGGCCCCCCGGCCGCCGCACGCTCCGCTGCCTCGACGACCTTCTCGCCAACCACGAGCGGGATCACGCGGGTGCCCGCCAGCATGTCGCCCGCGCACACGCCGAAGTTGCCGCGACGCGTCGCGACCATGACCTCGTCGCAGGAGTTGACGGCCACCAGGCGCTCGGAGTCCACCAGGAGCACGCCGTCACGGGTGGCGCGGATGCCGATCTTGCCCTCGGACGGGTCGCCGGCGCGCTCGCAGCCGGGGCCCACGCACAGCGCCGCAAGGCGCTCGGCGGCGTCGTTCTCGTGCAGCTGGTCGGCCGCGAGCTCGAAGACGTACAGGCTGCGCTTGCCCATCGACAGCAACACGGGGATGTCCTCGGGCGTGACCACGTGCCCCTTGCGGAAGCGCGGGCCCTTGCTCTTGCCCGGGATGATCTGGGTCATGTCGTGGCACAGCACCTGTCCCACGGCGTCCTCGACGCGAACCTGCCTCATCTAGAGCTCGCCCTCCCCCACAACGCGGACCTCGTCGCCGGCGCGCAGGACACCAGCGCGCGTGACGACGCAGAAGATGCCGTCGGTGGGCATGACGCAGGTACCCACCAGGCGGCGGATCTCGCAGTCGGTGTGGCACGTCTTGCCGATCTGCGTAACCACCAGGCGCGCGTCGCCCGCGGCAAGCGTCGTGCCAACGGGAAGCGACGCCAGGTCCATCCCGCGGACCAGCACGTTCTCGGCAAACGCGCCAGGCCCCAGCTCGCTCGCGACATCGACGCGGCCGGCCTCGGCACCCTGGCCGCGAAGAAGCGCCTCGCGCATGCGGTCGACCGACTCCGCCGGAAGAAGGCTCACCTGGCGGTGCCAGGCGCCGGCATGCGCGTCGCCCGCCACGCCCATGCCCACCACGAGCTCGATCGAGTCGCGCGGGACCTTGCGCGTGCCCTTGCGCTCCGAGACGCTCACAGCCTCGACGCGGCCGCACGGGGTCGTGGGCGCGGGGGCGGGCGCCGCGCGGGCGGGGACCGTGACCTCGCCGCTCTTCTCGGCAGCGACGAAGTGACCCGACTTGCCGCCGTCCTTCTCAAGAAGGCGCGTGGACTCGACGACCATGTCGCGCTGGTGGGCCTTGAGCATGTCGTAAACCGTGAGCGCGGCCACGCTGGCGGCGGTGAGGGCCTCCATCTCGACGCCCGTCTCGCCCGTGCAGCGGCAGGTGGCCTCGATGGCGACGCCGCAGCGCGCGGGCGTGGCGGCGTTCGCGGGATCGGGCGCGTCCACCAGCGAGAAGGACACGTCGGCGCCGGTGAGCGCGATCGGGTGGCACATGGGCACGAGCTCCCAGCAGCGCTTTGCCGCCATGATGCCCGCCACCTGGGCGACCGCGAGCACGTCGCCCTTCTTGCAGCCTCCCGTGCGGACGAGCTCCAGGGTGTCGGGCCTCATGCTCACGAAGCTCGCCGCCCGCGCCACGCGCGCGGTGCGCGGCTTGGCGGACACGTCCACCATGCGGGCGCGGCCCTGCTCGTTCACGTGCGTGAGGTCGCCTGTCGGCTGGCTCATCTATCCCCCGATCCGGTTCATGCCCCGCACGCTGCCACTGGCGCGGCCGGGGCCATCGTCTCCCTCGTACATGTCATGATGCGCGGGCTTCAGGCGCACCGCCTCGACGATAGCACGCTCGAGCGCACGACCGGAAAGGCCGCGCAGGTCGACCTCGTCGGCCGAGTGCAGGCAGGGCTTCATGCGTCCGTCGGCAGTCACGCGGACGCGGTCGCAGGCGCCGCAGAACCTGTGGCTCATCGGGCGGATCAGGCCCACGCGGCCTCGCCAGAGCGAGGGGCGCCACAGCTCGGCCACACCCTGCGTGCCCAGGGGCTCGGCGCCCGCGAGCACGTCCGCCAGCGCCGCGTCGGCCGTGACGAAGCGCTCGCGCGGCCAGTCGGCGCACTCACCGATGGGCATCAGCTCGATGAAGCGCACGTCGATGTCGCGGTCGCGCGCGAGCGAGGCCACGTCGGCAAGGCCGGCGTCGTTGACGCCGCCGACCACGACGCAGTTGACCTTGACGCGGTCGAACCCGGCGGCAAGCGCGGCGTCCAGCCCCGCCAGCGCGTCGGCAAGGCACCCCCCGCGCGTGATGGCCGCGTAGGTGGCCGCGGCGACCGAGTCCAGGCTCACGTTGACGCGCGAGAGGCCGGCCGCGCGCAGGTCGGTGGCGACGGGCGCCAGAAGCGTCGCGTTGGTCGTCATGTCGACCTCTCGGATGCCGGGCGTGGAGGCGAGCATGCGCACCAGGCCGACCACGCCACGACGAACCAGCGGCTCGCCGCCCGTCAGGCGGACCTTGCGCACGCCCAGCCGCGCGCACGCGGCGGCGATCGCGGCAAGTTCCTCCAGCGAGCACACGTCGGCATGCGCGCGCTTGGCCACGCCGCACCCCGGCATGCAGTAGGTGCAGCGGCAGTTGCACAGGTCGGTCACCGAGAGCCGCAGGTAGTCGATGGCGCGACCCTGCGTGTCAAGAAGTCCCGTCACCTGGGGCCACCCCCCGTCACGTCGCGAAGCGGCATCACCGCGGATGGGTCGACCGCAATGGTCAGACGGCCGCCCGGGCGCGCCCCGCGCGACTCGAGCGCCGCCCACTCATCCTTCTCGAGCTCGTAGCGAAGGCGCGCGCCGCCCGGCGTGGCCAGCATCACGATTGCCGAGAAGGTGCTGTCGATCACGCGGTCCACCACACACCCGATCAGGTTGCCGCCGGCTTCGGCCGCGCCGTCGCCCGCAACCGTGCCAGGGGCGGCCGACGGCCCCGCAAGTCCTTCTCCGACGGAAACGACGCGCAGGTAGTGGGCGCGAATGCCCGCATGGGTCACGTCGGGGGCGACCTCGCGCGAGGCCCTGAGCGTCACGCCCCAGTCGTCGCAGGCCAGCAGGCCTCGTCCGACCGGGCGCGCCCGCGAGACGTTCTTGCAGCCGGAGATCAACGCCGCCGACAGCGTGTCGGGTGCCGAGAAGAGCTGCGGGACCGTGAGCTTTGGCTCCGAGGTGCCCGAGCTCACCACGCAGACGGTGTCGCACAGGCGGTAGACCTCGTCGCGGCTGTGCGACACGAAGACCGTGGGTCGCCCAAACTCGCACAGCGTGTCGGACAGCTCGAGCTCCAGCTGCCAGCGCAGGTAGCCGTCGAGCGCGCTGAACGGCTCGTCCAGGAGCAGCAGGTCGGGGTCGGAGCCCATGATGCGCGCGATTGCCACGCGCTGGCGCTGGCCGCCCGACAGCTGCGCGGGCCGCAGGCGCTCCAGCCCGTCCAGGCGGAAGGCCCGTATCTGCCCCATGGCCACGCGCCTGCGCTCGGCGGCGTCGCGCGAGCGGACGCCCGCCATCACGTTGTGCAGCACGTCCATGTTGGGAAACAGCGCGTAGTCCTGAAACAGGTAGCCGACGCGCCTGTCGCGCGCGGGCACGTCGACGCGCGAGTCGCTGTCGAACAGCACGCGTCCGTCGAGCTCGATGTGGCCGCAGTCGGGCGTGACGACACCGGCGATGCACTTGAGCGTCATCGACTTGCCGCAGCCCGACGCGCCCAGAAGCCCCATGACCTCGCGGGCGTCGTCCACGCGAAAGCTCACGTCAAGCGAGAAGCCCGCGAGGTCCTTCTCTATATCCACCACCAGGCTCATCGCGCGGCCCCCTCGCGTCGCTCCAACAGGTTCAGGGCCACGAGCACCACGGCGGACATCGCCAGGTTCACCATCACCCACGCCAGGGCCCCGGCGTCGTCGCCGGTGCGCCACAGCTGGTAGACGGTGGTCGAGACGGTCGCCGTGACGCCCGGGGTGTAGCCGCACACCATCGAGGTGGCGCCGTACTCGCCCAGCGCGCGGGCGAACGCGAGCACGGCGCCGGCGACGATGCCCTGGCGGCAGCACGGCAGCTTGACGCGCCAGAAGACCCACGCCTCGGAGTGACCCAGGGTGCGCGCGGCGTCGGCCAGCGTCTCGTCGAACTGCTCGAATGCGCCGCGGGCGGTGCGATACATCAGGGGGAAGCTCACGACCACGGTCGCCAGGATCGCCGCGTACCACACCATGGTCAGGCGCATGCCAAACAGCGCCTGCGCCCACGCGCCCAGGGCGCGGCGCGGCCCCGTCGCAAGCAGCAGCAGGTAACCCACGACGGTGGGCGGCAGCACCAGCGGCAGGGTCAGGACCACGTCGAGCGCGCCCTTTGCCACGCGCGGCAGCCGGCTTGCCAGGTTGGCGAGCCAGATGCCCAGACAGAACACGACCGCGGTCGCGACCAGCGCCACGCGCAGCGAGTTTATGAGGGGAAACCAGTCCATCGACGTCCTTCTAAGCAGTGGGCGCGCCCGACGGGGCCTCAACGCCCGCAAACGGGGCCTACGCCCGAACGCTAGTTGTTGGACAGGGGCTCGAAGCCGACGGCCTTGAACTGCCTGGAGGCCTCGGCACCCTGCAGGTACTCGAGGAAGGCCCTCGCAGCGTCGGCGTGCCCGCTGCCCTTGGTCACGGCGGCCGGGTAGATCGTCTTGCCGCACATGTCCTCGGTCGCGGTGTCGATGACGCCGAGGCCGGCGGAGTGGGCATCGGTCTGGTAGACGACGCCGCAGTCGACGGCACCCTGCTCGACCTGGGAGGTGACTTCCTTCACGTTGCTGGCGTAGGTGATGGAACCAGCCTTGGCCAGGGCGTCCTCGTCGAGCCTGTAGTAGGCCAGAATCTTGCTGGTGTACTGGCCCACGGGCACGTCGGAGTTGCCCATGGCCATCAGGACGCCGCCGGCCTTGAGCTTGACGGCCAGATCGTCGAACGAGGTGACGTTTTTGGGGTTGCCCTCGGGGGCCACGAGCACGACCTTGTTCTTGAGGATGTTGACGCGCGAGTCGGGGTCGATCAGGTCGAGGCCCTCGGTGTTGACGTCGTCGTCGGCGGTGGCGTCCATCTGGTCCATGGCCTTCTGGCCGGCCGAGATGAACAGGTCGCACTCGGCGCCCTCCTGAATCTGGGTCTTGAGGGTGCCTGACGAGTCGAAGTTGTACACGATCTTGACGTTGGGGTGCTCGGCCATGTAGGCGTCGCCGGCCTTGGCCAGGCTCTCGGTCATCGACGCCGCGGCGAACACGTTGAGGGTGACCTCGTCGCCCGAGCCGTCCGCGGAGCCGCCTGCGGCGGGCCACGCCGAGCCACAGGCGGCAACGCCGCAGGTAAGAGCCACGGCCACAACCGAGGCGGCAACCCGCTTGAGGGACTTGTGCATATGTTCGTTCCTTTCCGTCATGGGCGGCGCGGCCGCGCAGGCCACGTCTTTCGGTTAGCTCGTCGGGCGGTGCGGCCTGGTCGGGCGGAGCTCGGCGCGGCAGCGGATCAGCTGTGCCGCGATCGAGACCGCGATCTCGGCGGGCGTCACGGCCAGGATGTCCTCCCCTATGGGCAGGCGCACCGCGTCGACGGCCTCGGCGGGGACACCCGCGTCCAACAGGCCCTGTCGGACGAAGCCTGCCTTGCGGCGACTGCCGATGCATCCCACGTAGGCGGGGCGACGCGGCAGGACGCGCTCCAGCACGCAGGCGTCGCCCACATGCCCGTGCGTCAGGACGACCGCGTAGTCGCGGGCGCCCGGCGACACGTGGTCCAGCAGGTCGGCAAACTCGCCGCACACGACGCGCTCCGCCCGCGGGAACGCCGCCGGGTCCGCCACCGCGGGCCGGTCGTCGTACACGACCACGCGAAAGCCGACCGACGCGAGCACCGGCACCAGCGCGCGGCCCACGTGCCCGCCACCAAAGACGTAGCAGACGGGCTCGGCGCCAACCGGCTCCACGTAGCGAGCGCGCCCGGCATCCCACGAGCTCACGTCGCATCCGGCCTCGGTCACCGTGAGCTCGGCCGCGTCGCGCACCAGCCGCATCGTGGGCGCCTGCGGGCCCGACCAGTCCTCCACAAGCCATACCGCCTCGTCGCGGGCGGCCGCGGTACCGCCACCCGCGTCCAGAAGCGCGGCCAGCCCCTCGAGCGCGGCCACGTCGCGCCGCCCCAGCAGGCGGACCGCCAGGAGCGCGTCGCCGCCGCAGGCCATGGCGTTCTTCTCGTGAGTCATCCACTCGAGCGACGCCGCGACCTCGCGGTCCTTCTTGGCAGCGGACGACGCGACCGAGAGCAGCTCGCGGCAGCGGCGCTGCGCGATGAGCTCGATGTTGCCGCCGCCCACGGTGCCCAGACACCCGTCGCCAGCCGTGGCCAGCATGCGGGCGCCGGCCGCACGCGGCATCGAGCCTCGCGTGGCCAGAAGCGACGCCAGGGCCACAGGACGACCCGCCCGCAGCTCGTCGAGGGCCCGGCGCACGATCGCGCGGTCGCAGATGGTGCCGGCGACGTCATGCATCCCGCCCACTCCCCTCCTGCGAGCGGGCGACCACGCGCACGCCCGAGCCGTCCGCGGCCACGACCTCGCCCAGGCGCACCGCGCACGGCACGCCCTCCCGCGCCGCGAGGTCCGACAGGAGCGCGTCGGCGTCGTCGGGCGCCACGGCGACGCACAGGCCACCCGAGGTCTCGGGCGAGAAGAGCGCGTCGGTAAGGTCCAGGGGCACTCCCGTCAGGTCGCAGCGGGCCTCGGCGAAGTGGCGGTTGCGATACGCCCCGGCGGGGATCACGCCAAGGCGTGCCAGCTCGCGGGTGCCCTCGAACAGGGTCGGCGCGTCGGCGTCCAGCATCACGCAGGTGTCGGAGCCCGCCGCCATCTCCACCAGGTGGCCCAAGAGGCCAAAGCCTGTCACGTCGGTCACGGCGTGCACGTCGTGGGCGACCACCACGTCGCGCGCCGCGCGGTTGAGCGTCATCATCGAGGCCTCGACCTCGGCCAGGCGTGCCGCGGGCACCAGCCCCTCGCGCGCGGCGGTCACCTGGATGCCCGCGCCCAGGCGCTTGGTGTACACGAGCACGTCGCCGGGGCGCGCCCCGGCGTTGGACAGCATGCGCGCGGGGTCGACCACGCCGGTGACCGCCAGGCCGTACTTGGGCTCGCGGTCGTAGATGCTGTGGCCGCCCGCGATCGTGGCGCCTGTCTCGCAGACCTTCTCGTAACCGCCGCGCAGGATCTCGTGCACGGCGTCTCGCGGCATGTCCTGGGGCACGGCCATCACGTTGAGGGCGACCACGGGGCGCCCTCCCATGGCGTAGACGTCGGACAGCGCGTTGGCCGCCGCGATCGCGCCATAGGTGTACGGGTCGTCGCTGATGGGCGGGAAGAAATCGATCGTCTGGACCACGGCGACGTCGTCGGTTATGCGGTAGACCGCCGCGTCGTCGCTGGTGTCGAACCCCACCAGCAGGTTCGGGTCGCGCCTGCGCGGCAGGCTGCCGAGAAGTTCGGCGAGCTCGCCGGCACCAACCTTGGCGCCACAGCCAGCGCACTCGGCCAGCTTGGTCAGGCGGATGTCCTCTGCTGCCATGTCTACCTCGCCTTCGTTTGGTCTTCGCGGATCGCGCCCGAGAGCGCGAGCACGGCCTCGAGCACGCCGCCGCCCACTGCCAGGGCCTTGTCGCTCACGCACTCCGCGTACTCGGGGCGCATGCGCGGGTCCACGTCGCCGGACTTCATGCCGCGCGTGACGCGCACGCCGGCCTGGAGAAGGCCGCGGACCACGCCGTCGATCGTGGCGAGCATGGGCTCTCTCGCCACGGTCGCACACGTCTGGCCGGCAACGACCTCGTCGCCGATCTCGACGACGGGCTCGAACGTGCCGTCCGCGGGCGCCCGCATGACGCGCTCGCCGGCGTAGCCACCGATGAGGCCGGGCACCGCGGTGTTGGGGATGGGCGAGCCCGTGTAGTAAACGCGCCCCAGGTAGTGGCCTCGCATGGTCTCGACGCAGGCGTCGCAGTCCACCCGCGCGGTAAAGCCGGGGCCCACGCCCACGACCGTGGGCGCCATGTCGCGCGTGGTGCCGAGGTTGCGCTTGGCCAGGATCGCGTCGACCACCACGTCGGGCGAAAGCTCGGCCACGCAGCGGGCCTCGGGGTCGGCCATGACGGCGATGTCACCGCCCGCGACCACGGACAGCGCCTCGGCAGCCGTCCCGGCACGAACGCCGCGGGCGTCCTCCACTCGCGTCTGGCCCAGGCGGATGGCCTCCGACAGACACACGGTACGCCTGATCGAGGTCGGCACGCTCAGGTCACAACAAACGACGCGCAGGCCAGCGCGCCAGAGTCGTAGCGCGATGCCGGTCGCGATGTCGCCGGCGCCGCGAATCACGCAGAGCATGTGGGGCCTCCCTTGGTGTCATCCGTTCCGTCGAGAAGCGCCGGCGCGTCGCCGGTCAGGTCCCACACGGCCGAGACCGCCAGGCCCAGGCGCTCGCATGCCCCGACCAGCGCCCCGGCGTCCGCGCGGTGGCATGCCCAGGCAAGGCCGCAGTCCGCGGAGATCGTCACGGGCAAAGGCACGATCCTGCCGGCCACGCCCGCGGCCTGGAGAGCGCGCTCGGCCGCCATGGCCGCGCGGGTGGATGGGAAGGTCACCACGACCTCGGGTCCGCGCACGTCACATCACCGCCAGCTCGTGCAGGGCACGAATCGCCAGATCGACGTCCTTCTGGGCAGTGAACGCACCGAAGGACAGGCGCAACGCCCCGGTGTCGTAGGTCCCCAGCGCGCGGTGCATGCGAGGCGCGCAGTGGATGCCCGCACGGCAGGCGATGTCGTAGTCGCGCGCGAGTGCGTCTGCAAGCGTCGCCGGGTCCCAGCCCCGCATGTTGAGGAGAAGCACCGGCAGGTCGGGCACTTGGCCGTAAGAGGGCTGACCGTACAGCGTCAGCGTCGCACCCATGGGGTCGGACGGGTCCGTAAGGTCGCCCACGCCGGCGAGGAAGCGCTCGGACAGCGCGCGCTCGTGCTCGCGGACCTGTGCCACGGCGCCCTCGCGCGAGAGCCAGGTCGCGGCCGCGCCCAGGCCGGCGATGCCGCAGACGTTAGGGGTGCCCGCCTCCAGGCGCTCGGGCCAGCTGTCGGGCTGGTTGGGGTTCTTGGAGTCGACGCCGGTGCCGCCGACACGCCAGGGCGCGAGGTCGACGCCGGGCGCCACGGCGCACACGCCGGTGCCGGTGGGGCCCATCAGGGCCTTGTGGCCGGCACAGCACAGGATGTCGACGCCGAGGGCGCCCATGTCCAGCGGCAGGCAGCCCGCCGTCTGCGACGCGTCCAGCAGCACGAGCGCCCCGGCGGCGTGCGCGAGCGCCACGACGTCGGCGATCGCGCGGTCGCCCACGGCCTGGCCGGTGAGGTTGGAGCCGTGAGTCACGACGACCAGGCGGGTGGGCGACGAAAGCAGGCGGGCGAACGCGCCCATGTCCAGCGAGCCATCGACGCCGGCGGGCACGAAGTCCACCGTCGCGTGGCGTTCGCGGGCCATGCGCGAGAGGGGACGCAGCACGGAGTTGTGGTCCCAGTCGGTGGCGACCACGTGGTCACCCTCGCGCACGATGCCGCAGATAGCGCAGTTGAGCGCGTCGGTCGCGTTGAGGAAGAAGCCCAGGCGCCCGGGGTCGGCCACGCCGAGAAGCCCGGCCACGGCCTCACGGGCACCTTCGACCACACGCACGGCAGCCAGGTCGGTCGCGTGTGCGCCGCGGCCGTAGCTGCCACACGAGACGAGCGCCTCGACCATGGCATCGCGGACCTCGGCCGGGCGCTCCAGGGAGGTCGCGGCACAGTTGAGGTAGGTCACAGCGAGACCACGTTGGGCTCGGTCGCCATGATCTCGGCGATGCGGTACAGGTTGGTGACGCCGCCCACGCCAAGCTGGTCGCGGATGCCATAGAAGTCCAGGCAGGTGCCGCAGGTCAGGATCTCGCAGCCCTTGGACTCGAGGTCGCGGACGTCTGCGAGCGACTCGCTGCCCTCGCAGGTGAGATGTGCGCCGCCGTTGAAGAAGACCATCGCCTTGGGCAGCGGGTCCTGGTGCGCGAACGCGTAGATGAGGCCACCCAGAAGCTTGCGGCCAAGCTCCTCGGAGCCGCGACCCAGGGAGTCGGCTCCCACGAGCACGACGGAGCCCTGGGCGGGCGCGGGAGCCTCGGGCACGGGGCAGACGCCCGCGGCAGCGGCGGCGGCCACCGGGCCGGCGGCGCCGTCGGTCGCTGCCGCGGGCGACCTGGGGGCCAGCATGACCGAGACGTGGTCTCCATGGTCGGCGGTCGCGACCTCACAGTCCTTCTCGGCAGCGAGGCGCGTGAGGTTGGCGGGGGCCACCTCGTCGTTGACGAGGACCTCGAGCGACTCACCAGGGGCGAGCTTGGGCAGGGCCTCCAGCGTCAGGACCACGGGGCGGGGGCAGGCGAGGTTTCGGGCATCGATCTGCATGCGATCACACCAATCTGCTTGGGCGCCGGGGCTGTCGGCCGACGGCCGCGGGCCCTGCGCGCGAGTAGCGTTATCCTTTGAAAAACATAACGCATGCAGGCCTCGTTTTGTCCGCGATTGCGCGGCTAACGGAACTTGTTGGGCGCTCGTCGGGAGGTGGGTCACATGGGAGTCGCATCGTCTTTGGGCGTCGGGCCCGGCGTGACCTGCGTCATCGGCAGCGGCGGGAAGACGACGCTGATCGCGAGACTTGCCCGCGAGCTGTGCTCGGGCAGGCCCGCTGGCGGTGTTGCCGAAGACGTGGTCGCCGGCGGGGTCGTGGTCTGCACCACGACGCACATCCAGCCACTGGACGGGATGCTCGCATGCGAGGGGCGCTCGGTCGGCGAGGTTCGCGACGCGCTCGCATCCGCCGCGGGGCGAGCTCCCGTACAGGTTGCCTCCGGCGCGAGCGCGAGCGACGCCCCCTCGCGCGACGGCATCGTGCGCCTTGGCCCCGCGCAGGTGGGCGTGGGCGCAATCGCAGGGGTCGCAGGCCACGTGCTGGTCGAGGCCGACGGCTCGAGGATGCTGCCCCTCAAGGCGCACGCCACCTGCGAGCCGGTGCTTCCCGACCCCTGCGAGCTGCATGACCATGCCATGCGGACGATACTGGTGGCGGGGATGAGTGGGATCGGACAGCGCGTTCGAGACGCGGTCCACAGGCCCGAGCTGTTCTGTGGGCTGGCGGGCGTCACGCCCGATGACGTCGTCCTGCCGCGTCACGTCGCGCGCGCGATCGCCGCCGAGCTTGCCTGCGGGCGCACCCGCGCGGACACGATCGTTCTCAACCAGGCAGACTCCGCGGACGGCATGGCGGCGGCGCGGGATGTGGCCCGCGAGCTCGCGGTACTTCTCGGCAGCAGGTGTCCGCACGTGCTGGCGGGCGGCGTGCGCGAGGGACGCCTGCTGCAAGTTGGCTAGGCGGGGCGAACGGTTGCGGGCGCGGAGACGGGCCGCCGCGTTCTAGCTGTCCTGACCGCCCAGGCTGTCCCCAAAGAAGGCCGGGACACGGGAGCGCTTGTCATATTGAACCGTGTCGTCGCCGACGATGAGGAAGAGGGTCCCGCGGTCGCCCGTGCGTGAGACATATGCCAGGTGGACGGTGCCGAACTCCTTACCCGAGTCGTCAGACAGCAGAAAGACGTTTGGGTCCCCCGTCGCCTTGAACGTCCCGTCGGTCGTCTTGCCGTCCTTGTCCGCCAGCTGCCAACGACACACGTCGTCCTCGAGAAACGACAGCTGGGCCTGGCTCGACTTGCTGTCCCTGTAGTATCCGTCGAGCACGAAGCCGCTGGTGGAGGCCTGCCTCAGGCGATCCGACTCGCCAAACGCGGAGGCTGACGCGACGACTCCCAGGACCGCAAGCATGCCGACGACGGCAAGAACAACCCGCTTGGTACGCTGCGTCATGTCGACTCCCCTCGCCATGCGAGCTTTCACCTGGCTTGCAATCAGCTTGAGACCAGTTTAGGCCGTGGAGGTGAGCACGCCCCCCATATCGGCCAAAGGTTGGCACCGTTGGAGTCAGCACGCACTACCTGGCATTTCATCTAAATGCGAAGGCCCTGGGTGGACGATGCGCGCGTTTCAATCTATAAAGTGGGAATGCGAATGACCAAGCCAGTCGAAAGGAAACCCATGGCCACCCAACAGCGCAGCGGCTGCTCCCAGATCATTATCATCGCCCTCGGAATCTGCCTTGGGCTCGCCCTCTTTGCGACCTGTGGCTAAGAGGCTCGTCGCAGCGCTGTTCTCGCGAAGCAACCTGCTTCCCCTGCTCGCCGCACTCATCTATCTCACCAACAGGCTCGTCTTTCCGCTGGATTCCGTGCTACCGTACGAGTTTGCCAACTACCACCTTGGCGACCTCTGCGGCGGCGTTATCTTTCCCGCCTACGTCAACGTTTTGGGACAGGCGGTCTCGGGCAAGGACATCGTCGTGGGCCTGAGGTCGTCCCTTTTCTACTCGGCGCTTGGCTCGATCTGTTGGGAGATCGTGACGCCGTTTGTCTTTCACTACGGCACCGCCGACCCCATTGACGCCCTGATGTACTTCCTCGGCGGCCTCGCCTACCTCGCCCTCTACAGGCCGCAGCCAAAACCACGGCCACACGACAAAAAGGGTGTCCCAAAAGCACGGGACACCCTTTCTTAACTGCTGGTTTATGACGTTCCGGCCAGAATCGCCACACAACGCACGCCTCTTGCCCCACATCTTGGCAGCGCGTGTCGGTGGACCTACATGGACCTACAGGTAGGCGACCGACTTGATCTCGACGCGTGCGCCAGCGGGAAGGGCCGCGACGGAGTAGCAGCAGCGGGCGGGGAACGGATCGGCGAAGTAGGTGGCGTAGACCTCGTTCATCGCGGCGAAGTCGGCGATGTCGGCGAGAAGGACAGTCACGTCGGCGACGTTGGCCATGGTGGCGTCGACCTCGGCGAGGACGTTTCGGATGTTGGTCAGGGCCTGGTGGGTCTGGCTGACAACGTCGCTGCCGGCGTACTCGCCCGTGGCAGGGTCGATGCCCAGCATGCCGGACAGGTGGATGACGTTTCCGGATTTGATGCCCGACGAGTAGGGGCCGAGGGCGGCAGGGGCCTTGTCGGAGACGATCGCGGTGTTGGCCATGGGGACTCCTCACGGTTGGCGTTGGTTCCTAACGCGATGCTACCCCGCCGCGCCGCGCGGGCCAAACGAGACCCCGCCGGCGTTACGACCCCGCAACCGCACGGACACCCACGGCACCCGCTCCGCGCATCTGCCGCCGGCATCCGTCGGCACGCACCGGGCATCGCGCATCCGAGGAGGCACGCAAAGCGGCCCGGCGAGGGCTACCCGCGAAGAAGCGACTCCGCATACACAAGCGCATCGGGGGTGTCGACGTCGACGGCCTCGTCGGAACGGGTCGCCTCCACGAGAATCGCCTCCCGACCAAGCCTCCCCCCGCTGCCGAGAAGTGCCGAGCCGCCTTCGTCGCCCTCCAGCCGCGCGAGGGCGCCAAGCGCCTCGCGCGGGAAGACCGTCGGACCCACGGGAACACCCTGCCAGGACAGGCGCACCACACGCCTCGGGTTGTCGCTGGCGACGCGCAGCATCTCTCGCAGGCTCTTGGGGGTAAGAAGCGGCTGGTCACCCTGCACGAACAGGACCGCGTCGCGTGGGCCGAGCTCGGCCAGGCCGCGGCGGATCGTGTCCGACAGGAGCGCGGAGCCATGCGTCGCGCAGGCCACACCCGCAGAGGTGCAGATGGCGGCGACGCGAGCGCCCTTCTCGCCAGCGCGGGTGACGCAGGTAACATCGGTCACGGGCATGGCCGAGGTCACTGCAGCCAGGGTCCTTTGGAGCACGGGCATACCCGCGAGTTGCGCCGTGAGCTTGTCGGAGCCGAAGCGCGACGACGCGCCGGCGGCCATGACGACGCAGCCCACGCTCCCGGATTCGCAGGGCATGGCAAACGGCGTGGCATGCCGGGTGGACACGGCGCACGAGGTCGGAGTGGTCGGTGCCGCATCGGACGTCAGCACGGCGAGGTTGGCATCGAAGCTCGCCTGGGCGGCAGCGCGCACGTCGGCCTCGTAGCGGCCGTAGGCGTCCAACAGCTCGCGCGCGGCGTCGGTAAGGCGCGAGCCCCCACCATGGGAGCCGCCGACCTTGCGCTCCAGCAGGCGTATGCCAAACGCGCGCTCGGCGTCGCACACCAGGCGCGTGGCCTTGGTGTAGGCCATGCCCATCCCGGCCGCGGCCGCCGAGAGGCTTCCCGTGCGGTCGACCCCGCGCAAAAGGTCGCGGGGACCGGGTCCGAAGACCCTGTCCCCGTTGTCGTAGACGTATGCCCTGACCTGTGGCCTCATGGCACGGTCACTCGCTAGCCCAGCTTCTTGGCCAGAAGCTGGTTGAACAGCTTCGGGTTGCCGGAGCCCTTGGCGGCCTTCATGCACTGGCCGACCAAAAAGCCGATGACCTTCTTGTTGCCGTCGTGGTACTGCTGCACCTGGTCGACGCAGCGGCCGAGCACCTCGTCGACGATCGGCTCGAGCGCCGCGGTGTCGGTCGTCTGGCGCATGCCGCGCTCGTCGACGACCTTCTCGGGGTCAAGCTCGGTCCCGTTGACGGCGTCGAGCACCTCGCGCGCCTGGGCGAAGGTGATGGCGTCGGTCGCCAGCAGGCCGGAGACCGAGGCGACCTGCGCCGGCGTGATGGCGTCGTAGGCAGGCGCCAGGTTGACCATGACGTTTGCCACAGTGGCGACCGCCTTTGCGTCGGCCGCGGCAGCCGCCCGCTCGAAGAATGCCGAGACGGACGGGTCGCCCGCGAGCTGGGCCGCGTCGGTGCGCTTGAGGCCGAAGTCGGCCACATAGCGGTCGCGCTTGGCGTCAGGAAGCTCGGGGATGCGCTCGCGCGCGGCCTCGATGAAGTCGTCGGTCAGGTCGAACGGCGCCAGGTCCGGGTCCGGGAACAGGCGGTAGTCGTCCGCGGTCTCCTTGACGCGCATGACAATCGTGCGGCGACGGGAGGGCTCCCAGTGGCGGGTCTCCTGGTAGATGATGCCACCCTCCTCGAGGACCTCCGCCTGGCGGCAAATCTCGTACTCGAGGGCGTCGTGCAGGCTCTTGAACGAGTTGATGTTCTTCATCTCGGTCTTGGTGCCGAGTTCGGTCGTGCCGCGACGGCGCAGGCTGACGTTGCCGTCGCAGCGCATCGAGCCGTTCTCGAGCGAGCAGTCGGAGATGCCCAGCGTGATGAAGGTCTGGCGCAGCTTCTCCATGAAGAGGCGCGCCTCCTCCGGCGTACGCAGGTCGGGCTCGGTCACGAGCTCGATCAGCGGGGTGCCGCAGCGGTTGTAGTCGACGAGCGACTCGGCGGCGCCGCCGATGCGACCCTCCTCGCCGCCGACGTGAACCATCTTGGCGGCATCCTCCTCCATGTGGATGCGGAAGATGCGGATCGGGGTGGTGTAGGAGCCGTCGGCGTTCTTCTCGACAAGCACGGGTGCGGCGGGCTCCATGCCGTGCGGGGCCACGTTGCCCGTCTCGACGCGGTCGGGACGCTCCTTGGCACCCTCGCCCGTGACCTCGAGGTCCAGGTGGCCGTACATGCAGAAGGCGACCGGACCCTGGGTGGTCTGGAAGTTCTTGGCCATGTCGGGATAGAAGTAGTGCTTGCGGTAGAACATCGAGTGGCGCTTGATCTGGCAGTTGGTGGCCAGGCCCGCCATCACGATCGACTGGATGGCCTTCTCGTTGGGAACGGGCAGCGCGCCGGGCATGCCCAGGCAGACGGGGCACACGTTGGTGTTGGGCTCGTCGTCGTGGGACAGGCGGCAGTTGCAGAACATCTTGGTCTCGAGCGCGGTGAGCTCGGTGTGGACCTCGAGGCCGATGACGGCCTCCCAGTCCCTCAGGACCTCGGCGAGCTTCTTCATGCGAGCTCACCCCCCTTCCCGGCGAAGTCGGGCGCGACGCTGCCCTCGGCGTCGAAGGCGCGCTCGATGGCGCGGGCGAACTGCAGCAGCGTGCGGTCCTTGAACGCGGGGCCCTGCAGCTGCGCCGAGACGGGAAGGCCGCTCTCGTCGCCCAGGCCCAGGGGCACCGACACGCCGCCGTTGCCGACGATGTTGTTGGAGATCGTGAACATGTCCGACGCATACATCTGCGTGGGATCGCTCATCTCGCCGAACTTGAAGGCGGTCCTGGGCGAGGCGGGCAACAGGATGACGTCGCACTTTTCGTAGGCGCGCTCGTAGTCGCGGGTGATGAGGGTGCGCACCTGCTGGGCGGGATAGTAGTACTTGTCGTAGGTGCCGCTGGACAGCAGGTAGGCGCCGAGCATCTGGCGGCGGCGCGCCTCGGCGCCGAAGCCGTGGGAGCGCGACAGCGAGGTCTGCTCGGCCAGGGTGGCGCAGCCGGGCTCCTGGTAGCCGTAACGCACGCCGTCGAAGCGGGCCAGGTTGGAGAAGGCCTCGCACGGGGCGATGACGTAGTAGGCGGCGATGGCGCTGGCGATGTTGGGCAGGTCGACCTCGACGACCTGGGCACCCTGGTCGCGCAGGGCGTCGAGGGCGCGCGCCAGGGCGCGCTTGACCTCGTCGGTCAGACCCTCGGCCTCCATGAGGCGCGGGACCACGCCGACGCGCATGCCACAGACCGGGTCGTCAAGGTGCTCGAGGAAGTCAACCGGGCAGTTCTGGCTGGTGGAGTCGAGCGGGTCGCGCCCGGCGCCCACGAGTGCGTTCATGGCGAGGGCGACGTCGGCGACGCGGCGGCCGAAGGGGCCCACCTGGTCGAGAGACGAACCGAAGGCCACGACGCCGTAGCGCGAGACGGCGCCGTAGGTGGGCTTGAGGCCCACGACGCCGCACAGACTGGCAGGCTGGCGGATGGAGCCGCCGGTGTCGGAGCCCAGCGAGACCGTGACCTCGCCGGCGGCAACCGAGGCGGCAGAGCCACCCGACGAGCCGCCGGGGACGCGCTCGATGTCCCACGGGTTGTTGGTGCGGTGGAACGCGGAGGACTCCGTCGAGGAGCCGAACGCGAACTCGTCCATGTTGGTCTTGCCGACGGGCGTGGCGCCGGCCGTGAGCAGGCGCTGCACGCAGGTGGCGGTGAAGACCGACTCGTAGTTCTCGAGCATCCTGGACGCGCAGGTCGTGCGCGTGCCGACGAGGTGCATGTTGTCCTTGAAAGCCACCGGGACGCCCGCGAGCGGACCGAGCTTCTCGCCAGCCGCACGCGCCTCGTCGGTGGCCTTGGCGGCAGCGAGGGCGAGCTCGGGCGAGACCTGCAGGAAGGCCTGGACACCACCCTCGCGCGCCTCGATGGCGGACAGGGTGGCCTCGGCGACCTCGGTGGCGGTGAACTCGCCGTCCGCGACGCCGCGCGCGATCTGGGCCGCGCTGAGCTGGTCGACGTTGGCCATTAGCGGTCACCCCCGTCGTCACCGAGGATGGACGGGACGCGGAAGTAGCGGTCGCGCGCCGAGCCGGCGTTGGACAGCGCGGTGTCGATGTCGAGCGCGCGGTCGGTCGTGTCGGCCACGTCGGCACCCATGACGTTGGAGAGGTCTCCGATGGGGTGGAACGTGGGCTCGACCCCGTCCAGGTCGTACTCGCGGATGGGCTCGAGAAGGGCGACGGCCTCGTTCATGTACGTGGTCATCTCCTGAAGCTCGTCGGGCGTGAGGGCGATGCGCGCGTAGTCCGCGATGCCCGCGACGTCTTCGGTGGTAAGAGCCATGTGACCCCCTATGCGAATCTCGTGCGCCGGGCCGCGATGTGGCCGCGGGCGCGTCTGTTTGCTCGCATGATTCTACGGCACCCGGCGACATGCGTGCTGCAGGCGATGCGGGCGGAAGCGGGACTTTAACCTAGCGGACATCCCCTTTGTCAGGGGTGGGGGCGGGGTCGCTTGCGGGGTCGACGGCCGCGGTTGTTGACTCGAGGTCCTTCTCGGCAGGAAGGCGGTCGAGCAGGGTGCCGAACGAGGCCGCCAGGACCTGCTGGAAGAGGGTGCCCATCATGACGGGAAACATTGCCTCGCCCGGGAAGTACTGCGCCGCGATGACGGCACCGGAGCTGATGTTTCGCATGCCGCAGCAGTAGCACATGGTCGCCGTGTCGGCCCGGTCGCGGCGCAGCAGGCGCGCGACGAGGATGCCCCAGAGGTAGCCGGTGGACGCGAAGGCGCCGATGAAGGCGATGACGCACAGCATGAGCGGGGTCAGGTGGCGCATGTAGCCCGAGATCGTGGTCGCGTTGCCGGCGATGACCATGAGCATCATCAGGCGGCAGGCGGGGGCCATGGCGGGCGACAGGACCGTCTTGCCCCAACCGTGCGTGCGGTCGTTGACGACGGTGCCGAGAAGCGCCGGAAGGGCGATCTTCTCGACCATGTCGGCCATCATGCCCGCGACGTCGACCTGGACGGTCTGGCCGAGCAGGAGCTTCATCCCCACGGGAATCGTCACGGGCGACAGCAGCGTCGACACGAGGACCGCTGCCAGGCCGAGGGCGCCGTTTCCGCCCGCCAGGCCGACCCACATGATGCTGATGACGGCCACCGGCACCGAGTACTCCAGCACGATGCCGCACACGATCTGCGGCGACGAACCGAACAGCCAGGTGCCCAGCGCGCAGGCGAGCGAGGGCATGAGAACGGACGAGACGGCGAGGATGGAGAGCATCGGGACCGGACGGCGGAAGGCGTCGGCCACCTGGTCGAACGTGTTGCCCAGGGCCCCCTGGAACGTGATGACGGCAAACAGCAGGGGCACCACGGCCTCGACGCGGGAGAGCGGGCCGGGCGCGAGCACGCCGAGCGCGACGCACGCCAGCGACAGCGGTGCCATGTGGGACGCGATGGCGGACCCCATTTGCCGGTAGATGTCGCGTGCGCTCATGTGGGGGCCTCCCTTCGGGGATGGGGCTGCGGGCGGGCGGTACTTCTCGGCAGCAACCCTAGCACCCGTTTGCGAACGACGGGTTACGGATGGGGTGCGGGGCGGGGTGTGCGGGTTGCGAGGCGGAGCGGAGTCGCGGGGTGGCTGCCGTGCGGGCGGGCGGCGGGGCGTTGCGGGCGGCGGGGCGTTGCGAGCAAAACGGGGGTCCGCTGCAGAAAAGGCGGGATTATAGGTTTTTGAGGGCCCGATTTTGGGGTGCAAAATGCCTAAAACTCGGGGTTTTGTGCACCAGGCCAGAGAGCCAGTGCGCACGATAGGAGAGCCTCCGTAAAACAGCAGGTAGATGGCTTGTCGGAATCGCAGGCTCGCACGCTACCTGACGGTGCGATCTTCCGAAAACCTAATATCGCCTGTTTTCTGCAAAAAGGGAGCGGATTGCTCGCACGGCATTCGTGAGGCGGTTTACGTCCCGACTGGAATCGAAGTCGATTTACTGTCTTGCTGGAAACGAGAGCGATTTACTGTCTGTGACAGCTGTTTTTCGGGGTCTGAAAAACAGTAAACCGTTCCAAATGGGCGCACACGCCCATCGCGCGGCGGCAACGAAACCAGGCAGTTAGAAAACCGCAGGTAGACGGCCTGACGATTTTCGTCATCCCAGCACTCGAAACCAGACGCACACAGTAAACCGCCACAATTTTGCGAAAAACAGTCATCCGCCAGCGATTCGCCATCCGACACGCCGCCGGCAACGGCCACCCGCAGCTAAGCCGCGAACGCCCACGGAACCCCGCGAATCCCATGGGGATAACTGGACTAGAAATGGGCATCAATCGTCTAGAGTGTCAGCAACAAGCCAACCCGCACACGTCTGGCGCACGGCACGCAGCACCCGAAAGACACCCGCGCCTCACGCAGCGCCATCCGCACAGCCCGCGCGGCACACACATACCGAGAAGAACGCCCAAGCAGAAAGCGACCCCCATGCCCAACACCCAGAACACGCAGACCGGCAGCCGCCTGCCCAAGCTCCCCACGCTCCCCGACCGCACCGGCAAGAACGCCGAGGTCGTCGACGGCTCACATCTCGTCACCCCCATGCTCGTGGCCATGGGCCTCGCCATCGCCGCGGCCATCGCGGCCTTCCCAATGAAGTCCCCCGCCGTCGGCCTCGCCATCCTGGGAATCGACATCGTCGGCGTGTTGGTCCTGCTTGGGATGGGCGCCGTCACCGCACGTTCGTTCTTCTGCAGGTCTGGCCGCCCCGCGTCCGAGGCACGTCGCGCGCACGCCGATGACGACGCCGACGCCCGCATGGCCTGCCTGGGCGGACTTCTGGGCGACCCCCGCAACGCGAGCATGGCAGTCGCATGCGACAGGCTCACCCCCGAGGAGGTCTCCAACTTCCGCGCCAACCGCGCCGAGGAGTCCGACGCCACCTGGGAGTGGCTGTGCGGCTGCCCCGACTACGAGACGCTGCGGTGCCAGTCGTACGACGGCCTCAAGCTGGTCGGCCACGTCCTTCGCTGCAATCCTGACAGCCGCCGTTGGATGGTCTTCTTCCACGGCTGGAACGGCGACTGGCTCGAGGGCATGCTCTATGCGCGCCACTACGCGCAGCAGGGCTACAACCTGCTGTTCGTCGAGCAGCGCGCCCACGGCAACAGCGAGGGCCGCTGGATCGCCATGGGCTGGCGCGAGCGCTTCGACGTCGTCTCGTGGGTCCAGGCGCTGGTCGCCTCCGAGGGCGAGGACATCGCCGTTGTGCTCCACGGCCACTCGATGGGAGGCGCCACGGTCGTCGCGGCCGCCGATCTCGAGGACCTTCCGTCCCAGGTAAAGGCCATCGTCGCCGACGCCGCATACACCGACGTCTGGAACGTCATGCTCCCCATCCTCAAGGCCGAGGGCACCCCCTGCCACCCCACGCTCGACATGGCCAGCCTGGTCTTCCGTAACCTCAAGGGCGGCGTCAACCTGCTGTCGGTCTACCCGATCACGGCCGCCAAGCACGCGCGCGTTCCCCTGCTCTTCATGCATGGCGACAAGGACGTCTTCGTCCCGCCCTACATGGCGCTCGACTTCGACGCCGAGGCGGGCGATGCCGCCGCGGGCGAACATCACCTGTTCGTCAACTTCCCGCACGCCGGCCACGTCCAGTCCTCGCTGTCCGACCCCGCACGCTACTACGACAGCCTCTTCGGCTTCGTGACCCCCTTCGTCGACGGCACGGCCGCCCCACTCCCCGACCCCGAGCCTGCCGAGAAGGACGGCGAGGTCGCACCCCCCACCGAGGAGCCCGCCGACGCCGCCGCCACGGACGCAAACACCGACGAGCCCGCCGACACCACCACCGAGCCCAACCCCACCGAGGAGGCCTAGCACGATGTATCGACTCGTCGCCAGCGACATGGACGAGACCTTCCTCGACCACGACCACGCCATCCCCCGGGCAAACGTCGAGGCAATCAGGCGCCTGCGCGAGCTAGGAATCCCATTCGTGCCCTCGTCGGGACGCCCCTACGACTCGGTCATGAGCAGCCTCGAGCCCATCCGCGAACTTCTCGAGGGCAGCTACGTGATCTCATTCAACGGCGGCACCATAAACCGCGTCGGCGACCCCAACCCGATCGCCTCCAGCCCCATGGACTTCGAC
This sequence comes from Coriobacteriaceae bacterium CM84B_73, assembly GCA_036321795.1. GTDB lineage: Bacteria > Actinomycetota > Coriobacteriia > Coriobacteriales > Atopobiaceae > CAKVON01. Next base: position 352,707 of record JAWQCY010000001.1, on the reverse strand, counting down.
CGCATGCGGGCCATCTTCGAGTACGGCCTGGGCCTCGGCGACGTCGGATTCCACGTGTACGAGCAGACTGGCCGGATGTGGGTGTGGAACCTGTCCGCGGGCGAGTTCGACTACATCAGCCGCCTCATCGACTTCGACGACCTGCCGTCGGCGAGCATCGACTTCCTCCGCGACACGCCCGTCGCCAAGATCATCTTCAACCACCCCGACATGGCTCGCCTGCGCCAGATCGTGCGCGACATGCCGGCCGAGCTGTTGGACGGCGTGGACACGACCTTCTCGTCGGGACGCTTCCTCGAGTTCATGCCGGCGGGCGTGACCAAGGGCACCGGCGTCACCAGGCTCGCCGAGCTCCTGGGCATCCCCATGTCAGACGTCATCTGCTGCGGCGACGCCGCCAACGACGAGTCCATGGTGCGGGCCGCCGGCCTGGGCGTGGCCGTGGCGGGCGCGGGCGACGGCCTGCCGCAGATCGCCGACTATATCGCGTCCTCCACCTGCGACGACGGCGTCATCGCCGAGGTTGTCGAGAAGTTCGTCGAGCCGAGCCTGCGCCTCGGGTGAGCAGACCGTCCCGAACGGCCGTCCGCACACTGTGGCGAACGCATGGGATTTCCCCTCCCAACCGCTTCTTGAGTAGTGCCTTTTAATTCCCCTATCGTTACTATGATTTAGGTGGAATCGAATCCCGCGCGGGAAGGCGTGAGCCACCCGTGGCGCACGTGCGCGGGCAACACATACGCAAGGAGTACCAACATGGCAGAACCCCTGCTCAAGGTCAGCGGCCTTTCGGCCGGAACCGAGGACAAGACCATCCTCCACGACATCGACCTGACCGTCGCCGCCGGCGAGTGCCACGTCCTGATGGGCCCCAACGGCGCGGGCAAGTCGACGCTGGGCCACGTCATCATGGGCGACCCGCAGTACAAGGTCAGCGCCGGCTCCATCGAGTTCGACGGCACCGACGTCACCGGGCTCGCCGCCGACAAGCGCTCGGTCGCCGGCATCTTCCTGTCCTACCAGGCGCCAGTCGAGGTTCCCGGCGTGCCGCTCAACAGCTACCTGCGCACGATCTGCGACAAGCGCCCGCAGCTCAAGATGAAGTCCCGCCAGTTCCGCGCCCGCGTGGCCGAGCTGGCCGACCAGCTGGACATGGACCCCTCCTACCTCGACCGCGAGCTCAACGTAGGCTTCTCCGGCGGCGAGAAGAAGAAGGTCGAGATGCTCCAGTTGCTGCTGCTCCAGCCCAAGCTGGCCATCCTGGACGAGACCGACTCCGGCCTGGACGTCGACGCCCTGTCCGTCGTCTCACGAGGCATCGAGGCATACCGCCAGCAGTGCGACGGCGCACTTCTCGTCATCACGCACAACACGCGCATCCTCGAGCGCCTCGACGTCGACCGCACGCACGTCATGGTCAAGGGCAACCTCGTCGCCGAGGGCGGCGCCGACCTCATCCCCACGATCGACCGCGAGGGCTTCGAGCAGTTCGAGGCGCGCCTGGGGCAGGAGGACGCGTAAATGGCTGAGCAGGTCAAAGACATCGACCGCAGGCTGTACGACTTCGTCAAGCCCGAGGAGGGCTACGAGCGCTACGCCGACGGCCTCACGCCCGAGATCGTCGAGTCCATCTCGCGCAAAAAGGACGAGCCCGACTGGATGCTCGAGCTGCGCCTGAAGTCGCTCGAGACATACCAGCGCATGGAGATGCCCGCCAACTGGGGCCCGGCGATCGACGGCCTGGACATGGACCACATCTCCACCTACGTCTCGCCCAAGACCAAGCAGGCCTCCAACTGGGAGGACGTCCCCGAGGAGATCAAGGACACCTTCGAGCGCCTGGGCATCCCCAAGGCCGAGCGATCCTACCTGGCGGGCGTCGGCGCGCAGTACGACTCAGAGCTCGTCTACCACAACATGCAGGACACGGCCGCCCAGATGGGTGTCGTCTACTCCGGCATCGAGGAGGCCCTGCACGGCGAGTACGCGGACCTCATTCGCGAGAAGTTCATGAGGCTCGTGCCTCCCCACGACCACAAGTTCGCGGCTTTGCACGGCGCGGTGTGGTCCGGCGGATCGTTCGTCTACGTCCCGGCGGGCGTCGACGTCGAGTTCCCGCTGCAGAGCTACTTCCGCCTCAACGCCGCCGGCGCGGGCCAGTTCGAGCACACCCTGATCGTCGTCGAGCCGGGCGCCAACCTGCACTTCATCGAGGGCTGCTCGGCACCCAAATACAACGTGGCCAACCTGCACGCCGGTTGCGTCGAGCTGTACGTGGGCAAGGGCGCACGCCTGCGCTACTCCACGATCGAGAACTGGTCCAAGAACATGTACAACCTCAACACGAAGCGCGCCCGCGTCGAGGAGGGCGGCACGATGGAGTGGGTCTCGGGCAGCTTCGGCAGCCACGTCTCCTACCTCTACCCCACCACCGTGCTCGCCGGCGCGCGCTCCAGCTGCGAGTTCACCGGCATCACCTTCGCCGGCGCCACGCAGGACCTCGACACCGGCTGCAAGGTCATCCTGGCGGCCCCCGACACCACGGCGTCCGTCTCGACCAAGTCGCTCTCCAACGGCGGCACCTCCACGTTCCGCAGCTCGATCATGGTCACCAAGAACGCCGAGCGCGCCAAGGCCAGCGTCAGCTGCCAGTCGCTCATGCTCGACGACATCAGCCGCTCCGACACCATCCCGGCGATGGACGTGCGCTGCCCCAGCGCCAGCGTGGGCCACGAGGCCACCATCGGCCGCATCTCGGACGACACGATCATGTACCTCATGAGCCGCGGCGTCACCGAGGAGGAGGCCCGCACCATGGTGGTCAACGGATTCGCCAACCCCATCTCGAAGGAGCTCCCACTGGAGTATGCCGTCGAGATGAACAACCTCATCAAGCTCGAGATGGAAGGGGCGATCGGCTAATGGACACGACCACCCTCGCCCACGTCAACACCCCGCCCGCGCAGACCTGGAACTACCTGCGCGTCAACGACATCGCGCTCGACGTCCCCACCCCCGCCGCGCCTGCCGAGAAGTACGACGGCCCCCTGGCCGCCCTCGAGATGGGCGCCGGCGACGCCGCCACGGACTGGATCGACGCCACGGCAGCCGAGCGTGCCGTGGTCGAGGTCGCCGCCGGCGACTCCGCCACCGTCGCCATCGACCTCACCGACGATGACCCCGCACACGCCACCGACGTCACCGTCGCGGCGGGCGGGCACGTCTCGATCGCCGTGACCTCGAGCGTCACCCGCCGGGACGTGCCCGGCAGCTCCGCGCTTCGCATCCGCGCCGAGCGCGGCGCCAGCGTCGAGCTGGTCACCGTCGTGGCCTGCGCCGACGACGCGCGAACCCTCGACAGCACTGGCGTCGAGCTCGCCGACGGCGCCACCCTCGACGCGCGCCAGTACGTCCTGGGCGGCCGAACGAGCGTTGTCGGACTCGCCGTCAACCAGGCGGGCGAGCGCTCGCGCTTCTCGCTCTCCACGCGCTACCTGGTGCGTGACGGCCAGACGCTCGACGTCAACTACGTCTCGCGCATGCGCGGGCGCGACACGCGCTGCGACATCGACGTCTCCGGCGTGCTCGAGCAGGGTGCCACCAAGAGCCTGCGCGACACGATCGACCTCATCCACGGCGCCAAGGGTGCCAAGGGCCGCGAGAACGAGACGGTGCTTCTTGCCGGCGACGACGTCGTCAACAAGAGCCTGCCCGTCATCCTGTGCGACGAGGACGACGTCCAGGGCGACCACGGAGCCACCATCGGCTCCATCTCGCCCGAGCAGATGGCCTACCTGGCCGACCGCGGCCTGACCGAGGCCGACGCCACGGCGCTCTTCTCGCGAGCCGTCGTCGACGACGCCTACGCCCACGCCACGCCCGCCGCCCGACGCGCGATCGCCGGGTGCGCCGCCGCCATCTATGGTGACGACGTCGCCGAGGAGCTCGCCTGCGAGCACGCGACCGAGGACTGAAGGAGAGACCCACACGATGGACGACAACGCCATCCGCGACATCACGGCAAACCCGTTCAAGGCCGACTTCCCGCTGCTCGCCAACAACCCCGAGCTGGCCTTCCTTGACAGCGCGGCCACCGCGCAGCGCCCCGCCTGCGTGCTCGACGCGCAGCGAGAGTTCTACGAGACGATGAACGCCAACCCCCTGCGCGGCCTGTACCGCCTGTCGGTCGAGGCCACCCAGGCCATCGACCGCGCGCGCGACCACATCGCGCGACACATCGGCGCCACGCGCGGCGACGAGGTCGTCTTCACCCGCAACGCCAGCGAGTCGCTCAACCTGGTGGCCAACACCCTGGGCAGGCAGCTCGTCGGCGCGGGCGACCGCGTGGTCATCTCGATCATGGAGCACCACTCCAACCTGATTCCCTGGCAGCGCCTGTGTCGCGAGAAGGGCGCCGAGCTCGTCTACCTGCGCCCGTTGCCCGACGGCACCATCACCGACGAGGCCATCGAGGCCACCATCACGCCCGGCACCAAGATCGTCTCGTGCACCCACGTCTCCAACGTCCTGGGCGTCGAGACCCCGATCGCCAGGATCTGCGAGCGCGCCCACGAGGTCGGCGCCATGGCAGTGGTCGACGGCGCGCAGAGCGTCCCGCACCTCGACGTCGACGTCGCCAAGATCGGCTGCGACCTCATGGCCTTCTCGGCCCACAAGGCCATGGGCCCCATGGGCATCGGCGTCTTGTGGGGCAGGCATGACGTGCTCGACTCCATGCCGCCGTTCCTCACCGGTGGCGAGATGATCGACTCCGTTACCGAGAAGGACGCCGTGTGGGCACCCGTCCCGCAGAAGTTCGAGGCGGGCACCCAGGACGCCGCGGGCATCTACGCGTTCGACGCTGCCATCACCTACCTGGAGGGCATCGGGATGGACCGCCTGGAGGCCCGCGAGCGCGAGCTTGCCGCCTACCTGTGCGAGCGCCTGGCCTCCCTCCCCTACGTTCAGGTCCTCGGTCCCGCCGAGCCCACGCGCCACGTTGGCGCGGTCTCCTTCGTGGTCGACGGCGTCCACCCGCACGACGTCGCCTCGATCCTGGACATCTCCGGCGTGGCCATCCGCGCCGGCCACCACTGCGCCCAGCCGCTTCTTGCCTGGCTCGGCCAGGACAGCACCTGCCGCGCCTCGATCGCGTTCTACAACGACAAGGGCGACGTCGACCGCCTCATCGACGCCCTGGACAACGTAAGGGGGATCTTCGGTGCCTAACACCAACGTCTACACGCAAGCCCTGATGGACCACGTGTCCCACCCGGACTACAACTACGAGCTGGACGACGCGACCTACTCGCACGAGGGCATCAACCCCTCCTGCGGCGACGACCTGACGCTCCACGTTCGCCTGGCAGACGACGGCACGATCGACGAGGCCAGCTGGACGGGCTCGGGCTGCGCCATCTCGCAGGCCTCTGCCGACATGATGAGCGACCTCGTCGAGGGCATGACCGTCGCCGACGCCCGCGACGCCTGTAAGCTGTTCGGCCGCATGATCCGCGGCGAGGAGACCGACCCCGCCAAGCTCGCCGAGCTCGACGAGGCAAGCTGCCTCGAGTCCATCTCGCGCATGCCCGCCCGCGTCAAGTGTGCCGAGCTCGCCTGGCGCACCCTCGACGAGATGCTCGCCACCGGTGCCGACAGCGCCAGTGCCACCGATCCCTGCGTCTGCGACTGCGGCGACCACGTGTCCCACGACCACGCCTCGGCCGAGGCCAACCCTGCCGAGAAGGACGGCGAGTAGCCATGTCCGGGATGTTCTCGACAAAGGGGCGCTACGCCCTTCGCGTGATGAGCGACCTCGCGGTCCACGACGGGTGGGTCTCGCTGGGCGACATCTCCAAGCGCCAGGGAATCTCCCGTAAGTACCTCGAGCAGGTCACCTCGCTTCTGCTCAAGGCCGGCTACGTCAAGAGCCTGCGCGGCAAGGGTGGCGGCTACCAGCTGTCCCGCGCGCCCGAGGACTACACCCTGGGCGAGATTCTTCGCGCCGCCGAGGGCACGCTTGCGCCCGTCACCTGCCTGGACTGCTCCTCCGGCGAGCTCTGCCCGCGCGCGGGCGAGTGCGCCACCCTTCCCGTCTGGCGCGACCTCGGAGCCGTGACCAGCCAGTTTTTGGACAGCAAGCGCCTCTCCGACATCCTCGAGGACGGCGAGGCAGGCCCCTGCGCCTAACGCCTCGCCGCATGTCCCGGCAGGCGAGATGCAAAAGCGAGCCGCCCCCATGCCCGTTTCAGGCATGAGGGCGGCTTAGTTTACCTGCGGTCGCCTTGCGAGCGTCGCCTGGCGTACGGCGTCAGCCCAAAGCGCTAGCTCTTCTGCTCGGAAAGCTTCACGTCGTCGTCGATGGTGAACTCGACGTCATTGTAGAAGTCCTTGCTGAGCTCAAAGCGCACGGGGTCGCCTGCGGAGAACTCGAAGGAGTAGGTGCCGTCCTCATCACCCTTCTTCCAGGTGATGTCATGGTCGCTGACCTCGCCGAGGTCGGAGAATCCCTTGACCGGGCTCTTCTCGATGGCGTTGCGCACCTCATCGGCGGTGGCGTCACCGTAGAACCAGCCGTACACGCCGCTGCCGTCCTCGTTGAACGTGAAGCGGTAGCCGTGGTACTTATGGTCGGGAGCCTTACCGACGATGCGGACCAGGCCCCACGAGCCCTCGGGCTTGCTGGTGGAGGCACCCTTGGGCATGAAGTAGATCATCTGCGTGGTGTCGGGCCAGCCGGCGTTCTCGAACTTGAGCGACTCGGGGTCGAGCTCGTAGACCGTGTACTCGTCGGTCTCGTACACGTTGGCGACGTCGCCCGTGCCAAACGCGTCGTTGAACGTGTAGGCAGCCTTCTCGCCATCGGTGGAGAAGCAGATGTCGGTGGCGTTGCCGGCAACGCGCCAGGTCTGGAGCTTGGGGCCACCACACGCGGGAAGCGCAATCAGGATCACCGCCGCGACCGCCGCGGCCAGACCGACCGAGAAGGCGCTCAACGCCTTGCGAGAAGCGCTCGCAACCTTGGGACTGAACTTGGGGCTGAACATAACGACCTCCTCAAGATAGGGTCCTGATAAGCCCATCTTCTCAGGCGTTACGACTAACCGTCAAGCCTCATGCAGCCGTTGGCGTAGCGGGGGAAGCCATGACGGGACCCGCTGCCTGTAGCAGCGGGTCCCACATCGTACGCCATGCCATAACGAGAGACACAAATCGAACGTCCCTCGGAACGACGGCCCAACACCAATCGAAAAGGTATTCGCTAGAATCAATCGCCGATGTCTTCGCAGTCCTCGAAGTACTTCTCACTAAGCTCGAGCCTCATGGAGTCGCCGTCGTCATCCCTGATGACATATGAGCCAACCCCATCCTCCTCCCAGCTGATGGAATACCCGGATTTCGAACCACACTTCTCGGCTACGCCGAGGATGTCCTTATTGATAGCCGGGAGGTTATCGCCCCTCGGAATGACCTTGCCCTCACCGTCCTTGTCGAACTCGAAACAGACATCCACAAAGTAACAATTATTGGAGTGGCCGATTTCGGCAGCGACACCCCACTTGCCGACCGGGTTGCCAACTGAGGCGTCCTTGGGCAAGTAGAAGTCGAGGCTCCAGGGAGCGTAGCCGCTGTCGTTGTAAGCGTCTCCGCCCAGCGAGTCAACGTCAATCCTATAGACAACGGTGTCACCCTCGTCCCTCACCTGGGAGACGTCACCCCTACCCCCTATGCCGTCTACCATGAAGGTCGCCTGCTTGCCGTTGGTGGAGAAGCAGATGCTCTGGTTACCGTAGTCAAAGCGGAAGGCCTTCACCTTGGGTGCGTAGCATGCGCGGACGATGACCGCGACAATCACGAAAAGCGCGACCAAAACCGCGAGCCGACAGACGACGGAGGCAATCGCCGGCTTATGCGGGGCCTTATGGACTGTGGGGCCAGTAACAGGCCTGACAATCGAAGCGCCACAGTCGGCGCAGAACTTGGCGTCATCGGGGTTTTGGGCACCGCACTTGGGGCAGAACATATGACCTCCCTGATCTGGTCGGTGGCCACGACGGACAATGCCAAGTCTATCCCCTGCACATCACCTTCCTGACTTCATTCTCTAAACGACAGGCAGCCAACCTCGGCAAGACGGCACTTTGGGATAAGCAAGGCCGAATCGTTCGCCGACGCAAGACGGGGCCCGCTGCCTTGCGGCGGCGGGCCCCGTATCGTGCGTCAGATTGTGTCAGGGCACGAACTAAATGCCCCTGGCCAGCGGACTAGCGCTGGTCGGAAAGCTTCGCGTCGGCATCGGAGGCAAAGTCGCAGTCCTCGAAGTACTTCTCGCTAAGCTCGAGCCTCATGGAGTCGTCGTTGTCGTCCTTGATGGTGAACGAACCCACCTCGTCCTTCTCCCAGCTGATGGAGTACTCGGACTTGGAGCCGTACTTCTCGGCGGCACCGAGGATGTCCTTGTTGATGGCTGCGGCGACCTCGTCCTTGTCGCCATAACCGTTGGAGGTCGTGGACTTGCCCTTACCGTCCTTGTCGAGCTCGAAGCAAACATCCGTAACGTACATGCTGCCGGAGCTGTCGGTGGCGCCGAAGAAGCCCCACTTGCCAACGGGGTTGCTGGTGGAGGCGCCCTTGGGCATGTAGAAGACCATCATCGAAGGGGCGTTGTCGCCGGTGACGTCTCCGCTCAGCGAGTCAACATCGAGCTCGTAGGCCACGACGTCACCCTCGTCCCTCACCCTGGAGACGTCGCCCTTGCCCTCCATGCCGTTCACCACAAAGGTCGCCTGCTTGCCGTTGGTGGAGAAGCAGAGGCCCTGGCTGCCGTAGGCAAAGCGGAAGGTCTGCAACTTGGGCCCGGAGCACGCGGGAACGATGACCGCGAAGACCACGGCCAGGATCGCGACCAGGCCGACGGCGGCAATGATCAGCGGCTTGTACGGAGCCTTACGGACGGCGGGGCCAGCGACGGGCGTCGCGGTCGACGTTTCCGACGTGGCACCAGCTGCTGCAGCAGACCTCGCGATTGGGGCGCCGCAGCCGGCGCAGAACTTGGCGTCGTCGGGGTTCTGGACGCCGCACTTGGGACAGAACATATGACCTCCCTGGTCCGAATTGTGCATCGGACTCAGTCTAGCGCTCCTTCATCCGATGCACGTCCTTCTTGGCCAAGGACGAAAGCGTAGGGCGACCGAGAAGGACCGCGTGACGCGCGGGAGCGGGCGCAAATATGGCAAGACACGGCAAAGGGGTCGACCTTTTCGGCCGACCCCTTGTTCTTCGCTATGCGTGACAACCTTGTCGCGTACCCGACACTAGGCGGGCGAGCCCGCAGACGTGAAGGTGTAGATGCTGCCGTAGGTAACACCCTGGCTGGGGCTCATGGCCTCGATCGTCTGGCCACCACCGATGCAGATGCCAACGTGGCCGCTCCTCCACACGATGTCGCCCGCGACGGCCTGCGAGGCAGGCTTGTTGCAGTAGGCGGACAGGGCGCCGGAGCTGTGCGGGACGTAGATGCCAGCGGCGCCATAGCAGGCCTGGACCAGGCCCGAGCAGTCGTAGGCGTTGGGACCCGAGGCACCCCAGACGTAGGCCTTGCCGAGCAGGGAGTAGGCAGTCGAGACGATGGTGCTGCGGGCGTTGGAGCTGATGCCGCCACCACCGGAGTTGCCGCCGGAATGGCTGCCACCACCGGAGTGGCTGCCACCGTTGTTGGAGGAGTGGCTGCCGCCACCGGAGTTGCCCCCGTTGTTGTTCTTGATCTCCTCCTCGGCCTTGGACTGGTTCTTCCTGGCCTCCTCCTCGGCCTTCTTGTGCGCGGCCTCCTGCTCCTCCTTGAGCTTGGCCTGGACCTTGGAGTCGAGGCCGTCAACGTAGGTCTGGGCGGCCTGCGCCTTGGCGTTGAGCTCGTCGGCCTGACTCTGCTGGTCGGCAACGAGCTTCTCCTGCTCCTTCTTGTCCTTCTCGAGGGAGGCCTGCTTCTTGTTGAGCTCGGCCTGGACCGTCCTGACGGTGTCGATGGCCTTCTCGTCGCTCGCGCTGACCTTCTGCGCGTAGTAGATGTTGTTGGCGAGCTCCTCGAAGCTCGAGGACTGGAGCACGAGCTCGAGCAGCGAGACGCCGCCGCTCTTGTAGTTGGCGGAGACGCGGTCGGACAGCGTGGCCTGGGCCTGCTTGAGCTCGTCCTGCTTCGCCTTGATGTCCTTCTTGGTCTGCTCGATGCTCTTGTTGGTCTGCTCGAGCTTGTACTTGGTGTCGTTGAGCTTCTCGGACGCCTCCTCGGCCTGGCCGTAAAGGTCGTCGAGGGTCGCCTTTGCGCTGTCGAGCTTAGCCTGGAGCTCGGCCGAGGACTCGTCGGCCAGCGCGACGGTGGGAAGTGCCAAGCCGACGCCGGTGACGGAAATGGATGCCGCGAGTGCCGCGGCAAGCAGCTTCGATGCCATCTTTCGAGTCATGGGGCCCCTTTCGTAACGGGTGCAGATAAGCAGCGGGCCTTGCTGCCGAAAGAACTCAATCAATGATACACGCCCGCGAACGAGGTGCCAAAACGGTACCCCAATCAACATATCCGCAGGCAGGAACGCGACAAATTATGAAGCCGCGACCACGCTCAATCCATCCTGATGAATGACTGAAGCGATTGCATGCGACAAAAAGGGAGGGCACCCGAGGGCACCCTCCCAAAGTCGACTGTCTTGCCAGGGCCTTCGCCTGGCGAGAAGTGCGTGCGGGTTAGTTCCAGGCCTTGCCCTCGGAACCGAACTCGCGGATGAGCTCCTTGGTGCGCTCCACGATGGCCTCGCGACCCGGCTTGAGGAGCTTGCGGGGATCGTAGCCCTTGCCCTGCTGGTCGGCGCCAGACTCGATGTACTTGCGGGTGGCCTCGGCGAAGACGACCTGGAGGTCGGTGTTGACGTTGATCTTGGAGATGCCCAGCGAGATGGCCTTCTGGATCTGGTCGACGGGGATGCCGGTGCCGCCGTGAAGGACCAGGGGCAAATCGCCGGTCAGGGCCTTGATCTCGCCCAGGCGATCGAAGGACAGGCCCTGCCAGTCGGCGGGGTACAGGCCGTGGATGTTGCCGATGCCGCAGGCGAGGAAGTCGACGCCGGTGTCGGCGATGGCCTTGCACTGCTCGGGGTCGGCGAGCTCGCCGGCAGAGGCGACGCCGTCCTCGACGCCACCGATGCCGCCGACCTCGGCCTCGATGGACAGACCCTTGCTGTGGGCAAGCTTGACCAGCTCGGTGGTACGGTCGAGGTTGGTCTGGAAGTCCTTCTCGTGGGAACCGTCATACATGATGGAGGTGAAGCCGGCCTCGATGCACTTGTGGCACTCCTCGTAGGAGCCGTGGTCGAGGTGCAGGGCGACGGGGACGGTGATGTTCTTGTCCTCGACGAGCTGGTGGACCATGTCGGAGACGATCTTGAAGCTGGTCTGCCACTTGGCGGCGCCGCCGGTGCACTGGATGATGAGCGGGGACTGGAGCTCCTCGCCGGCGTCCAGGATGGACGAGGCCCACTCGAGGTTGTTGGTGTTGAACGCGCCGATGCCGTAGTGGCCCTTCTCGGCACTCTGAAGCATGGCCTTGGCGTTAACGAGCATGTTGTTCCCCCATCTGTCGGTGAGTGGTGCTTTGGGCGACTTATATAATAGCCGCTCGCATCCGATCGCTAGCACTCAGGCGACAACTTTCCGCAAGAAAGTGTTGATTGACCAGCGAAAAGTAGTCAAGTTGTCGCATGAAATCAAATTCGTCAACCATTTGCACAGGTAAATCGGCGAACGGCTCTTCCGGCAAACGTGGCGGTCGCGTGGAGACGGGCTAGGCCATGGAGACGACGCACTGCTCGCAAACAAGCTCGTGCGTCGTGAGGCCGCGCCGTCCCACCACCATCTCGCCCACCTGGTTGTCGAACGGGTCGTTGCGCAGCACCTCGCACGCGGGCTCGAGCGGCGCCATGAAGGCGGAGTTTGCCACCATGCGCCAGGGGCCGAGGTTGCCGAAGTAGAAGCGGCGACGGGCCTCATCGCCGTCGCGGCGCGCGGCCGAGCCGAACGAGCAGTCGGCCCACAGCCAACCCAAGTCCCCGGCGTAAAACATCGCCCAGTCGTGCGGGCCCGCGTCCTCGGGCGACGCGTACAGGCCGCTCTGCCAGCGCGCGGGCACGCCGCCCAGGCGGCACAGGGTGATGAAGGTGAGGGCGAGCACGCCGCAGTCGCCGCGCAGGGACTTGGCGCAGCCGTCCGCGATCGGGTCGAGCAGCAGGTAGGCGGGCTGGAAGCGATAGTCGACGTTGTTCGTCACGTAGTCGTAGGCGGCGCGGGCGCGGGCGAGAAGGTCGTCGGCGGGGATGCCGGCGAACACGCGCTCGGCAAGCTCGCGCAGGTACGGGGTGAAGGTGACGTGCGGACGCAGCTCGGCGAGGTCTGCCGCGCAGGGCGAGGGCGCCGCCGCGAAGCGCTCGTCTGCCAGGGCGGGCGTGGGCCGCTCGACCCACAGGTCGACGTAGGGGGCGCGGATCGTGTACTCGTAGTCGACGAAGAACTCGCGCCGGGCGCGCACGTCCCACCACGCCGTGCGCTGCGGCGCGTCAGCGGCTGCCACGACGGCGCCGGGGGTGGAGTCGAGCAGGCGGACGTCGCAGATCTGGGGGCATGCGGCGGGCAGTGGCAGCCAGCAGCGCACGCGGGTATCCGCGTCGATGGCGACGTCGTCGGTAGCGGCGATGCTCGCGCGTATGCGGACGCGACGCTCCGCCGAGCCGGCATCACGCATCTCGTCGATCACGGCGAGCTGGGCGGTGCGGTCCTGGGCGGGGCAGTCGAGGCCCGTAGCCTCCTCGGGATACTTGCGCAGCGAGTCCACGAAGCTGTCGAGAAAGCGCTGCTCGCCATCGACGAAGCGCCAGTCGATACGCCCATGGTCGACGAGGCGGTCGAGGTCGGCCTCGCCGAAGTCGGGCCACTCCCCACGGATCTGCCCGATGGCCCGCTCGCGCGTGACGCAATAGTCGAGCGGCACGCGCAGCATCCGGGCACGCTCGGCACGCATGCACGCGGCGAGCTCGGGGCGCGTCCCCGCGTCGAGCTCGGCCTCGATCAGGCGGACCGCCCGGGTAAGGTCGCCCGCGTCACGCAGGCGCAAGATCTCGGCCGGCAGGCCGTCATCCAGGTGGCAGAAGTCCTCGTTCGTCGCCTCGTAGCTTGCCATTGCCGCGCCGCCCTTCTCCTTATGGACCGACAGGTTTCGAACAGCATAGCGCCACGCGGGGCCCGTCGTACGGCCAGCCACCGCTGCCGCATCTGTTTTCGCCGCGAAGCGGGGCGCCCCCGCACGGCACCGACGCCCTTCTCGGTCCATAATGGAGGCTTGGTTGGGGCCGCCCAGCTGTGCCACAACCAAGCGTCGCGCCCGCAGGCGCGCGGCGCAAGGCATACACGGAGACAGGCGCGTCGCGACAGGCGCGTCCAATACCGAGAAGGGCAGGACGAATGGTCTTCCGCACCTACGTTGAGAAGAAGCCGGGCTTCGACGTGGAGGCGCAGCAGCTCGCGCACGAGCTGCGTGCCATCCTGGGCATCGACGGCCTCACGGGGCTACGCGTCATCAACCGCTACGACGTCGAGGGGATTGGCGAGGACCTCTTCCGTCGCTGCGTCCCCATCGTCTTCAGCGAGCCGCAGGTCGACGTCGCGACCGCCGACCTGCCCGTCGACGGCGTCGAGCTTGACGAGGGGGGCTACGTCAGCGCCGCCCCCGAGGGCAGCGCCGTCTTCGCCGTCGAGTTTTTGCCCGGCCAGTTCGACCAGCGCGCCGACTCCGCCAGCGAGTGCGTGCAGCTCGTCAGCGCCGGCGAGCGCCCCGACGTGCGCTCCGCCAAGGTCTACGTGCTCGAGGGCGACCTTACGGCCGACGACGTCGACGCCATCAAGCACTACGTCATCAACCCGGTCGAGGCGCGCGAGGCATCGCTGGCGACCAAGGACACCCTCAAGATGGAGGTCGTGACCCCGGACGACGTCGAGGTCCTCGACGGCTTCCGCGAGCTCGACCAGGACGGCCTCAAGGCCGTCATCGCCGACCGTGGCCTGGCCATGGACCTCGCCGACATCGAGTTCTGCCAGAGGTACTTCTCGGCCGAGCACCGCGACCCCACCATCACCGAGATCCGCGTGATCGACACCTACTGGTCCGACCACTGCCGCCACACCACCTTCGGCACGCAGCTCGAGAACATCCAGATCGACGACGAGGTCGTCAAGGCCGCCTTCGAGAAGTACCTCGAGGTACGCCACGAGCTCGGCCGCGACGCCAAGCCCGTCTGCCTCATGGACATGGGCACCATCGGCGCCAAGTGGCTCAAGAAGCAGGGCATCCTCACCAACCTCGACGAGTCCGAGGAGATCAACGCCTGCACCGTCAAGGTCACGGTCGACGTCGACGGCGAGGACCAGGACTGGCTGTTCCTCTTCAAGAACGAGACCCACAACCACCCGACCGAGATCGAGCCCTTTGGTGGCGCCGCCACCTGCGTCGGCGGCGCCATCCGCGACCCGCTATCCGGCCGCAGCTACGTCTACCAGGCCATGCGCGTCACCGGCGCGGCCGACCCGACGGTCCCGGTGTCCGAGACGCGCGCCGGCAAGCTGCCGCAGCGCAAGCTCGTGACCACCGCCGCCGCCGGCTACTCCAGCTACGGCAACCAAATTGGCCTTGCCACCGGCCAGGTCAGCGAGCTCTACCACCCCGGCTACATGGCCAAGCGCATGGAGGTCGGCGCCGTCGTGGGCGCCACCCCAGCCAGCCACGTCCGCCGCGAGTGCCCCGCCCCCGGCGACAAGATCGTCCTTCTCGGCGGCCGCACCGGCCGTGACGGCATCGGCGGCGCCACCGGCAGCTCCAAGACCCAGAACGTCGAGAGCCTGGAGGAGTGCGGTGCCGAGGTCCAGAAGGGCAACGCCCCCGTCGAGCGCAAGCTCCAGCGCCTCTTCCGCCGCGGCGACGCCTGCCGCCTAATCAAGCGCTGCAACGACTTCGGCGCCGGCGGCGTGTCCGTCGCCGTGGGCGAGCTGGCCGACGGCCTGGACATCGACCTCGACCGCGTGACCAAGAAATACGAGGGCCTCGACGGCACCGAGCTCGCCATCTCCGAGAGCCAGGAGCGCATGGCCGTGGCGCTGGCCGCCGCCGACGTCGACGAGTTCATGGGCTACGCCCGCGAGGAGAACCTCGAGGCCACCGTCATTGCCACCGTCACCGAGGACCCGCGCGTCCACATCACGTGGCGCGGCGACACCGTCGTCGACCTGTCCCGCGAGTTCCTCGCCAGCAACGGCGCCCCCAAGCACATGGACGTCCACGTCACCAAGGCCGAGCGCTGGGAACCCGAGTGGGCCGGTAACACGGTCGCCGAGCGCATGGCGTCGCTGGTGAGCGACATCAACGTCGCCTCCAACAAGGGCCTGTCCGAGCGCTTCGACTCCACCATCGGCGCGGCCACGGTCCTGATGCCCTTCGGCGGCAAGACCCAGCTCACCCCCACCTCCGCGATGGTCGCCAAGTTCCCGGTCGACGGCGAGACCACCACTGCCTCCGCCATGGCCTGGGGCTTCAACCCCTACCTGATGGAGAAGAACCAGTTCGCCGGAGCCTACCTCTCCGTCGTCGAGAGCGTCTCCAAGCTCGTCGCCGCCGGTTTCTGCCACCGCGACGCCTACCTCTCGTTCCAGGAGTACTTCGAGCGCCTGCGCAACGATCCCGAGCGTTGGGGCAAGCCCATGGCTGCCGTCCTGGGCGCGCTTGAGGCCCAGATGGACCTGGGTGCCGGCGCCATCGGCGGCAAGGACTCCATGAGCGGCAGCTTCGAGGACGCCGAGGGCGAGCTCAACGTCCCGCCCACCCTCATCAGCTTCGCCGTCGCCGTGGGCAAGGCCGCCCGCGCCACCTCGCCCGAGTTCAAGGGCGCCGGCCACCGCGTCATCTGCGTCGAGCCCGCCGAGTACGGCGACGACTACCGCCCGAACGCCAAGGGCCTGCTGGCCACCTTCGACGCCGTCGAGAGGCTCGTCTCCGACGGGGCCGCCCTGGCCATTTCGACGCCCGGCTACGGCGGCGAGGCCGAGGCCCTGTTCAAGATGTGCGTCGGCAACCAGCTGGGCGTCGAGCTTTCCCCCGACATCCCGGCAGACAGCCTGTTCGTTCCCGCCTACGGCAGCTTCCTGGTGGAGCTCGCCGACGGCGCCGAGCTGCCGGCCGCGACCGACGACGTGGCCGTCGAGCTCGTCGGCACCACGACCGAGGCCTACGAGCTCGTGATCGAGGGCGAGAGGTGCGACCTCACGCAGCTGCAGCAGGCCTGGGAGGGCGCCATCGAGGGCGTGTTCCCCTACCGCACCCCCGCCGACGCCGAGCTGCCCGCCGTCGAGAAGATCGACTTCGTCGCCAAGGACGTCCACGTCTACGGCGGCGACAAGATCGCCCGCCCGCGCGTGATCATCCCGGTCTTCCCCGGCAACAACTGCGAGTACGACTCCGCCCGCGCCTTCACGGCCGCCGGCGCCGAGGCCGACGTCCTCGTCATCAACAACCTCACGCCCGAGGCCGTCGCCGAGAGCACCCACGAGCTGGCCGAGCGCATCCGCAAGAGCCAGATCGTCATGATTCCCGGCGGCTTCTCCGGCGGCGACGAGCCCGACGGCTCGGCCAAGTTCATCACCGCGTTCTTCCGCGCCCCCGAGGTCACCGAGGCCGTGCGCGACCTGCTGCAGGCACGTGACGGCCTGATGCTGGGCATCTGCAACGGCTTCCAGGCCCTCGTCAAGCTGGGCCTGGTTCCCTACGGCGACATCGTCGACGCCACCGCCGACGCGCCCACGCTCACCTTCAACACCATCGGCCGCCACCAGAGCCGCCTGGTCCGCACGCGCGTGGCCAGCAACATGTCGCCGTGGCTCAGCCAGTGCGAGCAGGGTCGCGACTACACCGTGGCCATCTCCCATGGCGAGGGCCGCTTCGTCGCCAACGACGACGTGCTCGCCAACCTGATCGCCGGCGGCCAGGTTGCCACCCAGTACGTCGACGCCTGCGGCGAGCCCAGCATGAACCTGGACGTCAACCCCAACGGCTCGGTCGCCTGCGTCGAGGGCATCACCAGCCCCGACGGCCGCGTCTTCGGCAAGATGGGCCATGTCGAGCGCCGTGGCGACGGACTGTACGCCAACGTCCCGGGCGAGAAGTTCATGCCCATCTTCGAGAGCGGCGTGAGGTACTTCTCGTAATAGAGCCACCCGCACGCCGACGGGACGAACCGTCCAACCGCCGCCCCGGGCACGCAAGCCCGGGGCGGCTTTCTCGAACGACCCACACCGACGCGCCCGGCTACGGGCGTCGCCAGACAGCGAGAACGGAGCATCGAACATGGATTCTCAGCTCGACTACATCGCCGACCGCCTCACCGAGCTCACGGCCATCCCCAGCCCCACCGGCTACACCAAGCACGCCACCGACTACCTGGTCGGGACCCTCACGGACATGGGCCTTGCCCCCGAGGTCTCCAACAAGGGCAACGTGCTCGTCGGGCTCGGCGGCCAGGGCAACCCGCTCGTGCTCGCCAGCCACGTCGACACCCTCGGCGCCATGGTCCGCGCCATCAAGGACAACGGTCGCCTGCGCCCGACGACGCTCGGCGGGCACCAGTGGCGCACGGCCGACGGCGAGAACTGCACCGTCCACACGCGCGACGGCCGCGTCTACACGGGCGTGGTCCTCAATACCGAGCCCTCGTCCCACGTCGCCGACAAGGACGTCGACCCTGTCGAGAAGAACATGGAGATCCTTCTGGACGAGAACGTCTCCAGCAAGGACGAGGTCGAGGCCCTGGGCGTTCAGACGGGCGACATCATCGCCATGGACCCGCGCACCACGATCACCAAGAGCGGCTACATCAAGAGCCGCTTCCTCGACGACAAGCTCTCCGCGTCGATCCTTCTGGGCCTGGCCCGTGCCGTGACCGCGGGCGAGGTCGCGCTCACCCGCAAGGTCTCACTGCTGTTCACCGTGTACGAGGAGGTCGGCCACGGCGGCAGCGTCGTGCCGTCCGACACCCGCGACATGATCAGCGTCGACATGGGTTGCGTGGGCTCGGACCTCGGCTGCACCGAGCGCATGGTCTCCATCTGCGCCAAGGACTCCGGCGGCCCGTACAACTACGACGTCGTGAGCGACCTTGCCGCGATTGCCAAGGCCAACGGGCTCGACTACGCCATCGATGTCTACCCGCACTACGGCTCCGACGTCGAGGCCACGCTCACGGCCGGCTACGACATCCGCCACGGCCTCATCGGCCCGGGCGTCTACGCCTCGCACAACTACGAGCGCTCCCACATGGACGGCGTCCGCAACACCTACGAGCTCTTGCGCTCCTACGTGACGAAGTAGCGTCGAGGCACTTCTCGACAGCATGGCAAAGGGCGGGACCTGGCTCATCCCCGAGTCCCGCCCTTCTTTTACGAGGCGCTGTCCCAAGACGGTGTCCGACTACCCCTCGACGGGGCGCGCGAGCACCCTTCCGTCACGCCCCCGCGCTTCTCTGCCGTCCGACAGGCGACCCATACCAAAACGACCGTGGCACGTGTATCGTCACATTCAGCGGGCCAAACGCCCGGGGTGACTTCGAGGACGGAGGGGCCATGGCAGCCATCGGGACTGGCGAGAAGGACGGCGGGAAGCGCACGTTTCTGGCAACGCCCATCGGCCTGGTGCTGGGCGCGCTGATATGCTGCGGGCTGTGGGGCTCGGCGTTCCCCTGCATCAAGCTCGGCTACGCCCTGTTTGGCGTCGCGAGCGGTGACACCGCCTCACAGATGCTGTTTGCCGGCACCCGCTTCACCCTCGCGGGCATCATGGTGGTCGTGGGCATGAGCCTGGCCCAGCGCAAGCCACTGGTCCCACACAAGGCCGACGTCCGACCGATCCTGATTCTCGCCCTCTTCCAGACCGTGGGCCAGTACACCCTGTTCTACATGGGACTCTCGAAGGCGACGGGCATGGCCAGCTCGATCATCGAGTCCAGCTCGACCTTCATGTGCATCCTGCTTGCCGCGCTCGTCTTCCACACCGACCGACTCAACGCCAAAAAGGTCCTGGGCTGCGTCGTCGGCATGGCGGGCGTGACCCTCGTCAACCTGGGCGGCGCCTCGGGCGGGCTGTCGTTTGCCCTCGACGGCGAGGGCTTGGTCTTTCTGTCCGGTATCTCCAGCGCGATCTCCACCTGTCTGATCGGCATCTACTCCCAGGAGCACGACGGCGTGCTTCTGAGCGGCTGGCAGTTCGTGATCGGCGGCCTGGTGCTTCTGGGCATCGGCCTCGGCATGGGCGGGCAGCTGCACCCGCAGGCCATCGCGCCCGCCGTGGGCCTCATCGCCTACATGGGCTTCATCTCGGCGATGGCATACTCGCTGTGGGCACGCCTGCTGTCCGTGAACCCCGTCTCGCGCGTGAGCGTCTTCGGCTTCATGAACCCGGTCTTCGGCGTGGCCCTCTCGGCCCTGCTGCTCGGCGAGGGCGCCGACACCAACCCGTTCGTCTTCCTGGCGGCCCTGCTGCTGGTGTGCCTGGGCATCATCCTCGTCAACCGCGACACGGCCCCTGCCGAGAAGGACGGCGAGGCAGCCGCCCCCTCGGCGTAGGACCCTATTCCAGCTCCAGCCTGGCCTCGGAGCCGACGCGACCGGACTGCACCACGATCTTGTTGCCGATGGACTCGCGCAGCTCCTCCACGTGGCTGATGATGCCCACAAGCTTGTTGGAGCCCGACAGCTCCGTGAGGGTGCACACCGCCAGGGCGAGCGAGCGCTCGCTGAGGGTGCCGAAGCCCTCGTCCACAAACATCGTGTCCAGCCTCACGCCGCCGGCGTGCGCCTGGACGACGTCGGACAGGCCCAGCGCCAGCGCCAGCGAGGCCTGGAACGCCTCGCCGCCGGACAGAGACGACGCCGAGCGCGGCTTGCCCGTGAAGGCGTCACGCACGTCGAGCTCGAGTCCGACCTGCCTGTTGCCCATGGCGTCGCGCGCCTGCGTCTGGCGCACAAGCTCGTAGCGCCCGTCACTCATCACGCGCAGGCGCTGGTTGGCGGCAACGAGAACGCGGTCGAACCAACGCGCCTGCAGGTAGGTCTCGAAGCTCAGGCGCCGCTTGCCCTGAAGCTGGCCGGACGCGGTGCGAGCCAGCACGTCCATCTTGCCCTGAAGGGCCGCGATGCTTGCCCCCTGCCGCTGAAGCTCGCGCAGCTGCTCGGCGATACGGTCGTTGGACTGGCGACGGGAGAGAAGCGCCCGGCACTTCTCGGCAAGCTCGTCGCGGGCCTGCCTGGCATCCGCAAGACGGGTCGCGGCGTCCGCCAGGTCTTGCGCGTCGTCGCCGAGCTCCTCCTCGTGACGCTTGCGGCTAGAGGCGGCGCGCTGTTCGGCCGCGGCGACCCGCGTGCGGGCCTGGGACACCGCATCCGAGGCGGCACCGTGCTCGGATGCCATCCGCGCGACGGCGTCGGCCATACGCTTGAGCTCGGAGCGGGCAGTGCCCGCATCCGGGTGGGTAAGCCCTTCCGCAAGGGACTTGACACGGGTCTCGGCGGCAACCAGGGCCTGGTCAGACTTGGTGGCGGCGGCGCGGGCGGTCTCGAGCGCCATGTTCGCGTCGCCCGTGGCGCGCTCCAGGTCCGCGATCGAGGCCGTAAGCGCCTCGAGTCGTTCCGCGTTGGCCCGGGCGGCATCGACCTCGCGATCGGCCGCGGCAAGCGCCTTGTCCGCCAGCGACTTGTTCCCACGTGCGACGTCGACGTCGGTCACCTCGAGCCCTGCCTCGAACTCGGTCGCCGCGGACAGCGCGGTGTCACGACTCGAACGCGCCTCGGCAACCGCGTCCTCGGCGGCCTGGGCCTTGTCCGCCAGGAGCGGTCCCTGCGCACGGAGCCCCTTGAGGTCGGCACTGAGGCGCTCGGCCTTCGCGACGTCGAGCTTTGCCTCCTGGAGAGAAGTGCGCGCGGCGGCGAGCTGGTCGCTCGTCGCCTTGGACTGCTCGGCAAGGGTGGCCTCGTCCCCAACCTTGGCCACAAGGGCGCCGAGCTCGTCGTCGGCAAGCTGACGGGCGGCCTTGGCAGCGGCGGCCACAGACGACGCCTGCGTGGCGGCATCGGCAGCCGCGGCGCGAGCCGCCTCGGCTGCCCTGACGTCAGCCTCACCGGGAACCTCGCTCGCGAGCGAGGCAGGGTGCGGGTGGTCGAGCGAGCCGCATACCGGACAGGGCACACCCTGCGAGAGGCCGGCGGCGAGCACGCCCGCCTGCGCGTCGAGATAGGCGCGCTGGAGCCGCGCGTGGACGCCCTCCGCATTGTCGAGCTTGGCGGCAGCGGTCGCATAGGCGGCCTGGGCGGCCTCGAGCCTGGTATCGGCATCATGCAGTGCGGCCTGCCTCTTGTTAAGCTCGTCCTGGGACTTGGCCAGCTCCCGCGATCTCGACTCCAGGCGCTCGACCTCCGCGGAGGCTCGCTCGGCCGATGCGGTGGCACCCGACAGCTCGTCACAGGATGCCTGCAGGTCGGCGAGCTTGCGCTCATGGGCCTCGGAAGCCTTGCGGGCAGCCGCGAGAGCCTCGGTCGCAGCGGTGAGGTCACGCTCCAGTCGGGCGAGGTCCGCGCGGCGGCGGACAAGCTCCTCGCAGGACGCGACCAGCGTCGCCGCCTCGTCCGCCGCGCGCGCGGCGTCCGCCCGTCGCGCCTGTGCGCGGGCAAGCTCGGCAGGTGCCTGACTCAGGCTGGAGACGTCCTGACGAGCGGCGGCGAGCCTTTCGTCGGCCGCCACTCGGGCGGCATCGGCCCCCCGCAGATCGGCGTGCGCGGCGTTCGCCGCGGCCTTGGCAGCAGCACGGTCGGCGCGGGCGGCGTCGAGCTCGTCGTAGTGGCCGAGCTCGCTCTGCAGCAGGGTGACCTTGCGATCGAGCTGCTCGCGCTCGGCGACGCGACCCTCCTGCACCTTGAGCTTGGCCTCGGCGGACTCCAGGTCCGCAAGGCTTGCCTCGTGGGACTTCCTGTCGCGCTCGCACTCGAGCGCGAGCGCCTCCACGCGCTGCGCGCGACGGGCAAGCTCGGCCAGGCGCTCGACCTCGGCCTCGGCGTCCTTCTCGGCAGCCTCGAGGCCCTGCCCCAGGGCGGCGTCGGCCTCGTCCTGCTCGGCGAGGACGTCCAGCAGCGCGTCGGCGCTGGGGGCCTCGGACGCGGCCTGGGCATCGAGACGCTCGGAGCGCTCGGGCGAGCCGTCGACGAGCACGTTGGGCGCCAGGGCGGCAAGCCTCTGGCGCACGCCCTTGCCCTGTGCGCCGAGTTCGGCCGCGCGACGCTGCAGTGACTTCTGGAAGTCGAGGTAGGGGGCCGTGCCAAAGAGCTTGCGCATGATCTTGGCGCGCTCGTCGGTGTTCGCGCGGAGCAGCTTGCGGAAGTCACCCTGCGCGATCATGACAATCTGGGAGAACTGGTCGCGGTCGATGCCGAGCATCTGGATGATGCGCGCGTCGACGTCGGAGGGCTTGGTCACGGGCGGCAGGCCCTGCTCGTGGAGCTCGGCGGCGGGCTTCTCGGTCGTGGTTCCCGTGCCGCGGAGCTTGGGGCGCTCGTACTCGGGGTTGCGACGGACCGTGTGGCGCTTGCCCGCGCACTCGAACTCCAGCTCGACGTAGGTGGGGACGTTCGGGTCCGCGAAGTCGCTGCGCAGCGAGCGCGGGCTGCGGTCGCTGCCGGAGGCCTGGCCGTACAGCGCGAAGGCGATCGCGTCGAAGATGGTCGTCTTGCCGGCGCCGGTGTCCCCGCACACCAGGTACAGGCCGGAGGTGCCCAGGCGCTCGAAGTCGATGGTCGTGGTGCCCGCGTACGGTCCGAACGCGCTCATGGTCAGCTTGAGGGGCCTCATCTACATCACCTGCATCCTCTGGAACTCCGCGACGACGGCATCGCGCTGGTCGTCGTCCATGGCCACGCCGTTTTGCGCCTCGAAGAACTCCTCGAACAGCTCCAGCGGGTCGGACGTGTCGTCGGGGGCGGCGCAGGCCTCGTCGAGGCCCTGCGCGCGGGTGCGCTCGTTGTCGTACTCCAGGCTCATAACGTTGGGATAGACGTCGCGAAGGCGCGCCATGGCGTCGGGCACAGGGTCGCGGTCGGTGAGGATCGCGTGTACGTAGTCCATGTGGTCTGCCGCAGCGTCGGTCGCGACCTCGGGCGAGACGAGCCTGTCGAACGGGCCCTCGATGCGACGCATGTCGTGCAGCGGCTCGAGAGGCACGAGCTCGATCGCGGGTTTGCCACCCTTCTGTCCCAGGGTCACGCGCACCGCGCCCTTGCGGTCGTACACCTCGGATGCCGAGTACTTGAGGATGGATCCCGAATAGCGCGCGGTGTCGCGCCCGATGCGCTGGGGACGGTGCACGTGCCCGCAGGCCACGTACTCGAACGCGTCGAAGACGTCCACGTCGACGTTGTCGATGCCGCCGACGGACAGCTCAGAGTCGGTGCGGTCGGGACCGACCCCGGTGGCGGTGACGAACTGGTGCACCACGGCGACGTTACGGACCGTCGGGTCCACGTCCAGCGTGGCCACGAGCTCGCGCATGGCGCGGGTATAGTCGGGCGCCTCGGACCCCTCCACAAAGTGGCGCACCGTGGCCGGGCGGACAAAGGGGATCGGCCACACGTCCACCGGGCCATGCTCGTCGCTCAGGCGGACCGGCTCGATGTGACCGTCGTAGACGGGTGCCACGTGCACGCCATGCGCCGACAGCACGCCCGAGGCGTAGGCCACGCGCTCGGCCGAGTCGTGGTTGCCGGGGATGACGATGGCGGGCTTGCCGGTGGCCGCCACCTGCGCGAAGAACCAGTCCACGAGCCCGACCGCGTCGGCCGAGGGCTGCGACTTGTCGTAGAGGTCGCCCGCCACCAGAAGCGCGTCGGCCCCGTCGGCGGCCAGCATGCCCACGACCTGCGCCAGGACGTGGCGCTGGTCCTCCAGCATGGGAAACTCGCAGACACTCTTGCCGATGTGCAGGTCGGCGATGTGAAGCAGGCGCATGGAACCCCTTTCGCGCGAGGCGTGGTCTAAGCGGCACCCTCCCCCCACCCACGGCAGCGCTGCCGAGAAGGACGGTCGGGTCGGAAAGCCATCGAACCAGATTCTATCCGTGCGCCCGGACACTAATTCGCTCGACGGGCGCGCACGAAGCGCCACACGGTAAGCGCAAAGCCCACTGCCGCCAAGGAGGCCAGGCACAAAAACACCGCACGGTACCCGAACATGAAGATGTCGGGGCGCCCGGCGACGTAGGCCGAGACGGGATGGCCCGCCGCGACGCCCATGCAGCCGTAGAGAAGCGCCGAGCCGCCCATGGTGCCCACGGCCATGCCCAGGTAGCGGCCCAGACCGCCCACGCTGCCGGCAAAGCCCAGCGCCTCGGCGGGTGCCGACGCCATGAACAGGGCGTTGTTGGGCGACTGGAAGCTCGAGCTGCCAAGCGACATGCACCCCATGGCGATCACGCACAGCCACATCGGCGTCTGCGGCGTGAGCCGTGACATGCCCAGAAGGGCGCACACGTAGATGCCCAGACCGACCATGGTGGGGACCTCGCCGCCGACATGGTCGGAGACCGAGCCGCTGACCGGGCCTGCGACCGCGTTGGTGACCGGCAGCGCCAGAAACGCCAGGCTGGCCACAGCGGGCGTCAGGCCATGGGCCTGCTGCAGGAAGAACGGGATGGTAAACTCAGCCGCACCGATGCCCACGAACGTGATCAGCATCGTGGCCAGGTTGAGGACGAAGTCGGGGTTGCGAAACACGTACAGCGGCCAGGCGGACCCACGGCCCGCGCCGTCCTTCTCGGCAGGGACCTCGTCGCGCGGCAGGGTGCGCAGGCCAACCAGGAACGACGCGACGCCCACCGGCACGTTGATCAGGAAGATCGACTCCCACGGGAACGCCGAGACCAGCGCGCCGCCCAGCATGGGGCCGGCCATCATGCCCAGGGCGACGAAGGTCGACAGCAGGCCCATGGCGCGGCCGCGCTCGCGGGCGGGAAACGCCTCGGTGATGATGCCCATGTTGTTGGCCATGGCCATCGCCGCGCCCACGCCTTGCAGCACGCGCGCCACCACCAGCCAGCCCAGCGTGGGCGACATGCCGCACGCCAGCGAGCCGGCGGTGAAGGTGGCCACGCCCGACTGGAACACGCGGACCTTGCCGTGGGAGTCGCCCAGCCCGCCGAACCACAGCACCAAAAGGCACACCACGATGAGGTAGGCCGACGAGACCCACTGGATCTGGCTGAGGCCCACGCCCAGCTCGCGCTGCATCACCGGCAGCGCCACGGTCACGACGCTCGAGTCCAGGCAGACCATGAACGTCATCACCAGCACGGTAAACAGAATCGCTCACCTGTCGGGACGGCCCCCGTCGACGCGCTCCATCAAATCCTCCCCACCCGCACGGCACAAAAAAGCGGGGCCGGTCACCCTAAAGCGGCCGGTCCCACCCATTTTCATGCCAGATGCACGAACCAATAGCTCAGGCGAGTCTATGCCGGGCATGCGGCGAATTCAAGCGCCTGGCGAGAAGTGCACGCCACCCGTGGGCGACCATCGGCGCTCGGCGGTGCCCGCCGACGCCGACACGCTACCATCGTGTCAAACCAACCGCAGCTCACGGTCGTGCGGGACACACCACCCGCACGCGGGCGGCGGCCAACGACCATTGGAGGCACGTATGTCGTTCATGGACCTCGCGCAGCAGCGCTACTCCGAGAGGCACTTCTCGCCCACCCCGATCGAGCCCGAGAAGCTCGCCCAGATCCTGGAGGCGGGACGCATCGCCCCGACCGCCGAGAACTACCAGCCGCAGCGCATCCTGGTGGTGCAGAGCCCCGAGGGGCTGGCCAAGGTCGACCGCGCGACCAAGTGCCGCTTCGGCGCGCCGTGCGTTCTGGTGCTGGCCTACGACATGACCGAGGCCGCGCGCAACGCCGACGTGGTCGACTACGGCATCGTCGACGTGACGATCGTGGGCACGCAGATCTCGCTCGCCGCGCAGGAGCTGGGCGTCCACAGCTGCTGGGTCGGCCTCATCGACCCGCCCGAGCTGCGTCGCGGCCTTGAGATCCCGAGCAACTTCCGCATCGTCGCCGTCATGCCGCTGGGCTACCCCTCCGAGAAGAGCCGTGCCTCCTACCTGCATCGCACCCGCAAGCCGCTGGAGCAGACGACCTTCTTCGAGAGCTACCCCAAGGCCGACGGCGACGGGGAAGGCGACGAGGCGGACGCCTAGCGCGTGCGCGGCGGCCACGCGCTACAGGAAGAGCTGGAAGGCGATCCTGAGGTTCTGGCTGTCGCCGTACAGGCAGACCTCGCAGGCGCGGGCGAAGCCCATGCGCTCGACCAGATGCTGCATGCGCAGGTTGTCGTGGTGCGTGTCGATGCGCACCTCGCGGGCGCCGCGCTCGCGGGCCTCGTCGGCGAGCGCGGCAAGCAGCAGGCGACCCAGGCCGAGGCCACGGGCCTCGGTCGCGATGGCCACGCGGTGGATCGTGTAGTAGTCGTCGGGCGGCGTGACTACGCCATGGGAGCCGGGGCGCGGGTGCCACTCGCCCGAGTAGACGAAGCCGTAGTAGGGCTCGGGGCCGTCGATGAGCGCGGCGTAGCCCACGATCTGGTCGTCGAGCACGACGACGCGGCCCCAGCCGAGCTCGATGTCACGCTCGAAGTCGCTGGGCGCGGGGGTGCCCTTCTGCCACTGGTCGATGCCCTCGGACGCCAAAAACGCGCGCGCGGCCTCGACAATCTCGAGGATGCGAGCCAAGTCGCCTGGTTGTGCCACACGCATCGTCATGCCGCGTTGTTCCAAGCTCTTCTCTCCAGGCGTGCTCATGGCTGCCCCCCTTTCAGGTGCATATTTTTTCTCGCAAGGTGCATAGAATAGCTATTTCTTGTCCAATCGGACTGGTAAGTTGCAACTCAGTTCGACCAACGGAAGGGGTGGCGGGCGCATGGCACAAGTTACGGGGCAAACGGACGCGGACGCGGTCGGGGTTCTGAGACGAACCTTCGGCTACCGCGAGTTTCGCCCCCACCAGGAGCGGATCGTGCGCGCCGCGCTGGCCGGGCGCGACGTGCTCGCCGTCATGCCCACGTCGGCGGGAAAGTCGATCTGCTACCAGGTGCCCGCCATCATGCTGCCGGGCGTGGCCGTAGTCGTGTCTCCCCTGATCTCGCTCATGGCGGACCAGGTGGGTTCGCTGCGCCAGGCCGGCGTCGCCGCCGACTGCCTTACCAGCACGCAGACCGGCCCCGAGCGCGCCGCTGTGCTGTCGCAGGTGCGCGACGGGCTGTTGGACCTTCTGTACGTCGCGCCCGAGAGGCTGGACGACACCAGGCTCGTCTCGGCGGTGGACGCGTGCGGGGCGTGCCTTCTTGCCGTGGACGAGGCGCACTGCATATCGCAGTGGGGAAACGACTTCCGCCCCAGCTACCAGCGCATTCGCGGCTTCGTCGATGCGCTGGGCGCACGCGTGCCGATCATGGCGCTCACCGCCACGGCCACCGAGCGCGTCCGCACCGACATCGCCTCCACGCTGGGACTGGACGACCCCCTGCGCGTGGTGGCCAGCTTCGACCGCCCAAACCTCAGCTTTGCCGTCGAGCGTCCCGAGACCCGCAGGCAACGCGACCAGATGCTGGTGGCACTATGCCGCGAGCGCGCGGGACGCTCGGGCATCGTGTACTGCTCGAGCCGACGGGCCGTGGAAGAGTCCTGCGAGCTCCTTTGCGAGAAGGGCATCGCGGCCACGCGCTACCACGCGGGCCTCACGCCCGAGGAGCGCGCCCGCAACCAGGAGGACTTCCTTTTTGACCGCCGCCGCGTGATGGTCGCGACCAACGCGTTTGGCATGGGGATCGACAAGTCGAACGTGGGCTTCGTCGTCCACTACAACATGCCCCTGTCGCTGGAGACCTACTACCAGGAGGCGGGCCGCGCCGGCCGCGACGGCACCGCGGCGGAATGCGTCCTTCTCTACATGCCGGGAGACGTCCACACCGCCGAGTACCTGATGTCGCACACCGAGCGCGACGACCTTGCCCCCGACGAGCTGGCCGCGCTTCGCGAGCGCGACGAGGAGCGCCTGCGGCAGATGACGTTCTACTGCACCACGCCCGACTGCCTGCGTCACTTCATCCTGCGCTACTTTGGCGAGGACTCCCCCGCCCGCTGCGGCAACTGCGGGAACTGCACGGGCGAGTTCGTGGAGCGCGACGTGACCGAGGACGCCCTCAAGGCCGTGAGCTGCGTGGCGCGCCTGGCGCAGAGAAGGGCCACGGCCGGCGTCTCCACCATCGTCGACATCCTGCGGGGGTCGACGGCGCAAAAGATTCTGGACCGTGGGTTCGACACCCTGTCGACCTACGGCATCTTGCGCGAGCGCAACGGCCGCGAGCTGCGCGACCTTATGGGCGAGCTCGAGCGGCGCGGCCTTCTGGCACGCACCGGCGGCGAGTATCCCGTGGTCACGCTCACGGCCACGAGCATGGCGTTCCTGCGACGCGACGAGCCCTTCGACGCCGCCCTGACCATGCGCGTGCCCAAGCCCCGCCCGAAGCCGTCGCGCGGAGTGGACCAGGCCGGCGCGGGACACGGCTCGTTCGGCGGCAGCGGCAGCGCGGCCGCGGGGCTGCACGGCGTCGACGAGGGCCTCTACGAGCAGCTGCGCGCCCTTCGCCGCGAGCTCGCCCAGAGCCAGGGCGTGCCGCCCTACGTCATCTGCACCAACGCCACGCTGGAGGACATGTGCGCCCGGCGCCCCGCCTCCTGCGAGGAGATGCTCGAGGTCAGCGGCATGGGCGCCAACAGGGTCCGTCGCTATGGCGAGAGGTTCGTGCGCGCGATCGAGGCCTGGCGCGGCTAGGCCGCGCGGCGGGGCGCAACCGCGACGCACTTCTCGGCAAGGGTCGTCCCTGCGCCAGGCATGCAAATGCCGTAAGATTTTGGGTTGTTGTGCCGCGTGTCGAGACGCCGCGGCAAGTCACCACCGAAAGCGAGCCGAACCATGGCCAAGAAGCACACGTCCCACTTCACCCACCTGGTGGCCGTCATCCTGATGTCCATCGCACTCATCGGCACCGTCATCTGGCTCGTGGTCCGAATGGGCCTCGACCTCACGGGCGCGGCCGCCACCGTCACCATCGGCCTCGCGCTCGTGGGCGCGCTGTACGTCTGGGCCGAGCGCATGAGCGCCGACAACGGCGTCGAGAACGACCGCACCCTGATCGTGGAGCCCATCCTGCAGAACTACCGCGAGGACCACAACAAGAAGCGGCTGCTTCGCGAGTACGACAACTGGGCCGCCGGCGACCACGACCCCTACCTGCGCGTCCAGTTCCTGGAGGACGTCATCACCCTGCTTGCCAACGACCGCCACAACACCGAGGCGGGCATGCGCCTGGGCGAGCTCGACGCGATGTGCGTCACCGACGAGCAGCGCGCGCAGGTCGCCGAGTTCCGCGAGAAGGTCGAGGCCAAGATTCGCGACAACCAGGCCGCCCGCGCCGCCGAGCAGCTCCGGGCCGACGCCTAGCCGTACCACACCGCAACCCACGACGAACCCCACGCCACGCGCCGCGGCGCGCGACGACGAGAAGGAGCCACAATGGCAAAGCAGACTTCGGGCAACGGACTCAACAAGGTCGGCCAGGTCGTGACCATCGTCACGTGCTGTGCCGCCGTGATCTTGCTTCAGAGCTGGCTCATCGGGTCGCTGCACGTGCACCCGCTGGTCGCGGGCCTCGTCGTGCTGTGCGTCGTCGGCGTCTTCGCCGGCGTCGGCTACGCCAGCTTCCGCATGAAGCGCAGCTCCGCCGAGGCCGCGGACGTGCGCACGGTCGAGCCGATCATGGCCAGCTACGCCGAGACTCACGCCAAGAAGCAGCTCGCGCGCGACTACGACGAGTGGGCGCGCGACACGCACACCCTCGAGGCACGCGTCGAGTTCCTCAGGCGCATGGTGCTCGCCCTGGCCGACGACGGCCACAACTTCGAGGCGCGCCAGCGCCTGGGCGAGCTCGAGGGCCTGGTCGGGGGCAACGCGGGCTATGGCGAGACCCTCGCCGAGCTCGAGGGCCACATCGCCGCAAGCGCGGCCGCCAAGCGCTCCGGGGACGCCGCGAAGCCGCAGGACGACTAAGGCTGGGCCGCGACCCACGCAGTCCTTCTCGGCACGCCCCTCCCACACCTTCGACCACGCACACCAGCACGCAAGGAAAGTGCCCTTCCCGGCCTCGTCTGCCGAGAAGGGCGCTTTGGTTTGGCGCTTGGTGACGCGCCGCCGCACTGGGTGCGGTGGCGCCAGGCATGACGCCCGCGGGCATCACCCCGTGTTCTGCAGGCCGGCGGCGACGCCGGAGACGGTGCACAGGATGAGGTAGATGAAGCGCTCGCGCTCCTCCGGGGTCAGGTGGCCGTCACCCTTGCGGACGGCGTCCAGGGCGCGCACCTGCGCGACCGACAGGACGTTGACGAAGGGCAAGCGCATGCGGATGACCGGGCCCAGGACGCGACGGTGCTCCAGCGGCCAGGCGTTGCCGGTGATGGCGAGGACCCACTTGCGCGTGAGGGCCATCTCGGAGAGGACCTTCTCGTTGAGGTCGGGACGGTCGCCGAGCTCGAGGAACATCCTCGCGATGCGCTCGTCGGTCTTGGACAGCGACATCTCGATGTTGTCGATGAACGTCGTGAACACAGGCCACTCGGAGTAGGCGTCACGCAGGCGGTCGAGGTTGCCGAAGCGCTCGCAGGCGGTGCCGAGGCCATACCAGGCGGCCAGGTTGGTGCGCGCCTGGGACCACGAGAAGATCCAGGGGATCGTGCGCAGGTCGTCGAGCGACTTGGCGCCCAGGCCACGCTTGGCGGGACGGCTGCCGATGGGCATGAGGCCGATCTCGGTCAGCGGCGTGACGGTCGAGAACCACTCGGCGAAGCCCTCGGTGTGGAGAAGGTCGATGTAGCGCTCGCGAGAGAAGCGGTCCAAGTCGCAGGCGATGTCGGAGTACTTCTGGGTGGTCTCGGTGTTGACCCACTCGATGGACGGGGCCGACTGCAGAAGCGTCGCGCCCGCGACCGACTCGACGTGGCGACGGGCCAGCGTCGGGTCGCCGTAGCGGGCGAAGATGACCTCGCCCTGCTCGGTGAGCTTGAAGCGGCAGTTGACCGATCCCTTGGGCTGCGACATGACCGCGCGGTTGGCGGGACCGCCGCCACGGCCGACGGCGCCGCCACGGCCATGCATGAGGGTGAGGTCGATGTCGTGGTCCTCGGCCCAGCGGGCGATGGCCGCCTGGGCGGCGTGCAGGACCAGGGTGGCGGAGGTGGGGCCGGCGTCCTTCGAGGAGTCGGAGTAGCCGAGCATGACCTCCATCTTGCGGCCGGTCTGGGCCAGGCGGCGCTGGACGTCGGGCAGCTCGATGACCTGGTTCAGGGTGTCGACGGCGTTCTCGAGGTCCTCCACCTGCTCGAACAGGGGGATGACGTCGAGCACGGGGACGTCCTCCTCGTGCGCGAAGGCCTGACGCGCGAGCTCGTAGACGTCGGCGACGTTCTGGGCACTCTGGGTGAACGAGATGATGTAGCGACGGGCGGCCTTGACGCCGTTCTTGCGCTGGATGGAGCCGATGGCACGGAAGGTGTCCAGGACCTCCCGGGTCATGGGAGCAAGCTCGCCGCGCTCGCCCCAGCGGCCGTGCTCGCGGATGTCGGCGAGGGCGCGGGCGTGCACCACGGAGTGCTGACGGAACTCCATCTCGACCATGTGGAAGCCGAAGGTCTCGGCCTGCCAGATGAGCTTCTGCATGGGGCCGTAGGCGGTGCGTACGGCGCCGGCGGCGACCAGCGAGTCCTGGACGACCCTGAGGTCGTCGATGTACTCCTCTGCCGAGGAGTACATGATGTCGGCGGTGCGGGCGATGGTGGCCTCCAGGCGCGCCGCGATCACCAGGACGACCGAGCGGTGCAGCTCGCTCGCACTGGTCTCGGCGGCCTTGCGGGTGAGGACCTCGCTCATCTCGACCTGGTGGTTCCACAGGTTGACGAGGGCGTCGGAGGGCTTGGTGTAGGTGGTGTCCAGTGTCAGGTTGCGGCCGACGTAGCGCGTGCGCTCCGAGAGGGCCTGCAGCATGTGCACGCGGAACTTCTCGGCCACCAGGCGCGAGACCTTGGCGGTGACGTTGGGGTTGCCGTCACGGTCGGAGCCGATCCAGGAGCCAGGGTGGAAGAAGGCGGGGCACACCGGGGGCACGGTGCCGGCCCTCTCGCCAAGCTCCCAGTCGTCGAAGCGACGGTAGACCTCGGGGATCGTGTCGAACAGGGTGTTGTCGAAGATGTCGACGATGGTGTCGGCCTCCTCGACGGGCGTCGGCTTCTTCAGGGCGATCGGCGAGGTGCGGAACATCGCGTCGATCTCCTGCAGCATCTTGCGCTCGTTCTCGGCGAGGTCGGCGCCGCCCAGGCGGGGACGCTGCTCCAAAAGCTCGGCGATGCGGCGGATCTTGCCCTCGATCGCCTTGCGGCGAGCCTCGGTGGGGTGCGCGGTGAACACGGGGCGGAACTCGAGCTTCTTCAGAAGCTCGTGGGCGCGCTGCGGGCCGCACTCGTTGATCAGGCGACGGTAGGCGACGGTGATGTCGTTGATCGGGTCCTCGTCCTCGGAGGTGGGCACGACGCTCTCGCGGGCGCGCAGCGAGGCCACGCGGTAGTTCTCCTCCGAGGTGTTTGCCAGGTGGAAGTACGAGGCAAAGGCCCTCATGAGGATGGTCGCGCGCTCGACGGGCAGGGAGTCGAAGACCTCGACGGAGTCCGCGAACGCGGCGGCCGCCTCGGAGGCGTTGCCCTCGTCATCGTTGCTCGCGCTGATGGCGTCGGCCAGCAGGCGGTCGAACGTCTCGCGCAGCTCGGGGTCGTACTCGTCGAGGACCTTGCGGACCAGGCGCAGGAACAGCGTCATGTTGTCCTTGAGGGCGTCGGGGATGCTGACCTCGGCCAGCGCCTCGGATGCCGCCTGGGCCTCGGCCTGCCTCTCGCAGTCCTGTCCCATCGTGTTAGGCACGGTACCTCCTCCTGCGGCCACCGCGGGCCGCGTCTGAAAAAGGGAGCGTTCTTCTCTCTGAAGACTATAGCCCCCTTGGTGCAACCCCCCATCCGTGAACGGTACGGGGAAATGCAATATTCACGTCCTATCGAGCAATCCCGTTGCATTGCCGAGAAGGACGCGCGTGTTGCGGCCCTGCCGATATGCGCCGTGCCGCGTGTGGGTCGCCGCCGTGCCACGCGGCGCACGCCGGCGCGCGGCCCCTTGCGCTACGATGGTATGCCACGAATTCGCGAGCGACGGGAAGGCCCCAATGGAGAACCAGCAGCCAAACGATCCGCAGCTCAACCCCGACGACGACCCCATCCTGGCCGAGGAGCACGAGCACCTCGCGCAGACGTACGCCAAGCTCGTCAGGCTGCGCGACGACATGACCGCCGAGATCGAGGTCTCCCACCAGGGAATGGCCAACGAGATCCGCGAGATGAGCGACGAGGTCCGCGTCGACTTCGGCGGCGCCGACGAGACCATCGAGACGCTCGCCGCGATCGAGACGCTCAACTTCGTCATCGACTCGTACAACCAGTACCACGACTTCACGGTCGACCAGCTGCGCCGCGTCCTTCTCCTTCTTCGTCGCCCCTACTTCGCCAAGGTCCGCCTCAAGATGCGCCCGGGCCGTCCCGCCCGCGACATCTACATCGGCGCCGCCGGCGTCACCGACGAGGGACGTCGCCCCATCGTCGTCGACTGGCGCTCCCCGGTGGCCGAGACCTACTACAACCAGGAGATGGGCGAGACCACCTATACCGTCGACGGGCGCGTGCGCCACGCCACCCTCGAGCTGCGCCGCCAGTTCGACATCCACGAGGACAGGCTCGACGGCTACTTCGACACCACGGTCGCCATCGAGGACCGCCTGCTGCTCAACGCCCTCAAGTCGCACCACTCCGAGAAGCTCCGCGCCATCACGGCGACCATCCAGCGCGAGCAGAACGAGGTCGTCCGCCACGAGGACGTGCCGTGCCTGCTGGTCAACGGCATCGCCGGCTCGGGCAAGACGTCGGTCCTACTGCAGCGCATCGCGTTCCTCTTCTACCGCGAGCGCGAGACGCTCACCCCCGACCAGGTGACGCTGTTCACCCCCAACTCGGTCTTCCAGAGCTACATCGACACGGTCCTGCCCTCCCTGGGCGAGTCCAACCCGCAGGTCTTTACCTGGGATGACTTCATGCGCGACCTCGGCCTGTCCGAGCGCGGCTCCGGCGCCGGCGACAGCCCCGACTCGCTCGAGGCCCTCGAGCGCGGCCTTGCCGGCCTCACCCTCGGCGACGGCGACTTCCGCGAGATCCGCGTGGGCGACACCGTCCTTCTCAAGGCGGGACAGGTGACCTCGGCCGCCGCAAAGTTCGAGCGCTTCGGCGTCTGCCCGCGCTTCTCGTCGCTGGTAAAGGACGAGCTGCATGACCGCCTCGACCGTCGCCTGGCCACCATGGCCAAGTCCGACGACGTCCACGAGGAGATGCTCTCGCTCAGCATCGAGGAGCAGATCGAGATGTTCGGCGAGACGATCAACCCGCTTGACGAGGCCGAGACCGTCGCCTGTGCGCGCGAGTACCTCAAGCTGCGCTACGACGTCGCCCACGACCTGATCGAGCGCGCCGACTGGCTGCGCGTCGACCGCATCGGCATGCGCATCCTGGGCAAGCAGGGCCTCACCGGCGCCGAGTGGCTCTACCTCAAGCTGCTGATCACCGGCAACTCGTCCAAGAACACGCGCTACGTCCTCGTCGACGAGGTGCAGGACTACACCCAGACCCAACTCACGGTCCTGTCGCGGTACTTCTCGCGGGCGCACTTCCTGCTTCTGGGCGACGAGAACCAGGCCATCCGACCCGGCACCGCCACCTTCCCGCAGATCGACGAGATCTTCTCGCGCACGCACGGCGGCGTCGAGCGGCTGGAGCTTCTCACCAGCTACCGCTCCTCCCCCGAAATCACCGAGCTGTTCGCCAGCCTGATGGACGAGTCCGAGCGCGCCCGCCTGAGCTCGGTGCGCCGTGCCGGCGTGGCTCCGCGGCTGGTGGAGTTCGCGCAGGCGGGCACCCCCGACGACCATGACCCGGCATCTGCCGAGAAGGTCCGCGAGGCCAACGACGACTACCTCGCCGAGCTGCGCTCGCTCGTGGCGGACGCCGCGGGCCGCGAGGGCCTTGCCGCCGTCGTGTGCGACGACCGCTCGCGCGTGCGCTGGCTCTCCCGTCAGCTGGGCGACGGGGTGCGCGTGGTCGCCAGCGACGAGACGCTGCCCGCCGACGGCGTGGTGCTGATGGATTTGGCGCTTGCCAAGGGCCTCGAGTTCGACGAGGTCATCGTCCCCGACGCGCAGGCTGCCACCTACCCGGACACCCCGCTGGCCAAGCGCCGCCTCTACACTGCCATCTCGCGCGCGATGCACCGCGTCACGCTCGTCTCGCAGGGCCCCATGACGACCCTTCTGGACGCCTGGCGCGCCGACCGGTAGGCCAAACCGCACCAACGGATGCGCCCCGACCGGCAACGAGCCGATCGGGGCGCTTTCTAACACAAGTGTGATGCCGAACGCACAGGGTTACATGCAGAAGCCCCAGCGCACGGGCACGACCGATCCGTAGTACGAGATCCACGAGCTCAGGCTGATGGTTCGGATGTAGCCGACGTTGTCCATCACGGTGCCGTTGCCGATGTAGATGCCGATGTGCCCGTAGATCGAGCCCGCGAGCGTGTGCGGGTGGGTCGACACGGCCACGGCCATGCCCGGCTTGAGGTTGGCGCGGTTGGAGCTCCTGCAGAAGTTGGCGTACATGTCACAGGCGTTGCCGCCCGGATATCCCAGGCCGGACTTCTGGTAGACCATCGAGACCCACATGGCGCACAGGCCCACGCCCGGCGAGCCCACGTGGCGGCAGTTGTACACGATGCGCTCCTGGGCGTTTCCGGTCGGGCTGCCGCCGGTGCCCGCAAGCGAGCCGCCGTACTGCTCTGAGGCCTGGCGCTCGGCCTCCTCGGCCTGCTGCGACTCCAAAAGCTCCTTGTCGTACTGCGCCATCAGCGACTTAACGTCGCTGTCCAGGCCATTCATGATGGAGGCGATCTTCTCCTTCTTCGCCTTCATCTGCTCGAGGCTCTTCTTCTGCTCCTCGTTGAGCTTCTCGAGATCCTTCTCCTGCGACTCCAGGCTGGCCTTGGTCCTCTCCAGCTGGGCCTTGGCGTCCTTGACCTCGTTGATGAGCTCCTGGTCGGACTTGTTGACCTTGTCCATCACGTAGAGGTTGCTTGCCAGTTCCTCGAACGACGAGCTGGCGAGAAGGACGGAGAGCATGTCGGTCCCACCGCTCTTGTAGGCAGCGCCGATGCGCTTGGCGAGGATCTCCTGCTTGCGCTCGAGCTGCGCCTGGCGGCTGTCGATCTCGTCCTGGGTCGCGTCGATCTCGGAGCGGACCTCCTCGATCTTGTCGAGGGTCTTGGACTGCTCGATGGCGAGCTTCGAGTACTCGGCACCGATCTCCTTGAGCTGGTCCTGGACCTCCTTGAGGCGCTTCTTGGCTGCCTCGAGTTTCTCGGTCGTCTCCTTGGTGGCAGAGGGCCTGGCGAGCGCCGTGGCGGGCGCGAGGGCGAGGCTGGCACCAACGCCCATGAGAAGGCGCAGGGCCTGGCGACGCGTGATGGCGTCGCGACCAGCGCGCCTGATTTGCTGTTTGCCGTCGTTGGGATCCCCAGCGACGATAGTGCCTCTTGGCATGTGTCCTCCGTTGCATCTGCGTGTATGCCGAGAGCGCGGGCGCAAGTCCCGCGTAGGAAGAAGGGTATCGCAAGCGGGTGGGGGTCGCCACCGCCGATGGCCCGGCGTTCGTGCGAACGACACGAAGACGTCCGTGACGCACAAGGGAGGCGGGGCCGGGCGGACGAATCCACCCGGCCCCGCCGGTCACGCTATGTGCCCGCGCGCATGGTCGCACGCGTGGGACGCGTCAGGTCCCTTAGGCCTCGGCGTAGAGGTCCTTGAGCTTCAGGAGGTGCTGGTAGCGAGCCATGGCGGCCTCCTCGTTCTCGCGGAACAGCTCCTCGGCGCGCTCGGGGAACTCGCGCGTCAGGCGGCTGTAGCGGGCCTCGTTCATGAGGAACTCCTGGTAGCCGCCAGCGGGCTCCTTGGAATCGAGCGTGAACTTCTTGCCCTCGGGCGCCGCGGGGTTGAAGCGGAAGAGGTTCCAGTAGCCGCAGTCGACGGCGCGCTTCATCTCGGCCTGGCAGTTCTTCATGCCGCCCTTGATGGAGTGCATCTCGCAGGGGCTGTAGCCGATGATCAGCGACGGGCCGTCGTAGGCCTCGGCCTCGTGGATGGCCTTCAGGGCCTGGGCGGGGTTGGCGCCCATGGCGACCTGCGCCACGTAGACGTAGCCGTAGCTCATCTCGATCTCGGAGAGGCTCTTCTTCTTGGTCACCTTGCCGGCCGCGGCGAACTGGGCGACCTGACCGATGTTGGAAGCCTTGGAGGCCTGGCCACCGGTGTTGGAGTAGACCTCGGTGTCAAAGACGAAGACGTTCACGTTGTTGCCGGAGGCAAGGACGTGGTCCAAGCCACCGAAGCCGATGTCGTAGGCCCAGCCGTCGCCGCCGAAGATCCAGAAGGACTTCTTGGTGAGGTAGGACTTGTCGGCCAGGACGGCCTTGGCGGCGTCGGAGCCGTTCTTCTCGAGCTCGGCGATGTAGGCGGCAGCCGTGGTCTTGGAGCCCTCGGTGTCGTTGCGGGCGTCAAGCCATGCCTGGGCGGCGGCCTTGAAGTCCTCGCTCACGCCGTCGGCCTCGATGAGGGCCTGGGTGTCGGCGACGAGCTTGTTCTGGACGGCCGTGTAGCCAACCTCGAGGCCGAGGCCGTGCTCCGCGTTGTCCTCGAACAGCGAGTTGTTCCACGCCGGGCCGTGGCCGCAGGCGTTGGTGGTGTAGGGCGAGGTCGCTGCGGGGTTGCCCCAGATCGAGGAGCAGCCGGTGGCGTTGGAGATGAACATGCGGTCGCCGCAGACCTGCGTGACCAGGCGCGCGTACATGGTCTCGGCGCAGCCGGCGCAGGAGCCGGAGAACTCGAGCAGCGGCTTGGCGAACTGGCTGCCCTTGACGTTGGCGGCAACGAGCTCGGGCTTCTCGGCGACGTTCTTGACGCAGTAGTCGAAGACCTCCTGCTGCGGGAGCTCCTGCTGCTGCTCGACCATGGTCAGGGCGTCCTTGGGGCAGGCGCCGACGCAGACGCCGCAGCCCATGCAGTCGAGCGGCGAGACGGCGATCGTGAACTTCTTGCCCTTGGCCTTGGGGCCCATGGCGTCGAGCATGCGGGTCTCGGCAGGGGCGGCGGCAGCCTCGTCGTCATCGAGGACGAACGGGCGGATCGTGGCGTGCGGGCACACGAACGAGCACTGGTTGCACTGGATGCACTTGGACTCGTCCCAGTGCGGGACCATGACGGCGACGCCGCGCTTCTCGTACGCGGAGGCACCGAGCTCCCACTGGCCGTCGGGGTTGCAGGAGAAGGCGGACACGGGCAGGCTGTCGCCGTCCATGCGGTCGATCGGGGTGAGCAGCTCCTGGACCTGCCTGACGATCTCGGCACGACCCTCGAGCGTGAGCTTCTTGGGCTCGTCGGTGGCGTCGGCCCAGTCGGCGGGAACCTCGAAGGCGCGGTAGGCGGTGGCGCCGGCGTCGATGGCCTTGTGGTTGGCGTCGACGATGGCCTGGCCCTTCTTGAGGTAGGAGTGGGTCGCGGCGTCCTTCATGTACTGCAGGGCCTCCTCGGCGGGCAGCACCTTGGCGAGCGAGAAGAACGCGGACTGCAGCACCGTGTTGGTGCGCTTGCCCATGCCGACCTTGGCGGCCAGGTCGATGGCGTCGATCAGGTAGACCTTGATGTCGTTGTTGGCGATGTAGCGCTTGGCCACGGCCGGCATGTGCTCGGCGAACTCCTCGTCGGACCACTGGCAGTTGACCAGGAAGGTGCCGCCGGGCTTGACGTCGCGGACCATCTTGAAGCCCTTGATGATGTAGCTCGGGTTGTGGCACGCGACGAAGTCGGCCTTGGTCACGTAGTACGGCGAGCGGATCGGCGAGTCGCCAAAGCGCAGGTGGCTGATGGTGACGCCGCCGGTCTTCTTGGAGTCGTACTGGAAGTATGCCTGGACGTACTTGTCGGTGTGGTCGCCGATGATCTTGATCGAGTTCTTGTTGGCACCGACCGTGCCGTCGCCGCCGAGGCCCCAGAACTTGCACTCGATGGTGCCGGGGGCGGCGGTGTTGGGCGTGTCGGCGGCCTCGGGCAGGCTGAGGCCGGTGACGTCGTCGACGATGCCGATGGTGAACTCGCGCTTGGGCTCGTCGGCCTTGAGCTCCTCGAAGATGGCGAACGCGGACGCGGGGGGCGTGTCCTTGGAGCCGAGGCCGTAGCGGCCGCCGCTCACGTGGATGTCGGTCTTGCCGGCCTCGTACAGGGCCGAGACGACGTCCTGGTACAGGGGCTCGCCGATGGAGCCGGGCTCCTTGGTGCGGTCCATGACGGCGATCTTGGTGACCGTCTCGGGCAGCACGTCGACGAAGTGCTTGATCGAGAAGGGCCTGAACAGGCGGACCTTGACCAGGCCGACCTTCTCGCCGTGGGCGTTGAGGTAGTCGATGACCTCCTCGAGCACGTCGCAGAACGAGCCCATGCAGACGACCACGCGGTCGGCGTCGGGGGCGCCGTAGTAGTTGAACAGGCCGTAGTCGGTGCCGAGCTTGGCGTTGATCTTGTCCATGTAGCCCTGGACGACCTCGGGCAGCGCGTCGTACACGCCGTTGCAGGCCTCGCGGTGCTGGAAGAAGATGTCGCCGTTCTCGTGGGCGCCGCGGGCGTGCGGGTGCTCGGGGTTAAGGGCGTGGTCGCGGAACGCCTGGACGGCGTCCATGTCGACCATGTCGGCCAGGTCGTCGTAGTCCCAGACGGCGACCTTCTGAATCTCGTGCGAGGTGCGGAAGCCGTCGAAGAAGTTGATGAAGGGGACCTTGCCCTCGATGGCGGCCAGGTGCGCCACCGGCGAGAGGTCCATGACCTCCTGGACGTTGCCCTCGGCGAGCATGGCGAAGCCGGTCTGGCGGCAGGCCATGACGTCGGAGTGATCGCCGAAGATGTTGAGCGCGTGGGTGGCCACGGTACGGGCGCTCACGTGGAAGACGGCCGGGAGCTGCTCGCCGGCGATCTTGTACATGTTCGGGATCATCAGAAGCAGGCCCTGCGACGCCGTGTAGGTCGTCGTGAGGGCGCCTGCGCCGAGAGAGCCGTGAACGGTGCCGGCGGCGCCTGCCTCGGACTCCATCTCGACGACCTTGACGGGGGTACCGAAGATGTTCTTCTTGCCCTGGGCGGACCACTGGTCGACGTAGTCGGCCATGGGGCTGGACGGCGTGATCGGGTAGATGCCCGCCACCTCGGTAAACGCGTACGACACGTATGCCGCGGCGTTGTTACCGTCCATCGACTTGAATTTCCTCTCCATAACCTCTCCTTCGCGCGTACGGGCACGGCGCCCATCGCCGCCGCCCGTCACTACTGGGTTCGATTATCCCGCATTCGGCGGTCTGATATCCGTCTTTTTGTGCAACCGGTGGCTAACCAACCTTACGGAACCGAAAGGCGCGCGTAAGCCAAATCGATGGCGGCGGGAAGGCCGTCCGCAGACCATGGGTGGCGTACATTCGCACCAACGAAGGGAGACACATGAGCAAGCACTTCTCGGCAGGCACCGCAAGCGTGGGGGCGGCGGGCGGGGCACGCGTCGTCGCAGGCGGCGACGACGTCGTCCTGTCCGTCCGCAACCTCGAGAAGGTCTACGGCGGGCGCGGGGCCCAGACCCGCGCCCTCGACGACGTGAGCCTCGACGTCGAGCGCGGCGAGTTCGTGGCCATCATGGGCGCGTCGGGCTCCGGCAAGTCGACGCTGCTCAACTGCGTGTCCACCATCGACTCGGCCACCAGCGGTCGCATCCTGGTGGACGGCGCCGACGTCTCGTCCATGCGCGGCCGCGACCTGGCGCGCTTCCGCCGCGAGCGGCTGGGCTTCGTCTTTCAGGACTCCAACCTGCTGGACACCCTCACCGCCCGCGAGAACGTGGCGCTGCCGCTGACAATCTCGCGCGTGGCCGCTGGCGAGACGCTCTCGCGCGTGGAGGGCGTGGCCCGTCGACTTGGTATCGAGAAGTGCCTCGACAAGTACCCCTACCAGCTGTCCGGCGGCCAGCAGCAGCGCGTCGCCGCGGCGCGCGCCTTGGTCACGCGCCCGTCGCTGATCATGGCCGACGAGCCCACCGGCGCCCTGGACTCCAAGAGCGCCCGCCTTCTGCTGGAGTGCCTCGAGCAGCTGAACCGCGAGCTGTCCGCCACCGTCCTCATGGTCACCCACGACAGCTTCGCCGCAAGCTACACGGGCCGCGTCGTCTTCATCCGCGACGGCCGCGTCTTCACCGAGCTGCGTCGTGGCGACATGGGACGCCGCGAGTTCTTCGACCGCATCATGCAGGTCGTCGCGATGATGGGCGGTGAGGGCTCCGATGCTCTTTAAGCTGGCCTGGGGAAACGTCCGCCGAGCCGGCCGAGACTACCTCATCTACCTTCTGACCCTCACGCTCGGCGTGACCATCTTCTACGCGTTCAACACCATCAGCCTGCAGGTCGACGTCGCCGGCATCAACGACCCGGATGTCGCCTACCTTATCGAGAGGCTGCTTGGCGGGCTCACCATGTTCCTCGGCGTGGTCATGGGCTTTCTCATGGTGTACGCCAACAACTTCATCATGCGGCGCCGCAACAAGGAGTTCGGCCTGTACCAGGTCTTGGGCATGACCCGCGGCCAGGTCGCACGCGTCATGGCGCTGGAGACGGCCGTCGTCTCGGGCGGGGCGCTCGCGTTGGGCCTTCTGTGCGGCGTCGGCCTGTCGCAGCTCATGGTCTTCTTCACGGCGTCACTGTTCAAGACGCAGATCGCCAACTTCCGCTTCATCTTCTCGCCCGACGCCCTGATGCTCACCATGGGCTGCCTCGTCACGATCTTCCTGGTCACGCTTGTGTTCAACCTGCGCGTGGTCCGTCGCGCGCAGCTCGTCGACCTCATGGGCTCTGGCCGCAAAAACGAGGCGGTCAAGACGAGAAACCAGCTGCTCTCGGGCATCATCTGCGTCGTCGGCGCCGTCTGCATCGGGGTCGCCTACGCACGCCTGCTGCGCGACGGCCTCCCCGTCACCGCACCGAGCAACGAGATCGACGCGGCCATAATGCAGTTCGAGGTCACCACGGGCCTCGTCACCCTGGGCACGGTCCTGTTCTTCTTCGGCCTCTCGGGTCTTCTCGTCAGGCTTTTGCAGACGCTGCGAGGGGTCTACTGGCGCGGGCTCAACATGTTCACGATGCGCCAGCTGGCCGCCAAGGTGAACACGGTGTCGGTCTCGATGGCCGTCATCTCGATGATCCTGTTCTTCGCGATCACCTCGGTGACCTGCGGAATGTCCATCGTCAGCGCCATGACCGGCGCCGTTGAGCGCGTGAACCCCGTCGACTTCAGCCAGGCCGTCATCTACAACCAGACCGAGGGGACCGCGTCCGACGCCGACGGCAAGGCCTACGAGTTCCGTGCGCCTACCGAGCCTGTCGACATCGTCGCCGAGCTCGCCGAGAACGGCATCGACACGAGCAAGGTCGCCGACAGGACCTGTCAGGTCGACGTCTACCACTCGCTCACCACCGACCAGCTCAACAACGGCGACAAGTGCGCGTTCGGCCTTCTGGACATGTCCAGACGCACCGGCAGGGAGCTTCCCGGCGGCATGAACGGGTCCGACGCCGACACCTGGGGCCTCGACGTCATCCGCGAGAGCGACTACAACCGCCTGATGGCCTACACCGGCAAGCAGCAGGTCGACCTCGGCGGCAACGGCTACGTCATCACCTGCGACCTGGGCGAGTCGATCACCGAGTTCTACGACGCGGTGATGTCCCAGGGCCTGACCTTCGAGCTTGCGGGCCACACCCTCAAGCCTGCCGCGACCAAGGTCGACATCGAGGCGAGCTCGCTGAGCGACTCGGCCATGGGCTCCAACTCCGGCACGGTCGTCGTCCCCGACAGCGTCGTGGACGACGCCGGCCTGGCCCTCAACTACTCCTGCCTCGACGTCAACTACCGCAAGGACGTTTCCGTCGAGAAGGGCGACGAGCTGTTTGGCTTCGACCGCGAGAGCGGCACGATTGGCTCGGAGATCTTCGACAAGAAGGGCTACAACATCGCCTTCTGGGGCATCGGCACCCTCCGCAGCGAGATGTTCTACCAGATGAACTCCACGCGCGGCCTCGTCAGCTACCTGGCCATCTACATCGGTTTCGTGCTCGTGGTCGCCTGCGCCGCGATTCTGGCGATCCAGCAGCTCTCGGGCGTCACCGACTCCAGCCGCAGCTACCGCGTGCTCGCCGAGCTTGGCTGCGACGACAGGCAAATCTCGCGTTCGGTGCTTGCCCAGCAGGCGGTGTTCTTCCTCTTCCCGCTTGCCATGGGCATCGCCCACTCGGCCGTGGCGTTGCACGTGATCATCAAGCTGGTGCGCCTGTTCGGCGGACTCACCATCGGCGGAATGGTCAACCTGACCTGCGCGATCTTCCTCGTGGCATACGGCGGCTACTTCGTGGTGACCTACGCCATGAGCCACGGCATCGTCCGCGACGCCATCCGCGTGTCCAGGTCGGAGTAGGGCGCAATCGCGCAAGGCGGCACGGCCGTTGCCACATCCATATGCGCCATCAATCACCCGGGCGAGGCTCGAAAGGGCCTCGCCCCTTTGCTGCTGCGGACGTGTGCCCGACTGGCCACGACGGCAACCCGCGCCGTCCCGCCCTACTCGAAGTAGTGCATCTTGTTGGACGGAAACTCCAGCACTACCGAGAAGGACCGTCCGACCTCAGACTCCGCCGACACGGCAACGCCCATCTTGTCGCACAGCCTCGCCACCAGCCACAGGCCCAGACCCGTCGACTGCTTGTGCGTGCGCCCGTTGTCACCCGTAAACCCGCGCTCGAACACGCGCGGCAGATCCGCCGCCGACGTCCCGCAGCCGTTGTCCGCCACGACCAGGCGCACCCGTTCGTCGGCACGCCCCTCGTCCAATAGCATTGCCGAGAAGGATACGAACGCACCGCCCTCGGCATCCGGACGCACGTAGCGCACGGTGTTCTGCAGCAGCTGCCCGATCACGAACGCAAGCCACTTCTCGTCCGTAAGGACCTCCAGGTCCAGGCCCTCCCCCAGCCGCGGGGCCACATGCGCTGCGATCAGCTCGCGAGACGACTCGCGCAGGGCTGCCCCCACAACGTCGCGCAACCTGTGGCGGCGA
Source organism: Coriobacteriaceae bacterium CM84B_73 (assembly GCA_036321795.1). Classification (GTDB taxonomy): domain Bacteria; phylum Actinomycetota; class Coriobacteriia; order Coriobacteriales; family Atopobiaceae; genus CAKVON01. The sequence goes on along the minus strand of JAWQCY010000001.1, from coordinate 308,120 downwards.
ATCACGTAGTCGCGCTCGAGCGACTCCGACCGCGCGAAGAACAGCGCCTGCTCGATGTAGCCGCCAACGCGATGCAGCTCGTCTCCCAGGGCCTCGAGCCTGACGGGGTCGTCCGCCAGGGACCGCGGGTCTGCCGCGAGGTTGTCCAGCATCAGGTTGGCTGCCGCCAGCGGCGACTTGGCCTCGTGGACCCACGTCTCCACGTACTCGCGATACTCGCGCATCTGCCTGCGGTACTCGGCGACCTCGTCGTTCGCCGAACGGGTTACCTGGTCCAGCACGTCGGCCGCGAGGCGCTGCTCGGGCAGGACGGGCTCCTCGGCCATCTGCGACACCAGGCGAGGGTTGTCCGCCTCGCAAGACAGGTCCGCCAGCCCCGCCCACCAGGAGCGGCCACGGGCATACGCGACGAGAAGCGCCGCCGCGAAGGCAAGCGCAACCATGCCGCACACCAGAAGCGCCATGTCGCGCGAGGCGCCGGACGCCAGCAGGACCAGCACCACGAACGCCAACGCCACAACCATGGGGACCACTGCCACCGCGCGCGACCACAGCCAGGGGCCAAGCCCTGCCAGCCGCCGGCCGCCCGAACGAGCGCGTCCCACATCCCGACGCGCGCTCATCGGACCGAATACCCCTGGCCGCGGTGCGTGACCAGCCAATCGACCACGCCGATCTTCTCCAGGGCCTGACGCAGGCGAGCCACGTTGACCGTCAGCGTGTTGTCGTCCACAAACGCGTCCGACTCCCACAGCTCGCGCATGAGCGCCTCGCGAGACACGATCGTCCCTCCGCGCCTGATGAGAAGTGCCAGGATTCGCATCTCGTTCTTGGTCAGCTCCACCTCACGGCCACCGTGAGCCGCGCGCGACCGTGCCAAGTCCAGCGTCACGCCGCCGCGCTCCAGCGTCGAACGCGCCTCGTCGGACCCCTGCGCACGACGCAGGAGGGCGGCCATCCTGGCCAGAAGGACGCGCGGGCTGTACGGCTTCGCCACGAAGTCGTCGGCACCCAGGCTCATGCTCATGACCTCGTCGACCTCGGTCGTGCGGGACGTCAGCACAACGATAGACACGTCAGAGGCCTGCCGCAGCTCCCGACAGACAAACTGCCCGTCGGTCCTGGGAAGCGTCAGGTCCAACAGGACGATGTCCGGGTTCGCGGCAAGCGCGCCCGCGGCCGTCCCGTCGCCAAACTCCGTGGCGCACTCCACCTCATAGCCCTCGCGACGCAACAGCTCCTCAAGCTCGCCGCGAATGGCGGAATCGTCCTCGATCACGTACACGAGAGCCATGCAAAGCCTCCCCCACACACCCCATCGCAGCCCAAGTTCACTACCGAGAAGGGCTTTCACCTCGTACTTATTATCGAGAGTCCATTTTAGCGCCCAGGCGTCAATCAACCCCGCTTGCCTCGCCAACCCCACCAGCGCCACATGCGACCCACGCCACCTGCACGATTCCACGCTGCAGGCGAGCCATGCGTCGCCCCTAGACCGAACACTCAAGCCGCAAAGCAGACATCAAGGCAGACCACAAAAACGAATTGTGAAGATGTCGACACATTTCCACGCCCCCACAAACAAGTTGTTGACTCTACTCCGCGTGACGCATAGTATGTTTTCTTGCGCTGAGGCGTACCCAATATTGCGGGGTGGAGCAGTCTGGTAGCTCGTCGGGCTCATAACCCGAAGGTCGTAGGTTCAAATCCTGCCCCCGCGACCATAACTTGAATGATCGGAGTCCTTCGGGGCTCCGATTTTTTATTGCCTATTAGTCATGGCGCTAACCGCGTCACGGCGGACGTACTTCTCGGCATGCGCGTTATAGTGTTAGCTGAATAAAACACGTAGGCTAGCATGATGCCTCCCAACTGGGAGAAGCCACGTTGGCCCAACGGCGTCTGTCAGGCGCACGACCGTCGGCAGCCGCCATTTTGGAGCATTCGCATGAGGTTGGACAACCTGGAGATCGCCCACGACGCGATCGTCGCGTCGGTCGAGTCCGACGACAAGGCCCTGAGGCAACACATCCTGGACATGGGACTGACGCCGGGGACCGAGGTCACCATGATGAAGTACGCCCCCATGGGCGACCCGATGGAGATCCGCCTGCGCGGCTACGAGCTGACACTGCAGCGCGCCGACGCCGCGCGCATCAAGCTGGTCGACGTCCACGACACCGACACCGAGCCACGCCGGGCGCCGCGCACCGGCTCCACGGCCCACCCCGCCCTGGGCGAGGGCTACCACCCGCGCCGCACCAAGACCGCCGTGCCCGAGGGCCAGCCCATCAGCTTTGCGCTCGCCGGCAACCAGAACTGCGGCAAGACCACGCTGTTCAACGCGCTGACCGGCTCCAACCAGCACGTGGGCAACTTCCCCGGCGTCACCGTCGACCGCAAGGACGGCACGATCCGCAACCATCCTGAGGCCACGGTCACCGACCTGCCCGGCATCTACTCGCTGTCCCCCTACACCGGCGAGGAGGTCGTCAGCCGGCAGTTCATCCTCGATTCGCGCCCCGACGCGATCATCGACATCATCGACGCGACCAACATCGAGCGAAACCTCTACCTCACGCTGCAGCTGATGGAGCTCGACCGCCCCATGGTCGTGGCCCTCAACATGATGGACGAGGTCACGGCAAACGGCGGCACGGTCGACGTCAACAAGCTCGAGGACCTCCTGGGCGTGCCCGTCGTGCCGATTTCGGCCGCCAGAAACGAGGGCATCGGCGAGCTCGTGGACCATGCCATGCACGTGGCGCGCTATGGCGAGAAGCCCGGGCGGGTCGACTTCTGCTCGGAGGATGGCGACGACAAGGGCGCCCTACACCGCTGCATCCACGGCATCGCCAACCTGGTGGAGGACCATGCGCGCGCCGCCCGCATCCCGCTGCGCTTTGCCGCGACCAAGCTGGTCGAGGGCGACGAACTCGTGACGCAGGCGTTGGGGCTCGACAAGAACGAGCTCGACGCGATCGAGCACATCATCCGCCAGATGGAGAGCGAGTCCGGCCACGACCGCATGTCCGCGCTGGCCGACATGCGCTTCTCGTTCATCGAGGACGTCTGCGCCGAGTGCGTGGTCAAGCCGCACGAGAGCCGCGAGCACAGGCGCTCTCAGGCGATCGACCGCGTCCTCACCGGACGCCACACCGCCATCCCGATGTTTCTTCTCATCATGGGGCTGGTGTTCTGGCTCACCTTCGGCGTGGTGGGAGCCGCGCTGCAAGGCGTGATGGAGCAGCTGGTCGACGCGATCATCGCAGCCGTGGACGCGGGCCTGACGTCGTTTGGCACCAGCCCCGTCGTGCGCTCGATGGTGGTCGACGGCATCCTGCCCGGCGTGGGCAGCGTCCTGTCGTTCCTGCCCATCATCGTGGTGCTGTTCCTGCTGCTGTCGATCCTGGAGGACTCGGGCTACATGGCCCGCGTGGCCTTCGTGATGGACAAGTTCCTGCGTCGCTTTGGCCTTTCGGGCCGCAGCTTCGTGCCGATGCTCGTGGGCTTTGGCTGCAGCGTGCCCGCCATCATGTCCACCCGCACCCTGCCCTCCGAGCACGACCGCAAGATGACGGTGCTTCTGACCCCGTTCATGAGCTGCTCGGCAAAGCTGCCCGTGTACGGGCTTTTGTGCGCGGCGTTCTTCCCGCACGCCACGGTGCCCGCGATGGTGTCCCTGTACCTGCTGGGCATCCTGGTGGGGATGGTCGTGGCGGCACTTCTCAACCGCACGGCGTTCAAGGGCGACCCCGTCCCCTTTATCATGGAGCTCCCCAACTACCGCATGCCCAGCCCCTCGACCACGCTGCGCCTTGCGTGGGACAAGGCCAAGGGCTTCGTGACCAAGGCCTTTACGGTGATTTTTGCGGCGACGGTGGCCATCTGGTTCCTGCAGACGTTCGACATCCGCTTTAACGTGGTGAGCGACCAGTCGCAGAGCATGCTCGCCGGCATCGGCGGCCTGATCGCGCCGGTGTTCGCGCCGCTTGGCTTTGGCGACTGGCGCGCCTCGACCGCGCTACTCTGCGGCCTGATGGCCAAGGAGAGCGTCATCTCGACGCTGACGGTGCTTCTGGGCTCGACCTCGACGGCGGCGCTGTCCGGGGTGTTCGCACCCGCCACCGCATACGTCTTTTTGGTGTTCACGCTGCTGTACCCGCCGTGCGTTGCCGCCATCGGCACCGTCCGCAGCGAGCTGGGCGGCAAGTACGCGGCGTTGATGTTCGGGCTGCAGGTGGGCGTGGCCTGGGTCGCGGCCTTCGTCGTGCGCTGCGTCCTGACGTTGGCGGGCTTGGCGTAACTTTGGGCTGCGAAAATGCCACATGTCGGCTAAAGTTAAAACTAGCGAACCAGCCCTGCCTCCGGGCAGGCGGCTCAATCATGCATGAGTACTCTCTTCTCAGCAAGATTCGATAGCTAGGAGTGAATAATGGCCGAGCGAGTTACCAATGCCACCGAGTCGGACGCCATCGACATCTCCGTCCCCACCGACCCCGATCACATCGGCGCCTACGTGCGTGCCGTCCGCAAGGAGCGCGGCGTGACCCTCAACGCGCTTTCCGAGCGCTGCGAGATGCCCCGCTCCACCCTCTACCGCATCGAGTCGGGCGTCGTGTCCCCGTCGCTCTGCTCCCTTAGCCGCATCGCGGAAGGACTCGAGATGTCGCTCAAGATTCAGCTCGTCTAGTTTCGGCCCGATGCCTTTGGCCTAAAAATCAGCCAACCTGTTTAGCCACGGCACCCGTCCGCGCTATGATGCCTCTTGCCGCGGCAACGCCGCGCACGAATGAAGACACCCCGCCGCCCGCGTGGCGGCGAAACAGGAAGGCACGCGCATGAGAATCGCCCAGAAGAAGCGTTACGACGAGTCCGACGTCGAGGCCCTCAACAAGATCGCCTCCCGTGCCGGCCGCAACAAGACGTTCCGCCTGGCGCTGACCGCCTTCGGCATCATTGACCTGGGGGCCGCCGCCGCGAGCAGCTACTTCCACAAGCAGCCGTGGACCTTCCTGATCTGCGGCATCGCCATGATCGCGCTGGCCAACGTCATCGTCCCGATGATCTCGCGCGCGGGTGCCCGCAAGGTAAACTCACTGCTTCTGGACCGCTTCGTCAAGACCGTCGCCGACGACAAGGGCATCAAGGTCGAGTCCACCCTGGGCGACCGCGAGTTCGAGTGGGGCTTCTGCGAGGAGGCCATCGACCTTGCCGACCACGTCGCCCTGCGCTTTGGCGAGCGCTCGGTCGTCGTCTTCGACAAGCACGGCCTCAAGCCCGAGGAGATCGACTGGCTGCTGAGCTACGGCGGCACGCGCTAGCCCTTTCGGCCGAGCACGTACGTGTCCCTGAACGTCGTGTAGCCCCACGCGAGAAAGCCGTCGCTGCCGGCGACGCCGCTGGTCACGCGAACCTCCCACACGCCGCCCTCGTTCAGAAACTCCAGGCTGTAGGCACCCTTCGAGCGGTCCGAGCTCGCGGGCGACCATGTGCCCGTAAGCGTCTTGGGGTCCAGAAGGATCACCTCGTCGTCCAGGCTCACCTCGGCGTCGCCGTCGCTGCCTGCGGCGTCCGCTGCCAGCGCGTCGTGGTCGTGCGAGACGAACGAGACGCCGCAGACCATCTTGCCCGACTCCGGGTCGAACGACTTTACGTCCAGCGTCAGCGGGCGCGACTCGGCCGCGGTGCAACGCCCCGTGTTGAGAAGGACGGCGGAGGTCGTGCTGGCGGACAGCTTGCCCTCCCACTTCCCCACCAGGGATACCCGGCCATGCTCGTATGAGGCGTCGGTCGCCTCGGCCGACTCGAGCTCCCAGGTCCCGGCGTCAAGCGACTCCCCGCCGGCGCGGAAGGCAAACGTGGCGGTGATGGTCCCGTCGTACTCGTACAGGCCGACCGCATGCTCGGCCGCGATCGTGACCGTCGCCGAGGTCGCGTCGTCGGCGAGCTCGGAGCCCGTGACCTCGAACTCGCCGCCCGAGTAGATCTGCTCCAGCGTCAGCCCGCCCGAGCTCGGTGCCTTTGCCAGGACCCGGTCGATCGCCGCGACGACGTCATCGGCGTCGGGCGCGGCGATGGGCGTGGCCCGCACACTCGTGACGTCGGCCTCGTGCGAGACCCACTTGCGTCCGACCAGGCTGTAGTCGAGCGTGGCCGTGACGACCACGCGGAAGCTCTCGTTCTCGAAGGTGAACTCGACGGTCGCGACCTTCGCGTTGTGCCCGTTGTCCGTCACGCCCACGACCTTGCGGTCGACGATCTTGTAGGCGTCGTTGCTCGCAAAGGCCGATTCGGTCAGCTGGTCGTCGGCGGCCCACGCCGGCGCGTTGGCGTCGCTCAGGACCTGACGGTCCCGAAGCCTGGGCGGAAGCACGAGCAAAAGAACCAGCACGTACGCCACGACGACGGCCACAGCGACGCCCACAAGCGCCCAACGGGGGTGCCTGCCCAGAAGCGCCGCGAGCTTGCCGTGGCACTCGTGCCCGGCGTCCGCGGCAAGCGGCTCGGTCGGGTCGATCGCGTCGGGGCGAACGCGGGTGCTGCCCGCCTCGTTGTCGGTGTCGTGGGTCGTCAATCGAACGTCCTTCTCTGTAGGCGCTTTTTGCGGGGTCCTACCTGGTGAGCGAGTCGAGCAGCTTGCGCATCTCCTGCTGGACGCCGTGCTCGACGTTGGTGGCCACGGTGCGCTCGCAGACCTGCTTGATGGCGTAGCGGGCGTTGCCCATGGCGCGGGAGTGCGGCAGGTTGCGCAGGATCTCGTAGTCGTTCATGGCGTCGCCGAAGGCGATGACCTCGTCGGGGGTGATGCCGTGCGCGTCCATGACCTGCTGGATGCCCGTCCACTTGTTGACGCCGACCTGCATGACGTCGATCCACTTGGTGCCGGACGGCGCCATCACGAAGGTGTCGGCGAGCTCGCGGCCAAGGGCGTAGGCCATGTCCCAGGTCTTGGTCGCGTCGTCGCAGTACACCGACGCCTTGATGATGTTGACCTGCGGGCCGGGGGTCTCGTAGATGCGGCGCGGGGCGGGCAGGTCCTTGTCGATCTCGCGCTCGTAGACGTCGGTGTCGTCGTACAGGAAGCTGCTGGTGCGGTCGAACAGCACCAGGTGGAGGCAGTCGAACTTGAGCACCGTGCGCTCCAGGCGCTTGATGGCCGCGTGGCTGTAGACCTCGCGGTCGACCATGACGCCGTCGACGTAGACCTGGCAGCCATTGGACGCGACGAAGTCCATGTCGTCGACGACGGGGGCGAAGAACTCGCATAGCGTGTCGTAGCGACGGCCCGAGCTCGCGGCGAAGCTCACGCCACGGGCGCGCAGCTTGCGGATGAGCTCGTAGGTCTCCTCGGGGACCCGGGCGTTCTCGTCCAGCAGGGTGCCGTCCATGTCGGAGGCGATCAGCTTGATCATGCGTGCGCCTTTCTCTATTCGCGCCGCCGCATGCGGCGCGGCCAATATACCCGTTTCTTCCTGCCCACAAGATAGCGCATGAGAAGTGCGCGCGGGGTCGCTACCCCCTCATGAAGGCGGGCGGCTCGTCGGTGCCCGCGACCTCACAGATCTGCTCCATCGCCCGGGCCACGGCCTCGTCGGCGCAGTCGCCGATGTGCCAGCGGGCCGCTGCCGCGGCGGCGGGCACAGCGTTGGCCACGGCGCACGAGTTGGGCACCAGCTCGAGCATCTCGAGGTCGTTGGCCTGGTCGCCGAACACGACGACCTCGTCGAGGGAGATTCCCAGCTCGTCGGCCAAGATCCTAACGCCGTCGGCCTTGCTCCAGCCGCGCGGGTTGATGTCGAACCAGTCCACGATCGACAGGATGAAGTCGAGCTCGGGGCAGGCCCGCCCCAGCAGGGCGGCAAGCTCGGCGGCCGGGCACTGGGCGGCGTCGAAGGTGACGCCGGTCTTGACCACGGGCTCGTCGGGAACCTCGTCGGCCGGGGCGTAGCCAAACGGGAAGACCTGCCTGTTGTCCAGGTAGGGGTTGGTGCCGTCGCCCATGCCCACGAGGTAGGGCCTGCTGCCGCCGCTCCCGCAGAACACGACCAGGCCCGCACCGGGCACGTCGGCGCACGCGCGCGCCGCGCGCACGAGGGTGTCGTGGGCGAACGGCTTGCTCATGGCAAGCGCGCCGTCGACGAAGATCTCCAACCCGTCGCAGGTCAGAGCCGTCGAGACGCACGCGTCGTCGTCGCGGAAGTAGTGTCTGAGGTCGCCTATGCCGCGCCCGGAGGCGGGCGCGAACCTCACGCCCTTCTCCGCAAGCGCATGCACGGCCGCGATGGCGCGCTCCGACACGAGGGGCTGGCCATAGGGCACGAGGGTGTTGTCCAGGTCGGACAGGACGAGTCTGATCATGCGCGCCCCCACCTACCGCTGCGGGACGGCGAACTTGGCGACCAGGTTCTGCAGCACGTCGACCGTGACCTCGAGGCTGGGCACGGGCACGAACTCGCGGACCGAGTGCGCGTTGTAGCCGCCCGTGGCGATGTTGGGGCACGGCAGGCCGCGGAACGTGAGCTGGGCGCCGTCGGTACCGCCGCGGACCGCCACGATGGACGGCTCGATGCCCGCCTCGCGGTTGGCCTGCATGGCGTTGTCGATCAGGAAGCGCTTGTCGGCGAGGTGCTCGGCCATGTTGCGGTACTGGCTGCGGATCTTGACCTCGACGGTACCGGCGCCGTAGCGGGCGTTGAGGAAGTCGGCGACGTCGCGCAGGAGCTGCTCGCGCGCGGCGAACTTCTGCGCGTCGAAGTCGCGCACGATGTAGGTGAGGCTGGCCTCGGAGGCAGAGCCGGCGACGTCGGTGGGGTGGAAGAAGCCCTCGCGGCCCTCGGTGTGCTCGGGGCGCTCGGTCGCGGGCACCAGGGCGTCGAACTCGCCCAGGACGGTGATCGCGTTGACCATGACGTTCTTGGCGGTGCCGGGGTGGACCATCGTGCCGTGGACCGTGACGGTCGCCTCACTGGCGCTAAAGCACTCGTAGTTGAACTCGCCCAGGGCCTCGCCGTCGACGGTGTAGCACCACGAGGCACCGAACGCGTCGATGTCCAGCAGCTCGGCTCCGTGGCCGATCTCCTCGTCGGGAACGAAGGCGATCTTGAGGGTGGGGTGCGGCAGCGCCGGGTCGTCCATCAGCCTGGCCACGAGCGCCACGATCTCGGCGGCACCCGCCTTGTCGTCGGCACCCAAAAGCGTGGTGCCGTCGGTCACGACGATGTCCTGGCCGACGAACTTCTCGAGATCGGGAACCTCGGTCGTGGTGGTCGCGACCTCGCGGCCGTCGACGACGCCGGACACGAGCGGGCCGCCCTCGTAGCGCACGACGTGCGGCCTGACGCCCGCCGCCGGCGCGTCCGGGGCGGTGTCGATGTGGGCGCACAGGCCCAGGGCGGGAAGCCCCTCCAGGCCCGGCGTCGCCGGCACGGTCGCGGTGACGTAGGCGTGCTCGTCGACCGAGGCGTCCGCGCAGCCAAGGGCCGCGAGGTCGTCGACGAGCATGCGCGCCATGTCAAACTGGATCGGGGTCGAGGGGACCTCGGCCTCGTTGTGCGGGTCGGACTGCGAGTCCACCTGCACGTACCTCAGGAACCTCTCCAAAACGTCGCTGTTCGCCATCGTGTCCTCCGATAGGGATTTGCTTGCTTGCTGACGACTCGAAGTTTACCCCGTCCCCGGACAGGTTCGCCGGGCACGCCGCAACGCGTCCGGCACCCGTGCGAGAATGGGGCGGTTGCAACCGAACGCGCCGCCACGGGCGACGCCCCGAATACAGAGAAGGACTACGAGGCATGCCACTGGACGTCTTGGTCATAGGCGCGGGACCCGCAGGCATCACCGCTGCCCACGAGCTCGCGCGACGCGCGGGCGGCGAGGTCCGCGTGAGGGTGATGGAGGCCTCCGACTCGGTGGGCGGCATCTCGCGCACCGCCACGCACAACGGCAACCGCATGGACATGGGCGGCCACAGGTTCTTCTCGAAAGAGAGGCGCGTGTGCGACTGGTGGGAGGACGTCATGCCCATGCAGGGGGCACCCGCCCTCGACGACCTGCTGCTTGGCCGCGACTGCGTCCTGGCGGACGGTGGCCCCGACCCGCAGGCCTGCGAGCGCGTGATGCTCTCGCGCGAGCGCGTGTCGCGCATCTACTACGACCGGAGGTTCTTCGACTACCCCGTCTCGCTCAACGCGCGCACGCTGCGCACGATGGGCGTGGCCACCACCGCGCGCGTGGGCGCGAGCTACCTGGCTGCCAAGGCGCGACCACTGCCCGAGGACAACCTCGAGAACTTCTACGTCAACCGTTTTGGCCGCCGCCTGTACTCGATGTTCTTCGAGGGCTACACCGAGAAGCTCTGGGGCCGCCACCCCTCGCAGATCTCGGCCGACTGGGGCGCGCAGCGCGTGAGGGGCCTCTCGGTGTCGGCCGTTCTGGCCGACATGGCCCACAAGCTCGTGGGCCGCAAGGACGCCTCCAACACCCAGACCTCGCTGATCGAGCGCTTCTCCTACCCCAAGTACGGCCCCGGCCAGCTGTGGGAGGCGGCCGCCCACGACGCCGCCGAGGCGGGCGCGCACATCGAGTTCGGCGAGCGCGCCGTCCACGTGTCCTGCGACGCCGACGGCCGTGTGGGCGGCGTGACCTTCGAGCGGCGCGACGGCAGCCGCCACGAGCTGCCATGCGACGTACTTCTCTCCAGCATGCCCCTGAAGGACCTGGTGGGCTGCATAGACGGGGTCGACGCGCAGACCGCCTCGGTCGCGGCGGGCCTCCCCTACCGCGACTTCGTGACCGTGGGCGTCCTGGTGGACCGCCTTGCGCTGGAAAACCGCACCGGGCGCGCCACGCTGGGCGGCATCGTGCCCGACGACTGGATCTACGTGCAGGACGGCGGCGTTCGCATGGGCCGCATCCAGGTGTTCAACAACTGGTCGCCATACATGGTGGCCGACCCCGAGCGCACGGTGTGGCTGGGCCTGGAGTACTTCTGCGACGAGGGCGACGGGCTGTGGCGCATGGACGACGCCGCACGCGTGGACGCCTGCGTGGGAGAGCTCTTGCGCATGGGCGTGATCGACGCGGGCACCCGCGTGCTGGACACCCACGTCGAGCGCGTCCGCAAGGCCTACCCGGCCTACTTCGACACCTACTCGCGGATGGGCGAGCTGCGGCGGTGGCTGGACGCCCACCCCAACCTCTTCTGCATCGGCCGCAACGGCCAGCACCGCTACAACAACATGGACCACTCGATGATGACGGCCTTCCTGAGCTGCGACGAGATCCTCGCCGGCTCGAACGACCGCTCGGCCGTGTGGAACGTGAACACCGACGACGACTACCACGAGGAGGCCTAGATGCCTACCGAGAAGAACCACGTGCACGGCGGCCTTGCCGGCCGCCTGGCCGGCGGCGCGAGCGGCCCAGCTGGCGGCGCGAGCGGCCTGGTCGCGACCGCGTGCGACAGGTCGATGACGGGCGGCGAGATGGCCGGCCCCGTGCCGCTGACGGCCCCGCTGCGCGAGTTTTGCGCCGAGAACATGACGGGGGTCCGCGCCGCGATCAATGCGGGCGTCGGCCGCATCGAGCTGTGCGACAACCTGGCCGTGGGCGGCACCACCCCCTCGGCCGGCATCATGCGCCAGACCGCACGACTGGCGCACGCCAACGGGGTCAGCGTCATGTGCATGGTTCGCCCCCGCGGCGGCGACTTCGAGTACTCGCGCGACGAGGTCGCGGCCATGCGCGAGGACATCGAGGTCGCGCGGCGCGCGGGTGCCGACGGCGTCGTGCTGGGATGCCTTCGCGGCGGACAGCTGGACCGCGACCTGACCCTCGAGCTGGTGCACCTTGCCCAGGAGACCGTGGCGGGCGCCTACGCCCCGATGGACGTTACCTTCCACATGGCGTTCGACGAGCTGCCCGAGGACGAGAAACCCGACGCCATCCGCTGGCTCGCGGGCATCGGCGTCAAGAGGATCCTGACCCACGGAGGCGCGGCGGGCACCCCCATCGCGGACAACTACGAGCGGCTTCGCTCCTACGTCGCCTGCGCGGAGGCGACCCAAAAGCCTTCGATGGGCGGCCTTGCCGCGCTCGTGGGCGAGGACCGCAGCATACGGGTCCTGCCTGGTGGCGGCATTACGTGGGAGAACGCCCGTGAGGTGGCCGAGGCCCTCGGCGTCGACGAGGTCCACGGCACGCGGATCGTCCGCATGTAGGGTGTCCGTGCGCGAATGCGCGCAGGGGGCCTGGAGCGGAGGGTCCTTCTCGGCAGGCTTTTGGCGGAATTTGGCTTCGGCCAAAACTTTTTTAAATTGTCGTTGCACTTCCGAGGAAGCATCCGGTATAGTCTTTCCTCGCACCAACCCACGGGGAATTAGCTCAGCTGGGAGAGCGCATGACTGGCAGTCATGAGGTCAGGGGTTCGAACCCCCTATTCTCCACCAAATGTTACGCGGCGGCCTTCGGGTCGCCGCTTTTTTGTGCCGCGACGCAATGACGGACGGTTCGCGGCAATGGACGAGTTCTGCGAGTGGCGCTTGCAACGGCGATCGTTGTTGCGGGCCAGATTGCGCCGGGCGGAACCGTCTGTGGTCAACGAGGGCCTCTTCTTCGGATGAGGGTGGCATGGGTTGCTGTCATGGTCAATGGGTCCCTCTTCTTCGGATTTCCGTGGTCGATGGGGGCCTGTTCTTCGGATGGACCCTTTGCTGCCGGTCACTCGAGCCGAAGACTTCGGGTCGAGTGACCAGATTTCCGGGTTTTCGGTTTTCGCCAACTGGGCAAACGCTGGCGCGCCGGTCAGAGGGGCCGAAGACTTCGGCTCCATTGACCACGCCGCCGGCGTTTGCCCAGGATTCGTTGAGGCGAGACCCCCGTTTGTGGTCACTCGTGCCGAAGACTTCGGCACGAGTGACCAGCGCGGGAGGGCCAGGCCGAAGAAGAGGGCCCCATTGACCACGGTCAGGGCGAGGGTTGGGCGTCGGGCGTCGCAGAACTGCACGAAAGCGCCATCGACTGCCGAACCGCCACGCCGCAACAAGAAGGGACCCCACACATGGCGGGGTCCCTCCCATCGTTAGACTATCGTTGCCCTACTCGTTCCCCTTCTCGACACGCTGGGCGGCACGAAGCTTGGCCTCGCGGATGCGCTCGAGCTGTTCGTCGGAAAGCCGCAGGGGCGCCTGGCTGCCACAACCACCCGTGGCGCAGGAGTCGTCGCCACCCACGTGGTCGCGCTCGGGCTCCTCGACGTAGGGGGCCACGACCGCGGTGGTCGGGTCGTCGGGGTTGGTCAGGCGGAAGCCGTCGGTCGGGCCCACGGCGCCCAGGGCCACGCCGGCATCGCCGCCGGCGGCGGAGCGCGCGGCGGCCTCCTCGCGCAGCTCGCGGAAGTTTTCCTTGGCCACGCTGATCATCAGCTTGATGCGGTTGAGCTGGTTGACCTCGGACGCGCCGGGGTCGTAGTCGACCGCGACGATGTTGGACTCGGGGTGCATCTGGCGCAGGCGCTTGATGACGGCCTTGCCCACGACGTGGTTGGGCAGGCACGCGAACGGCGAGCAGCACACGATGTTGGGCGTGCCGTTCTCGATCAGGTCGACCATCTCGGCGGTGAGCAGCCAACCCTCGCCCATCGTGTTGCACAGCGACAGGACGCGACTGGCCTTCTCGGCAAGCTCCATGATCGGCTCGTACGGCTCGAAGCGCGTGCTGGCGGCAAGCATGTCGTCGATCGGCTTGCGCATCGACTGCACCAGCTTGATCGCGGAGCCGTTGGCCGTGCGGCTGGTCCACTTGGTGCCCAGCTCGTCTTTCATGTTGATCTGGTTGGACAGGCCCATCAGGAAGAAGTCCAGCAGGCCGGGTACGTTGGCCTCGCAGCCCTCGGACTCGATGACCTTGACCAGCTCGTTGTTGGCCGTGGGGTGGAACTTGACCAGGATCTCGCCGACGACGCCGACGCGCGGCTTGGAGCGGTCGTTGACCAGCGGCAGCGCCTCGAACGCGTCGACCGTCTCCTGGCAGAAGCGGTAGAACCTCTTGCGGCCCATGGTCGGCAGCTGCTCGCGGGCGCGGCCCATGAGGCTCTTGTACAGCTCGTCGGCGCTGCCGGGCGTGGCCTCGTACGGGCGCACGCGGTACAGCAGCTGCATCATCAGGTCGCCATAGAGAAGCGCGTAGATCGCGCGGACCACCAGGCCGGGCTTCATGATGTCGAAGCCGGGGTTGTTCTCGTCGAGCGTGCGCGCGACCGACAGCGAGATGACGGGCACCTCGGGGTGGCCGGCGTCGTGCAGAGCCTTGCGGATCAGCGCAATGTAGTTGGTGGCTCGGCAGCCGCCGCCCGTCTGCGAGATGACGACCGCGGTGCGCGACAGGTCGTACTTGCCGCTCTCGATGGCCTCCATGATCTGGCCGGTCACCAGGATGGACGGGTAGCAGATGTCGTTGTTGACATACTTGAGGCCCGCCTCGACCGCGCCGTGGTCCACCGAGGGGAGAAGGACCATGTTGTAGCCCTCGTGTCGCATGAGGGGCTCGATCAGGTCAAAGTGGATCGGTGCCATCTGCGGGCACAGGATGGTGTAGCCCTCCTGCTGCATGAGCTTGGTGTACTCGACCTTCTCCCACGCGGCGCTCGCGGCCTCGCGGTAGACGGGCACCTCGCCTGGCTCCTGCCTGCGGGCACGCTCGAGCGAGCCGTCGGCGTTGCGGACCTCGACGGGCGCGACGGCGGCAAGCTCGCCGGCGGCGGCCTTGCGCCTGAGCTCGGCGTCCTGCTCGGACAGCGCCGCCATCAGCGAGCGGACGCGGATGCGCGCGGCACCCAGGTTGGAGACCTCGTCGATCTTGAGGACGGTGTAGATCTTGCCGGAGGCCTCGAGGATCTCCTGCACCTGGTCGGTGGTCAGGGCGTCCAGGCCGCAGCCGAAGCTGTTGAGCTGGATGAGGTCGAGGTCGTTGCGCGACGCCACGAAGCGGGCGGCGCGGTACAGGCGGCTGTGGTACATCCACTGGTCGACGACGCGGATCGGGCGCTCGGGGCGCATCTTGTGCGCGACCGAGTCCTCGGTCAGCACGGCGAAGCCGAAGCTGTTGACCAGCTCGGGGATGGCGTGGTTGATCTCGGGGTCGTTGTGGTACGGACGGCCGGCAAGCACGATGCCATGCGCGTGGTTCTGCTCGATCCAGCGCAGGGTCTCGTCACCCTTGCGGCGCATGGTCTCCTTGAACTCGAGGTCGGCCTCCCAGGCGGCGTTGACGGCGGCGTCGACCTCGGAGCGCGTGATGCGCTCGCCGCGGAAGCGGCCGCGGCCCGCCGCGGCGTCCTTCTCGCGCTTGACCGAGACCAGCTCGTACAGGCGGCGCTTGAGCTCCTTCTTGTCGTCGTACGGGATGAAGGCGTCGATGAACTCGACCGACGGGTCGGCGAGCTCGTCCACGTTCAGGCCCAGGGCCTGCGGGTAGCTCATGACGATCGGGCAGTTGTAGTGGTTGCCCGCGGTCTCGTCCTCCTGGCGCTCCCAACGGATGCACGGCATCCAGATGAAGTCGGGGTCCTTCTCGAGCAGGTTCATGATGTGGCCGTGGCTGAGCTTGGCCGGGTAGCAGACGCTCTCGGACGGCATCGACTCGATGCCCGCCTCGTAGGTCTTCTTGTTGGACTGGTCGGACAGAACGACCGAGAAGCCCAGCTCGGTGAAGAACGCGTGCCAGAACGGGTAGTTCTCGTACATGTTGAGCGCGCGCGGGATGCCCACCGTGCCGCGTGGGGCGACGTCGGCGTCAAGCGTCGGGCGGTCGAACAGCAGCCTGTTCTTGAAGGCGAACAGGTTGGGGGCCTGCGTCTTGGCGCGACGTCCGCCGGCGCCCTTCTCGCAACGGTTGCCCGTGATGAACTTGTGCCCGCCGCCGAAGTCGTTGATGGTCAGCAGGCAGTTGTTCGAGCAGCGTCCGCAGTGGACGTTGGTGTGCCTGACGCTGAGGTTGTCGATCTGGTCGCGCGACAGCAGGGTCGAGGTGCCGTCGGCGCCCGCTCGGTCCCTGGCGAGAAGTGCCGCGCCGTAGGCACCCATGCAGCCCGCGATGTCCGGGCGGATGACGTCGCGGCCGGTCAGGAGCTCGAAGGCACGCAGGGTCGCGTCGCTCATGAACGTGCCGCCCTGGACGACGACGTACTTGCCGATCTCGTCGAAGTCGCGCAGCTTGATGACCTTGAACAGGGCGTTCTTGATGACGGAGTAGGACAGGCCGGCCGCGATGTCGCCGACGGTCGCGCCCTCCTTCTGGGCCTGCTTGACGCGCGAGTTCATGAAGACGGTGCAACGGCTGCCCAAGTCGACGGGATTCTTAGCAGAGACGGCCTCGGCCGCGAAGGAGCGCACGTCCATGTCCATGGACTTGGCGAAGCTCTCGATGAACGAGCCGCAGCCCGACGAGCACGCCTCGTTGAGCATGATGTGCTCGATCACGCCGTTCTTGACCTGCAGGCACTTCATGTCCTGGCCGCCGATGTCCAGGATGAACTCGACGTCCGGGATGAAGGCCTTGGCGCCACGCAAGTGCGCGACGGTCTCGATCTCGCCGGAGTCCGCACGCAGCGCCTCGATGAGAAGCGCCTCGCCGTAGCCGGTGGTCGTCACGTGGCCGATGGTGCAACCCGAGGGGATGTGGTCGTAGAAGTCGTCCATGATCGTGCGGGCGGTGCCGAGGATGTCGCCGTTGTTGTTGCCGTACCAGGTGTGCAGCAGCTGGCCGTCCTCGCCGACCATGGCGGCCTTCATCGTGGTGGAGCCGGCGTCCAGGCCGATGAAGACGCGCCCCCGGTAGCTGGCGAGGTCGCCGCGCGGGACCACCTGGGTCGCGTGGCGCTCGTGGAACTCGGCCAGGTCCTTCTCGGTAGAGAAGAGCGGGTCGAGGCGCTCGACCTCGCTGCCCTGGGTGTCGCCCAGGCCGTCGAGCGCGTCGATGACCTCCGAGAAGGACACGTAACGGTCGGACTCGCCCGCGAGCGCGGCGCCGGTGGCAACGAACAGGTGGGCGTTGGTGGGCACGATGCGGTGGTCCTCGTCGAGGTCGAGCGTCTCGTAGAAGCGCTCGCGCAGCTCGGAGAGGTACTGCAGCGGGCCGCCCAGGAAGGCGACGTGGCCGCGGATCGGGTGTCCGCAGGCCAGGCCGCTGACGGTCTGGTTGGCGACGGCCTGGAAGATCGAGGCGGCGACGTCAGCGGGGGCGGCACCCTCGTTGAGCAGCGGCTGGACGTCGGACTTGGCAAAGACACCGCAGCGGCTGGCGATCGGGTAGATGTGGGTGGACTGCTTGGCCAGCTCGTTGAGGCCGCTGGCGTCGGTGTGCAGAAGCGTCGCCATCTGGTCGATGAAGGCGCCCGTGCCGCCGGCGCAGGTGCCGTTCATGCGCTGCTCGATGCCGTTGTCGAAGTAGATGATCTTGGCGTCCTCGCCGCCCAGCTCGATGGCGCAGTCGGTCTGCGGGATCAGGGTCTCGACGGCGCGCTTGGAGGCGATGACCTCCTGGACGAACTCGAGGTCGAGCCACTTGGCCAGAAGCAGGCCGCCCGAGCCGGTGATCGAGACGCGCATGCGGGCCTCGCCCAGCGACTTGCGGGCGCGGTCGAACAGCTCGCGCGCGGTGGCGCGGACGTCGGTGTGGTGGCGCTGGTAGTTGGCGTAGACCAGGTGGCCGGCGTCGTCGATGACGGCAAGCTTGACCGTGGTCGAGCCGACGTCGATGCCCAGGCGCAGGTGCGCGTGGGAGAAGTCACAGGCGTTGGCGGGGCGCAGCTCGGCGCCGTCGGCCCTGAGAGCCAGCGGGTGGGCGGCCGTGGACTGCTCGGCGTTGGAGAGGTCGTGGTTGGTCATTCGTTTCCCTTCTCGAGGAACATGAGGGCGAGTCCGAACTTGCGGACGTCGAAGTCGATCGTCTTGCCGTAGAGGTCTCCGGGGCGGACGAACATCAGGACGGTCATCAGGCGCGCCATGATGCCGATGTCCTCGCGCATGCCCGTGGTGAGCCAGCGCACGAGAACCCCCACCTCGGCCGAGATCGTGAACGTGAGGTAGTAGTCGAAGAACGGGCCGAGCGCACCCAGGTCCAGGCCCTGCATGGCGCGGGCCTTAACCTGGTCGCGAACGACGGTCTCCATCCGACGGGCGAAGGCGGGGTCGCCGCCGTCGCCGAGAAGTGCGCCCAGGTAGGAGCCGCGAGCCTTGAAGTACTCGAGCAGCTCGATCGAGCCGGGGCACGGGTCGAGCTCGCCAATCGAGTCCTGGAGCTCGTCCAGGTGCACCGCGGCGAGGCCACGCACCAGGGGAACGAGCTCCTCGAGCGTCTCGTCCTCGATCTGGACGACCAGGTCGGGGATGTCTCGGAAGTGCGAGTAGAACGTGCGGCGCGTGAGCCCGGCGCTCTCGGCGACCGAGGTCACCGTCACCTTGCTCAGGTCGCCCGTGCGCTCGATCTCGGCAGCCAGGGCGTCGCGCAACGCTGCCCTGCTGCGCAGGGTCCTGCGGTCGGTCGTGGCGCCGACACGTCCGGCACTGACCTCGCGAAGTGCAGGTCGCATGGGGTCCCTCCCCTCTATTGCACAGAGTGTGCAGAACTTCTCAACTTGTGAAGTATTGCACACGGTGTAACGACGCACGCACACCGCGCCCCGACACCACGTCAACCCCATCGAGCCACCACATCGCTTGAAAAAACGCCCCGACCCACCGATTCCGACCTCGAGTGCGCGAGCACTTCTCGGCAGCAAGAGCGCACATTTTTCTGCAAATCTGGCCAAATCGCTCATACGACATGCCGCTACACCAGCTCGAGCTGGCAGCCCATAAGGATTCGTGCATAACATTTGGGCTGGATTGCATGATATGTATTTACCGTAACCGAGTTTGCACTGCATTGCATTTTCATTGGTATGTTTGCGTTTCTATTATGTAAAGCATCGCCGAAACACACTGAATCGCATACCGAGCGGACCGACACTCATACAACAACGCACGGAGCAACCCCCGGGCGCGCAAACCAAATGCGAGAACACAAATAGGGACGGTGTTTCGAATGACGAAGACTTACTCCAGGCGCGACTTCCTCAAGGCGATGGGCATGGTCGCGACGGGCGCGGTGGCCGCAGGGCTCGTGGGCTGCGGCGGCAGCGGCACCCAGACCGCGGCAACCACCGCGGCGGCGACCGACGGCTACACCACGGTCGCCAAGGGCAAGCTGACCATGATCTCCAACTTCTACTTCCCGCCGTTTGTCTCCATGAACGACAAGAGGCACGACTTCGAGGGCTTCGACGTCGACCTGTACAAGGCGATCTGCAAGAAGCTGGACCTCGAGCCCAACATCCTGCCCTCCGTCCAGTTCGACACCATCGTCCCAACCATCAAGCAGGGCGGCAAGGCCGACGTCTCCATCGGCGCCATCACGATCACCGACGATCGTGAGAAGGAAGTCGACATGACCGAGCCCTACATGGACTCCAACCAGGCCCTCGTCACCAAGGCCGACGCCAGCGCCAAGGACGCCGACGCCCTCAACAAGGACGGCGTGACAGTCGCGGTCCAGTCCGGCACCACCGGCGAGGCCTGGGCGAAGGAGAACCTGCCCAAGGCCACCGTCAAGCCGCTCGACGACATCATCCAGTGCCTGCAGGGCGTCACTTCCGGCCTGTACGACTGCTCGGTCTGCGACCTGCCCGTCGCCCGCTACGAGATCAAGATCGCCTACAGCGGCCTCGACGTCGCCATGGAGATCCCCACGGGCGAGCAATACGGCCTGGTCGTCTCCAAGGACAACCCCGGCCTGACCAAGGCCATCAACCAGGCCCTGTCCGACCTCGAGTCCGACGGCACGATCGACAAGCTCGAGGAGAAGTGGTTCGGCGAGGCCCTCTAACCCAACGGCCGGCGACGACTCCCCCACCAGCGCGACAACCAGAGGCCCGCATGCCCCCTTCCGGACATGCGGGCCTCTCTTGCCTCGCGACACGCGGTCGGGGCGACGGATGCTCGGGCCAACAGAGCACAGGCTGGCTTACTCCGACGCCTGCCGCCGCCTGGGCGCCGGCCAAACCCTAGGCGTCAGCCCAAACTCGCTCGGCGACGCGCTTGACCAGCGCGACCTTGGCCCACTGCTCGTCCTCGGTCAGCTTGTTGCCGCACTCGCAGGAGGCGAAGCCGCACTGCGGCGAGAGGCACAGGTCCGCCAGCGGCACGTACTTGGAGGCCTCCTCGATGCGACGGACGAGAAGTTCCTCGTCCTCGAGGCCGGGCTGCTTGGAGGTCACAAGGCCCAAGACGACCTTCCTGCCAGGCGCGACATACGCGAGGGGCTCGAAGCCACCGGCGCGCGGCGTGTCGAACTCAAGGTAGAGGGCGTCGACGTTCTCGTTGGCAAACAGATACGGCGCGATGGGGTCGTAGCCACCCTCGAAGGCATAGGTCGAGTGGTAGTTGCCGCGGCATACGTGCGTGTTGATGACCAGGTCGTCGGGCTTGCCGGCAATCGCGGCGTTGTTCAGGCGCACGCCCAGCTCGCTGACCTTCCGGACGTCGACGTCGGTCAGGCCGGTCTTGGCGGCAAAGTCGCGGTCGCAATAGATGCCCCAGGTGCAGTCGTCGAACTGGATGTTGCGGCAGCCGGCGGCATACAGGTCGGCGATCACGGTGCGGTAGGCGGCGGCGATGTCATCGAGAAGTGCCTCGCTCACCTGGCCGGGAGCCGTGGGATAGACCTTCTGCAGGCTCTCGACCTGACCGTCACAGCGATCGAGCACGATCTCGGAGTAGGTCTGGATCGGCGCGGGAATGGTCTGGCGTGCGACCTGACCGTCCTTCTCGAGAGCCTTGACGAACTTGAAGTGCTCGACGAACGGGTGGTTTTGGCCCGAGATCCTGCCCGTGACGACGGCAGTGTCGGCCGTGGTCTCCTCGTCGTGGAACTGGTAGCCCTGACGCGCGGTGCGACGCTCGATGCCGCCGAGACCCCACATGAAGTCGAGGTGCCAGTAGCTGCGGCGGAACTCGCCGTCGGTGATCACGTGGAGGCCCGCGGCCTGCTGCTTGGCCACAAGGTCACGGATGGCTTCGTCCTCGACGGCCTTGAGCTGGGCGTCGTCGATCGTGCCAGCGGCGTGGTCGGCGCGTGCCCGCTTGAGGACGTCGGGGCGCAAGAAGCTTCCGACGACGTCGTATCGGAACGGGGCGTTGCCGGTGGAGCTGGCGGTGTTGGCGTTGGTCATGTTGTCCTCCCTGGTTGGTGTACGTCCGAGTTTGGCAGGATTACCAACCATAGAGAAGTATCGAGTTACTATCAGAAGCCATAGCGTAAGGCTATGGCTTGGGGACGCTTGGGACAACAAGGGCGGTCGCTACCGCAAGCGGGGCGCTCGGCGCTACCCTACCTCGTGGGAGAGCTCGACCACGCGGTCGTAGGCGGCGGCTCGGTCCAGGCCGAACGCCTTGGCCACGCGCTTTGCCAGCTTGGACTTGGGCTCGCCAGCGGCAAGGCCCTCGCGGATCGCGTCGTCCGGCGAAGCGGGCGCGTCGACGCCCAGGCCACGCTCGCGAGCCATCTCGGCGAAGCGCCTCTCCAGCTCGTCGGGCTCGGGCGCGCCGATCACCACGACGCACTCGCCCTTGATCGCGCCGCGCTCGGCCACGAGCCCGGCAAGCTCGGGCGCGGCCCCACGGACGACCTCCTCGTGGAGCTTGGTCAGCTCACGAACCAGGGCGACCTGCCTGCCGGGCATGACCTCGGCGATGTTGGCCAGGGTCGCGGCCACGCGGTACGGGGACTCGTAGGCTACGAGAGCGCCCGGGACCAGGGCGAGCTCGCGAAGCCGACGGCACTGCTCGCCAGCACGACGGGGCAGGAAGCCCTCGAAGAAGAAGTGCTCCATGGGCAGGCCGGACGCCACCAAGGCGCAGGTCACGGCCGACGGGCCGGGGATGACCTCGACCTTGTGGCCCGCGTCCAGCGCGGCGTCGACCAGGCGCTGGCCGGGGTCGCTCACGCCGGGCATGCCCGCGTCCGAGACAAACGCCACGCGCTCGCCGGCGTCCAGGCGGCCCAGCACCGACTCCACGCGCGACGCGATCACGTTCTCGTCGCAGCGCTCGAGCGGCACGCGGATGCCAAAGTGCGCCAACAGCTTGGACGTGACGCGCGTGTCCTCGCACAGCACGACGTCGGCCGCCGACAGCGTGTCGACCACGCGCGGCGCCACGTCGGAGAGGTTTCCGATCGGCGTGCCCACCATGGAGAGAAGGCCGCTCGAGGCCGCCGCCATCCCGTTGCCCGCCATCGCTAGATCATGTCCCGCTCGAAGCTGGACAGGGCAACGCGGGCGTCCCAGTCGCCGATGCGACCGCTGGTCTTCCAGGTCTGGAAGAACCACGCGGGGCAATCCTCGATCATGGCCAGCTGGGAGGCCACGTACATGCGCTCGGTGGCGATGCGGCCCTCCGCCGTCATCGAGGCGCCGGTCACGGGCAGCGCGGCGGACCACTCGCCCACCATCACGGGCAGGCCGCTCTCGCGCGCGGCCTCGAGCTCGCGGCGGCTCTCCTCCACCAGCAGGCGCGCGCCGGCGGGGCCGGTCGCGGCGGTGTGCTCGGCAAAGCGGTACAGGTGGGTGTCCAGCCAGACGTTCTCGTAGCGAGACCCCGCCATGAAGCGGCGCCACGAGCCCGAGCGGTCGGCGTCGGACAACACGACCACGGGGCGCTTGCCCGCCACGGAGCGGACGGCCTCGTAGGCGTCGCGGTACAGGTTGCGCAGGTGCGGCAGCGGCATGTCGGGGACCACGGTCAGGCCGCGGCGGCGCTGGACCACGACCTCGTCCAGCGGCTCGATGCCAAAGAACGCCTGGCGCTCGGCGTAGCGGGCCGCGAGCATGCCCACGACCTGCAAAAGGGCCGCGCGGCGAGCCGGCGTCGAGTCGACCTCCATGCGCAGGCCGTCGCTCGTGATCGAGGCCCCGGGCGCCAGCGCGATGTCGAGAAGCACCGCGAGGCCGTTGGCCTCGGCCCAGTCCATGGCGCGGTCCACGTACTCGATGCGGCTGCAGTGGGCGCCGGCCAGGGGGCCGTCTGGCCCGAAGACGTGCCAGGGCAGGGGCAGTCGCACGGCGTTGTAGCCGCGAAGGGCGATCTGCGCGAAGTCCTTCTCGGTAACGAACGTGTCCAGGTGCGCGCGAACCACGTGCGAGAAGCGCTCGGCGCCCAGGCGGTTTGCCAGGGCGGCCTCGTCCAGGGCACCCGTCTCGGCAAAGAGCTCGGGCGTGACCCAGGGTTCGAGCATCAGCCATCCGGCGAGGTTAACGCCGTGCAGGGTGCCTTGTGCCATCGGTTGCCTACCTCTCGGGGTTCGTCGCGTCTCGGCCGCTCGCGTGCCGGTCGCCCGCGTCACGGTTCCACAAGTCGAACGTACACCAAACGCGACGGGCTAGGCGCGGTAGGTGGCGCAATTCAGAGGAGTCTCGTAACAGTCGACCTGGCTCACCGGCAGGCCCCTCTCCGCAAGGCGGTCGAAGAACCAGCGTGCGAGGTTCTCGGCGGTGGTGCGGAACGGCAGCACCGTGAGCGAGAAGCCCTCGTCGGCCAGGCACTCCATCGTGCGCGGCTTGAGCGTGCCCTCCTCCACCAGGAAGGTGTGGTCGAGCGAGTCGGCCAGCTCGCGCACCGCGCGCTTGAAGACGCCGAAGTCCACCACCATGTCGCGCATGGTGCCGGCGGCCTGAAGGTCGTCCTGCTCGATGTAGGCGACGACGCGCCAGCGGTGGCCGTGCAGGTTCTCGCACTTGCCGTAGTAGTCGGTCAGGAAGTGGGCGCCGTCGAACGACGCCTCGGTCTTGAGTCCGTACATCACATTCCCCCATCGTCTGAGTGGTCGGTCGCGGCGATGACGCCGCCGCACACGACGCGGTCACCGTCGTAGCACACGACCGACTGCCCGGGCGCGATCGCGCGCACCGGCCGCTCGCAGTCCACGAGAAACTCGCAGTCGCCCGTGCGCGTCACGCGCGCCGGGTGGCGACGCCCGTGGTAGCACACGACGGCGTCGCAGGCCACGGGCCCGCCCACCGGCCCCGACGGCCACACCGCGTCGACCGCGCAAAACGTTGCCGAGAAGAGCTCGCGGTCGTCGCCCACGCGCACGGTGTTGGTCGACGCGTCCTTCTCGACGACATACATGGGACGCCCGCACGCGATGCCCAGGCCCTTGCGCTGGCCGATCGTGTAGCGCTCGATCCCGTGGTGCCAGCCCAGCACGTGGCCGTCGGCATCCACGATGTGGCCGGGCTCGCTGGCATGCCCGCGGTGCCGCTCGACGAAGCCGGCGTAGTCGCCGTCGGGCACGAAGCAGATGTCCTGGCTGTCGTGCTTGCGCGCGCACGAGAAGCCCTGGCGCTCGGCGATCGCGCGGACCTCGTCCTTGCTGGCAAAGTCGCCCAGGGGCAGAAGCAGGTGGGACAGCACCTCGGGCGAGACGGGCCACAGCACGTAGCTCTGGTCCTTCTGGTCGAACAGGCCGCGCATGAGCGTGGGCCGACCACAGGCGTCGCGGCCCACGCGCGCGTAGTGGCCGGTGGCGATCGCGTCGCAGCCCAGGGCCTGCGCGCGGCGCCACAGAAGGCCGAACTTGAGGTGCCTGTTGCACTGCACGCACGGGTTGGGCGTGAGGCCGTCGTCGTAGGCCCGGCAGAAGGGGCCGACCACCGCCTCGTCGAACTCACGCGTGAGGTCGAACGTGTAGTGGGGGATGCCCAGCTCTAGGCAGACGGCCTTGGCGTCGATGGCATCCTCCATGCGGCAGCACGTGCTGTTGCGCGCCAGCATCATCGTGGCGCCCACGCAGTCGTGTCCCGCCTGTTGCAGCAGGTATGCGGCAACACTCGAGTCGACGCCGCCGCTCATGGCAACGAGCACGCGACTCATGGCACGAGCCCCATGCGGACGCTGACCCTGCGGGCCGCGGCGCCGTCGTCGGCGTCGGCCGGCGGGCACTCGACGTCGGCAAGGCTGCCGCACACCAAAGGCATCTGCGGCGGCAGGTGCCCGAAGTCGCAATCCAGAAGGACGGGCACGCGCACGCCCGCGTCGGCAAGCGCCGCCAGCGTGGCGTCGGCGAACGTCATGCCCATCTCCTCGCAGCCCCAGCGCATGGGGCGTCCCACCATGATGCCGGCGGCGCGGTCGAACCAGCCGGCGTGGGCCAGCTGCCACAGGGCGCGACGGTACGCGATCGGCCCCAGGTCGCAGGCCTCGAGAAACCAGACCACCCCGTCGTCGGCATAGCACTCGTTGAAGCCGCGCGTGCCGTCGAGCGGCGTGCCCACCAGCCCCGCCAGCACGTCCAGGCAGCCGCCCAGCAGGCGGCCGCGCATGGCCACTGCCTCGTCCGCGGCAGCCATCCGCCAGCACTTCTCGGCAGGCAGGCCGTCGACCGTGGCACCGTCGGCGTCCGCGGGCAGCCAGGCCTCGACGCACGGGGCCTCGGTGCAGTTGTACGGCTCGAGGGGGTGCTCCTCGTCCTTGGCGGACTCCAGCTGCCAGGCCCCGTAGCCGCCGACCGTGGGCGCCGCGGCGTCCACGCCCAAGGGGTCGCGCCCGCGCAGGACGTCGAAGGCGTCGCCCAGCGCCGGGTGCCACTCGCGCATGCCAAAGGCCGGCGCGCACGGGCCATACACGCTCGCGACGTCGGCCACCGTGGCCAGCGCGAACGTGAGGTTGGTGTTGTCGGAGTAGCCCATGAACCACTTGGGCTCGGCCGCGGCGATGCGCGACAGGTCCGCGTGCCCCATGGTCTCGCACATCAGCTCGCCGCCGCCGCAGCTCAGGAGCACGTCGACGTCCGGGCAGCACCACGCGTCGACGAGCTCGGCGGCGCAGCGCGCGGGCGACGACGAGATCCCCACCCCGTCGTCGCGGCGCACGCACGGCCACTCGCGGACGGCATAGCCCCACGAGCGCCAGCGCTTCTCGGCGTTTGCCAGTGCCGAGAAGTACGGCTCGGTCGTGGCCCCGAACGCGGGCGCCACGATGCCTATGGTTCCGCCGTCGGCAAGCGGTGCGGGATACCTCACGGCCTGCCCCTACGCGTCGGAACGGGCGAAGCCGTTGCGCATCTTGAGGCTGGCATCCAGAAGGACCTTGGACAGCAGGTCGTCGGTCTGCTCGCGCAGCATCGCGCAGATTCTCTCGTTGGCCTGCTGCAGGACGGGGGTAGCGTCGGCATAGCCAAGGCCGGCGGCCGCGACGCGCTCGTCGGTCTCGTTGACGATGGCGCGCCCGGCCGCGACGACGGCCTGCTGGTAGCGCTCGACGTGGCACGCGCACTCGCGCCAGTGGGCGTCGGCCAGGGCGGCGACCAGGCGGTTGGCCCAGTAGAAGCTCTCGGTGCTCACGCGCGCGGTCGTGTTGGAGAGGTACTCGGGCGAGGCGTCGACGTTGGAGTACAGCGGCACCACGGTGTTGAAGACGTTGCTGCCAAAGGCGACCCACTCGACGGAGCGCGTGGCCTCAGGCGCGTACGGGCGCAGCTGGATGATGTCGAGCTGGCCGTTGCGGTTGATGCCGATCGGGCGGTACTTGCCGCGCTGCGAGTCGTCGCCGTAGTGGCCGTACGGGTCGTACGGCGTGCCCTGGTAGTGCAGCGACAGGACGTACTTGACGTCCTCGACCGAGACGGGGCGCTCGGGCGGCAGGCACCAGGGCAGGTCGTCGGCCTCCGGGCCCCAGCCCTCGCCGTCGGCGAGGGTCCAGTCCATGTGCGGGCTGAGGAAGCGGTGCATGTCCCAGGCGCGCGGCGTGTTGTACACGTGGTCGGAGTCGGAGTGGCTGCCAAAGGCGTCGCGCGGGTTGAACAGCACGTGCGCGTCGGCGCAGCCGGGCTCGCCGGAGCGGGCGTCCAGGCGGTCCAGGTGGTTCTTCTCGATAAACTCGCGCAGGTCGGTGCTGGCCATGCACTCGACGCGGTCGCCCTCGGCGTCGGTCAGGTCGAAGGCGTCGATGCCCAGCTGGTTGGGCATGACGACGTAGGCGTCGTCGGGCACGCGGCGGGCGATCCAGTGGTGGCCGCCCACGGTCTCGAGCCACCAGATCTCGTCGGTATCCGAGAACGCGATGCCGTTCATCTCGTAGGTGCCGTACGTGCCGAGAAGTGCGCCGAGGCGCTCGACGCCCTCGCGGGCGCTGTGGATGTAGGGCAGCACGAGGGTGACGATGTCCTCCTCGCCGATGCCGCCCACGACCTCGGGCTCGTAGCCCTCGTCACCGGGCTCGCCCTTGGCGGGGCGGTACTCGACCAGCGGGTCGGCGCCCAGGACGCGCTCGTTGGAGGTGAGGGTCTCGGTGGCCGTCATGCCGACGTTGGCCTCGTTGACGCCGGCCGCCGCCCAGATGCCCTGGCCGGGAATCGCGTCGGGAAGCGACGTGTAGCGCATGGGGTCGTCGGGAAGCTCGATCTTTACGTGCGAGATGGCAGCCTCGTAGTGGCGGGGCTGGTCGGTGGGCTGGACGACCTGGGCCCTCTTGGGGAGGAACTCGGTGGAGCCCGAGTCCTCGTTGCGGGCGATGAGGGTGGAGCCGTCCAGAGTGGCGTCCTTACCCACCAGAAGCGTGGTGCAACCCATGTCTGACCTCCGTTTTGTTGGTTGGCGGCGTCGCGACGCCGCCCTTGTTCGCATACGCGTCCGAGTATACAGGCGGCACATGGGGACGGCGTGGCGCGGCCGGGCCAAGGCGGCACCAGGCGCGAGGACGTTTTGGCGCCAAAGGCGCAATTTGTGGCTATTATGTCTAACAGGGAGAGAGCGCCCGCGATAGGCGCAGGCGCTCGGGGTGGCGTCGACCGACGTCGCCATACACGAATGTAGGAGGAAATCGTGGCTAACCGTTTCGTTCTGAACACCGTCTCTTATCACGGCAAGGGCGCCATCAAGGAGATCCCGGGCGAGATCACCCGTCGCGGCTACAAGAAGGCCTTCGTCTGCTCTGACCCCGACCTCGTGAAGTTCGGCGTCACCGCCAAGGTCACCGACGAGCTCGACGCCGCCGGCATCCCCTGGACCCTCTACTCCGAGATCAAGCCGAACCCGACCATCCAGAACGTCAAGGACGGCGTCGAGGCCTACAAGGCCTCCGGTGCCGACATGATGGTCGCCATCGGCGGCGGCTCCTCGATGGACACCTGCAAGGGCATCGGCGTCATCATCGAGAACCCCGAGTTCGCTGACGTCGTCTCCCTGGAGGGCGTTGCCGACACCAAGAACCACGCCACCTTCACCATCGCCGTCCCGACGACCGCCGGCACCGCGGCCGAGGTCACGATCAACTACGTGATCACCGACCCCGACAAGGTCCGCAAGTTCGTCTGCGTCGACACCAACGACATCCCCGAGGTCGCCGTCGTCGATCCCGACATGATGGCCTCGATGCCCGCCGGCCTGACCGCCGCCACCGGCATGGACGCCCTGACCCACGCCATCGAGGGCTACACCACCAAGGGTGCCTGGGAGCTCTCCGACATGTTCCACTACAAGGCCATCGAGCTGATCGCCAAGAACCTGCGTGACTCCGTCGCCGAGGCCAAGTCCGGCGAGCCCGGAAGCGGCCGTGAGGGCATGGCCCTGGGCCAGTACATCGCCGGCATGGGCTTCTCCAACGTCGGCCTGGGCATCGACCACGCCATGGCCCACACGCTGTCCGCCCACTACGACACCCCGCACGGTGTCGCCTGCGCCATGCTGCTGCCGATCGCCATGGAGTTCAACAAGCCCGTCGTCACCAAGCGCCTTGCCGAGGTCGCCGTCGCCATGGGCGTCGACACCACCGGCATGACCGAGGACGAGGCCGCCGACGCCGCCATCGCCGCCGTCAAGCAGCTCTCCGCCGACGTCAACATCCCGCACGTCTGCGAGGCCATGAAGGCTGACGAGATCGACCAGCTCGCCACCGACGCCATGAACGACGCCTGCTTCCCCGGCAACCCGCGTGAGGCCAACCACGACGACGTCGTCGCCCTCTTCAAGAAGATCTGCCCGAGCGCCTAGCTCGCAGCTTCGACGCGACCTTTCGGGGCCGACGCGTCCGCACGGCACGCATGCCTGGTCCGTGAGCCCATGCGAGTCGCAGACGACGCAAGGTTCCCGAAACGCGAATGCCCGCATCCCATCTGGGGTGCGGGCATTTTTCGTGCAGCAAGATTCTTG
This sequence comes from Coriobacteriaceae bacterium CM84B_73, assembly GCA_036321795.1. GTDB lineage: Bacteria > Actinomycetota > Coriobacteriia > Coriobacteriales > Atopobiaceae > CAKVON01. The sequence continues at coordinate 278,878 of JAWQCY010000001.1, read as the reverse complement.
GATGTGCCAGCGTGTGGATGCGACGTCACACGAGCCCGGGCGCCAGGCGTGGCGGGCGCAGGCGGCAGAAGCGAGAAGAAGATCCCGCACTAGCCGAGGGTGCCGGCCTCCAGGCGGTCGCGGACCTCGAGCAGGGACTCGCAGCAGGCATCCGTCAGGGACAAGATCTCGTCGTTGGGTGCGGACATGTCCGGAACCATGACCGTGATGAAGCCGCCAGCGTGTCCGGCGCGCACGCCCGCGAAGCTGTCCTCCAGCACCAGCGAGCGGGAGGGATCGACGCCGATCTGGCGGGCCGCCAGCCAGAAGACGTCGGGCTCGGGCTTGGAGTGCTCGACCTGCTCGCCGCTGACAACCGCGGCAAAGCGGTTGGCGATGCCGGACTGGGTCAGGTTGTTCCGGATGAGCTCGACCGCGCTGGACGAGGCGACGGCGCATGGGATGTCGTGGTCGCCGAGCCACTCCAGAAGCTCGTCGAGACCGGGCTTCTTGCGCAGGTCGGCCGCGATGGCGGCATGGGCGACGCGACGCAGCTCGGCGATGATGTCCTCGGCGGGCGCGTCGTCGCCCAGGTAGCGACGAAGGACGCGCACGGTGCGCTCGACCGCCGAGCCACGGCAGTCGGCGGCAAGGCCGTCGGGCAGGGTGTATCCGTACTTGGCCAGGGCCGGGCCCCAAGACTCGTACCAAATGACCTCGGTGTCGAACATCAGGCCGTCCATGTCGAAGATGGCACCCTGGATCATGCGCTACCCCCCCACTCTCCTGCCGTACGCCCGACACTATGACAACACGCACGGCACTTCTCTAGATAGACCGTCAAAGCCTACACCGAGAAGGGATGCCCAACGGGCAAGACGCAACGGCAAGGCAACATGACGGGAAGACGCAGCAACGGCACTACGGCATGCCAACCACCTTGGCCTCGACGAACCAGCGCGGACCCTCGTAGAACAGGTAGGTGGAGCGGCCCTCCACCACCACGGTGTAACGGATGCCGGTGCCGCCCGTCTTGAGGGAGCACGCCTGCCTGCTGCCGAGGACTCGGTCCACCGAGAAGCGGACGCCGTCGTCCCAGATGACCGCCATCGGCGTGACGTGGCCGTCGCGATCCGTCTTCGAGACAACCTCGACATAGTGTTTCTCCCTCGCGGGTAACCCGCGGCGTGGCTCGTGCGCCGGATACGTTGCCATGCTCCCCCTCCCTTGCGAACATCATAGAACATGCGTTCGTATTATGGGAGAGGGACCGGACACAAATTCGCCGGCTGCGCTGAAAGGGCAGCCGGCGGGAGGGGCACGTTGGCGAAGCGAATCCGCTGCCTGCGCGAACGGTGGCGCGGGCGACTCCTACTGCCTCATGAAGGAGGGCATCTCGCCACGCTGGGCGGACTCGGCGATGTCGAACAGGGCATCGGCGACGGCATCGTCCGGGCACGAGCCGATGTGGTAGCGCGCGGCCTCGGCAGCGACGGGCATGGCGTTTGCCACCGCGACCGAGTTGGGGACCATCTTGAGGATGGGCACGTCGTTCTCGGAGTCACCGAACACGACGACCTCCTCGGGACTCACCCCCATGATGTGCATGAGCTCGGCCAGCGCGGTGGCCTTGTTCCAGCCACGAGGGACCACGTCGTAGCAGCCGGGAACCGGCGACAGGCACTCGAGGCCGAGGCAGATCTTCTCCACCTCGGAGATGAGCCAGGCGTTGCGGTCGGCATCGCCCACGCACGTGATGGTGCAGGCGGTAATCGGGGTGTCGGGAAGCTCGTCGATGAGGGGGATGTCGGGACCCAAAACCCAAATGCACTTCTCGACAAGGTCGGGCGTCGCACCAAGGAGAAGGTCCTGGTTGTCGGAACGAATGAGGACCATGGAGTCCTCGAGTGGGCAGACGAAGTCGCACAGGCGCTGCACCGCGTCGTGGTCGAGACAGGTCAGCTTGACCAGCTCGCCGTGACGGAAGATCAGCTTGCCGTTGGAGATGAGGCTGGTGCTCCAGCAGGCCTCGTCGCCGTGGAAAAAGCGCTCCATGCCGTCGATGTCGCGGCCGGTGGCGGGACCGAACTCGATTCCCGCGTCCAACAGCGCGTGGATGGCCTTCATGGTGTGGTCGGTGGCGCCATCGGCACCCAGGGGGATCAGCGTGTTGTCGATGTCTGTCAGAACGAGCTTAATCATGGTCCCTCCCGGGTTCTCGGCTTGGGGTTCGGGCGACTGAGTCGGTCGCGATGGCAGCAATGGTCGTGGCGGTCGCTTTATGGACCTGCAAGCCAACTGCCTCGCAGCCCTTCTCGGCATCAAGCTATCACAGGGTGAGGCATACACAGGCAACAATCTGTTTCATACCAATATGCGGTGCCTTTGGCGCGAGAGCGGTACGGCCCTGCCCTGCGGGACGCGAGCAAGCGACGGCCTCGGGGCGGCGGAGCCCGACACGCTTCCGGAACATGCGGCTGCCAGGGAAATGGCTTTTCTTACGGCCTGGAGGCGGCACGCGCCAGGAAAACGGGCTTTCTTACGGCAAAAGAACGCCATGTGGGACCGATGCCGCCAGTCGATGGCATGGCTCCCAAATCGACACCTTATCTACCTGCGATTTTGTAGATGCTCCCTCCCCACAATAATTCAGTGTGACGCCGCTTCCGTAAGAAACCCCGTTTTCCTGGCACACCCGATTGTCCAAAAGTAAGAAAGTCTCTTTGCCTGGCACAGGGCAATGCCATTTGTGTCAGACGCAAGCATGCGGACGAGAACATGGCGATGCGATGCATGGCGATGCGATGCGTGGCGAGCATGATACGAAGAGATCGCGTTGGCCGCTCACCCTGCTTCACGCTCCGCCTGACCAACGCCACCGACCGGCCATCCCGTCCGCCGATACCACTGTCTTGACATCGACGATGCGATTTCCTTGCACCGTATACTTAAACCAGACAGTTGGCGCGCACGGCATCAAGCACGGACCCTGGTTCCGACTGCGCACAAACGCAAAGTGTCGGCCTCGTCCGACCCCTCAAGGAGAGGAGCGCACCATGCAGTACAAGATCATCGGAGGGACCTTCCCGGTCGTCACCTGCAACCTCAGCAACGGCGAGTCCATGATCACCGAGAGTGGTGCCATGGTCTGGATGACCGCCAACATGGAGATGGCCACCACCGGCGGCGGGCTGGGCAAGATGTTCTCCAAGGCGTTTTCGGGCGAGAGCATGTTCCAGAACATCTGGACCGCGAACGGCGACGCCATGATCGCGTTTGGCTCGAGTTTCCCCGGTCGCATCATCCCGATCGAGATTGGCCCCGGCAAGAGCTGGATCCTGCAGAAGCGCTCGTTCCTCGCGGCGGAGAGGGGCGTCGAGCTGAGCATGCACTTCAACAAGAAGGCTAAGACCGGCATCTTCGGCGGCGAGGGCTTCATCATGCAGAAGCTGAGCGGCTCCGGCATCGCCTTCGCGGAGATCGACGGCGACCTGGTCGAGTACGACCTCGCGCCAGGCCAGCAGATGATCGTCGACACCGGCAACGTCGCTGGCTTCGAGGAGACCGTCAGCATCGACGCCCAGATGGTCAAGGGCGCCAAGAACATCCTCCTCGGCGGCGAGGGCATGTTCAACACCGTGCTCACCGGCCCCGGCCGCATCTGGCTGCAGACAATGCCCATCTCCAACGTCGCGGCGGCAATTGCCCCGATGCTTCCCAACAGCAACTAGCGACATCCAACCACATGCCGCTCGGGTGGCATGTGTCGGCACAAAGAGTCCCAACAGGAGAAGGACCGACGGGTAGCAGCTCGTCGGTCCTTCTCCCGCTTGATTTGCATCACACCCACACATGGGTCGTCGACACGCACGGGCCTCCGCACGCGCACGCGCGCCCGGACGGGCGTCCCCTACGCGGGGTAGGTCATGTGCGCCTCGTCGATGCCACGCAGGGTCTTCTCGACATAGCGCGCCGCAAGCCACTTGGCCATGGGCAGGTTCTGGTCGAGGTAGTTGCCGCACTCGGCGGCCGCGGCCCCGGGCACGTCGCCCTCGAAGTCGCGCACGAACTCGAACATGCGCGTGACCAGGCCGATGACGTCGGCGCTCTCGTAGTCGCCAAACAGCACCAGGTAGTTGCCCGTGCGGCAGCCCATGGGCCCGAAGTAGACGACGCGGCCCGACCACTCGAGGTCGTTGCGCAGAAACGTCGCGCACAGGTGCTCGATCGTGTGCAGCTCGGCCGTGTTCATGACGGGCTCGCGGTTGGGCGCGGTCATGCGCAGGTCGAAGGTGGTCACGACGGCGCCCGTCTGCGGGTCGCGGTCCTTGCGCGAGACGTAGACGCCCGGCTCGAGCGTCAGGTGGTTGATCGTGAAGCTCGCGATCTTCTCCATAGGCGGTTCCTCCTCGTTCGGCTTCGTGGCGATTGTAGGGCATCGCGGCGTAGTTTGCTAAAATGGCCAACACTGCATCCAACAGATTCTTTGCGCAGGTAAACACACGCATCCGACGCCCCGTCGGAGCCGCGTGCCAAACCGCCCGCGCACAAGGCGGGGGTATGTCGGCATGAACATCGACGAGGTGGCACGCAGGGCCAGGGTCTCCCGGGCTACGGTGTCGCGCTACTTCAACAACGGCTATATCTCGGACGAGAAGCGCCGCGCGATCGCGAGGGTCGTCAGCCAGACGGGTTTCAGGCCCTCCCCCCAGGCGAAGAACCTGCGCACCGGCAGGACCATGCTCGTCGAGTTCGTGACCACCCACCTCGACGACCCCAGCGTCGCCCACACCGTCGGCGGGCTCACCAGCCGCCTGCGTTCCAGGGGCTACCGCCTGCTGCTGGAGACGGCCCACAACATCAACGAGGAGCTCGAGCGCCTGGAGACCTGCACCGACCCGCGCTTCGTGGACGGCCTGATCTTCACCGGCTCGAGCATCGACGGCCAGCTCGCCGACCGCCTGGACGCCCTGAGCGTTCCCGTCGTCGTCATCGGCCAGTCGGGCACGGGCCACGCCAGCGTCACCCACGACGACCACGGCGCGGTCCACGAGCTGACCCGGGGCGTGCTGCGCGACTCGGCCCACCCCGCCTTCCTGGGCCTCAACGAGAACGTCTACTGCACCGCCGACGAGCGCAGGCACGGCTTCCTGGACGCCTGCGCCGAGGCGGGCGTGACGGTGCCTCACGACGCCGTGCTGCGCGTGGACCCGGCCGCCGCCACCGCGGCAGCCTGCCGCATCATGGACGCCCACCCCGAGACCGACGCCTTCGTCTGCTCCAGCGACACGCTCGCCGGAGGCGCGATCCGCGCCGCCTACCACACCGGCCGCTCCGTTCCCGAGGACATCCAGGTCACCGGCATCGGCAACGACGTCGTCTCGCGCAACGGCTCGCTGGCGCTCACGACCGCCGATATGTATGGCGAGAAGACCGGCGAGGCCGCGGCCGACCTCATGTGCGACATCATCGCCGGCAGGCGCGACAAGCTCGAACAGGTCCGCCTTGGCTACGGCGCCAGGTGGCGCGCCACCACGCTGTAGCGCGACCACGTCGGGACGCCACGCCGGGGGACGGCCACCCCGTCTCCGCCCGCGCTAGAATGGAAGGTCCGCAACAAGCAACCCGAGCCAAGGCGGGCACGTCCCGCGGGAAGGCCACGCATGCCCGCCAACAACACCGACCCCACCACCGGGCGCGACGCCGCCACGCTCGGCCAGCTCATCCCCTGGCCCGATGACGACACCTTCGCCAACATCCCCGCCGACGAGGCGCTCGACCTGTTCTTGGGCTGGGTCGAGTCGCGCGGCATCGAGCTGTGGGACCACCAGGCCGAGGCCCTGCTGGACCTGGCCGCGGGCAACCACGTGATCTTGGGCACCCCCACGGGCTCCGGCAAGTCGATGGTAGCCCTGGGCATGTGCTTTCTGGCCGTGTGCACCGACCGCCGCGCCTACTACACCGCCCCAATCAAGGCACTCGTCAGCGAGAAGTTCTTCGAGCTCGTCAACGTGCTCGGACGCGACAACGTGGGCATGATCACCGGCGACGTGGCAATCAACTCCGGCGCGCCCGTGATCTGCTGCACGGCCGAGATCCTGGCCAACGACGCGCTGCGCGGCGGCGAGCACGCCGACGTGGGCTGCGTCGCCATGGACGAGTTCCACTTCTACGCCGACCGCGACCGCGGCTGGGCCTGGCAGGTGCCCCTTCTGGCCCTGCCCAACACGCAGTTCCTCCTCATGAGTGCGACGCTGGGCGACGTCGATGACATCGCAAAATCGCTGGAGGGGCGCACCGGCCGCGCCGTCGACCGCGTCCTGGACGCCGAGCGCCCGGTGCCGCTGGAGTACCGCTTCGTGGACACCGCGCTCGAGGGGACCGTCGAGCTGGCCATCCGCAACGGCGAGGCCCCCGTCTACATCGTGCACTTCTCGCAGGACGCCGCCCTCAAGAGCGCCCAGGCGCTGGCCAGCTACGGCGTCTCCAGCAAGGAGCAGCGCGAGGCCATCAAGGAGGCCATCAAGGGGACGAGGTTCACCACGGGCTTCGGCAAGACCCTGCGTCGCCTGCTGGGCTGCGGCGTGGGCGTCCACCACGCGGGCATGCTGCCGCGCTATCGCCTGTTGGTCGAGAAGCTCGCCCAGCAGGGGCTTCTTCCCGTCATCTGCGGCACCGACACGCTGGGCGTGGGCATCAACGTGCCCATCCACACCGTGCTGCTGACCGCGCTCTCCAAGTTCGACGGCCGCCGCATGCGCCACCTCAACGCGCGCGAGTTCCACCAGATCGCGGGACGCGCCGGCCGCTCGGGCTTCGACACCGAGGGCCTGGTCGTGGCCGAGGCGACCGAGTACGACATCGAGAACGCCCGCGCCCTGCGCAAGGCCGGCGGCGACCCCAAGAAGGCCCGCCAGAAGAGCCGCGCCAAGCGCCCGCCCGAGGGCTTCGTCGGCTGGAACGAGCAGACCTTCGACCGCCTGGTCGCGGCCACCCCCGAGAAGCTTCGCCCGCGCATGCGCGTGACGCATTCGATGGTGCTGGCCGAGGTCTCCCAGGGCGGGGACGCCTGGGCGCGCGTGCACGAGCTCGTGGACGCCTCGGCGCAGCCCGACGACGAGAAGGCACTTCTCGCCCAGCGCGCCGACGAGATCTTCGCGACGCTTCTGGACGCCGGCGTCGTGACCAAGCGGGAGGGCCCGGACGGCGACGAGTGGTCGACCACCGTCGACGTGCCGGAGGACTTCGCGCTGGACCAGCCGCTCTCGCCGTTCCTGCTGGCCGCGCTCGAGCTTTTGGACCCCGAGTCCGAGACCTATGCCCTCGACGTGATCTCGATGGTCGAGTCCACGCTGGAGGACCCCAACCAGATCCTTCGCGCCCAGCAGCGCATCGAGCGCGACCGCGCCATGACGCGCATGAAGTCCGAGGGCGTCGACTACGACGAGCGCATCGACCGCCTGCAGGAGGTCACCTGGCCCAAGCCCTTGGCCGACGTGCTCGAGCCCGCGTTCGAGAGGTACTGCGAGGAGGTCCCCTGGGCGCGCGACTACGAGCTTAGCTGCAAGAGCGTCCTGCGCGACATGGTCGAGACCGCGTCGGACTTCAAGGGCTACATCCAGCGCTACGGCATCGCCCGCTCGGAGGGCACCCTGCTGCGCTACCTGTCCGAGGCCTTCCGCGCCCTGGACCGCACCGTGCCGGCCGAGAAGCGCGACGAGCGGCTCGACGACATCGTCTCGTGGCTGCGCCTGGTCGTGCGCACCGTCGACTCCAGCCTGATGGACGAGTGGTCCGGCACCGAGACCGACGAGGTCGACGCCGGGGCCGCCCCCGGCGAGGCGGACGTCGTCGTGCGCGACCGCCGCGGCGTGACCCTGCTGGTCCGCAACGCCCTGTGGGCGCGCGTGCGCCTGGCGGCGTCGGGCCGCACCGACGAGCTCGGCGAGCTCGACGCCGACTGGGGCTGGCGCGAGATGCCCTGGCGCCGCGCCCTGGACGGCTTCTACGAGCAGCACGACGAGATACTGCTGGACGCGGACGCGCACTCGAGCGCCTTCCTGCAGGTCGACGAGACTGCCGAGAAGACCGAGCACCTCTGGCACGTCCACCAGGCGTTCCACGACGCCGACGGCGACTCCGACTTCGGCATCTGGGCCGACGTCGACCTCGACGCCACCCAGGACGAGGGCGCCGTCGTCTTCCGCAACTACCACGTGGGCTTCGTCGAGGACGTGCTGTAGGGGCGGCCGCAGGCGCCGCGGCACACACACGCCGCGACACACGCCCGCCGCGACACGCACGCCGCACGTCATAGAGACGCACACAAAAGGAGGGGCGCATGCCAGTCGATGGCACGCGCCCCTCCCAGGGTGACAGCAAACAAATGCCGAGAAGACCTTATGCGACAGACACTACTTCTCGGCGGCCAGCTTCGCGTTGCGCTTGGAGAAGTACTTGAGCAGCAGCACGAACAGGGCAAGCCAGACCACGAGCATCACGATGCCGGCGATGTGGCCGGACAGGGCATTGGCGATGGACCAACGGAAGTCCGGGGTCTCCAGCGTGGACCAGGTGACCATGGCGTTGTCGCCGACGCCCTTGAGCGAGTCGGGCGAGAAGGTGCGGGCGAGCTGCGTCAGATACGGGGCGAAGCTCGAGGAGGCCATCAGGTAGACCGGGGTGACGATGATGCCCTCGATCAGCATCTTGACCAGGTTGCCACCGGTCATCACGAGAAGCACCGGCCCGATGCAGATGTTGACGATGCCGGCGAAGGGCAGGACGACGTTGCCCAGCGGGGCCAGGGCGAAGGCCAGGATGAGCTCGAACGGGATGAGCAGGATCATCGTGACCCACATCTCGTTGGAGCCGGCGACGATTGGCCAGTCGAGGCCGATGATCAGGTTACGGCCGGCGAAGCGCTTCTTCATGAACTCGCCCACGGCGTCGGAGATCGGCGACAGGGCCTGCATGAAGAGCTTGGAGACCATCGGGAAGAGCTGCATGGCCGTGGCAGCCTGGACGCCGAGGGTCAGGGACTTCTGCGGGTCGCGGTAGGCGACGGCGCCGAGCAGAAGGCCGATGATGAAGCCCATGACGGAGTTCTCGCCGAAGATGCCGATCTTGTTGCGGAGCCACTTGGCGTCAATGTTGTTGTTCTCGATTGCGGGGATCTTCTCGAGGATGAGCTCGAAGGGAAGAACCATGGTGCAGGAGAGCATCAGGGCGTGCGGGACGGTGACGCCGGGGATGCCGGTGACGTGCTCGATGGTGGGCTGGACGGCGTCACCGATCTTGAGCTCGACGACAATCTGGACGGCAGCCGCGACAAAGCCCATGGCGATGGCGACGCCCTCGGGCATGCCCGCGCTCTTGCACAGGTAGTAGGTGATGACGCAGGTGCACAGCTTGGTCCACGCGTTCCAGAGGTCGACGTTGAGGACGTCGGTGAGCTTGAGGCTGAGCATGATCACGTTGATGACGATGAGCAGCGGGAAGCACAGGACGCCATAGGGCCAGGCCCAGGCGATGGCGGACAGGGCGGGCCAGCCCACGTCGATGGCGGGCAGCGAGATGCCCGTCGCGGTGGCGAGGCCCTGGGCGGCCGGGGTGATGGCCTCGGTCATGAAGTTGATGAGCATGTTCATGCCGGTGAAGCCAACGCCCAGGGTAAGGGCGGCGACGAAGGCATCGGAGAACTTCATCTTGCAGAGAAGACCGATGATCAGCATGATCAGCGGCACGAATACGGCCGCACCGAAGCCCAGAATGTACTGGACAACGCTAAGTAGAACGTCCATTGAGTTCCTTTCCCTTTCTGTCACCCACGACAAGGGATGCCGCTCACGCGGCACCTTTCGGAACCTGACGGTACGCTCCATGCATCGACCACACCAGAGAAAGTGTCTTCACGAATACGTGAAGCGAATTATTCGAATTCGTCCCTTCGGGAGAGGAAACTCCAGGCAGTTTGCACATCGGCACAGCGCCTGAGCGCCGCAAGGGATTCTTCGTCGGCGGCAAGGTCAAGCAGCGTTGCCATCGCACGCAAGTGGGTCCTGCGGTCGGGCGCGGCCACCGCCACCACGAGGTCCACCCTCCCGTCGGGAAAGTCCACGGGCGCCGCCAGGCGCGCGAGCGACATGCCGCAGCGCTTGACGCCGTCCTCGGAGGTCGCATGCGTGATGGCCATGCCTCCGCCGACCACCTGACGTATCGCATGGCGTTCGACTGCCATGACGCAGGCATCGGCATAACCCTCGGCGACGCACCCGTCCCTCTCGAGCGGCGCGCACGCCTCGACCACCACATGGCGCCAGTCGTCTTGCGCCGCCACCATCCGGATGCGGTCGGGAGGCAGAAGGCGCCCGAGCGAGGGCAGGACGCCGCGCTCGTCGTCGCGACGGCAGAAGGCGATCCGTATGGCCCGGGCGACATCACGTGCCATCGCGTCGGTGGCACCATACCTGGCAAGCACGGGCCCGAGCGACGCCACCACCTCGTCGGCCGACAGGGCCGCAGGCGGGGTGTCCGCATGGCCTCGGGCCGCACGTCCGCGCACGTCCGCCAGCGCACGCTGCAACACGACCACGTCGTTGTCCGACATCGGCATCCCGACGTCGACACAGGGCACCCCCACCCCCTCGAGCGGCACGGTCGAGACGATGAGGTCGACGTCATCCCGCCCGAACGCGGTCGGGTCGTGTGCGGGCACCGCATCCACGACGTTGGCCGACAGACGGCCCTCGAGCTCTGCGACCAGGGCGATCGTCGTGGTCACCTCGGCGTCGCACACCACCAGGACGCGCGGCTGGGGCAGACCGTGCGCGCGCCTCTCCATGGCTGCGGTCAGGCGCAACGCCACGCAGGCGACCTCCGTCGGGGTCGCGGCCCTGCCCAGGGCCGCCTCGAGCGGGCCCATGCCCCGCTGGGCATGGCGAAGCTCCTCGACGTGCGTCGCGGCGACCGCCTCCAGGGCGGGGCTCTTCACGGGCGGCAGGTCGGGGGCACGAAGCACCGACTCGACGTAGTCGGACAGGCGGGAGAACAGCTCCAGGTCACGCCCGAGGGGCACGCCCGTCTGCCGGGCATACCGGCGGATGATGGCACGGGCGACGACCTCGGCCTCGAAATCATGCAGGCCGACGCTGTCCAGGTGCCAGTCGGAGGGGCGCAGCGCGATCGACAGCAGGCTTGCCTCCTCGGGCCCCATGGGGACGCCGCGACGCTGCGCGACCATACGCACCACGCCCATCATGAGGTCGGACGTCTCCCCGAGCATCGCCGTCCCGTCACCGAGGGTCGGGGCGGCCAGGCGCTCCCCGACCGAGTTGCGCATGACGCTCACGCACAACAGGGCGGCGGCCAGGCGGAAGGTCGGGTCGGGCATTGCCACATGATGCCTGCGGCAAAGCAGGTTCAAGACGTCAAGCACGTCGGGCATGGCGTTTCGGGCGCAGGCGAACTCGGGGACCGAGAACCACTGCTCCACTATAGGGGTGTCCCCGCACAGAAAGCCGGCAAGCCACAGGCGCCTGGAGCTCTCGGGCCCCAGGACACGCGCGCCATGGCTCGGGCGAGTCTCGAACTCGAAACCGGCGTCGGCCACGGCCTCGCGGATGTCGTCGAGGTCGTTCATCACCGTCGCCCTGCTTACCGAGAAGACCTTGGCCAGGCTCGCGAGCGTCATATAGCCGGCCTCGCCGAGCATCACCGCCACGGCGAGGCGCACGCGCTCGTCATGCGACATCTTGTACGCGAGCGTGTCGGACACCGGAAGGCTGCTCACGGCACGGGCAAAGCCGTCCGGAAGGCTCACCTTACCACCGGAAAGGAAGCGCACCGGGCCGACGCCCTTCTCGGCAAGCTGCCGATTGAGCGCCTTGACGTCGTTTCTGATGGTTCGCTCGCTCACGCCGCAGCGCTCGGCGAGCTCCGACAGCGTCGGGGACTCGTTCGGCGCGCCCATCCAACCGACGATGCGCAGCGTCCGCTCGTTCATCCTGATCACACCCACCCGGCGCCGAACATGCGGCGCCCTTGTGGCTTTCCCGCGGACATTGCCGCAAAAAGCCAGCTCGTACAGACCTCTAACTGGCAAGCGTACCCATTTGTGGGATGCGCGACGGGTAGAATAACCGCGTCGAAACAGACCCGCACGGACCCGCGGGCACAAGAGAAACGAGGGGCCCATGGCCGCCATCAACTACCAGAACGCACGCTTTGTCGCCTCCTACGGCACGCTCGGGCAGCTGCCCGACCCCACCACCCCCGAGGTCTCGTTCGCGGGACGCTCCAACGTGGGCAAGTCGTCGCTTCTCAACAGGCTCGTGGGCCGCAAGGCGCTGGCCAAGGTCTCCTCGCAGCCCGGCAAGACCGCCAACATCAACTTCTTCGACGTCGACGGCATCACCCTGGTCGACCTTCCCGGCTACGGCTACGCCAAGGTCGGCAAGGCCGAGCGCGAGCGCTGGGCGGGCCTGATCGACGGCTACTACCACCAGGAGCGCAGCTTCAACCTGGTGGTCTCGCTCGTCGACATCCGCCACGACGCCCAGAAGCTCGACGTCCAGATGCTCGACTTCCTGCGCTCCGAGGAGCTGCCCTTCGTCGTGGCGCTGACCAAGGCAGACAAGCTCAGCCGCCCCAAGCAGGCACGCGCCCGCGACACGCTCGCGCGCCAGTTCGGCATCGACCGCGAGCAGCTGCTCGTGACCTCGTCGGAGACCGGCCAGGGCATCGACGACCTCAAGCGCCTCATCGCCGAGGCCTGCCTGTAGGCAACGGCGCCGCAGGCCGGACGTGCGCGCTACAGGCGCGAGGCTATGTCGTCGATCAGGCGCTCGGTCTTGTCCCAACCCAGGCAGGCATCGGTGATCGACTTGCCGTAGACGCCGCCGTCGACGCTCTGGTTGCCGTCGACGAGGTAGCTCTCGACCATGAAGCCCTTGACCATGCCCGCAATCTCGTCGTTGCGGCGGCACGAGTCCAGGACCTCCTTGCAGATGCGCGTCTGCTCCAGCGGGCGCTTGCCCGAGTTGTCGTGGTTGCAGTCCACCACGACCGACGGGTTGGCAAACTTGTCGGCCGTGTAGCGCTGGGCAAGACGCTCCAGGTGCTCGTAGTGGTAGTTGGGGTAGTTGCGGCCGTCCAGGCCGATGTAGCCGCGCAGCACCGCATGGGCCAGCGGGTTACCGTCGCAGGTGACCTCCCAGCCGCGGTAGATGAACTCCTGCCTGGCCTGGGCCGCCCAGATCGAGTTAAGCATGACGGTGGTGGAGCCTGCCGTGGGGTTCTTCATGCCCACCGGCACGTCGATGCCGGCCGACACCAGGCGGTGCTCCTGGTTCTCGACCGAGCGCGCGCCGACCGCCACGTAGGAGAGAAGGTCGACCAGGTACTGGTAGTTGGTCGGGTAGAGCATCTCGTCAGCCGTGAAGAAGCCCGTCTCCTGAATCACGCGCAGGTGCATGCGACGGACCGCCCTGACGCCCTCCAAGAGGTCGGCGGGCGCCTCGGGGTCGGGGTTGTGCAGAAGGCCCTTGTAGCCCGTGCCGCGGGTGCGTGGCTTATTGGTGTAGACGCGCGGGATCACGATCAGCTTGTCGGCGCACTTCTCGGCCACGCCCGCCAGGCGGGTCATGTAGTCGAGCACCGAGTCCTCGCGGTCGGCAGAGCACGGCCCGATGATGAGCAGGCGGCGCGGGTCCTCCCCACGCATGACGGCGGCGACGTCGGCGTCGAAGGCGCGCTTGCGCTCGGCGAGCTCCGCCGACAGCGGCATCTGCTCGCGAACGTCCTTTGCCATGGGCAGGTGGCGCCCGAACTCCATTGACATGTGTGGCTCCCAGCTGTGGATGGTTTCGCCCGCCAGGCGGGCGCGGCGTTTTGTGAGGGCATGGTACCACCCACGGGGCGCACGCCCATCCGCCGCCGCACCCTGTTAACAAGCCCTGCCACATAGCCCACATGGCCCCGACGTATAATTTCGAGAAGTGCGCGTGGTCCGATCGCGCGACCGCACGCCACGCCAATGCCAAGCATCGGCCGGCACACCCACCCGGCCGAAAAGAAGGAGGAGTCCCATGGCAACCAAGAAGGATCCCGCGGACACCTGCGTCCTCGTCACCGGCGGCGCCGGCTTCATCGGCAGCCACACCGTGGTCGAGCTTCTGCAGGACGGCTACCAGGTCGTAATCGTCGACGACCTGTCCAACGCCTCCGACAAGGTCATCGACCGCATCGACCAGATCGTCGGCGCCGAGGCCGCCGCGCGCCTGTCGTTCTACCGCGCCGACGTCAACGACCGCGAGGCCATGGAGGCCATCTTCGACGACAACGACATCGACCGCGTCATCCACTTCGCCGGCTTCAAGGCCGTGGGCGAGTCCGTCTCCAAGCCGATCGAGTACTACTCCAACAACGTCGGCAACACGCTCACGCTCGTCGACGTCATGCGCGAGCACGGCTGCAAGTCCATCATCTTCTCCAGCTCGGCCACCGTCTACGGCGACCCCGACTCGCTGCCGCTGACCGAGGCCAGCCCCAAGAAGAGCGCCACCAACCCCTACGGCTGGACCAAGTGGATGATCGAGCAGATCCTGACCGACCTGCACACCGCCGACCCCGAGTGGAACGTCGTGCTCCTCCGCTACTTCAACCCCATCGGCGCGCACCCCTCGGGCCTCATGGGCGAGGACCCCAAGGGCATCCCCAACAACCTCGTGCCCTACGTCGCGCAGACCGCCATCGGCAAGCGCGACGCCGTCCACGTCTTCGGCGACGACTACGACACGCCCGACGGCACCGGCGTGCGCGACTACATCCACGTCTGCGACCTGGCGAGCGGCCACGCCGCCGCGCTTGCGTGGATGAACGGCCGCGAGGGCGTCGAGGTCTTCAACCTGGGCACCGGCCGCGGGACCTCGGTCCTCGAGATCATCAAGGCCTTCGGCGCCGCCTGCGGCCACGAGATCCCCTACGTCATCGACCCGCGCCGCCCCGGCGACGTCACGGCCAACTACGCCGACTGCTCCAAGGCGGCCGACGAGATGGGTTGGACGGCCAAGTACGACATCGACGACATGTGCCGCGACTCCTGGAACTGGCAGTCGCACAACCCCAACGGCTACGAGGAGTAGGCTGGCGTGACCCACACCACCGCATCTACCGAGAAGTGCGCCGAGTCGCGACCCGGCCAGCTCTTCTCGTCATACCTGGCCGCACGGCTCCCGCGCATCGAGGCCTTCATCGCCGACAACCCCGTCCGCGCCCTGCTCGTGGGCGAGGGCGGGCGCGACGACGACCTCGGTCGCGACCTGTACTCCCCCATCGAGGCGTTCACCGCCCGTGGCGGCAAGCGCACCCGACCCGCGCTGACCCTGCTGGGCGCCGAGGCCGTGGGCGGCGACGCCGAGGCGGCGCTTCCGATGGCCGTCGCGATCGAGCAGTTCCAAAGCGCCGCGCTGGTGCACGACGACATCGCCGACGAGGGCGAGCTGCGCCGCGGCGAGCCCTGCCTGCACCTGACGTGCGGCGTCGGCCCCGCCATCAACATGGGCGACGCCGCGCTGGTGGCGGGCTTCTCGCTGCTCCTGAACGTCGGCGACGCCGACGACGCGACGCGCCTGCGCCTCTTGCGCGAGCTCGCCCGCATGGAGGGCCACACCGTCGAGGGACAGGCGCTCGACCTGGCCTGGGCGCGCGACGGGCGCTGGGACCTCACCGAGGCCGACTACGACCTGATGGCCACCAGCAAGACGGCCTACTACTCGGCCGCCACCCCGCTTGCAACCGGCGCGATCGCCGCGGGCGGCACCGACGCCCAGGTCGAGGCGCTCAGGCGCTTCGGGATGGCCTGCGGCCTGGCCTTCCAGCTGCAGGACGACCTTCTCAACCTGGTCGGCGACGCGCAGGCGCAGGGCAAGGACTTCCGCAGCGACGTCACCGAGGGCAAGAGGACCCTGGTGGCCGTGCGCGCGCTGGCGACGCTTTCGGGCGAGAAGCGCGACGAGCTTGTCGGCATCCTGTCGTCGCACGCGACCGACGGGCGCGAGCTGGCACGCGCCGTCGAGCTCATGGGCGAGTGCGGCGCCATCGACTACGCCCGCGACCGCGCCCACGGCCTGGTTCGCGACGCCCGCGGCGCCCTGGACGGCATCGAGCTTCAGGCCGAGGCCCGCAATACGCTAATCTCGATGGCAGACTTCTTCGTGGAGCGGCTGAGCTAGCCGCCCACTCGCTAGGAACGGTTACGAGGAGACAAGACATGGACCCCATTCGCGAGGGTATGGACGGCGCGGCCGTCGAGGACATCCAGGAGAGGCTCGGCCGTCTCGGCTACGAGATCGACGCCGACGAGCGCGAGGAGGGCAGCTTCGGCAAGTCCACCGCGACCGCCGTCGCCAAGTTCCGCCTGGACCACGACCTGTCCCTGGGCTCCGAGGTCGACTCGGCCACGTGGGCGGCCCTGGTCGACGAGGGCTACGAGCTCGGCGACCGCACGCTGTACCTGCGCCTGCCCAACCAGCACGGCCGCGACGTCCACACGCTGCAGGAGCGCCTCAACGTGCTGGGCTTCTCGTGCGGCAAGCCCGACGGCTGCTACGGCGTCCACACCGAGGCCGCCGTCAAGCAGTTCCAGGAGAACGTCGGCGTGCTCGCCGACGGCATGGCCTTCCAGGACACGTTCGACGCCATCGAGCGCCTGCACCACGTCTGGGGCGGCAAGCCCGCGGCCGGCCCCCACCCCCAGGGTGGCATGGGCTTCGCGCGCGCCGCGAGCGTGCTGGAGGAGACGAGCATGGCGCTTGCCGCCACGGACCCGATCTCGCGCAACGTCGCCGCGCGCATCTGGAACCTCGCGCAGGCAACCAACGACAAGGCCGACGTCCACCTGCTCGAGAGCCTGGACGCCGACGCCAAGCAGGACCGCCTGGTCTTCCTCTTGGGCGTGGGCGGGCCCGCCGTCGGCAGCAAGATGGCAAACGTCGAGGTGGACGACCCCGACACGCTGCCCCTGCGCATCCGCACCGCCTGCGAGAGCTCGCGCGAGGACAACCCCGTCGTCAGGCTCGAGCTTCCCGTCGGCCACAGCTACGACGGGACCTTCTCGTCCAGCGACGCCCAGACCCTCGCGGTCCTTCTGCTCGACGCGATCTGCACCGCCTTCACCTCCGACGCCCGATAGCCGCACGGACGTCGCGTCGCGCGAGCGCAAGGCCCACGCACCTGCTACACTCTTCTGGCCCCGACGGGGCACATGACACTGGGGCATCGTCCAACGGCTAGGACACGGGTTTTTGGTGCCTGGAATGGGGGTTCGAATCCCTCTGCCCCAGCCAGCGCACGCCCGCGAGGGGCCGCCTGACAGACCACGTCGGGCGGCCCCTCGCTCGTTTCTCCCCTGTGACGATGTCGCGGGGGCGGAGGGCCCGCGCACGTTTGTGGGTATCATCTGCGTACCAACGCGACAGGAGGCCCATGGACACCCCCAACTACTACGAGCGCAACCTCGACGCCATGGTGGCGATGCTCGACAGGCACCCCGACACGCCCGAGGGGCGCACGGTCGGCCTCGAGCTCGAGCGCATCCTCACCGACGCCGCGGGAAACCGCGTGTTCTTCTCGGGAGAGAAGGGCGTGGGGGCCGTCATCGCCTCCATGTGCGAGCTGGACGCGGACGCCGAGCGCGTGACGATCGACGGGGCGCTTCTGGGCCTGTCCTACGTTGTCGAGGTCTGCGGGGAGCGCGTGGGCTGCAACGTCTCGTTGGAGCCGGGCGCCCAGATCGAGCTGTCGTGCGGGCCGGCGCGCACCAGCGAGGCCCTGTACGCCGCCCTCACGGACTTCGACCGCCGCGTGCGCGAGGCATGCCTGGCGATCGGACTTGACGCGCACCTGGTGGCGCGCGGCTACGACCCCGGCGCCCGCCGCCCCGAGGACGTCGAGCTCATCCCCAAGCGTCGCTACCACATCATGGACGCCTACCTGCCCGGGCGCGGCAGCCACGCGCGCGACATGATGCGCTGCTCGTGCAGCACGCAGGTCTCGGTCGACTACCTCGACGCCGACGACGCGGCCCGCATGGCACGCCGCGCGAGCGCGTTGGGCCCCCTGTGGGCGTTCCTGTTCGACAACTCCCCCGTCTTTCGCGGCGAGCCTTCGCGCGGCATGGCCCGCGCGCAGATCTGGGACGACCTCGACCCCGAGCGCTGCGGCCAGGTCCCCCATGCCATGGAGAAGGGCTTCTCGCTGCGGACGTTTTGCGAGTGGATCTCGACGGTGCGGCCGATCCTGATGACCGACGCCGACCACCGCACCTACCCCACCGGCGACGCCACCGCCGCCGACGTCATGGCGACGCGACCGCTCGCCGATGACGAGCTGCTCCACCTGATCTCGATGACGTGGCCGAGCTTCCGCCTCAAGGGCTTCGTCGAGCTGCGCGAGATGGACTCGCTGCCGCCGCGCATGGCCGTCGCGTGCGCGAACCTCGCGTCCTCGCTCATGTACGACGACTCGCTCGAGGACGACCTTCTCGGCAGCGTCGGCGTCGACCTGGGGTCGCTCACGGCAGACGACGTGACGGACGCGCGCCACGACCTGCGCGAGCGCGGCTGGGACGCGAGGCCGTACGGCGTTTCCGCCGAGCGGTGGGCCCAGGCGCTGGCCGACGTGGCCCGGACGCGCGCCGCGAGCGACTTCGACCGCGAGTCGTGCCGAATGCTCGGCGGGCTGTGGTCGACGCGCACGCTGCCGCGCGACCTTGAGCAGGGCGTGGATTTGGCCTAACGCCTACGGACGCGCACGCACCGGCCCCGGGGGCCTGCGCTATCATGGCGGTGCAAGAAGAGCGTAAGGTGCGGCGCACCCCGTCGGCGGACACCCCGCCGGCACGCGTCGCCATCCAATCGGAGGCCATTTCATGCCAACCAACGCGATCGTCCTCGCCGCCGGCGAGGGAACGCGCATGAGGTCCGACCACGCCAAGGTTTCCCATCCCCTGCTCGGCAAGCCCATGATCCAGTGGGTCGTCGACGCCGCCGTGGCCGCCGGCTGCGAGCGCGTCGCCGTCGTCGTGGGCAGCCATGCCGACGAGGTCAGGGCCCTTCTGGACGGACGCTACGACGGCACGCTGGCGCACGTCGAGTGCGTCGAGCAGTCCGAGCGCCTGGGCACCGCCCACGCCGTGCGCGTCGCGCTCGAGGCCACGGGGATCTGTGAGGGTCCCGTGGTCGTCCTCAACGGCGACCTGCCGCTGATCCAGCCCGCTACCATCGAGTCGTTCGCCGCGTCGGTGGCGGACGGCCAGGCCGCCACGGTGCTCACCATGACGCCGCCCGACCCGACCGGCTACGGCCGCGTCGAGCTCGACGCCGACGGCCGGGTCCTGCGCATCGTCGAGCAGAAGGACTGCACGCCCGAGCAGAGCGCCTGCCTGCTGGAGTGCAACGCCGGCTGCTACGCGTTCGACGGCACACTTCTCGCCAGCCACATCGGCGAGGTCGGCTGCGACAACGCGCAGGGCGAGTACTACCTGCCCGACATGCTCGAGATCCTGCGCTCCCACGGCGGCTCGGTCTCGGTGTGCCACTGCGACGACTACCGCGACGGCCTCGGCGTCAACAGTCGCTCCCAGCTCGCGCAGCTCAACGCCATCGCCCGCGACCGCATCAACGCGCGCCTGATGGACGAGGGTGTCTCGTTCGTCGACCCGACCCAGGCCTGGATCGGCCCCGACGCCACCGTCGGCCGCGACACCGTCGTCTGGCCCCAGACCCACCTCATCGGCCGAACCCACGTGGGCCGCGACTGCCAGCTGGGACCCAACTCCCGCCTGACCGACACCCGGGTCGGCGACCGCTGCGTCGTCGACGAGACCGTGGCCATCAGTGCCACGCTCGACAACGACGTCAACTGCGGCCCGCGCGCCTACCTGCGCCCCGGTGCCCACCTGCTCGACGGCTCCAAGGCCGGCACCCACGTCGAGATCAAGAACTCGACCATCGGCCGCGGCAGCAAGGTCCCGCACCTCTCCTACATCGGCGACACCACCATGGGGTCGGGCGTCAACATCGGCGCCGGCTCCATCACCTGCAACTACGACGGCGTGCACAAGCACCGCACCACCATCGGCGACGACGTCTTCGTCGGCTCCGACACGATGATGGTCGCGCCCGTCACCATCGGCGACGGCGCCCTGGTCGGCGCCAGCAGCTGCATTACGAGGGACGTTCCCGCGGACGCGCTCGCACTCGAGCGCTCCGAGGAGACGATAATCGAAGGCTATGCCGCGAAGCGGCGCGAGCGCATGAAGAAAGGGCAGGACTAAATGTACGAGAACCTGAGCAAGCCCACGACCTACCAGAAGGAAATCAAGCTCTACTCCGGCACGGGCAACCCGGAGCTCGCACACTCCATTGCCGACATCCTTCACCTGGAACTCCAGGGCCTCAAGATCGAGCGCTTCGCCAACGGCGAGACCTACGCTCGCTTCGAGGAGTCCGTCCGTGGCGACGAGGTGTTCTTCATCCAGAGCATCGCGGGCACCAACGTCAACGACCTGCTCATGGAGACCCTGATCGTGGCCGACGCCGCGCACCGTGCCTCCTGCGAGAGCTTCACCGCCGTCATCACCCACTACGCCTACGCGCGCCAGGATCGCAAGGCCGCCTCGCGCGAGCCGATCACCGCGCGCCTCGTGGCCAACCTGCTCGAGGCTGCCGGCTGCGATCGCGTGATCACGCTCGACCTGCACCAGGGCCAGATCCAGGGCTTCTTCGACATCCCGGTCACGCACCTCACCGCCCTGTTCCAGCTGGGCGACTACTTCAAGACCAAGAAGAACTTCGACTGGGACAACACCGTCGTCGTCTCGCCCGACATGGGCCGCGCCAAGGCCGCCAAGAAGCTCTCCGACTACCTGGGCTGCGACCTCGCCATCGCCCACAAGGGCCGTCCCAAGCACAACGTCTCCGAGGTCATGGGCGTCATCGGCGACATCAAGGGCAAGACCTGCATCATCAACGACGACATGATCGACACCGCGGGCACCCTGTGCGGCTCGGTCAACAAGCTGAAGGAGATGGGTGCCGGCGACATCTACGTCTGCGCCACCCACGGCATCTTCTCCGGCCCCGCCATCGAGCGCCTGCAGGCCGCCCCGCTCGAGGAGTGCATCGTCACCGACGCCATCCCCTGCGAGGTCGCCAACAAGCCCGGTTCCAAGATCAAGACCATCTCGATCGCCAAGGAGATGGCCGACGCGATCTACGCCGTCTACGCCAACAACTCGATCTCCGAGATCTTCGGCGGCAACAGCGAGCTATAGGCCGACGCAAGCGCCACACGCACCATCACAGGCGGGTCGCCCCAACCACGGGACGGCCCGCCTCTCTCAGGCAGACGAGTATGGAGAGAAGGACCATGGCACGAAAGGCCACCCCGGCAGACGTCCGCATCATCTGCGGCCTGGGCAACCCCGGCGACGAGTACGCGCGCACGCGCCACAGCATCGGGTTCGCGACCGTCGACGCGCTCGCCGCGACCCACGGCGCCAACTACTGGAAGAGCGAGGCCGGCTGCCAGGTCGCCCGCGTCCGCATCGCCGGACGCGAGGTCGTGCTCGCCAAGCCGCAGGACTACATGAACACGAGCGGCGGGCCCCTCTCCAAGCTCATGCGCCAGCTCAAGGTGGCGCCCAACGAGGTGCTCGTCGTCCACGACGAGGTCGACCTGCCCGCAGGCACGGTGCGCGCCAAGTTCGGCGGCGGCCTCAACGCCCACAACGGCCTGCGCTCGATCTCCAACAAGCTGGGCACGCCCGACTTCGCGCGCGTCCGTTGCGGCATCGGCCGTCCGCCCGGAAAGATGAGCGTCGCCGACTACGCCCTGCGCCAGCTCAAGGGCAAGTACCTCGAGGAGTTCGAACTTCTCGCCATGGACGCCGCGAGGGTCTGCGAGGCCTGTGTCAAGGACGGGGTCTCACGAGTGGTCGAAAACTCCTAACACGCGGTAACCCAGCATCGACAATCTGCAATAGGCATAAAATGTTGCCTATGTGGACCGATGCAGAGAAGGGCCACGAAGGAAGGAATCGACGCGGGCGGCACAGGGCCGGACGCGCGATGGAGAGAAAAGCGGAGAGGAGTTCGTTGCATGTACAAGATCCTCGATAAGACGCAGTTCTCCGAGAAGGTGTTCAAGTTCCGCATCGACGCGCCCCGGATGGCCAGGCATGCCCACGCCGGCCAGTTCCTCATGGTGCGCGCCAACGAGACGGGCGAGCGCGTCCCGTTCACGCTTGCGGGCTGGAACGCCGAGGAGGGCTGGGTCGAGTTCATCTTCATGGTGATCGGCAAGACCACCGAGATGCTGTCGACCTACGAGGCCGGCGACTCGCTGCTGGACGTCACCGGACCCCTGGGCGAGCCGACCGAGATGGACGAGGGCCCCTGCGCCGTCATCGGCGGCGGCGTCGGCCTGGCCATCGCCTTCCCCGTCGCCAAGCACCTCGTCGAGACCGGCCACGAGGTCCACGCCATCATGGGCGCCCGCACCAAGGACCTGCTGCTGCTCGAGGACCAGTTCCGCGAGCTGCTCGACGACGACCACATCCACATCACCACCGACGACGGCTCCTATGGCGAGAAGGGCGTTGTGACCGCGCCCTTGGAGCGCCTGCTGCAGGACAAGGCCGTGAGCCAGGTCTTCTGCGTCGGCCCCGTCCCGATGATGAAGTTCTCGACCCTCACCGCGATGAAGTACGACACGCCCATCGTCGCCTCGCTCAACCCGATCATGGTCGACGGCACGGGCATGTGCGGCTGCTGCCGCGTCGAGATCGACGGCGAGACCAAGTTCGCCTGCGTCGACGGTCCCGACTTCGACGCCACCAAGGTCAACTGGGACGACCTGCGCATGCGTCAGGCCGCCTATCGCACCGAGGAAGGTCAGGCTGTCAAGGCTTACGAGGAGGCGACCTGCGCATGCCACAGGTAAACGGCAAGTACGTTCCAAACGCCAAGGCCCCGCGCACCCCGGACAACGAGGAACCCGCGGCCGAGCGCGCAAAGGACTTCCGTCCCGTCGACAAGGGCTACACCAAGGAGATGGCCCTGGCAGAGGCCAACCGCTGCCTGGACTGCAAGAAGCCGCTGTGCGTGACGGGCTGCCCCGTCAACGTCCAGATCCCGAAGTTCATCGAGGCCATCCGCGACGAGGACTTCGGCCGCGCGCTCGACGTCATCCACGAGGACTCGATGCTGCCCGCCATCTGCGGCCGCGTCTGCCCGCAGGAGAACCAGTGCGAGGGCAAGTGCATCCTCGGCAAGAAGGGCGACCCCATCGCCATCGGCCAGCTGGAGCGCTTCGTCGGCGACCAGCCCGAGCTTGCCAGCAAGCCCAAGGTCGCACCCAGCAACGGCAAGAGGGTCGCCGTCGTGGGCTCCGGCCCCTCCGGCATCACCTGCGCCGGCGAGCTCGCCCGCAACGGCTTCGACGTCACCGTCTTCGAGGCCTTCTTCACCGGCGGCGGCGTGCTGGTCTACGGCATCCCCGAGTTCCGTCTGCCCAAGGCCGTCGTCAAGCGCGAGATCGACTCGCTGGCCGAGCTCGGCGTCAAGTTCGAGTACAACTCGGTCGTCGGCCGCATCACCACCGCCGACGAGCTGTTCGACGAGGGCTTCGACGCGATCTACATCGCGACCGGAGCCGGCCTGCCCAAGTTCCTCAACGTCCCCGGCGAGAACCTCCCCAACGTCTTCTTCGCGAACGAGTACCTCACCCGCGTCAACCTCATGAAGGCGAACAGGTTCCCCGAGTTCGACACCCCGACCAAGCACGGCAAGAACGTCGTCGTCTTCGGCGGCGGCAACGTCGCCATGGACGCCGTGCGCACCGCCAAGCGCCTGGGCGCCGAGCACGCGATCATCGCGTACCGCCGCACCGAGGACGAGATGCCCGCCCGTAAGGCCGAGCTGCACCACGCCAAGGCGGAGGGCGTCGAGGTCATGCCGCTCGTCTCGCCCGTGGAGTTCATCGCCGGCGAGGACGGCAACGTCTGCGCCGTGCGCGTCCAGAAGATGGAGCTCGGCGAGCCCGACGCCTCCGGCCGTCGTCGCCCGGTGCCCATCGAGGGTGCCATCGAGCAGATCCCCTGCGACGTCGCGATCAGCGCCATCGGCACCAACGCCAACCCGTTCGCCAAGATGATCGGCGGCAAGATGGAGCTCAACAAGTGGGGCTACATCGTCGCCGACGAGGAGACCGGCCAGACCACCGACCCGCGCATCTGGGCCGGCGGCGACATCGTCACCGGTGCCGCGACCGTCATCCTGGCAATGGGCGCCGGCAAGAAGGCCGCCGCTTCCATCACCGAGGCCCTCACCAAGTAGCCTCGCAGGCATCGCGTGCATCACCTTTGGGGAGGTCATGGGCACACGCCCGTGGCCTCCCCCTTTCTGCCGAGAAGTGCGCGTCGAGCCGACGGCACTGCTCGCCCGGATTTTCGGAGGGGCCACGAAACGCTGCTATAGTGTTGAGAAATACGCAGATGGCCGCCGGCATTCGGGGCACGGACAGGGAAGGCAACCGCATGAAGGAACTCGAGGAGCGCATCGCGCGTGAGGGAATCGTCCGTCAGGGCAATGTGCTCAAGGTCGACAGCTTCCTCAACCACCGCTGCGACGTCGAGCTGTACTCGCACATGGCCCAGGAGTGGCGCCGACTGTTCGACGGCGAGCCCGTCGACAAGATCCTGACCATCGAGTCCTCCGGCATCGGCCTCGCCTGCGTCGCCGCCCAGCAGTTTGGCAACGTGCCCGTGGTCTTCGCACGCAAGTCCGAGTCGGTCAACCTGGACGGCAGCCAGTACCGCACCAAGATCCACTCATACACCCACGGCCGCGACTACAGCGTCATCGTGGCAAAGCGCTTCCTGACCGCCGGCGAGCACGTCCTGATCATCGACGACTTCCTGGCCAACGGCTGCGCCATGAACGGCCTTCTAGAGATCTGCGAGGAGGCCGAGGTCAACGTCACCGGCATCGGCATCGCCGTCGAGAAGGGCTTCCAGCCCGGCGGCGCCAGCCTGCGCAAGCGCGGCTACCACGTGGAGTCGCTCGCCATCGTCAACGCCATGGACGCCGACACCGGCACCATCGACTTTGGCAGCGAGCCCGTCTCGGCCGTGGAGGAGTAGCGCATGGGCATGGATGGCTGCGAGGGTTGCTTCTACCGTCAGATGCGTCGCGTGGCCGAGTTCTGCCACCTGGACGACGACACGCTGGCCACTATGCTCGAGCAGGCCGACAGGATGGTCCGCGAGGCCCCGCGCGTGGGCGGGCGCGTCAAGCCCACGCTCATGGGCGACCTGTTGACCCAAATCGAGCCGCTCATTGGCACCGACGACCCCTACAAGCAGGTCAAGGTCGCCTACAACGCCCTTCTTCTGGACCGCGAGGGCGAGTGCCGCGCAAGCATCGCCGCGGCCGACGACCCCTTCCAGCTGGCCCTGCGCTACGCGGCCGCCGGAAACCTCATCGACTTCGGCGCGAAGAACGAGTTCACGCGCGACGACGTAACCGAGCTTCTGGACAAGGTCCCCTCGATCGAGTTCGCGGTCGACGACTCGGCCGACCTGACCGAGCGCGTGGGCCACGCCAACAGCGTCATGTACCTGGGCGACAACTGCGGCGAGATCGTGCTGGACAAGGTCCTTATCGGCGAGATCCGTCGCGAGAACCCCGATGTGGACGTCACCTACGGCGTTCGCGGCGGCGCGGTCATCAACGACGTGACCGTTGACGATGCCACCCAGGTGGGAATGGCCGACGTCGCGCGCGTGGTGCCAAGCGGCGCCGCCGTGCCCGCGACCGACCTCGACCGCTGCTCGCAGGAGTTTCTCGACGCCTACTACGGTGCCGACGTCGTCATCTGCAAGGGCATGGGCAACTTCGAGTCCTTGTGCGACGACTGCCGCCGCGACGACGTCTACTTCCTGCTGATGACCAAGTGCGACCTGGTTGCCGACGTCATCGGCGCTCCCCTGCTGTCGCTCGTGTGCGCGCGCAACTCCGACGCGCTGCACGCCATCTGACGACGCGCGGCTACAGAGCGCAGCTCCAGCGCACGTTCTCGCCGTCGAGCTGGTCGGTCAGGCGCAGCACGAACGCGTTGCGGTGCCTCATGCACGGCACCGGCCTCGCTGGCACGCCGACGACCGTGTCGCCGCAGTCGACGTCGCACACCACGACCGCGCCCGCGCCGACCTTGGCGCCCGAACCCACGTTGATGTTGCCGAGCACGACGGCGTTGGCGCCGACCATGACGCCGTCGCCCAGGGTCGGGTGACGCTTGCCGGCGTGCTTTCCTGTCATGCCCAGGGTCACGCCCTGGTAGATGAGGCAATCGTCGCCAATGATCGTGGTGGCGCCGATGACGATGCCCATGCCGTGGTCGATCACGAGCCTGCGCCCGATGGTGGCCGCGGGGTGAATCTCGACGCCGTAGCGGCGGCGGCTGCGACGCGCGAGAAACATTGCCAGGCCCTTGCGGCCGCGCTGCCACAGCCAGTGCTGGACGCGGTGGGCCCACACGGCGTGCAGGCCGTTCGAGTGCAGCAAGACGTCGCGACGCGACTCGGCGGAGGGGTCGAGCCTCATGACGGCGTCGACGTCCTCGCGCATTCTCTCGCGGATCGTCAGGCGCGCGGGCGCCGCGGCGGAGCCCGCGACCCCACGGTCCTTCTCGGCAGGCATGCCAGGCTCGTCACGCATGGCAGGCATGTCGGACATGACAGGCTGTGTTGCGACCCTCTCCATTGCTTCCCCCAAGCTGTGCGCCAAGGCGGCGCGGTCTCGTGATCTCGCGGTCCCGCGGGCCCTTATGCAAAGGGCAGCCCGCGGACGGACTGCCCCACACATGGCTCAACAGGGAGGCGGCCCGGTTGCCCGAGCCGCCTCGTGAGTCTACTAGCGAGTTTCACGGATGCAGGACGGGCACGATCGACAGTCGCTACAACAGGCGCAGGCCGCGAGGGCATATGCCACGTCTAGCTTCATCCGTTAGTCTCTCCCTTTAATTCATACCTGAGCGGAGGTATTTAGGCTTGCAACGTTTATACGCCGCGGCGCCCGGTGCGTCAACTCAGGAAACACAATCGTCACCTGCCGAGAAGGGCCGTGGGGCCCGAGTCCCTACAGGTCCATGGACAGGTAGCGCTCGCCGGTGTCGGGGAGGATCGCGACGATGGTGCCACCCGCGAGCTCGGGACGCGCGGAGAGCTCGATCGCGGCCTTGACCGCGGCGCCGGAGGAGATGCCCACCAGAAGGCCAGCCTCGGCCAGGGCCTTCTTGGTCGCGATGGCGTCGTCGGAGGCAACCGGGACGACCTCGTCGACCACGGAGGCGTCGTAGGTGTCGGGCACGAAGCCGGCGCCGATGCCCTGGATCCTGTGGCCGCCGGCAGGCTTGCCGGCCAGGACCTGCGACTCGGCGGGCTCGACGGCAAAGGCCTTGACCTCGGGGTTCTGCTCCTTCAGGAACTTGGCCGTGCCAGAGATGGTGCCGCCCGTGCCCACGCCGGCGACGATCGCGGTGACCGTGCCCTCGGTGTCGGCCCAGACCTCGGGGCCGGTGGTCTTGTAGTGGGCCTGCGGGTTTGCCAGGTTGGTGAACTGGCCGGCGACGATGGCGCCCGGGGTCTCGGCCTTGAGCTCGGCGGCGCGGGCGACGGCGCCCTTCATGCCCTCGGCGCCCGGCGTCAGCACGATCTGCGCGCCGTAGGAGGCGGCGAGCTTGCGACGCTCGACGGACATGGTCTCGGGCATGACCAGGATCATCTTGTAGCCACGCGCGGCGGCGAGCATGGCCAGGCCAACGCCGGTGTTGCCGGAGGTCGGCTCGATGACGGTACCGCCAGGTGCGAGAGAGCCGTCCTTCTCGGCAGCGTCGAGCATGGCCTTGGCGATGCGGTCCTTGACCGAGCCGCCGGGGTTGGTGGCCTCGTACTTGCCCAGGATGCGGGCGTTTCCGCTACCAAGCTCGGTCAGGTCGACGAGCGGAGTGGTTCCGATGAGTGCCTCGATGTGGTTTGCGACCTTCATGTTGCTTCCTCTCCGTGGTGGGTTTCCGTTTGGTTGGGATGAAGTGTGGCACTATAAACCCCACCAGGCAACTAGGATTTAAGAATAACCTATGCGGCCTTCCGATAACGGGATATCATAGGGAGTCCCGACTGCGAGGACACCGCCGGCAAGACGCCCGTCCGTCGCCCGTCGGAGTGTCTCGCGTCCGAATCACACGTCATAGGGAGGCACGCCGAACATGCGCCGCGGTTTCGACAACGATAAGTACCTCGAGGTTCAGGCCCAAAAGATCCGCCAACGCATCGCGCAGTTCGGCGGCAAGCTCTACCTCGAGTTCGGCGGCAAGCTCCTCGACGACTACCACGCCTCCCGCGTCCTACCCGGCTTCGAGCCCGACTCCAAGGCCCGCATGCTCGAGCTTCTGGCCAACGACGCCGAGGTCGTCTTCGCGATCAACGCCAACGACATCGAGTCCGGCAAGCGCCGCGGCGACATCGGCATCGCCTACGAGGACGACGTCCTGCGCCTGATGGACGTCTTCCGCGGCATGGGCCTGGCAATCGGCGGCGTGGTCATCACGCGCTTCTCGGGCCAGATGAAGGCCGAGGCCTACCAGGCGCGCCTGGAGTCGCTTGGCATCCCCGTCTACCGCCACTACCCCATCAAGGGCTACCCCACCGCCGTCGAGCGCATCGTGAGCGACGAGGGCTTTGGCGCCAACGACTACGTGCGCACCACCCGCCCGCTCGTCGTGGTGAGCGCCCCCGGCCCCGGCTCGGGCAAGCTCGCGGTGTGCCTGTCGCAGCTCTACAACGAGTACAAGCGCGGTGTCACGGCCGGCTACGCCAAGTTCGAGACGTTCCCGGTGTGGAACCTACCGCTCAAGCACCCCGTCAACATCGCCTACGAGGCCGCCACGCTCGACCTCGACGACAACAACGTGATCGACCCCTTCCACCTGGAGGCCTACGACAAGGTCTGCGTCAACTACAACCGCGACGTCGAGACCTTCCCGGTCCTGCGCTCCATGATGGAGAAGATCATGGGCGAGAGCCCGTACGCCTCCCCCACCGACATGGGCGTCAACACCGTGGGCGACTGCATCATCGACGACGACGCGTGCCGCGAGGCCTCGCGTAACGAGATCGTGCGCCGTTACTTCCAGATTGCCGAGAAGATCCAGCGCACTGGCGTCGGCGAGGCCGAGCTGGCCAAGGCCAACCTCCTGATGAAGGAGGTCGGCGTCGACGAGAACCTGTCGCCGGCGCACGCGGCCGCCCTGCTGCAGGAGGAGGTCACCGGCAAGCCCGCCGGCGCGATGGTCCTGCCCGACGGAAGCCTCGTCACCGGCAGCACCAGCGACCTCATGGGTGCCGCGTCGTCGCTTCTCATCAACGCGCTCAAGCGCATGGCGGGCCTGTCGTGCGACAAGCCCATCATGAACGAGGAGGCCATCGAGCCGATCTGCCACCTTAAGACCGAGCACCTGCACAGCCGCAACCCGCGCCTGCACTCAGACGAGACGCTGATCGCGCTGTCCATCAGCTCGGCGACCAACGAGGACGCCGCCAAGGCGATCGACGCCACCGGGATGCTTCGCGGCTGCGACGCGTACTTCTCGGTAATCGTGTCCCCCACCGACGAGAACATCTACCGCGAGCTGGGCATCAACGTCTGCTGCGAGCCCAAGTTCGAGCGCGGCTCGTTCTACCACCGCTAGGGTATTCCCGCCGCGGGCAATCGACGACGCAGGGCCATGCCTGATGGCCTTGCGGCCAGGCATGTCGTATGGAAGCACGTCACGGGCGGCGCGGGGATGGAAGCGGTTCCCGCGCCGCCCGTCTTTTGTGGTTGCCCTCTGGTCGGATCGTACACAAACGCCCCTTTCTACTGAAAGGGGCGTTTGGTGCGGACGTTTTCTTGGACTAGCTCAGAGCCCCAGCCCGAGCCTGCACCTTCTGTCGTCAATCGTATCGTAGCCCTCAGGGAATCGCTTAAACCTCCCCGAGTTGTACCGAGCCAAGCAACCCGCCACCTCGACCTCGAGGTCTTCCTGGGACATCCTCGGCGGGTCGCAGGCTCGTCCACCCCTGCCATGTGGGACTCCTTCTCCGTGCGCCCGCCCTACCCAAGATCCCAGTGTCTCGAAAGCACGGCGCCCCCGCGTGACTGCGAAGCAATCGCCCGATAGCCCAGTCATACACCGTGTGCGGCATGACCCCGCAGAGCCCGTTCGCCTTCTCGACCCCCCCATGCCCTCCTCGAGGACGTACGGGAACAACTCCACCGTCCCGTCATACATGCGGACCTCCAGCCAGGACCACCCCGTGGTCCAACTATCTGCCCGCACCCCAAGGCGCGTCGAGCGCATTGGTGACGCTACGCACATCCTAGAAACGTAGAACGAGGCTCTCTAAGCAGAAGAATGGAGCAGCCAAGCTCAGCGGAAGGCATGAGATGGAAATCGGAACGAGGGGTGCCATCTAAGCCCAATCGTGGCTTCCTCCGCCGCCCACGCTCATATTGAGCTTGGACGTCGGCTGTCCTCGCATTCCCAGTGCCGCCGCGTGCCGCCGCGTTATAATGCTGCAAACGCATTTGTATTGCATTTCGAGCGATGGGAGCGCAGATGCCCGACAGCTACAAGGAGCTCATCAAGAGCAATCCCGACGAGACCGAGATCAGAAGCTATTTGGTTGAGGGCGACCAAGTCTCCGTCACCCTGCGCATCCCCGACACCCTGCGCGACGCCGCCAAAGAAGAAGCCAACCTTCGGGGCATGAGCTTCTCCGCCTTCGTGCGCACGTGCATGATCGAAGAGCTCGCGAAGAAGGGGGCGTGAGCGTGATCCGGGTCAAGACTCTCACCATCCAGCTCATAGACGCGCAACCGGACCGCATCCGCATCTGCCGCATCGACGGCGAGTCGCTTGTGACCGTCGTCGTTCCGAGGGAGGACCTTACCGAGGCGAAGTCGCTGCCGAACATCCCGCAGCGCGGCATCTACTACCTGCTCGACGAGGACCATGGCAACGTGAGCCGCGTCTACGCTGGACAGACGACCCAGGGCATCGCCCGGCTCGACGCACACAGGGCAAAGAAGGAGTTCTGGAACAAGGCCGTCATGTTCCTCGACGACGACCAGAACATCAGCAGGGACGCACTGGACGTCCTCGAAGCGAAGGCCATTGACTACGTGCGCACCCACGGCTCGTACGAGACCGACAACTCGGCGACGCCCAAGCCCTACGTCGACCCGTACAAGGAAGAGGCCGTCGAGCGCCTGCACGAGAGAATCCTCTTCAGGATGGCGGCTCTGGGGTACGACCTCGACAGGGTCGACCAGGGTCCCGCGGGTGCGCCGGCGGTCTTCCACACGAAGAAGAACGGCATACGTGGGGCGGGGCGCTACGACAAGGCCACCGGGCACTTCACCGTGCTCGCTGGCTCGAAAGTGAACCTCTCGAGGCCCGTGCTGAAGAACGCGGGCGTCGCGGCCGCGCGCAGGGAGATCTTCGGCGATTCGGGCGGCATCGCAGAGCTCGCCGAAGACCTCGAGTTCCCGACGCCCAGCGCCGCGGCGGTGTTCGTGCTCGGCGGCAGCCAGAACGGCTGGGCCGAATGGGTAAGCGACGACGGAGAAACGCTCAACCAAATCTATAGAAGCGAGGATAACTAGATGAACAAGCAGCAGCTGGCCTCCAAGATATGGGAGTCCGCCAACAAGATGCGATCCAAGATCGAAGCTAACGAGTACAAGGACTACATTCTGGGATTCATCTTCTACAAGTTCCTTTCCGAGACCGAGGTTGCCCGCCTGAAGGCGCACGACTTCGCCGAGGAGGACCTGCCCAGCCTGGTGGAAGACGACGAGGAGACGGTTGAGTTCGTCAAGGACGAGTGCGGCTACTTCATCGCCTACGAGAACCTCTTCTCCACCTGGGTGGCAAAGGGCAGCGACTTCGATATATCGAACGTGCGCGACGCGCTTTCCGCCTTTAGCCGCAATATTGACCCGGCGCGCAAGCGCGTCTTCGACGGCATCTTCGACACGCTGCAGACGGGCCTCTCCAAGCTGGGCACCGATGCGCGCAGCCAGTCCAAGGCCGCCCGCGACCTCATCTACCTCATCAAGGACATCCCAATGGACGGTCGCCAGGACTACGACGTGCTGGGCTTCATCTACGAGTACCTCATCAGCAACTTCGCCGCCAACGCCGGCAAGAAGGCCGGCGAGTTCTACACGCCGCACGAGGTCTCCATGCTCATGAGCGAGATAGTCTCGTGGCACCTGACTGGACGCGAGAACATCACCATCTACGACCCCACCAGCGGATCGGGATCGCTGCTCATCAACATCGGCAAGGCCGTTGCGCGCCGCAACGGCGACCCAGACTCCATCAAGTACTACGCTCAGGAGCTCAAGGAAAACACCTACAACCTCACGCGCATGAACTTGGTGATGCGCGGTATACTCCCCGACAACATCGTGGCCAGAAACGGCGACACGCTCGAGGACGACTGGCCGTGGTTCGACACCGTGGAGAACAAAGACGAGACCTACGACCCGCTGTTCGTCGATGCCGTGGTGTCTAATCCTCCGTACTCCCAGAACTGGGATCCCAAAGACAAGGAGCTCGATCCGCGTTTCAAGTTCGGCGTTGCCCCTAAATCCAAGGCCGATTACGCTTTCCTTTTGCATGATTTGTACCATTTGCGCCCCGACGGCATCATGTGCATCGTTCTGCCCCATGGCGTGCTGTTCCGCGGCGGCGAGGAAGGCGCTATTCGCAAGAACCTGGTGGAGAACCGCCATATTCAAGCAATCATCGGGCTTCCTGCCAACATCTTCTTCGGTACGGGCATCCCGACCATCGTCATGGTGCTTCGCAAGCAGCGCGAGAGCAGCGATGTGCTGGTCGTGGATGCGTCGAAGCACTTTGTGAAGGAAGGCAAAAACAACAAGCTGCGCGCGAGCGATATGCGCCGCATCGTGGACGCAGTCACGGCTGGGGCGACCGTCGACAAGTTCAGCCGTCTGGTTACCATCGACGAGATACGCGCCAACGATTACAACCTCAACATTCCACGCTATGTTGATTCGTCCGAAGCTGCTGAGAGTTGGGACGTGTACGCCACCATGTTCGGCGGCGTGCCGAAGGTCGAGGTCGACGCGCTCGAACGCTACTGGAAGGTATGGCCGAGCCTGAAGGGCCAGTTGTACGGTGAGGGCGGCGGGTCGTGCCTTGCTTCCGTGACGGCTGACGTCGCGGCAACAGTAAAGGCTAACGCCGACGTCGTCTCATTTCTGGACGGCTATCGGGATACACTGTCACACCTGCCTGCTGAGCTGCGGAAAAGACTGGTGGACGGCTCGTTGCAAGTCGACGCCGTGGCTGAGGAGGACCATGTCGCAAAGCTGCTCCGCGACACCCTCTCCAATGTCGCGCTCGTCGACGGGTACGATGCCTACCAGGCTCTCGACGATGCGTGGACGGGCATCTCCGGCGACCTCGAGGTTATCCAGACCGAGGGCAGCGAGGCCGTACGTAAAGTCGATCCGAATATGGTGATAAAAAAGAAAGACGGAAAGGAAACTGAAGTTCAGGACGGCTGGATTGGTCATATACTCCCGTTCGAGCTAGTGCAAAGCCACATGCTCACAGCCGATGTTGCCAAAATAAACTCGATGCAGGAGAGGCTGTCCGCCATATCCTCGTCCTGCTCTGAATTAATCGATTCCCTGGATGTCGAGCAGCTCGACTCTCCAGCGATTAACGACTCGAATGATGCATTCGTCCTCAAAGAAATCAATGCCCATCTTAACAGCGAAATGAAGTATATCTCCTCTCCAGAGATTCGTGTCCTGGAAGAATATCTGAAGCTTCTTGATCGAAAAGCGAAGAAACAAGAAAAGCTAGGCTTCATTGAAAAACACTCTGAGGTTTCCTGGCAGGAAATGGAGTCAAACAAAGACGGAACATACGGCAAAGCAAAGGTTGCATCCTATATAGGAAAGTTAAAGCTGGCAGTAGGCTTTCCTGCTGATAGCTTTGAATACGTCCTTGCGCAAGCGAAGGAGCTCCTCGACGAGGAGAAGTCGCTCAAGAAAGCGAGTAAGGAAACGAAGCTTGCCCTTGAGGAGAAGACCAAGGAGGTTGTCGAGAGCCTGACCGACGCCCAGTGCGACGAATTGCTTGCTGCGAAGTGGATTGAGCCGCTGCAAACTGATTTGCTCGAGCTGCCCAATGCTGTCGTAAGCGATTTCATCGCAAAGGTCGTCGCACTGAACGCAAAGTACGCGACAACATATTCGGACGTATGCAACCAGATTGCTGAGGCAGAAAACGAGTTGGCGGCGATGCTGGGCCAGCTCACGGGCAACGAGCACGATATGGCAGGCATTGCTGAGCTGCGGAAACTGTTGGGAGGTGAATAGCATGGCGAAAAAGACCAATGTGCCCGAAATCCGCTTCGCTGGTTTTACTGACCCTTGGGAACAGCGTAAGTTCTCGGATATTGCCACTGTCCGTCGTGGTCTGACGTATTCGCCTTCCGATATTCGTCCGTCCGGCCAGGGCGTCCGTGTGCTCAGATCCTCCAACATTGATGAAGACCGGTTCGTACTTAGCGAGGAGGACATTTTTGTTGATGAAGAGGCAGTGAATATCGATCTGGCGCTTGATGGCGAAATCCTAATTACCGCCGCAAATGGCTCTCCGAGACTTGTGGGGAAGCGTGCTGTAATTAGCGGATTAACTGGGAAAACGACGCACGGCGGGTTTATGCTTTGCGCACGCGCGAAGCAGCCTGATTTCGTTAACGCGCTCATGGGTACCAGATGGTATCGAAGATTCCTAGCGACGGGGGTTGCTGGCGGGAATGGTTCTATTGGCAACCTTGATAAGGCGGCGCTGGAAGAAGAGGTGGCGCTGGTCCCGTCTCAATCCGAACGTGAATCGATGGGGTCGCTTTTCGTCACCCTCGACTCCCTTATCACCCTTCATCAGCGTAAGTACGACAAGCTGTGCGCTGTGAAGAAATCGATGCTCGACAAGATGTTTCCGAAACCCGGCGAGACCAAGCCCGAAATCCGGTTCGATGGTTTTACTGACCCTTGGGAACAGCGTAAGTTAGAAGACATCGCAAACCGCGTCACCCGAAAGAACGAGGGCGAGTCAGATTTGCCCCTGACCATCTCGTCCCAGTATGGCCTTGTGAATCAGAGAACCTTCTTCAACAACCAGGTCGCAAGCAAGGACATGAGCGGCTATTATCTCCTGCGCAAGGGAGAGTTCGCCT
This sequence comes from Coriobacteriaceae bacterium CM84B_73, assembly GCA_036321795.1. GTDB lineage: Bacteria > Actinomycetota > Coriobacteriia > Coriobacteriales > Atopobiaceae > CAKVON01. The sequence continues at coordinate 243,507 of JAWQCY010000001.1, read as the reverse complement.
ACAACAAGAGCACGTCTGGGGACAGCCCGTGGGGCGCGGTAAAGCGTCTCGTTAGATATGAAAAGGGCTGCGTATCGACCCTGTACATCTGCTTTGGGCTAAACGACGCTGACCCTGACTTCCTCGTCACGTACTACGAAACTGACCGCTGGTACAAAGCCGTTCAGATGATTGCCGCCGAAGGCGCGAGGAACCACGGCTTGCTCAACATTGCACCTGACGATTTCTTCGATACCGCTCTCATATTGCCGCCTTCGCGGGAGGAACAAGAGCTAATCGGCCTCTTCTTCGCTCGCCTCGACAACCTCATCACCCTTCATCAGCGTAAGTTGAATCTACTGAGGAATACGAAGAAATCGCTTTTGGATAAGATGTTCGTATAGTTATTTTCAACACAGATATCACTCTGGGATTCCGAAACCGTCGATTCACATTAGTCGAATCGACGGTTTTTGCTATTTGTGACCGAGTCGTAAGACACTACTGCCTTCTTACCGCTGTCACTGATGAAGGGTGATGAGGTTGTCAAGCTCGGCTAAGCTCTTCGCAATTACTCTCTGCTCGGCGTAATCGGCAGGCACGGCAAAGAACGATTGTGAAATCAGATTCCAATCTGCGCGAGGCATCTTAGAGCCCGAAGATACATTTGCAAGCCTTTGGAAGCTGTCCGTTTGAACCAGCCGATACAAAAATGAACTGTCACACTCTGTAGCCCTAAGGACCCAAAAATCACCTACAGCTACACCGTTGAACTGCGGGTATAGCCAATTCATCAAATAAGGACGAAGCTTCCCGTATAGAACATCTCCGGCGTAAAACTTAATTCCCGTTTTGCCGCCTTCTTTGTCGCGTAAATCTTTGTTCAGCGTACCCTCGCCGGAAACGATGTCCTCGTATTCGACTTGAGGCAAATCGGGATCGCTTGACTGCATGGAAACCCTGTCGGTCAGATTAGAGAACTTACGCTGTTCCCAAGATGGAGTCGTCCAATTTGGATAACCACTTGGGAACAGCGTAAGTTGGGAGATGAGCTGAAACGAATCCAAGAGCGCAACCGCGAAGGCTTGGGGGACGACCGATGGATTTCCGTTTCGAGGATGTATTTTCAAAATCCCGATAAGGTTCAATCAAACAATTTAGACACAAGAACATACGTCATGCGACACGGCGATATGGCTTTTGAAGGCCATAAAAACTCAGAGCACGAATATGGTCGTTTGGTCGTAAACGATATTGGGGACGGCATTATTTCCGAGCTTTTCCCTATCTACCGGCACAAATGCGATTTCGACAACCAATTCTGGAAATACGCCGCCATGCTTGAAACAATATGGAGGCCAATCTTCGCACGCTCGATTGCCGCTTCGGGCAACTCATCAAACAAGCTCATTGATGACCACATGTTCAGCGAAAGCGTTTTCGTACCCTGCGTCGAGGAACAACGTGCCATAGGTACTCTTTTGCATCAGATTGACCGAACCATCACCCTTCATCAGCGTAAGTGCCAATGCCGTAGCTTGTGCGGTTATTTTTCTTGGGAACAGCGTAAGTTGGGTGAACTAACCACTATTCTATCCGCCGCCAGAGTGCACAAGGATGAGTGGCGAGCGGCAGGGGTTCCTTTCTATCGCTCTAGTGACGTGATGGCTGCGTTCAACGGAACTGAAAACGAAAGGGTGTTCATATCTCAAGAGTTATTTGAAAAATTAAGTGCTCAGTCAGGCGCTCCTCAAAAAGGCGATGTGATGGTGACGGGCGGTGGCTCCGTTGGGACTCCATATATCGTGCCTGATAACAAGCCGCTTTACACCAAGGACGCTGACTAATTTGGATTAAGCGCCATGCGGAGATTGACCCGAAATTTCTTTATTCGTTCTTCATGTCTCCGATTTTCAAGTCATATATTCGGAGCATCTCGCATGTTGGAACGATAGCGCACTACACAATCGAGCAAGTTAAAGAAACGCCTCTATCGATGCCGTGCTCTATTGTCGAGCAGAAAGCCATCGGTTCCTTCTTAGGCAATCTCGACTCCCTTATCACCCTTCATCAGCGTGAGCCGCCTCACAACATGATGAAAGAGGGCAAAAATGCTAATCAGCATTAATGAAGAATCGCTTTTCTGCGACTACTACTCGCAATGGATTAGCGTCTATAAAGAAGGAGCCATCCGTGAGGTCACCATGGGAAAGTACCGGCTCACGCAGTCTTGGCTCGCCAAGCTGATTCCAGACCTCAAGATAAAAGATCTCGACCGGACCTCGTACCAGCAGCTCATCAATGGTTACGCAGAGCACCACGAGCGCCAGACAACCATGGACTTCCACCATCAGCTTAAGGGGGCAATCCTTGACGCAGTTGACGAAGGACTCATCCCCCGCGACCCTACGCGCAAGGCCATCATCAAGGGGAAACAGCCGCGGGCGAAAAAGATTAAGTATCTCAATCAGTTCGAGCTTCATGCAATGCTCGGCGACCTTGATTTATCAGGCGGGCCGAGTTGGGATTGGCTTATTCTCATAGTCGCTAAAACGGGCCTGCGCTTCTCCGAGGCCCTTGGGCTTACTCCTGAAGACTTCGACTTCGCACATCAAACACTCTCGGTGAACAAGACCTGGGATTACAAGAACGGCGGCGGATTCGTCCCCACGAAAAACGCCTCGTCGGTGCGGAAGGTTCAACTCGACTGGCAACTCATCATGCAACTATCTGGGCTGTTCAAAGACCTTCCGCCGACTGAGCCCATATTTGTGAAGGGAAAGGTCTATAACTCGACGGCTAACAGCGTTTTAGCGCGCCACTGCAAAAATGTTGGCGTGCCTACCATATCCGTTCATGGGCTGCGGCATACGCATGCATCACTCCTGCTGTTCGCCGGCGTCTCCATCGCCAGCGTATCCCGAAGACTCGGGCATGCAAGCATGACCACCACTCAGGAAACCTATCTGCACGTCATCCAAGAGCTCGAGAACAAGGACATTGACATCGTCATGAGGGCTCTTTCGACTCTTATTTAACCTGTATCAGCAAACCTTGGCTCACGCTGATGAAGGGTGATGAGGATGTCGATCTCACTCAACGCCGCGCCTATGGCAGTTTGCTCCGACAAGCCAGGAAATCTTACTTGTGTATCTTGCAGTGCGGCCTTTGAAACGGAAATCACCTTGATTCCCTGCATTAAGGGAAGAAGCTGTCTGTGGTATGCATCGGAATTAAGGTAGTGTCCCAGGTAGCCCCTCCCAAAGAGGAACCGAGGTCGCGCCGGTATCGTATGCAACCCCGAGATAGTTGGCTCTTTGGGTAGTTTCCGCAGTTCAACACACTTGCCAGCCGCTTCGTCTTCTGCTGTGTCGGCGAAAATAACATCACCTTCGCGAAGTGTCGACCCAGCAAATTTGGGAAGCACTGTATCGTCGGCAATGAATGGCAAATCGCTTCGTTCGCCATCGAGGCAATCACCGAACTTAATAAGAATATCTCCGTAATGAACATTGCGAGCAGTGCCATTCTCGCCATTCAAACCAGCGCGTGAAAGAGTGTTGTTCTTCAAAAACTCGAAGCAGTCTCCCAACTTACGCTGTTCCCAAGATGAAGCGAGGGGACGCATGGTCACATACGTCCCCTCGGATTGACGAACTCTCGATTTCGCCTGTTCAAAATCGCCGCTCATTCATCGATGTCGAAGCCGCCTTCTAGGATGAACTTCTTCAACAGCGCCGCCGCACGGGTGTTCACCTTGAACAGGGAGAGCATCTTGCCTTCCTTCTGCTCAAAGAAGGCCTTAGCGCGCACCTTGTCCACCGAGTCCTTCAAATCATCGAAGCGCCCGAACTCGTTAATGTTCGATTCCGTCAGGTCGAGCGCAGCCATGGTGGCAAGAAGATCACCATCTATGCCGAGTGCCTCGACGACTCGCTCGACCTGAGCGTTTTTCGCCCTGCGGGCATAGGTCGTGATGTAATCCCTCAGCGTCATGCCGTCTTCCAGGGCGGCGTCCCCTCGCTCGACGTCGTGAAGGAACAGCTCGGCGAAGCGCTGGTCATCCTGGCTCAGGGACGCGAACGATCGGTGGAGCTCCTCGCGCGCGGCGGCAAGCCCCTCGTCGTCCTGCTCAAGGCATTTCAGCCACTTCTCGAAGTTCGCGTTCATGTAGTCGCTGTCTATGAGCCCCGTGTCGATCTCGGTTATATGACCATCAAGCTCATAGGGCGCTTCGAGCGCATCGCCAGGGCCGCCCCCTCCTGCGAACAGCTCCTTATAGCGCTGCACGAGGATGAGGTAGGTCCGCTCGTCGATGACCGGCTGCACGAAGAAGGACTTGCCGCTCAGCTCGCCTTCTTCCGGCTCCTCCTCGAATTCATAGGTGTCCTGCTCCCATGTGAAGCCCTGCACCTTCGCGGCTTCGAGGAACTCATTGAGCTCGACGAACTCCTTGGCGAACTTGCGCCTGGCCTCTTGCGATGCGGGAAGTTTCGAGAGATCGCCAACGCCCGCTGCCTCGAACACCATGAGTATCTCCTGCAGCCGCGCGTCCATCAGCGCGATATTGTCCGGGAGCTTCTGCACGAACATGTCGAGCGGGCGATCGCCCGAGTACAGCTTCACCGCGGCCTCGATGTAGCCCTTCATAGTATGGGGACGGCGGTAGTAGCGGATGGTGCCGAAGGGCTTGTCGGGGCCGAACAGACGATTGGTGCGGCTGAAGGCCTGGATGATGCTCTCGTAGTCGATGACCTTGTCGAGATAGAGCGTGTTGAGCCACTTGGAGTCGAAGCCCGTGAGCATCTGGTCCACCACGATGAGCAGGTCGATGCGGCTCTCGCGGTTGGCGTCGACGTTGACGTAGGGCTTCTTATGGGAAAGGCGCGCCGAGATGTCCTTCTTCATGGCGGGCCAGGTGGGAATGGTGAACTCCTGGCCATATGCTTTGTTGTAGTCCTCGATAAGCTCGACCAGGGCGTCCTCCTTCACAGTGGAGCCGGCGTCATTATCGATGCTCGGGTCGAAAAGCGCCGTCACCTTCATCTGCGGCGCCTCCATCTTGAAGGCGCGGTAGTAGTCGATCGCCTCGGGGATGGAGCTCGTCGCCAAGATCGCGTGGAACTTGCCGCCGTGGGAGAGTACAGGGAAGCGCCGCAGAACGTCCTCGACCACCTTGCTGTGGTGCGGTGTGTCGGGCCAGTACTGGGCGCGGGTCAGGAAGTCCTCGATGCCCTTGATGTGGTTGCCGGCGCCGTCGACCATGGGGCCCATGGGGACCTTCGCCTGGTCCATATAGTGGTAGAAGACCTTGCTTTTGCGCTCGTCGGAGATGGCCTCGACGAAGTTTGAGGCCTTAGCCTGCTCGAGGGCCACGGCCTCGCGCACGTCGTGGTCGTCGAAGGTCGTCACCATATATGGGTCGAAGCCCAGGACGTTGCCGTCGCGGATGCCGTCGGCGATGCTGTAGCGGTGCAGGCACTCGCCGAACACCATGGCGGTGGTGGAGCCCTTCTTCTGGTTCTCGTCGAGGATCGGCGTGCCCGTGAAGCCGAAGAACAGCGCGTTGGGGAACGCGCGGCGTATGTCCTGGAGCATCTCGCCGAAGGTGGAGCGGTGGCACTCGTCGATGACGAACACGATCCGCTTGGAGGCCAGGCGGTCGAGCTCCGCCTGGGTGATTCTGCCCTCGCCGGGCTTCACGTTGCTCATCTTCTGGATAGAGGTCACGATGAGGCGATTCTTGGGGTCGTCGCTCGCGAGCTTCGACTTCAGCACCTGAGTGTTCTCGGTCCCCTGCACGTCGTCGGCGTCGTCGGCGAACGCGCGGTACTCGGAGAGCGACTGCGTGCCCAGCTCGATGCGGTCCATCAGAAAGACCACCTTGTCGGCGTCGTGCGAGTCGGCTATGAGCTGGGCCGATTTGAAGCTCGTCATGGTCTTGCCGGAGCCGGTGGTATGCCATATGTAACCGCCAGGGCGACCCGGGGCGCTGCTCTTGGGTCTCTCGTCCCACTTGCACCTGCGCACCTTATCGGATATGGCGGCAGCCGCGTAGTACTGGTAGCTGCGCATGACCTTCAGGCAGCCGTCCGAGCTGTCAGCCACGGTGTAGAAGCCGATGAGCTGGTGCGCCATAGGAATGGAGAGCAGCGTGGAGGTGAATCGTTTCCATTCGTCGGTTCCAGGCTTGTCACCCGCGCAGACAGGCTCGTTGTTGAAGTCCTCCCAGTGGAAGAAGAAGTTGGGGTTGAACGCGCCCGCGCCGGGATTGGCGAAGTAGCGCGCCTCGTCGGGAGTCATTCCCACGAAGATCTGGACCAGGCGAAAGAGTCCCGTGAACACGCCCTCGTGGGCGTATTTCTCGATCTGGAAGGTGGCTTGGCTCACGGGCACGCCACTGCGCTTGAGCTCGATGTGGATGACGGGCATGCCGTTGATGAGCAGACACAGATCGCCGCGACGGTCGTTCAAGATCTTGCTCTTCGCAGGGTAGATTGGCTGCTGAGCTATCTGGTAGCGGCTCTGGCCGGCTGCGATCTCCTGGCGATCGTAGATCTTCAGGCTCACCTCTTTGCCCAGGTGAAGCGAGTCATCGGGGTTGTCGCGCGTGATGGCGACGGTCTTTCCGTTGATGAACCCGTTGAGCGCGAGCGGGGTCTTGAGCGTTTCTATTTGTTCGATAACCTGTGCCATCTCACCCTGAGTGAGCGGGCAGCCATTCAGGCGATCGATGTCCGCGTTGTTCTGAAACAGAATCTTAGCCCAGTTGTCGATGAGGTCCTGCTCGGTGGGATAGCGCAGGACGCCGTCCGCATCGTCCCATCCGTGCTGCTTCAGCACGGCAATGACCGCCTCCTCGAACGCGGCCTCTTTATCGAAAACCATGGCGAAACCTATCTACGAATTGCAAAAGTTATGCACTTAACTATTGGCAATCATTATAAGTCACACCCGCATCTACCTGGGAACAGCGTAAGTTGGGAGAGCTTGGTTCTGTCGCCATGTGCAAACGCATTTTCAAAGAACAGACTACAGAGCAAGGAGATGTACCTTTCTATAAAATCGGCACCTTCGGAGGTACTCCAGATGCCTTCATTTCGAGAGAACTTTTCGACGAGTATCAGCGGCTTTATCAGTTTCCAAAAGTCGGCGATATTCTGATTTCTGCTGCCGGAACGATTGGCAGAACCATCGTTTACCAAGGTGATCCTGCGTATTATCAAGACTCCAATATCGTGTGGCTACAACATGATGAGCGACTCGACAACGGCTTCCTGCTCCAATTCCTTAACGGAAAAAGCTGGAGCAGCCTAGAAGGGAGTACGCTAAAAGGCTCTACAACAAAGACCTTCTTAATGCCGAGATAGCGACCCCGTCTCCTAATGAGCAACATCAAATCGGGTCGACCTTTACGAAGCTCGACGACATCATCACCCTTCATCAGCGTAAGGAATCTCTGGCTTCATGTGCTCAAAACAGAGAAACTCAAGCGATTGAGAGGCCTGTCCGTGACGGCCTCGCTGAATCTCAGGCACTCGTCCTTAGTCCAAACTGCATCTTGCCGCCCTTCTTCGAGCCCATCTTGTCGACCCTGCGCATTGGGTTGTCGGTGAGCCCGTAGTAACGCTCGGCGTGGTTGAAGATGGCGTTGAACTGGTTGTTCACCGTGCACAGGTAGGTCGGAGCCCAGGGCTTCCCGTCGGCATCCTAGTGCTCGTGAGATCCTTCTGCCACCTGATGACGTCGATCGGCCTCACGTCGCACATGCACATGTCACAAAATAACAACCCTGATTCGTCCCCAGGAACAAATATCGCGCGTCCGCTCGTCTGGGATAAACCTTACTCCCATTCCCTCGTATGCCACCCTGCAGTTTGCTGTCTCAAAGTACGGAGATAAAGAACGAAATTGCAGGTGAAAGGAAGTGAAACGACAAAGATATAGCCCCCGTTCCGATGTAAGAACGAGGGCTCGGTGTCGAGATCCAGCAGGTCGATGTAGACGTTATTGGACGACGGCTCTTCCTACGCGACGAAGGCGGTGAACGCCTTCATGAGCTCGGACTTGCCAGAGCGGCGAATTCCCGTGATCACCTTGATGTCTCTGGCGTCCTCAAGCGCCTAGGGCCACTCCATGTACGTCGTGCGGTGCATCCAAGCCGTTATTCGCTTCCCTTCGGTTTCGAAACTCAGATCTACTAAAAGTTTCGAAACCGAGCAGTCCCTGGCGAGACATCCCCGCCGCAAGGTCCTTCTCTATAGGGCCATACGGTAGATGTTGAGGAAGTCCTGCTCGTAGCAGACCTTGGCCGAGCCGCGCTTGCCGTGGTTGGTCACCGCACAGTCGTGGGCCATCTTGACCAGCTGCTCCTCGGTGGGCTCGATGCCCAGATCGCGCATGTTGGTGGGCATACCAATCGAGCGGAAGTACCGCTCCATGGCCTCGATGCCGAGAAGTGCCACGGCCTCGTCGTCTTTGCCGGACGGGTCGACGCCCATGACGTTGACGGCGAACCTGACGAAGCGCGGAAGGCACTCCTTGTAGACGTAGCGCGCCCAGCTGGGCCAGACGGCGGCCAGGCCGGCGCCGTGGGCGACGTCGAACATGCCGCTCATCTGGTGCTCAAGGTTGTGCGAGAGGAAGTCGCCGCCGTCGTTGCCGCAGCCGGTGAGGCCGTTGTGCGACAACGATCCCGCCCACATGACCTCGGCGCGGGCGTCGTAGTCGTCGGGATGGTCGACCAGCTTGAGGCCGTTGTCCATCACGGTGCGCATGAGGCCCTCGGCGATGGCGTCGGTGATCTGCATGTTGCCGCCGTTGGTGAAGTAGCGCTCCATCGTGTGCATGAGGATGTCGGTCGTGCCGCAGCTCGTCTGGTAGGCAGGCAGGGTGGCCAGAAGCTCGGGGTCCATCACGGCGAAGACGGGGCGCGACAGGTTGGAGCCGCAGCTGCGCTTGTCGCCGCAGGAGTCGTCGGTGACGACCGAGCTGTTGGACATCTCGGAGCCGGACGCCGCAATCGTGAGGACCACGCCGATCGGCAGGCAGGCCTCGGGCTTGCGCGTGCGCAGGTAAAAGTCCCACACGTCGCCGTCATTGGCGACGCCGTAGCCGATGGCCTTGGCCGAGTCGATGACCGAGCCGCCGCCCACCGCCAGGACGAAGTCGACGCCCTCGGCGCGGGCGAGCTCGATGCCGTCGCGCACCAGGGACAGGTGCGGGTTGGGCTGGACGCCGCCCAGCTCCACGTGGGCGATGCCCACGGCATCCAGCGAGGCACACACGCTGTCGAGAAGACCGGACGCCTTGGCGGACTTGCCGCCAAAGTGGACGAGCACCTTGTGGGCGCCGGCCTCGGCGACGAGCTCGCCGACCTTCTCTTCCGCCTTGTGGCCGAAGACGACCTTGGTCGGCGCGTAGAACGTGAAGTCGAACATGCAAAACCCCTTCCCCGCGGGACTCTGCCCGCATCGGTTGCTTGCGTTTAGTCGGTCTCACCCGCGGGCGCAGCGTCCAGCGCGGCATCGGCAGCAGCGGCGACGCTCTCCGCGGCAGGCGCGACGGCGCCACCCGGGTAGGCGCGGCGTAGGTCGCGGATGAGAAGAACGTACCCGAACAGGAAGTACGCGCATCCCAACAACGGCAGGAAGTTGCCCTGGGGCAGCTGGAAGACGTAGGCGAACGAGTACGCGAACAGCGGGCAGTCGATGCCAGCGCTCGAGATCAGGCCCGAGTCGATGATGCCCGCCTTGAGGGCAAGCTCGCTCACCACGGGGGCCACGGCGTTCCCGCACCACAGGAAGATCGGCGCCGAGACACCCGCCATCAGGATGACCATGCGCAAAAGGTTGCCCTCGCACACGTAGAAGGCCACCAGGGCGCAGCCGTAGTTGACGATGCTCGCGAAGGGCAGCATGTTGTTCCACGGCATCACGATCGCCCACAGCAAGGTGAAGGGGACCGACACCATGGCGGCGGCCCAGATCTCGGTGCTGCCGAGCAGGATGGGGATATCCAGGCCGATGAGCACCTCGCGCCCGGCGGAGTGTCTGCGCATGAAGTCCTGGCACGCCTCCGAGATGGGCGTGAGCGCGCGGCCGAACACGTCGGTCGCGATGGGAAGCAGCGTCATCGCGCAAGCGGCCGAGAATCCCAGCACGAGCGCCTGCGCCACGGTGTAGCGCGCCACCAGGCCAAACAGGATGCCCAGCACAAAGCCCATGATGTGGTTCTCGGCGAAGATGCCGATCTTGGAGCGCAGGTACTCGGCATCGAAGCTCGCGCGGCCAAGGGCGGGGATGCGGCGCAGCAAAAGCTCGATCGGGTAGAGCGTGGCCATGTGCAGAAGCGTCGAGTGCGGGCAGGTGACGCCGGGAAGCCCCGTGCGCTCCAGGATGCGCGGCTGCAGGGCGTCGCCCAGGACGAGCTCCAGCACGATCCTGAGCGAGGCCACGGCCAGCGCGACCCACAGAGAGCCGGTCACCGACTCGACGACGATCGCCATGAAGATCTTGCCCCAGACGTTCCACAGGTCGACGTTGATCGTCTTGGTCCGCCCCATCACGAACATGACCAGGTTGATGCCAAACTGCACGGGAAACAGCACGAACGCCCAGCGCCACGTCCACGTGATCAGCGCCAGCGTGGGCCAGCCGCCGTCGACGACGTTGAACGACTTGCCGACCGACTTGGTCATGGCCTCGGCCGCGGGGCTGATGGCGCTCGTCATGTAGCCGATCACCAGCGACATCGCCGAGAAGCCCACGCCGAACATGACGCCTGCCGAGAAGGCCTTGGCGGGTTTCATGCCCATGACGAGGCCCAACACGAACATGACGGCCGACAGCGTGACCGTGGAGCCAAGGTCGTTGAGGACGTAGTCGATGACGGAAGCGAGTATCTCCATGGGACCCCCTCGGGTCGTGGCCATGCGGTCGGGCACCGCTTGCATGCGAGGATACGGCCGTGCCTGCCGCGCCCCGCACCGCTCGCGATTGTTATCTATTTTCATAGCACTTCTCGGTATGAAATTGGATACCATAGTGGCAGACGGGGGCGATGGGCGCCGCCGACGAGCGGATGGGAGGCGCGCGATGGCCCAGGAGCCGACGGGCGTGATCGACGCCATCCTGGCGGCATACGACTCGCTGTCCCCCGCGGAGCGGCGCGTGGCCGGCCACATCCTTCACAACCGCGGGGAGGCGTCCGGCCTGGACGCCTCGGAGCTTGCCCGCCGCGCGGAGGCTTCCGCCGCCACGGTCACGCGCTTCGTGCGCTCGGTCGGCTATCCCAGCTACGCGACGTTTCGCCTGGCACTCGCCCGCGAGGAGCACCCGCGCGACGACCACCAGCCCGGAAGCGCCATCTCGATGGACGACGTGTCCGGCTCGCTGGCCTACGTCGCCAGCCACAAGGTCGACGAGCTGCGCGCCTGCGCCAACTCGATCGACCCCGAGGCCCTGGCCGCCTGCGCCCGCCTGATCCGCAACTCGAACACCATCGTGTTCGCGGGCATCGGCACCTCCCTGTCGTTCGCCCAGCTCGCGGCTTTCCGCTTCAGCCAGTTCGGCATCCGCGCGATCTCGCCGTCCACCGAGTCGGCCATGGCGCCCTTGGCCACCTCGCTCGGCCCGGGCGACTGCGTGGTCATGTGCTCCAACTCCGGCGACTCGCGCCGCCTGCGCATGCTCATGGACATCTGCGGCGAGTGCGCCGTCCCCACGGCCGTGCTCACGGCAAACCCCTCGTCCGACCTGCTGGAGCGCGCGAACGTGGGCGTGACCTTCCCCATCTACGACCACATGTTCGCCGACGACTTCATCTTCTCGATCAGCTCGATGAACTTCGTCGTCGAGTCGCTGTTGCTCCTGCTGCTGCACGACTCGGCCGACGCGTCGGGCTACCTCCAGAAGGTCCGCAACATCAGCAGCGTCGAGAGGCGCAACGTGCACTTCACGTTCGCCGCCCCCCAGCCCGCGTTCGACGGGTCCTCCCACCCCTAGGGACCCGACGACAAGGCCGAGCATCCATCGGCCTCTCTCCCGGCCGCATGCCCGCTCCCGCGACGATCCTCCCGCGGGGACGGGCATGCGGTGTCTCGGGTGCTACCATGCTCTCGGCTGCAGAGAAGGACCACGAGGTCGGAGGTCACGCGTGAAGAAGATCCTGATGGTCGCCACGGGCGGCACCATCGCGTCCACCCAGGCCGGCTCGGGGCTGGCCCCCACGCTCACGGGTCACGAGCTCGCCGCCATGGTCCCGGGGATCGACGGCCTGTGCGAGCTGGACGTCTGTCAGCCCATGAACATCGACTCCACCAACATGCGCCCGCGCGACTGGCTCGCCGTGCGCGACACGATCGTGGACGCCTACGACGACTACGACGGCTTCGTCGTGCTGCACGGCACCGACACCATGGCCTACACCGCCGCGGCGCTGTCCTACCTCATCCAGGGCAGCCCCAAGCCGATCGTGCTCACCGGCTCGCAGCAGCCCATGGCAAACCCCTTCACCGACGCCAAGCTCAACCTGTACCAGTCGCTGCTCTACGCACTGGACGACGCCAGCCGCGACGTCTGCGTCGTCTTCGGCGGCGACGTCATCTGCGGCACGCGCGCCCGCAAGCAGCGCACCATGAGCTTCAACGCGTTCACCAGCATGAACATGCCGCCTTTGGCCTGCATCCGCAACAACCGCATCGTGCGCCCGGCGACCCTTCCCGTCGCGCACGCCCTGCCCGCCCAAGGCGACGCTCGGGCCGCCAGCGCCCAACCGAGGCTGTTCGACACCCTCGACGAGCGCGTAATCGTCATCAGGCTCACCCCCGAGCTCGGGCCGTCGGTGCTCGACCTTCTGGCGCGCGACTACGACGCCGTGGTGCTCGAGACCTTCGGCATCGGCGGCATCCCCGACTACGACGGCGGCTGGCACGCCGCCATCTCGCGCTGGGTCGAGTCCGGCCGCATCGTGGTCGTCACCACCCAGGTCCCCGAGGAGGGCCTCGACCTGGGCGTCTACGAGGTCGGTCGCGCCTACGCCAACATGGGCGGGGTGCTCGCGGCAGGCGACATGACGGTCGAGGCCATCGTCGCCAAGACCATGTGGGCGCTCGGCCAGACCCGCGACCAGGCCCGCGTGGCCGAGCTGTTCGCGCACCCCGTCAACAACGACCGCACGGCCTAGCGCCCGCATGACGCAACCCGACGGGCGCGCAATCGTGTACGGCCTGTGACCTTTTTGGCATTGCCCCTGTTGGAGTGGCACAATTCATACAACCAAAAGACACCACGTCGGCGGCGCATGCCACCGACACGGACAAGGAGCTCGAATGCCTGAGGCAATCCGCAAGGTCAACGTCATCGGCCACCTGCACCCCGACACCGACAGCATCTGCTCGGCCATCGCGTACGCCTACCTCAAGAACCAGATCGACAAGCCGATCTACGAGGCCCGCCGCGCCGGCGCCCTCAACCGCGAGACGGCCTTCGTCCTCAAGCACTTCGGCTTCGAGGAGCCCGCGCTCATCACCACCGTCACCCCGCAGGTCAAGGACGTCAAGGTCACCAAGCAGTCCGGCATCGACCCGGAGACCAGCCTCTTCTCGGCCTGGAACCGCATGCGCGACGAGAAGACCGGCACCCTGTGCATCCTCGACGGCGACGAGCTCGCCGGCGTCATCGCCGTTCGCGACATCGCCAACGCCAACATGGACATCTTCGACACCGAGGCCCTGGCCAAGGCGCAGACCCGCTACTCCAACATCGCCACCACGCTCAACGGCCAGGTCGTCCTGGGCAACCCCGACGACGTCATCGTGAGCGGCAAGATGTGCGTCGGCACCACCCCCGAGATGATGGAGGGCACTGTCGAGAAGGGCGACGTCGTCCTGTGCACCAACCGCTACGAGACCCAGCAGTTCGCCGTCGACTGCGGCGCCCAGGTCCTCGTCATCTGCTGCGACGCCGAGGTCTCCGAGCGCGTCGTCGCCTTCGCCAAGGAGCGCGGCTGCGCCATCATCGTCACCCCGTACGACACCTACGCAGCCGCCCGCCTGCTGTCAATGTCGATCCCCGTCCGCGCCAAGATGCTCCCCTCCTCCGAGGTCGAGCGCTTCTCGGTCAACACCTCGATCGACGACGCCCGCAAGGTCATGGCCGAGTCGCAGCACCGCGTCTACCCCGTCGTCGACGAGTCCGGCAAGTACAACGGCGTCGTGAGCACCGCCAACCTGCTCGACGTCAGCCGCAAGCACGTCATCCTCGTCGACCACAACGAGCGCAGCCAGGCGGTTGACGGCCTCGAGCAGGCCGAGATCATGGAGATCGTCGACCACCACCGCATCGGCTCCATCGAGACCGACGGCCCCGTCGTCTTCCGCAACGAGCCGGTCGGCTGCACCTCCACGATCCTGTACAGCATCTTCCAGGAGAACGACGTCGAGATCCCGGCCAACATCGCCGGCCTCATGATGTCGGCCATCCTGTCCGACACCCTGTGCTTCCGCTCCCCCACCTGCACCCCGCGCGACGTCCACGCCGGCCGCGAGCTCGCCAAGATCTGCGGCGAGGACGTGGACAGCTACGCCGACGCCATGTTCGACGCCGGCGCCGACCTCACCGGCCGCACCGCCGAGGAGGTCTTCAACTCCGACTTCAAGGTCTTCTCGCGCGGCAACGCCCGCTTCGGCGTCGGCCAGTCCAGCTTCATGACCACCAACAGCCGCAAGGCCGCCGAGGCCCTCGTGGGCCCGTACCTGGCCGACGGCGCCGAGGCCAACGAGCTGCCGATGGTGTTCTACCTGTTCACCGACGTCAAGACCCAGACCTCCGAGATGCTGTTCTGGGGCGAGGGCGCCGACGAGGTCGTCGAGCACGCCTTCGGTGTCAAGCCCAAGGACGGCATGGCCACCCTCAAGGGCGTCGTCAGCCGCAAGAAGCAGGTCACCCCGCCGATCATGGCGACCCTGCAGGACAGCGCCGAGTAGCGACCCGCCCGCACGGACGTTGGCGCCATGCGCGCCGACCACTGGCAAAGTTACCGCACAAAATTGCACCCCGTCGCCAATCACGGGCGGCGGGGTGCCTCTTTGCGTCGGCTGCCTGCCGAGAAGTGCTACGGCGCTAGTACAGCGGCAGGGACCCGGTAATCGGGTCGATGACGTCTGCCGGCAGGGGCTCGATGGCCAGGCAGGTGTAGGTGGGCTCGCCGTGGAACTCGGTCAGGCCCGCGTCGCGGATCAGCGAGTAGACGAAGCCCTTCTCGCGAGCCTGCGCCGCGACGTCCAGGAGGTCCTGCTCGGAGTCGACGTAGACGCAGACCTTGGCGACGCCAGCCTCGAACCACTCGGATAGGGCCGTGGGCTCGCTGCCCGCGTCGTCCAGGTAGACCCAGCCGTCGTCGGTGGCGCGCACCTGGTCGAGCCTGCCCTCGCGCACGAGCGCGGCGAGCGTGGCCTCCACGCAGGCATGTCCCGCCTGCGCGGCAATCTTGCCCTTGCGCATGCGCAGGTCGCGGCGCATGACGATCATCTGCTTGGACTTGTAGGACGAGAGTTGCGACATTTGTGCCCCCTAGTCGCGCGTGAGCTTGCGGTGCAGGCGGTGTGGGCGGGCGGCGTCGGCGCCGAGCCTGCGGACGCGATCGGCCTGGTAGTCGGCGAAGTTGCCCTCGAACCAGTGCCAGTTGCCGGGGTTGTCGTCGGTGCCCTCCCACGCCAGGATGTGCGTGCAGATGCGGTCCATGAACCAGCGGTCGTGGCTCGTGATGACCGAGCAGCCCGGGAACTCCAGCAGGGCCTCCTCCAGGCTCTCCATGGTCTCGGTGTCCAGGTCGTTGGTCGGCTCGTCAAGAAGCAGCAGGTTGCCGCCCTGCTTGAGCGTCAGGGCGAGGTTCAGGCGGTTGCGCTCGCCGCCGGACAGCACGCCGGAGGGCTTCTGCTGGTCGGTGCCCTTGAAGCCGAAGGCGCTCACGTAGGCGCGGCTGGGGATCTCGGTGCCGGCGACCTCGATGTAGTCGTTGCCGCCGGAGACGACCTCCCACACGTTCTTCTCGGCATCCAGGCCCTCGCGGTTCTGGTCGACGTAGGACAGCTGGACCGACTCGCCGACCTCGAGCGAGCCCGAGGTCACGGGCTCGGCGCCCACGATCATCTTGAACAGGGTGGACTTGCCGACGCCGTTGGGGCCGATGACGCCCACGATGCCGTTTCGGGGGAGCGAGAAGGACAGGTCGTCGATCAGCACGCGGTCGCCGAAGGCCTTGTGCAGGTGCTCGGCCTCGAGGACCTTGGCACCCAGGCGCGGGCCGACCGGGATGTGGATCTCGGTGAAGTCGACCTTGGACGCCTTGCGGGCCTCGGCCTCCATCTGCTCGTAGGCGGCCAGGCGGGCCTTGCTCTTGGCCTGGCGGGCCTTCTGGGAGCTGCGGACCCACTCGAGCTCGGACTTCATCTTCTTGGCGCGGCGGGCGTTCTGCTTGGACTCCATCTCGAGGCGCTTGGCCTTGGTCTCGAGGTAGGTGGAGTAGTTGCCCTCGTAGGGGTAGAGCTGGCCGCGGTCGACCTCGCAGATCCACTGGGCGACGTCGTCCAGGAAGTAGCGGTCGTGGGTGACGGCCATGACGGCGCCGGGGTAGTCGTGCAGGAACTGCTCGAGCCACAGGACGCTCTCGGCGTCCAGGTGGTTGGTCGGCTCGTCAAGAAGCAGCAGGTCGGGGGCCTCGAGCAGCAGGCGGCACAGGGCCACGCGACGGCGTTCGCCGCCGGACAGGACCGTGACGGGGGCGTCGGGGTCGGGGCACTGCAGCGCGTCCATCGCCTGGGAGAGCTGGCTGTCCAGGTCCCAGCCGTCGGCGGCGTCGATCTCGTCCTGCAGCTTGCCCATCTCGGCCATCAGCGCGTCGTAGTCGGCGTCGGGGTCGGCCATCTCCTCGCCGATGGCGTTGAAGCGCTCGACCTTGGCGATGACGTCGGCGAAGGCCTGCTCGATGTTCTGCTTGACGGTCTTGTCCTCGTCCAGCGGGGGCTCCTGCAGAAGGATGCCCACGGAGTAGCCGTCGGACAGGCGCGCCTCTCCGTTGGAGATGTCCTCTAGTCCTGCCATGACCTTGAGCAGCGTGGACTTGCCCGCGCCGTTGGGGCCCACGACGCCGATCTTGGCGCCGGGGAAGAAGCCCATGGTCACGTCGTCCAGGATCACCTTGTCGCCCTGGGTCTTGCGCACCTTGTGCATCTGGTAGACGAACTCTGCCATCTGTATCTTCCTGTCGTGGTCGGCTCGCGGCGCACTTCTCGGCCGCGAGGGTCCTATCTTCAACCCTTTTAGTCTAGCTGGCCCGCATCGGGTTCCGCCTGGTCCGCGGCGGGTTCATCGAACCTTCCGACCTCCAGGTAGCCCAGGAAGGTCCTCGCGGCCAGCGGATGCATGGTCGGCAGGCACACGGCGGTCGCGAGCCCGGCCGCCGGACAGGTGGCGGACGGTGCCTGGGTGGCGAGTTCGTAGGGACTGCGTCGTGGGGGCCAACGCGGGGCCGCAAACGAGGATAATTCGAGCGATTACGGGACGGCGTGCCTTGTGCGCGGCGTCCTTCCGCTAACGCTACAGAGAAGGACCAGCGCCCCACATGGCAACAGCCACACCCAGACCCAAGCTCGCAGACCTCGACCCGTCCCAGATTCCCGCCCTCGCCGCCAACCGTATGGCGCTGCCCCTGGCAGTCGCCGTCGTCCTCGTGGCATGCGCGGCCGCGCTGTGCGTCAGGCACAGGCGCGACGGCGCCCGCTCGTGGGCAGGCACCCTGGCATGGGTCGGCGTGCAGGTCGTGGCGCTTCTCGGCCTTGCGGCCATGTGCGCGATGGGCCTGATACACGCCAGGACGCGTGCCGTTGCCGTGTGCAGCCTGGTCGCGGGTGCCATGGGCGTGCTCGCGCTGCTGCGCCACGAGTTCGACCACGGCCGCATCCCGCACGCCGGTGGCGACGGCCATGGGCACGACGCGTGCGGGGAACCCGGTTGCGATCGCGGGCAGGTCGTGCGCGCGGTGCTGGCAAACGTGCTTGCCGGCGCCGTCGCGACCGTCGTGGCCGTCGCCGCGCTCGAGCTCCCGTGGAACCCGTTCGTGCTCGAGGTCGTCCCCCAGGCCTATGTGGTCGAGTTCGCCTTCGTGGGCCTGGCCATCCTGGCGGCCGTGCTGCTGGCACAGCTGCACGGCGGCCTCGCGGCACTTCTCGTGATGGCCCTGTGCGTCATCGGACTCACCCAGTGCTTCGTCATCCGCTTCAAGGGACAGCCCCTCATGCCCGCCGACATCCTCGCCGCGGGCACCGCGATGGCCGTGAGCGGCGGCTACTCCTACACCCTCTCGGGTGCGATGCTCAAGTCGATCGCCTGCGCGCTTCTTGGCGTCGGCGCCTGCTCGCAGATCCGTCCCGTCGCAGGCAGGCGCCGTCCCGGCTGGCGCCGCGTGGTCGCCCGCGTGGCGGCGAGCGTCGCCTGCGCGGCTACGATCGGCATCTGTGGAGCCACGCTTCCCTTCGAGGACATGGGCCTGCTTCTTGACTACTGGGCCTCCCAGCAGCTGTACAACAGCTACTGCCGCCAGGGCTTCCTGCCCATCTTCAGCATGGCCCTGCGCGAGACGCCCATCGCCAAGCCCGACGGCTACGACGCCGGCGAGGCGGCAAAGCTCGAGGCCGCCTATGCGAGGGAGTACGACGAGACGCTGGGTACCTCCGACTCCCGTGCGGCGGCGACGAAGCAGTTCGACGAGACCAAGCCGAGCATCGTCTTCGTGATGAACGAGAGCTTCTCGGACCTTCGCGTGCTGGGCGACGTCGCCGACGGGTATGCCGGCCCGACGTTCTTCTCGACAGGGTTGAGGGACTGCGTCCAACGAGGGACGTTGTACACCTCGGTCACGGGCGGCGGCACGGCCAACACCGAGTTCGAGGTGCTCACGGGCAACTCGTGCGCCTTCGTCGGCTACGGCAAGCATCCCTACGCCATGTACGACCTCACGGGCGTCTCGTCGCTGGCGTCCGAGCTGTCCGAGGTCGGCTACCACACCGTCGCGATGCACCCCAACAACGCGACCAACTGGAACCGTGACCGCGTCTACAAGCAGTTCGGGTTCGACGAGTTCCGTGCCCTGGACCACTATTACGGCGGCCTGTACTTCCACAGCGGCGTGCGCGACTACTGCACCTACGACGACATCATCGACCTGCTGCAGACCGACGACCGCCCGCAGTTCGTGTTTGACGTGACCATGGCCAACCACGGCGGCTACGACAAGGACAACGTCCCCGACGAGCAGCGCACCAAGCGGAGCTCGAGCGCGGCCAAAGACCCCGACCAGCTGGCCCAGCTCAACGAGTACCTGGACTGCATCGACGCCTCCGACGAGGACCTGCGCGAGTTCGTGGGCAAGCTGAGGAAGCTGGACCGCCCCGTCCTTCTCGTCTTCTTCGGCGACCACCAGCCGTCGATCTCGACCTGGCTCAACGACAACCTCAACACGGGAGAGGACAACCTCACCCACCAGCTGCACATCTACCAGACCGAGTACTTCGTCTGGGCGAACTACGACGTCGCCGGCTCCGCGGCCGACGACTCGCAAGAGGATCTTAGCGCCAACTACCTGGGATCGCGCGTCCTGGAGCTGGCAGGCGCGCCGCTGACCGAGCGGCGCCGCAGCTCGCTCGCGCTGCGCGAGTCCATGCCTGCCGTCTTCCCGTTTGGCTCGCAGGACGCAAGCGGCACCTGGAGCCCGCTCGACCTGAAGAAGGGCCTCGCCGGAACGGCCCTCGACGCCCAGAAGATCCAGTACCTCGACTTCGTCGAGTAGCCGAGTGACGGGAGCCGACATGGCAAAGACAGATGCGGGCACGACGGCGGAGTTCGGGTGCGAGACGTCCAACTTCGTCGCACTTCTCCAGAGGATGCGCTACATCGAGCGCTGGGCCCTCATGCGCGGCTCGCGCCCCGAGAACCTCAGCGAGCACTCGCTCGACGTCGCCGTGGTCGCGCACATGCTCGCAATCATCGCCCGCGTGCGCCACGGGGCCGACGTGGACCCCGCCCGCTGCGCCGTCGTCGCCGTCTACCACGACGCGTCCGAGGTCGTGACCGGCGACATGCCCACCCCCGTCAAGTACGCGAACCCCGTCCTGCGCGACGCGTACAAGGCCGTGGAGAGAAGTGCCGTCGACTCGCTCCTGGACACCCTGCCGGACGACCTGCGCCCCTCCTACGAGGAGGTCTTCCGGCCCGACGGCAGCGAGTCGGACGAGCGCGCCTTTGCGATCGCCAAGGCCGCCGACCGGATCTCGGCGCTGGCAAAGTGCCTCGAGGAGCGTCGCGCGGGCAACTCCGAGTTCGCGACCGCCGAGCAGTCGTGCCGCGAGGCCGTGGAGGCATCCGCCCGCGACCTTCCCGAGGTCGCCGACTTCTGCCGCGAGTTCCTCCCCTCCTACGGCATGACCCTCGACGAGCTGCTGAGCCGCCGCGCGCAGGACTAGCCGCTCGCACGACCGGCCGCACCCCCGACCCGCACCACGACCACACCCGCGCCGACCGCGCGCCGACCCATACGAAAGGCCACCATGCACTCGATCCACGCCCGCATCCCCAAGAACTTCGTCCTCGAGGAGCGCCTGGAGCGCTATGCCGATTCCATCGAGTCCAGCCCCGCCGGCCTGCGCGGCAGCTGGGCCGAGGCATGCCACCCGCTGACGGACGACGGCATGCTCGCGTACTCCGCCGTCCGGCTTGACCTGGGCTGCGGAAAGGGCGTCTTTACCTGCGAGATGGCGCGCCTGCATCCCGACGAGCTGTTCGTGGGCATCGACTCCGAGCCGATCTGCATCGCCTACGCCGCGCAGCATGCCGTCGAGTCGGGACTGCCCAACGTCGTGTTTGCCCCCGGCGACGCGTCGCGTGTGACCGAGTACTTCTCGGCAGGGGAGCTGGCGGGAATCTACCTCAACTTCCCGACCCCCTTCCCCAGGAAGAAGGAGGCCGCCAAGCGCCTGACCCACGCCGACCACCTGGCCGACTACCGTCGCGTGCTGGCGCCGGACGGCACGGTGCGCCTGAAGACCGACAGCCTGCCGCTGCACGCCTTCTCGCTCACGCAGGTCGAGACCGCCGGCTACGAGCTCCTGTGGTCGACCGACGACACGCGCTCGATCCTGCCCGACGATCCCGCCACCGGCTACGAGCTGCGACTGACCGCCAAGGGCGCGAGCGTCTACGGCCTGGAGGCCAAGCCCGGCCCCGAGCCCGAGCACATCGAGCAGACCGTCTCGATGAGCCTGATCGACTACCTTCCCGAGGACCTCTCGCAGATGACCTATGTCCCCCACGGCATGGAGGGCACCGTCGCCAACCTCCGCAACCGCCAGGCCAGGCTCTTCGGGCAGGGTAAGCGCAGGTAGGACGGATGACACGGCGGCGCGCATGCCCCGCCGACCCCCACCACGCCACACGCATGTTTCCGATTCGTCACTTTAACGAAGTAAAGTCTTGCCCAGGGCACTTTATCAAAGTAAAGTGCTCCACAAGCAACTCCTGCAGTCAACCTCAAAAGGCGCCGACAGGCAACAGCAGACGAAAGGGAACCCAGCATGAAGCTCACCAAGAAACTCGCATCCATCGCGGCGACGGGTCTCATGGCCGCCGCGCTCGTCCTGGCAGGCTGCGGCAACCAGGACGCCCAGGCCACCTCCGCCGCGGCCGACGACTCCGCCAACATCACGACCCTGACCGTCGGCTTCGACAAGTCCTACCCGCCCTACGGCTTCATGGACCAGAAGACCGGCGAGTACACCGGCTTCGACCTCGAGCTCGCCAAGGAGGTCTGCAAGCGCAACAACTGGGAGCTCGTCCTCGAGCCCATCGACTGGGACGCCAAGGACTCCCTGCTCAACTCCGGCGAGATCACCTGCATCTGGAACGGCTTCACGCTCGAGGGCCGCGAGGACGACTACACCTTCTCCGACCCCTACATGCTCAACGGCCAGGTCGTCGTCGTGAAGAAGGACTCCGGCATCAAGAGCCTCGCCGACCTCAAGGGCAAGGTCGTCATCACCCAGACCGACTCCGCCGCCCTCGACCTGCTCCAGGGCGACAAGAAGGACGTCGCCGACACCTTCAAGGAGCTCGAGACCATCGGCGACTACAACACCGCCTTCATGCAGCTCGAGTCCGGCGCCGTCGACGCCGTGGCCTGCGACCTGTCCATCGCCCAGTACCAGCTCTCCGCCAAGCCCGACGCCTACACCCAGCTCGACGAGACCCTCAGCACCGAGCACTACGCCGTCGGCTTCAAGAAGGGCAGCGATGCCCTCGCCGAGAAGGTCACCGAGACCCTCAAGGCCATGGACAAGGACGGCTTCGTCAAGAAGCTTTGCGAGAAGTACGCCGACTACGGCATCTCGTACGACAACTGGACCCTCAAGTAGGACGGCGTGATGGACCTCTCGACGATGACGGGCCTGCTGCTCGGCAGCTTTGGCACCACACTCCAGATATTCCTTCTCACCCTGGTGGGCTCGATCCCGCTGGGCATCCCGGTCGCGCTCGCCCGCATGAGCAAGGTCAGGCCGCTCGCCTGGCTCGCCAGGCTCTACATCTCGGTCATGCGCGGAACGCCGCTCATGCTCCAGATGTTCGCGGTCTACTTTGCCCCCTACTACGTGTTCGGGATCTCGCTCACGCCCGACTCCAAGTGGCAGGCCTGCATCGTCGCGTTCATCATCAACTACGCCGCCTACTTCGCCGAGATCTACCGCTCGGGCATCCAGTCCATCCCCCGCGGCCAGTACGAGGCAGCCGAGGTCCTGGGCTACTCGGCCCCGCAGACCTTCTTCCGCATCGTCTTGCCCCAGGTGGTCAAGCGCATCGTCCCGGCCATGGGCAACGAGGTCATCACGCTGGTAAAGGACACCTCGCTGGCCTTCTCGATCGGCGTCGCCGAGATGTTCTCGACCGCCAAGGCCCTCGTGGCGTCGCAGGTAAGCATGGTCCCGTTTGCCATCGCCGCGCTGTTCTACTGGACGTTCAACTTCGTCGTCGAGCTCGTGCTCGGACGTGTCGAGAAGTGCCTCGACTACTACCACGACTAGGGGTGGCCCCATGACAGAGATGAACAACGCCCAGGGCAACGGCGCCCGGCAGCCCTCCGCACAGGACAGCGCCGCAGAGAAGGACCGCCAAGTCGAGGTCGCACGTGACACAGTCGTCTCCGTCCGCGATGCCCGCAAGTCGTTCGGGCAGACCGAGGTCCTCAAGGGCATCTCGCTCGACGTCGAGCGGGGCGAGGTCGTCGCCGTGATCGGCCCGTCGGGCGGCGGCAAGTCGACCCTTCTGCGCTGCATGACCCTGCTCGAGCGCCTGGACGCGGGCTCGCTTGCCTATGGCGACGTCGAGGTCGCCCGCGACGGGGGCGACGGCGCCTCCTACGCCGGGCGCGACGAGCTTGCCAAGGCACGTCAGCGTTTTGGCCTGGTCTTCCAGAACTACAACCTCTTCCCGCACATGAGCGTCATGCGCAACGTGTGCGACGCCCCCATCGCCGTGCAGCGGCGCAGCCGCGCCGAGGTGGAGGCACAGGCCCACGAACTTCTCGCCAAGATGGGCCTCGAGGGGTGCGAGGGCAAGGTGCCGTGCCAGCTGTCGGGCGGCCAGCAGCAGCGCGTGAGCATCGCGCGAGCCCTGGCCATGAACCCCGAGGTGCTCTTCTTCGACGAGCCCACCAGCGCGCTCGACCCCGAGCTGACCGAGGAGGTCCTCCGCGTGATCAAGGGCCTGGCCGCCGAGCGCATGACCATGGTCGTCGTGACGCACGAGATGGCCTTCGCGCGCGACGTCGCGAGCCGCGTCGTCTTCATGGACGGCGGTGTCATCGTCGAGCAGGGCACCCCCGAGCAGGTGATTGACAACCCGACGCAGCCGCGAACCCGCGAGTTCCTCTCCCGCTACGCGAAGTAGGTGCGCCCGCCGCGCCGCGCGTGCGCGAGGCGGCACCATGGCTTAAGCTAGTGGCAACTGCGAAACACGCGTGATGGGAGCCACATGGAGGCATACAAGAGCGAGTTCATCGATTTCATGGTCGAGTCCGACGTCCTTAAGTTCGGCAGCTTCACGCTCAAGAGCGGCCGCCAGTCGCCGTTCTTCATGAACGCTGGCGCCTACGTCACCGGCTCCCAGCTCAAGCGCCTCGGCGAGTACTACGCCCAGGCCATCCACGACAACTTCGGCGACGACTTCGACGTCTTGTTCGGGCCTGCCTACAAGGGCATCCCCCTGGCCGTCGTGACCGCCATCGCCTACCACGAGCTGTACGGCAAGGAGATTAAGTACTGCTGCGACCGCAAGGAGCCCAAGGACCACGGTGCCGACAAGGGCAACCTGCTGGGCTACCTCCCCAAGGACGGCGACCGCGTCGTCATGGTCGAGGACGTGACCACCTCCGGCAAGTCGATCGACGAGACCTACCCCAAGGTCAAGGCGGCCGCCGACGTCGAGATCAAGGGTCTTATCGTCAGCCTCAACCGCATGGAGGTCGGCAAGGGTGGCGTGACCACCGCCCAGAAGGAGATCGAGGCCAAGTACGGCTTCCCCGTGGCCAGCATCGTCAGCATGGCCGAGGTCGTCGAGCACCTCGAGGGCTCCGTCATCACCCCCGAACTCAAGGCGGCCATCGACGAGTATTACGAGAAGTACGGCGCCAAGGAGTAGCGACTCGGCGGCACTTCTCGCCCGCCAGGGTCGCCGCGAGTGCCGCATGCGCGGCAACGCGCCGCGGACGTCCAACCAAACATGTAAGGGGTCGCAGGCAAGCACCTGCGGCCCCTTTTGCATGCGACGCGTAGTGCCCGTGCGGCGGGACTACTTGAGCTTCTTGCCGTCGGAGAAGGCGGTGCCGACGCGCTCGCCGATCGTGTAGTAGCCGTTGTGGAAGGTGTCGAAGCAGATGGCGTTCATCTTCTCGACGTCGGGCTTGCCGTCGGCGGCCAGGACGTCCTCGCGCGCGGTGGCGTTGACGATGCGGCCGATGACGCGGAAGCCCCACTCGCACTTGTGCATCTCGAGGACCTCGCACTCCAGGGTGACGGGCCACTCCTCGATGATGGGGGCGTCGACGTGGGCGCTCTTGGTGGCGGTCAGGCCACTGCGCGCGAACTTGTCCTGCGTCTTGTTACCCGAAACGATGCCCAGGTAGTCGGCCTCGACCACATGCGCGGCGTCGGCGACCGAGATGGTAAAGGCGCCGCGGGCCTTGATGTTTTTCGAGGTCTTGTGGCTCTCGGTGATGTTGAGAGCGACCTTGTCGGAGTCGCAGATGCCACCCCAGGCCATGTTCATGACGTCGACCTCGTCGTTGTCGCCGTAGGTGGCGATCATGAGGACGGGCATCGGGAACAGGTAGTTCTTGGGTCCGAAGTCCTTGCGCATGGATACTCCTCTCTCGTGCGCGGCACATGCCCCGCGCGGCTTATGGTCGGGTTCTTTGTACCCCACGCAAGCTGCCATTACTCGCTGGCGCGGCCACGCCTCGCCCGGCGCTGTCGCCACTCGCCCGCCGGCGCGCCTATTCGCCCGTCGCGACCTGCGCGACGGCGCCGGGGACGTCAAACACGCGATCGCTCGCCACGACGACGTAGTTGTCGTCGTCCGAGAAGGACTCGTCGGTACAGGGCACGACCCACGCGCGGGCAAAGCGCGAGGCCATGCGATCGGCGAGCTCAAGCGCGGCCGAGGGGTCCCCCTCGGGACAGACCACGTTGCCGAGAAGGACGCCGCCAGGCACAAGGCAACCACGGGCCGCGGCAATGGCGTCGTCGCCCGAGAGTCCCTCGGCGGGGGCACCCGCCTCGAAGGCGTCCATTACGACGGCGTCATAGCACTTCTCGGCAGGAACGGACCGCAGGTAGTCGAGGGCGTCGGCGGTAACGATGCGCAGGCGGTTCGTGCGGGCGGCATCGAACTCGGACTCGAGGTCGGCCAGGTAGAAGTGGCGACGGGCGAAGTCGGTGACCGCGGTGTCGAGCTCGACCACGTCGAGCGCGGCCGCGGGCATCGTGGCGACGGCGTGCTTGGGGTAGGCGTAGCCGCCCCCGCCCAGCACGAGCAGGCGCGCGGGGCGCTCGGCCAGGCCTGCGGCACGGACCACGCGGTCGAAGGCGCGGTAGTACTCGAGCGGCAGGTCGTAGCGGCGCTCGCCCAGGTAGGTCGCGCTCTGCACCGAGCGGCCAACGAACAGCAGGCGTACGGGGGTACCCTGCTCGTCGGGAAGGGTGATCGCCGCGAGGCGCCCGAACATGCCGCGGGGTCCCAGGCGTGGGTCGAGCCTACGCCAAAGCGTGCACGCGGCAAACGTGGTCACGGCCGCCGCGGCGGCTGACAGCACGGCAAGCGCGGCGGCGAGGTTCGACTTGCGCATGGGGCTCCTTTGCGAGCTCGGGCGGTTGGGTTGCCCGAATTGGGTTGGTTGAGCTGGGCTTGGTTGAAAGTCGGACAGGCGTTCGCTTGGAGTTACGAGACGAGGCCCTTCTCGGCAGGATACGCCGAACGGACGCAGGATGTGGCAGACGCAAGGGCGGGAGTCTTGGTTGTCGTTGCAGGCACATCCGACATGACGTGCGCCAGGATATGCTTGTCTGCCACGTTTTGGGCAAGACAGGTGCCGGGATATGGCCGTCTGCCACGTCACTTAATGCGTTGGGAAACATTCTTGGGACACAGATTACAACGCCATGGTTTTACCATCAGCATATCCGCAGGTAAACAGCCCGCCGAAAAATGAGGTGACTTGAATCCCGCCAATCGGACGATGCACCTACGTGGCAGACAGCAATATCCTGGCGCGAGAGTCGAGCAAAACGTGGCAGACGAGGATATCCCGGCACGAAGAGACATGCAGACGGCCTGGAGGGGAACCCGCACCCCAGAAACGGAGCCCTCCAACCATGGGACGCCACGCAAGCAATCGAAAGGCCACGGCCAACGGACACTATGGCACTTGGGAACTCCGCCCATGGTCAAAGTCCCCCTTCTCTGTGGACAAACTCGCCCTCGGCCGTAGGCCGGTTTCCGCAGATGGTCAAGTGAGGCCCAGACCCGACTTTGACCACGCAGCGGCATGGGCCCCACGACCAGAATCCACGCACAGCCAGAGCCCGCAAGCAACCAACAGGTGGCCCTACACCCAGGTCAGGCCCGTCTCGTCGTCGCGACGGTCGGACCTCTCGCGATTCTCGCGCTCGCGCTCCTGGCGAGCCTTGCGAAGCTCCTGGTCACGCTCGCGAGCCCAATCGCCCAGCTCGTCGAGCCAGGTGTCCTCGGTCCGCGACATCGGCTCGAAGGGCTTGTCGGCGCCATCGACGACCCAGGTGAGCGGCATGCCAGCCACCGGGCCACCAACCTTGTCACTCATCTGCATCGCCTCCCGAATCGAGCCCCGACGCCTCGCGCCGGGGGCGGCTGCGGCGCCCTCCCAAGGCGTCAGCGCTCGTGAGCGGCCAGGGCCTCGACGACCTCGGCCGCGCAGGCAAGGCCGTCCGCAATCGCGTTGACCACAAGCGAGGAGCCGGTGCGCGCGTCGCCGGTCGCAAAGACCGCCCGCGCACCGACGACCGACGCAGAAACGCCGGCCCCGTCGGAGCCGTCGCCCGCGGCGGCGCCGTCTGCGGGGGCCACGCGGTGGCCCGCCACGACCACGGGGCGGACGCCGTCGCGAACCTGGGCGGCCTCACAACCAAGCGCCTGGTAGACGGCCGCATCCGGACCGGTGAAGCCCATCGCCAGCAGCACCAGCTGCGCCGGGACCTCCTCGTCGGAGCCCTCGATGCGCTCGGGCTTGCCCTGGCTCCAGTCGAGCCTCACCACGTGCAGGCCACGGGCCGAACCGTCCCTGTCGAGAAGTACCTCGAGCGTGTCGACGCCCCACTCGCGCGGGTCCGCGCCAAAGACGGCAGCGGCCTCTCGCTGGCCGTAGTCGGTCTTCTTGACGACCGGCCACTCAGGCCAGGGGTTGGTTGCCGCGCAACCCTCGGGGGCGCAAGGCATAAACTCGAACTGACGGACGGAACGCGCTCCCTGGCGAAGGGCGGTCGCCACGCAGTCGGTGCCGGTGTCGCCGCCGCCGATGACGACGACGTCCAGGTCGCGGGCGTCGATCGCGGGGGCGTCACCGGAAAGGACGGACTTGGTCGACGACGTCAGGTAGTCGACGGCCAGCTCGACGCCGCGGGCATCGGCGCCGGGCACGCACAGCCTGCGGGCCACGCCCGCGCCCGCCGCGACGACGACGGCATCGTAGTCGGCCTTGAGGAAGCGCACGACCTTGGGGTCGGAGGCGTCGACGCCACAGCGCAGCTCGATGCCGCTCTCGCGCATGAGCGCCAGGCGACGCTCGACGACGTCCTTGGGCAGCTTCATGTTGGGGATGCCGTACATCATCAGGCCACCGCACCTGTCGGAGCGCTCGAGCACGGTCACCTGCAGGCCGCGGCGCGTGAGCTCCCAGGCACAGGCGAGACCGGCCGGCCCGGACCCCACCACGGCCACACGCGGCGCGCCCGACGGGGCATGCGGCAGGGGCTCCACGCGACCGGACGCCCAAGCATGGTCCGAGATCGCGCGCTCGTCGTCGCGGATGGAGGTCGGCTCCTCGTGCAGGCCCAGGTTGCAGGCAGCCTCGCACAGGGCGGGGCACACGCGACCCGTGAACTCCGGGAACGGATTGGTCAGGCTCAGGCGCTGGGCGGCGTCGTCCCACAGGCCTCGCCACACCAGGTCGTTCCACTCCGGAATCAGGTTGTGCAGCGGGCAGCCCGAGGTACGGGCGGGGCCGAAGGCGATGCCCGCCTGGCAGTAGGCCACGCCGCACATCATGCAGCGCGACGCCTGATGGCGCTGCTCGGACTCGGAAAGCGGGACCGCGAACTCGTCGAAGTCACGCACGGTCTTCTCGCAAGGTCGCTCGACATGGGTCTTGCGGCCGA
Source organism: Coriobacteriaceae bacterium CM84B_73 (assembly GCA_036321795.1). GTDB lineage: Bacteria > Actinomycetota > Coriobacteriia > Coriobacteriales > Atopobiaceae > CAKVON01. Next base: position 214,520 of record JAWQCY010000001.1, on the reverse strand, counting down.
GCTCGAGGAAGGCTCCGGGCTTTCCCATCTCTACATCCCCTCCCTCATGGCCTCGAACGCGAGCTCGACGGCCTGTTCGTGCGTGGCGCCGTGGGCCTGCTCGGCGGCGACGCGCTCCATGATGATGCGGTACTCGGTGGGCACGACCTTGACGAAGCGGTCGCTGACCGCGGCGAAGCGGAACAGCAGCTTGATGCCAAGGGGGCTCTTGGTGCGCTCGACGTGTTCCTCGATCAGGGCCTGGACCTGCTCGAGCTCCTCCGCGGTGGGCTCGAGCAGCTCGACCATGTCGTGGTTGCAGCGCGAGGCGAGCGTGCCGAACTCGTCGTAGACGAACGCCACGCCACCCGACATGCCTGCCGCGAAGTTCTGGCCGACCTCGCCCAGGATCAGGGCCACGCCGCCCGTCATGTACTCGCAGCCGTGGTTGCCCACGCCCTCGCACACGATGGTGGCGCCGGAGTTGCGGACGCCGAAGCGCTGGCCGACCAGGCCGTTGACGAAGCCCTTGCCGCCCGTCGCGCCATAGAACGCGACGTTGCCCACGCAGATGTTCTCGTTGAACTTGAAGGTGGCGCCGGGCGCGGGCGCGACGCTCAGGATGCCGCCCGAGAGCCCCTTGCCAAAGTAGTCGTTGGCGTCGCCGGACACGTTCATCGTGATGCCCTTGGGCAGGAACGCGCCAAAGCTCTGGCCTGCCGAGCCCGAGCAGTCGATGGTGATCGAGCCGTCGGGCAGGCCCTCGGGGTGCGCCTTGGTCACGGCCGAGCCGAGCATGGTGCCGGCGCAGCGGTTGACGTTGGCGATGTCCGCGTGCAGGCGGACCGGGGTCATGTGCTCGCGGGCCGTGGCCGTGTACGGCACGAACAGGGTCGCGTCCAGCGTCTTGTCCAGCCCGGCGTCAAACGCCATCTCGGGCAGGTAGTGCAGGCCGTGGGCGCCCTCGACGTCTGTCGAGAAGACCGTGCGGGAGCGCTCGAGCACGGGCGCAAGGTCGAGCGTGTTGGCCTTGTCGTTGTCGGGGACCTCGACCTGGCGCAGGCACTCGGGGTGGCCGACCATCTCGTCGACGGTACGGAAGCCCAGGCTCGCCATGATCTCGCGGAACTCCTCGGCGACGAACGTCATGTAGTTGACGACGTGCTCGGGCTTGCCGGCGAAGTGACCGCGCAGGTGGCAGTTCTGCGTGCAGATGCCCACCGGACAGGTGTCCTGCTGGCAGTCGCGCTGCATGAGACAGCCCATGACGATCAGTGGCGCGGTGGCGAAGCCGAACTCCTCGGCACCGAGCAGGCACGCCACGGCCACGTCGCGGCCGTCCATCAGCTTGCCGTCGGCCTCCAGCACGACGCGCGAGCGCAGGCCGTTCATCACGAGGGTCTGCTGCGTCTCGGCAAGGCCGAGCTCGAGCGGCAGGCCGGCGTGGTAGACCGAGTCGCGCGGGGCGGCGCCGGTGCCGCCGTTGGCACCCGAGACGGAGATCTTGCCCGCGCCGCCCTTGGCGACGCCGGTGGCGATGGTGCCCACGCCCGCCTCGGAGACGAGCTTGACCGAGACGCGGGCGCCCGGGTTGGCGCACTGCAGGTCGAAGATCAGCTCGGCCAGGTCCTCGATCGAGTAGATGTCGTGGTGGGGCGGAGGGCTGATCAGGCCCACGCCGGGCGTGGAGCGGCGCACCCTGGCGACCCACGGCCAGACCTTGCGGCCGGGCAGGTGACCGCCCTCGCCGGGCTTGGCGCCCTGGGCCATCTTGATCTGGATCTCGATCGCGCTGGACAGGTAGCGGCTCGTGACGCCGAAGCGGCCCGAGGCAACCTGCTTGATCTTGGAGTTGGCAGTGTCGCCGCCGGGCAGCGTGACCTCGCGGGCGGGGTCCTCGCCACCCTCGCCGGTGTTGGAGCGACCGCCCAGGCGGTTCATGGCGATGGCCAGGCACTCGTGCGCCTCCTGCGAGATGGCTCCGAAGCTCATGGCACCGGTGTTGAAGCGGCGCACGATCTCGGAGGCGGGCTCGACCTCGTCGATGGGCACAGGGCCGGACGGCAGCGGGACGAAGTCCAGCAGGTCGCGCAGGACGATGACGCGGCCGGGGCGATGGACCTTCTCGGAGTAGGTGCGGAACAGGCCGTAGTCACCCTTGCGGCAGGACTGCTGCAGGTAGTAGATGGTCTCGGGGTCGATGATGTGCTCCTCGCCGCCGAGCGGGCGCCACTTGGTGATGCCCGAGCTGCGCAGCTGGTCGGGCGCGGGGCTGGACGCCAGGGCGATGGCCTCGTCGTAACGGGCGTTGGCCTCGCGGCAGACGCCCGCGGCGTCCAGGCCGCCGATGCGACTGGTGGTGCCGGTGAAGTTCTTCTCGACAAGGGAGTCGGCAAGGCCGACGACCTCGAAGATCTGGGCGGAGTGGTAACCCTGCACCGTCGAGATGCCCATCTTGCTCATGATGGCCACGACGCCCGCGACCACGGCATCGTCGTAGTTGGCGACGCCCTGCTGCGCCGACAGGTCGATGGCGCCGGTGGCGGCCAGGTGCTCGATGCACTCGTGGGCCATGTAGGGGTAGATTCCGCTGGCCGAGTAGCCGATGAGCGCGGCGAAGTCGTGCGGCGTCATGGCGTCGCCGGTCTCGACCACGATGTCGGCGTGCATGCGGACTCCCGCGCGGATCAGGTGGTTGTGGACGCTTCCCAGGGACAGCAGCGACGGGATGGGCACCTCGCCCTCCGCGGCGCGGTCGGACAGCACCACGATGTTGGCGCCGGCGCGGACCGCGGCCTCGACCTCGGCGTCCAGCGCGTCCAGGGCGCGCCCGAGCGCGTCGGGCCCGTCCTCTCGACGGTAAGTGCACGAGAAGCGCGCCGCGTGGAAGCTCGTGCGGTCGACGTGGGATATGCGCTCGAACTCGTCGCGCGTGAGCACGGGGCGCTCCAGGCGGATCAGGCGGCAGGTGTCGCGGCAGTCCTCGAGCAGGTTGCCGTGGTTGCCCAGGTACAGCACCGTCGAGGTGACGACCTTCTCGCGAAGGGCGTCGATGGGCGGGTTGGTGACCTGCGCGAAGAGCTGGTTGAAGTAGTCGAAGAACGAGCGCGGGTGGCGCGAGAGCACTGCCAGCGGCACGTCGGCGCCCATCGAGGTGAGCGGAGCCTTGGCCGTGGTGGCCATCGGGCGGATGGACTCGTCGACGTCGTCGTAGTGGTAGCCGAGCTTTGCCATTCGGCGCGTGAGGCCCACGCCCGCGTCACGCGGGGCGGGCAGGTCGGCGGGCGCGGGGGCGTCTAGGTCGGAGACGCCGAGGGTCTCGGCCTCGAGCCAGTCGTGGTAGGGCTTCTCGTTTGCGAAGGCGTTGCGGATCTCGTCGTTCCACAGGACGCGGTCCTGGTCGGGGTCGACGAGAAGCATCTCGCCCGGGCCGAGGCAGCCGGACTGCAGGATGTTGTCGGGACGCACGTCGAGCGCGCCGACCTCGCTCGACAGGATCAGACGGTCGGAACGGGTGATGAGGTAGCGCGCGGGACGCAGGCCGTTGCGGTCGAGCGCGGCGCCCAGGACGCGGCCGTCGGTGAACGCGATGGCCGCAGGCCCGTCCCACGGCTCCATGAGCATCGACTGGTAGGCGTCGTAGGCGCGGCGCTTCTCGCTAAGCTGCGGGTTCTTGTCCCACGGCTCGGGCAGAAGCAGCGTCACGGCGCGTGCCAGCGGCCTGCCGTTCATGACGAGGAACTCCAGCACGTTGTCCAGGATCGCGGAGTCGGAGCCCTCGCGGTTGATGATCGGCTCGACCTTGTCGAGCTCGGCGCCGAGGACCGGCGAGTACATGTTCGGCTCGCGGGCGCGGATCCAGTTGACGTTGCCGCGCAGGGTGTTGATCTCGCCGTTGTGGATGATCAGGCGGTTGGGGTGCGCGCGCTCCCAGCTGGGCGTGGTGTTGGTGGAGTAGCGCGAGTGCACCAGGGCCAGGGAGCTCTCGACCGCCGCGTCGCCCAGATCCAGGAAGAAGCGGCGCATCTGGGTGGCAACGAGCATGCCCTTGTAGACGATGGTGCGGCTGGACATCGAGCACACGTAGAAGATGCGCCCGGCCAGCGCGGGGTCGGCGTCGGCGCGCTTCTCGATCGTGCGACGGCAGACGTAGAGCTTGCGCTCGAACTCGTCGCCGAGCGCAACGTCGTCGGGACGCCCAACGAAGGCCTGGTAGATGGTGGGCATGCAGGCGCGGGCCGTATCGCCCAGGTCGTGCGCGTCGACGGGCACGCGGCGCCAGAACAGCAGCGGCACGCCCTCGGCGGCGCAGCCCTCCTCGAAGTCGCGGCGCGCGGCCTCGACGCCGGAGGCATCCTGCGGCAGGAACAGCATTGCCACGCCGTAGTCACCCTCATCGGGCAGCAGGTGGCCGCACTTCTGGGCCTCCTTGCGGAAGAAGCGGTGCGGCACCTGGAACAGGATTCCAGCGCCGTCGCCGGTGTTGTGCTCGAGGCCCTTGCCGCCGCGGTGCTCGAGGTTTACCAGCACGGACAGCGCGTCGTCCACGATGGCGTGGGAGCGGCGCCCCTTGAGGTTGGCGATCGCGCCGATGCCGCACGCGTCGTGCTCGAACTGCGGGCGGTACAGGCCGTGGCTGGCGGGAAGCCCCGCGCGGATGGCCGCCTGCTCGGTGGCGGGCAGGCTCGCGGGGTTCGTCTGGCAAGACTCCATTGTCGTGGTACCTCTCCGATAGACATGGTTGGACCAATTGGGTCGTTTTTGGTCCTGCACAGTCTATGGGGAGGGGTCGCGTCGCACAGCCACGCGAAACGCACCGTTTTCGCCCGCGAAACGTTAACACTTATGTACGGAACAAACCCCAGGTAGAGAAGGGCATCGCGGTGGTCTACAAACGGTTGGTTGCGTTGCGCGCAGGTTACGCGGCGCCTGCGCGTAACTTTTCTAGCGGTGTCCGCAGGTTGTGCCCTTGGGACCGTTTGGCGCGCAGCCAGTGGCACGTTTGCGCAAAACGTGCCAATTTGAACCATGCGCCACGGCGCAAATCGACACAAATCCAGAAATCGTGCCCCCTGGGACCATTTGGCACGCAACCAGCGGCACGTTTGTGCAAAACGTGCCGAATACGACCCACGGATTGAGTTTCACGGCGGGGCAGGCAGGCAGGCAGGCAGGCAGGCGAGGGTGCGACATAATCCCAGCTAAACACCATCGTCCTTCTCGGCATGACACAGAGGGGCATCCCGACGATGGCGCGAGACGGCACGAATGTGGAAAACGTGCCTGTCGACACCCTCCTATTGGGTAACAACGGGCACGTTTGCGCAAAACGTGCCAAGCGCGCCGAGTGTGGCGCGACGGGCACCGACAAACGGCGCCCGCGCGTAACTTTTCTAGCAGCGTCCGGCCGACGGGCAGATGTCGCCCATCGGGCATGTGTCGCAGTGCGGCGAGCGCGCGGGGCACACCTCGCGGCCGAAGCGGATCCACTGGTGGTTGACGGGGCCCCACAGCTCGCGGGGGATCACCTTGAGGAGGTCCTGCTCGGTCTTGAGTGGCTCCGACTCGTGGGTCTTGGGGCTCAGGCGCAACCTGTGCGCGATGCGGTTGACGTGCGTGTCCACCGCGATGCCCTCGACCACGCCGAAGCCGACGTTCATGACGATGTTGGCGGTCTTGCGGCCCACGCCAGGCAGGCGCGTGAGCTTCTTCATGTCGCAAGGAACTTCTCCGCCGTAGTCGGCGACGATCATCTGCGCGGCCTCGACGGCGTGGCACGCCTTGCTCTTGTAGAAGCCCAGGCTGTGGATGACGTCGGCAACCTCGTCAGGCGTGGCCTGCGCCATCGCCTGCGGCGTGGGCCAGCGACGGAACAGCTCGGGCGTGACCTTGTTGACCTGCGCGTCGGTCGTCTGCGCGGATAGCATGACGGCGATCGTCAGACGGAAGGGGCTCTCATGGTCCAGGAAGCACTCCACGGGCCCGTACATCTGCTCGAGGCGGCGGCAGAACTCGACGGCGCGCTCGCGCTTGGATCGCATGGTCTCGCTAGGCATCGGCGTCCCCCTTTGGGTCGGCGGGATCGTTCGGGCGGGCGGGGTCGGAGGGGCGGTCGGCCGCACGGTCGGAGTCGGCGAGGCGGGCGGGGTCGGAGGGGTCCAGCCACAGCTCGAAGGGGTTGGTCCACCCCGTGAGCGGCAGTCCATCGTACGGTAGCCAGGTCGGCTCCAGCAGGTCGAACCCACACCTACGATACAGCTCGTTGGGCCCACGTTCTCGGGCGAGGTATTCAGGCGAATCACCCTGGCACCGGTGGCCCTCGCCTCACAGACCAAGCTGTAGAGAAGTTCGCGCGCGGCGCCCGTGCCCCGCGCCGCCGGGTCGGTGGCCAAAAGGTGCGGGACGAGCACGTCTGCCTGCGGGAGCTCTGTCCAGCTTGGGGTGGCGTCGTCGAAGCCGTAACCCATGTCGTGGTCGACGAACATCACGCCAAGGGGCCTCGCGTCGGGGCGGGGGCGCAGAGGTGCGACACCTTGCTCGACGTCCTTCTCGACGTCGATCTCGCGATAGCAGGCACGACCCAAGCCACGGGAGAGGCGGTCGGAAACGTCATGGGGCAACGGCCAGCAGCCGTGTTTCCAGCCACTGGTGTCGCCGCTGGCCACCGGATGCGAAGCGTCGCGGGGCGCGGTGGCGACACGGGCGGATTGCACGGCCTCCTCGGCGTCCAACATGTGGTTGTACAGGGCTTGTACCTGCGGCTCGTTTTCGGGACCGACGGGCACGACAACGAGACCGTTCACGTGGGAGATTCCCGTGGGGGCGGGCAGCGGCGCGGATGCGCACGGGTTGTCGGCGGCATCGTGAATCTTGCTCACGCGTCCGGGGGCGTCGCGGAGCATACAGGCGACCGCAGCCTCGGCGTCGGCGCCGACGCCCATGAGGTCGGCACGGGTGACACCCATGCGGCTCAGGGCCTCGAACGCCCAGTGGGCGAGCTGGTCGGGGGTGGCGGGCGCAGCTGGCATAGTGGCGGAGGTAGCTGGGGAGATGGGAATGTGGCGGATTGCCAGCTCGATGACCTGGCGGACCGTGGACCAGGGCTCGACCAAATCCGATGGCGCGGCGCCATTGGCAAGGACCATCACCAGTGGCAGCCTATCGCGGTCGACGCGGTAAGGGCCGGGGTGATCGGGCCTCGGACCTCGCACGCTCGTCTCGACACGGACACCTGGGGCTACGTCCACTGCGACCGAAGACAAAAGCTGCGTCATGCCAATCACTCCCGTGTGCCGCACGGTCACACCCGGCGCAAGCCGACGCAGCCGCTACCCAAATCGACGCCGCCCATTATCGCCCAACGCATGGGTATGTGCGGCCTTTGCGCATGGCTTTTACGACCAGACTTGCGCATGACCAGATGAGGAGGGGTTTCGGAGCGCGAACAGGGCGTTACCCCAATCGCGGCTCCGAGGTCTCGTACTACTCCCCCATTGCCTTCGTTTTCTGGGCATAGAGCTTGAAGAGATGCGCGACGATCTTTTCCTCATCGCCATCGAAGTCGACGCCATATGCCGCCTCGACCGCAGCATCTAGATTGGCATGGGCCTTCATGAGGTCAGGGAACAGGAAATCGTTATCGGGGTTGTACATGTCAGCTAACGACGCATCGGGATGAGCGGCACGGGCATCAAGCACAGCCTGGGCGCACTTCTCAATACGCTCACGCTGCTCGGCAGTGGCATCGGGCCAGATAAAGTTGTTGTAGACGACGGTATTCCCGTAGCTGTAGTCGCTCTTAAGGCGACCGGCAACGAGACGCATCCAGGCGTTGTGGAACTGGGACATCAGTATCCCGAACACGTAAAGGCTGTCAGATGCGACAAAATACAGCTTGTCTCCAGGAATCATCCCGTCGGTCACAAACCCCATCGGAACGTATTTCCTTCGTCCGGAGGTTACCTTCGGAACCCCGATATAGCTCGCGTCCTTGAACTTCCCGCAAGGCCTAAGTAGGTGTGGCGTGTCCTTTAGCTTAAAAGCATCACCGGTCGGCGTTTGTTCGCTACGCCACTTGCGACAATCCTCTATACGCTTACGGACAGAAGGACAGGCCTTCAAATCGGCTGCAGTGACATCAGGAAGCCAGAGGCAATAGCGGCGGACGCCGTTGATAAAATCGGCACCCATGGAGAACGGTCTTATCAGATTGGAGGCCTGGGGTTCCTTCGACATTAGCTCATCGTACTGTTCCGCAGAGAGGAGTAAAAAGCCGTTGTCCGTCGCCTGGAACCCTTTTGCCATTTCTGGAACATCGCACAGGGGCCTCGAGTGTTTCTTGATAAACGCATCAGGCGCGGGAGCAAGGTAAGCGTTGATGTGCTCGACCGCATGTACATCATCGTTCTTGTCAAACAGCAGACACGGCTCGACCTTCTCGCGAGAGAAGCCAACGATAATCACGTGAACGTGAGCCTCATCTGTTGCCTGGGAATTCCAGACAAAGGTTTGGTGTGCGAAGTTGATACGAACTCCATCGTCAAATAGTGGCTTCCACAGAGGCTCGACCTGCTGGCCCTGGCAAATGGAGTTCGTAGAAACGAAAACGCAGCGCGCATGAGTGTCGCGAGTAAATTCCGCCGCCTTCTTGTACCAGCACGCGACATAATCGAGCACGCCACCCGACTTGCCGAAGACATCAGCGCGATCCTGCTTCTGTCCTGCCGTAAGGTTTGAGTAGCCGATGAATGGCGGATTGCCAATGACGTAGGAAACCTCACTCGCGGGGACAACATCGTTCCAGTCGACGCGAAGAGCATTGCCCTGGATAACGCCTTCGTAGTCGGTGAGGGGCAGCGGCTCGTAGACACGCTTCGTGACCTTCTCGGTATCTATGTCCGCCTGCTTCTCGGCAATCCAAAGGGCGGTGCGGGCAACGCAGCAGGCAAAGTCCTCAATCTCGATGCCATGGAAGTTTTTGAGCGAGACCAGAACTCTGCTGTCCCCAATGCCCTCGTATTCCATCGAGAGCTGGCCGCCATCCTTGAGCTCACCAAGCTCGAAGAGAACTCGGTTTTCCAAGGCGCGTAAGCAGACATAGCTCTCGGTAAGGAAGTTGCCCGAGCCGCAGGCAGGGTCCAACACGGAGATGGAGCCGATTTTGGAATGGAGGCTTTCGAGGGCCTTGAGCTTGGCGCCACCCGCAACGCCCTTCTCGCAAGCCTCTTTGAATTCGTCCCTGAGGTCATCCATGAACAGAGGGTCGATGACCTTGTGGATGTTCTCGGGACTGGTGAAGTGCTGACCGTTGGCGCGGCGGTGGTCGTGGCTGAGGGCACCCTCGAAGATGGAGCCGAAGACGGTGGGGCTGACACCCGACCAGTCAAACTCCTGGCAACCCTCGACGATAAGGGTGGTGCGGAAGTCCTCGTTGAGAGGAGGAATCTCCGTCTGCTCGCGAAAGAGACCACCGTTCATGTATGGGAGACGCTTGAGCCAGTCCTCGGCATACGGGTCACGCTCGGAGGGGGGGGTATCCAGCCATTTGAAGAGGTCCTTCAGACCGCGACGCAGGTCGGGGGCCTGAAAGTGCCTGACGTAGTCGCGGAAAGCGTTGACCTCGATGAGATCCGAATCCTCGCAGAACATCAGGAACATCAGACGCGTCATGAGGACGCTGAGGGCATGGTGGTTCTCGGGGGAATCGGGGTCGATAAAGGATGCCGCGACAAGATCGTGAAGCTTGCCCATGATCTTGCCCGCCTTGACCGAAACAGCTTCGGAGAGCGTAGTGGGCGCAACGTTGCCGCCCTTGAGGAACTGAACCGCCGCGAGATTCTTGGGAAGGTCGGCGAGAGCCAGTTTGAAAAGCGGCTCCCCCTTGCACAGAGGATCGGTGTTGCGGTTGTAGACCCAGAACTCCTCGAAGTTGCATGCAACAAGGTAGATAGGCTGGTCGTCGACGGAGATGCCCTGAGCGTAGCCGAGCGCCTGTTGAACGGGAGTAACCATAACACCCTGGCGCTTCTCGGGCTTGGACAAGTCGATGCCCAAGGACTTCTGCTCGATGATGACCTTGGCGGAAGGCACGTAGACATCGATGAAACCCTTGTGGTCGCTCACCGCGGTAGAAACGGGAACCTCGAAGCGTAGGCGCTGGATAGCGTCGTCGAGTCCGAGCACGTCCTGGAAGAAGCCGATCCAGAAGCGCTGGGTGTCCTGGTTCTCGTCTCCTTTGCCCCGCCACTCCTTGGCGAACTTCTCTGCATCGGCCTTGGTTCCAGCCATGGTTGTCCCTTCAAGCGTCGACTAATGGTCTTGATTCTAGAGGGACATGGGGACGAAATTGTCGCGACGGATGGGTGGAGCGGCTGCGAGATGAGAGTTCTTCCTGGCAGGAAGGGTTTGGATGGACATGATGGCGCGTGCCAGGGAAATGAGCTTTCTTACCGTTGTCGACGTCCTGTTTGAAGCGTTGATGCAAGAGTGAGAGAGCCGTCGATTAGGTGCGCAGCGTTTTCGCAGGTAGACGGACCGTCGAGATTCGCGGCACTTCTCTGCAGAAACTGGCGATGGCCGACTGCGGTCGGCTTGTCGTAAGAAAAGCCGTTTGCTTGGCAGAGATTTACGGACGGATGTAAGAAAGTCGTCTTGCCTGGCAGGGCGTTTAGATAAGGGCATCCGTAGGGGCAGGAGCTGTTTTGGTTCGGGACGGCTGCCAGGATATCGGGGTTTGCCACGTTTCGTGTTGCCTCACTGCCAGGATATCGGGGTTTGCCACGTATTTCGGGGCAGCGGGCGTAACACGAAAGAGGGTCGTCACGAAGTTTGATTACGTTTGCGCAGGTAGATTGGTTATCTATGTCGCACGGAGAGATCATCAGCGGCGAGATGCACCCCCGATGCGCATTTTAGACGTGGCAGACCCCGATATCCTGGCGCAAAGACGTCCCGAAACGTGGCAGAGTCGGATAACTTGGCGGGTCGCCGTGCACAGGTGGCGCTTCCCAGCAAAATGGGCGCGCAACCCATGGTGGGGTGCGCCGACGCGGGTGCATCGACACGAAAACGGCGCCCCGCCAGGTGGCGGGACGCCGCGGGGGCACGCGAGGCGCGGGGACATGCAACCTACGAGGGGTTAGTCCTCGTCGTAGCCGGCGTAGTAGCGGCCGAGGGCATCGGCGCCGAGGATGGCCTCGCAGACCATGTCGGGAGTGACCTCGAACGGCATGTTGCCCATAGTGTCGCCGGGGGCGCAGGCGGCCTCGGCGACCTTCATGACCTTCTCGCGAGTGACCTCGGTGACGCCGATGTCAGCCAGGCAGACGGGCAGGCCAATCTCGAGGGCGAATGCCAGGACCTGCTCGATGGTCTGCTCGGGGGCGTCCTGGAGGACCAGCTGGGCCAGGGTGCCAAAGGCGACCTTCTCGCCGTGGTAGTAGTCGTGGGTCTCCTCGAGCTGGGTCAGGCCGTTGTGGATGGCGTGGGCCGCGGCCAGGCCGGAGCTCTCGAAGCCGATGCCGGACAGAAGGGTGTTGGCCTCGATGACCTTCTCGACAGCCTTGGTGCAGGCGCCGTGGTCAAGCGCGATCTTTGCCTTGACACCGTCGGCCATCAGGGTCTCGAAGCAGAGCTTGGCCAGCGCCAGGCCTGCCATGCCCGCCTTGCCGCCGGCACAGGTGTCGCCGTCGGCGTCGACGGTGGCCTGGGCCTCGAAGTAGGTGGCCAGGGCGTCGCCCATGCCGCTGACCGTCAGGCGGACGGGACTCGCGGCGATGACCGTGGTGTCCATCAGGACCATGTTGGGGTTGGCGGGAAGGAACAGGTAGCTGTCGAAGGCGTGGTCGTCGGTGTAGATGACGGACAGGGCCGAGCAGGGCGCGTCGGAGCTGGCGATCGTCGGGCAGATGACGACGGGAAGGCCCTGGTAGTGGGCAACGGCCTTGGCGGTGTCGAGGGTCTTTCCGCCGCCGACGCCGACTACGACGTCGATGCCCTGGGCCTTGACGACCTCGCCCAGGCGGTCGATCTCGGACTTGGAGCACTCGCCGCCGAAGGACTCGAACGCGACCTCGGCGCCGGTGCCCTCGAAGCCCGCGGCAATCTTCTCGCCAACGCGACGCCTTCCGGAGTCGGTAATCACGACGAGGGCCCTCTTGCCCAGCGACTCGACATATCCGCCGAGGTCGGCAAGGGCGTTTGCACCCTGGATGTACTTGGACGGACTGTTGAAGATCTGTGCCATGGCAAAACTCCTCCCTTTTGGGGCCGCGGGCGGACGAGCGTCCGCGCGTGTGGCCCATTTGATTCAGTCTAGCGAGAAGGGCCGGCGGAATCGTAAGGGAATTTGCAACAAGCGCGGCCTCAGGCCTCGCGCGAGCGGCGGGCAAGGCGCAGCGACAGCGCCACGAGCGCGCAGGCCAGAAGCGCGAACGCGGCGCCGACCAGGCCCACGAAGCGCATGCCGGGGCCGCTCACCACGGCGCCGCCGACCGCGGTGCCGAACGCGATGCCGGTGTTGAAGGAGGCGGGCTCGATCGAGCTGGCCAGCGTGAGCGCCTTGGGGTGGCGCCTGGTGGCCGTGTCCATAAACATCGAGATGCACGGGACCGAGACGATGTACATGAGAAGGCCGATGCACAGCACGACCACCAGCGCCCACGGCATGCTCGGACCCAGGGCCCACAGCGCCGCCAGCGCGACCGCCAGAAGCGGGAAGGTGACCAGGAGGCCCCTCATGCCAAAGCGGGAGTCGACCACGCCCGAGGCGAGGTTGCTGACCAGGCAGACGCCGCCGTACGCCATGAGCACGGCGCTCGCGGCGACGGGCGTCATGCCCAAGATGCCCTCCAGGTACGGCGTGATGTAGCCGTAGAACACGTAGACCGCGCCGACGCCGAAGACGAAGATCGCGATGCCCGACAGCACGCAGCTCTCGCGAAGGAGGCCAAACTGCTCGGAGGCGGTGGCAGGCTCGTCGGTGGCGCCCTCGCGCGGGAAGACCGCGGCAAGCGCGACGCATGACGCCGCGGCCAACACCAGCGTGCCCGCCATGGCAACGTGCCAGTCGAGGTAGCTGGCCACGAGACGTCCCGCCGAGGTCACCACGACCATGGCCATCGCGAACGCGGCGTACACGACCGAGATGGTCATCGAGACGCGGTCGCTCCCAACAAGCTCGGGGATGCAGGTGACGCCGACGGCAAGAAGGCCACCGGAGCACGCGCCCAGAAGCACGCGCGACGCCAGGAGCACCTCGAAGGTGGGCGCGAGCATCGCGGCAAGGTTGCCCAGGACGAAGACGACCGAGTAGGCGACAAGCAGCTGGAAGCGACGGAAACGGCCCGTGACCAGCGCCAGGATCGGCGTGAGCACGGCGTAGGTGATCGAGAAGAGGCTGATCAGCTGGCCGACCTGCGCCAGGCTCACGCCGAAGTCGCGCGCGAGCTCGGGCTCGATGCCGATGACCACGAACTCCGAGCACCCGAGCGCAAAGCCGAGAAGGACCAGCAGCACGATGCAGAGGCGTGCGTGGGCGGGTCGGACGGGCTTGGCGGGGGCCGCCGACGTGGCGGGAGCGACGACCTCGGGCATGGTGGGGTTTGGCGTGGCGGTGCTGTCCAACGTTCTTCTCTCCTGGGGACGACTCGGTCGTACGGGCCAACGGCCACACATGGTGGCACAGAATCGTTGCGCCCGCGTCACGCGGGACGGGCGGCGGTGTTACGCGGTCGGCGGCTCGCCGGTCTCCAGGACGCGGTCGAGCGCGGCCTCGTCGAGCACGGGGACGCCGAGCGACTCGGCCTTGGCGAGCTTGGAGCCGGCCGCGGCACCCGCCACGACGAAGCTGGTCTTCTTGGAGACCGAGCCGGTGACCTTGGCGCCCAGCGCCACCAGGGCGGCCTTTGCCTCGTCGCGCGTACGGCGCTCGAGGGTGCCCGTGAGCACGAAGGTGAGGCCGGCCAGCGTCTGCGGGCGCTCGTCGGCCACGCGCTCCTGCTCCAGGACGACGCCAGCCTCGCGCAGGCGCTCGACCACGGCGATGTTCTCGCGCACGCCGAAGAACTCTACGACGCTCTGGGCGATCTTGGGGCCGACGCCGTCGACGGCGGCGATGGCCTGCTCGTCGGCCGCGGCGAGGGCTTCGACCGAGCCGAACTTCTCGGCAATCGCGCGTGCGACCTGCTCGCCGACATGGCGGATGCCCAGGCCGAACAGCACGCGGGCAAGGCCGCGGGTGCGGGAGGCCTCCACCTGGTCCATCACCTTGCGGGCGATCGTCTCGCCCACCAGGATGTCGTCGCTGGCAACGCTGGTGCGGCCGGTGGGGCAGGCGGCCAGCGCGTCGGCGTCCAGACGGTCGTAGAAGTCGGCCACGTCCGAGACGAGCCCCGCCGCGACGAGCTTGCCGATGAGCTCGTCGCCCAGGCCGTCGATGTCCATCGCCTTGCGGCTGACCCAGTGGCACAGGCGCTCGTGGGCCTGCGCGGGACAGTCGATCGAGACGCAGCGGTAGGCGACCTCGCCCTCCTCGCGAACGACGGGACTGCCACAGCTGGGGCAGCGGTCGGGCATGCGGAACTCGGGCGCGCCAGCGGGACGCAGCTCGAGCACGGGGCCCACGACCTCGGGAATGACGTCGCCGGCCTTGTGGACGACGATCGTGTCGCCCACGCGGACGTTCTTGCGCTCGACCTCGTCCTCGTTGTGCAGGGTCGCGCGGGCGATGGTGGAGCCGGCGACGACCACCGGGTCGAACTCGGCGACCGGCGTCAGGACGCCCGTGCGGCCGACCTGGATGCGGATCTCGCGCAGCACGGTGCGCTTCTCCTCGGGCGGGAACTTGAACGCGATGGCCCAACGCGGTGCGCGCGCGGTGAAGCCGAGGGCTCGCTGCTGGGCGAACGAGTCGACCTTCACGACGACGCCGTCGATGTCGTAGTCGAGGTCGGCGCGGTGCGCCAGGGCCTCGGCGCAGAAGTCGTGGACCTCGCGCGCGCTGGACACGTGGCGGGCGTTGGGGTTGACCGAGAAGCCGCAGTCGCGCAGCCAGCCGAGGAAGTCGTGCTGGGTGGAGACAGCCAGCGGGTCCTCGTCAGCAACGGCGTAGATGAACGTCTCGAGGTCGCGCGCACCCGTGACCTTGGGGTCCTTCTGGCGCAGGCTGCCCGCGGCGGCGTTTCGGGGGTTGGCGAACGGGGGACGCCCGGCCTCGTCGTTCTGCTCGTTAAGACGAACGAAGCTGTGGCGCGGCATGTAGACCTCGCCGCGGACCTCGACGCCGCGGCCGAAGCCGCCGTCGGCCACGCGCGCCATGCCGGCGGGTGCCAGGGTGCGCGGGATGTCGCGGATGGTCAGGGCGTTGGCGGTGACGTTCTCGCCGGTGGTGCCGTCGCCACGGGTGGCGGCGCGCACCAGGCGGCCGTCGCGGTAGGTCAGCGCGATGCCCAGGCCATCGATCTTGAGCTCACAGGTGTACGAGATGGGCTGCGTGGCGCCGCCGCCCAGCGCCTCCTCGGTTCGCGCGAGCCACTCGTCGAGCTCCTCGAGGTTCATCGCGTCGTCGATGGAGTACATGCGCTGGGCGTGGCGGACAGGCTCGAACTGCTCGGAGACATAGCCGCCCACGCGCTGGGTGTAGCTGTCCGGGGTCGCGAGCTCGGGATGGGCGGCCTCGATGGACTGCAGCTCGACCAGCATCCGGTCGAACTCGGCATCGGTGATCTCGGGGGCGTCGAGCGCGTAGTACGCGTAGGCCGCCCTGGCGAGAAGTGCGTTGAGTTGAGCCGCCCGTGCCGCGGGGGTGTCTGCGGGCGCGGGATTGGCGGATGCGGGGTCAGCGGGTGCGGCCACGCCAGGGTCAGCGGCGGCGACGCCGGCGGGTGCGTCGAACAGCGAGAGCTGGTCGTCGGCAGGCTGGCCCACGACCTCGCCGAACTTCTCGGCAGCGGGATCGTTCTGGTTGCCGTTCTGCGTCATCGCTCTCTCCTTCTGTGCGTGGGCCGCGCCCGTGCGGCGGCCGTACGTTCGTCACAAGAACTGTAACGAATGCGACGCGGGGCATGCTCGTGCGCGGAAGCGACAGGGCAAAGAAGTCATAGGGGGATGTGGCCGCGTCACATTAGGGCCGCCCGTAGCCAGGAACGTAGGACACAAGGCCGCCATGCCAGCGAGCGGCATGGCGGCCTTGACAGGCGAGCCTATGGGATGGACTTCCTACCCTATGCGGGCTGACCGTAGTAGCCGCGCTCCTCGGCCTCGTCGGCAATCTGCTCCGGGGTCAGGTGCGCGATCGGGAGACCGGTCGCAAGGGCTGCCAGGTAGCACTTGCAGCCCTCCTCCAGGTTGACCGCCACGGACAGGGCCTCGCGAACGCTCTTGCCGAACGCGATGACGCCATGGTGCTTGAGAATCACGGCCAGGGAGTCGCCCGCGTACTCGACGGTCTGCACGCCCATGCCCTCGTCGGAGCTGCGGGTAAACGGGGCGACCTTCACCGCGGCGTTGAGCTCGTCGATAACGGTCACGAAGTCGGCAGGCAGCTCGTCTGCCACCAACGAAAGCGCGGTGGCATAGGGCTGGTGCGTGTGAATGACGGCGTTGATGTCCGGCCTGTGGTTGAACACATAGAGGACCGCGGTGATGTCCGAGGTCGGACGGCGCGTGCCCTCGACCACGTTGCCGGCGGCGTCGACGACAACCACATCGCTCGGCACCATCGTCTCGTAATCCATGGCAGATGGCGTGACCAGGAACCGATCCTCGTCGACCCTCAGGCTGACGTTGCCACCGTTGCCCTTGATCAGCTGCTCCGCCTTCATCTGAAGGGCACAGTCGATAAGGGATTGCTTCTCGCCCTCGTACATGGGACCCCCTTATGCCCTGCCGCACTCGGCAAGGCAGTCGTTTCCGATCTTCTCGATACGACGGGCCGCCGCGATCGGGTCATCCTGTCCGAAGACGGCACGACCGACCACCACGGCATCCGCCCCGGCGCGAATCACGTCGGGAAGGTTCGTCTCGTTGACGCCGCCGTCGACCCAGAGCTGAACGCGGTCGCCGAACGCCTCGCGCGCGCGCCTGACCTTCTCGAGCGTCATCGGCCTGAAGGGCAGGCCGTCGGAATCGGCCTCCACGCTCACGAATATCACGTAGTCCAGTTGGTCCGCATAGGACAGAATCTCGTCGACGGGGGTCTTGAGGTTGATGGCCAGGCCGATCTTCTCGATGCCCCCGTGACGCAAGGCGCTCAGGAACTCACTGGGAAACGGCAGGGCCTCCACATGGGCGCAGGCCGCCGAAACGCCGATCTCGCAAAGCGGCCGCACGTAATCCATCGGATTCAGGACCTCGAGGTGCACGTCGAGGGGCACGTCGGTGTTCCTTGCGACCGTGGCGACCGTGTCCATGCCAAACGTGATCTCGTGAACGAAGTTGCCATCGTCGACATCCAGGTGGATGTGGGACAACTCGCGCGTTCGATCCAGGACCTCACCCAGGTTAAGCTGCGATCCCGCCGAAAGTGATGGGCTGAGCTCGAACATCGTTACACCTCGCCAAACGTCTTGAGGGCCTCGAGCGCACGCTCGTAGCGAGCGTACTTGCGCTTGTACACCTCGGCGAACTCGGGACGGGGATACACGGTCTCGCCCACGCGTACGGCCTTCTCGATAGCCTCGTCATAGCTCGCGTATGCGCCGCAGGCCACGCCCGCGCCCATCGCCGCGCCCTGCGCGGAGAGCTCGGAGTTGGCGAGCGTCTCGACGGGAACCTGAAGCACGTCGGCCATGATCTGCGTCCACTCGTGGCTCTTTGCGACGCCGCCCGACAGCCTCACGCGACGGCCCGACAGGTCCTTGCCGACCAGCTGCTGGACATTCCACAGGGTCGAGAAGCACACGCCCTCGTAGACGGCAAGAAGCATCTGGTCGCGCGTCGTGTAGCTGGACAGGCCCATGAAGGTCGCGTCCGCGCCCGAGGGATAGGAGGAGCCGTAGAGGTACGGGACGAAGACGACATCGGAGTCGCTCGGGTCGAGGGCTGCGACGGCGGCATTGCACTCGGCGTAGATCTGCGAGCGCGAGACGCCCTCGCGGTCGGCCTCGAGGAAGTTGGAGACGAACCAGTCAAAGTTCGAGGCGGATGTGGGCCAGGACTCCTCGACGTTGTAGTAGCCGGGACGATATCCCAGCGTGACCGTGTTCTTGTTCTTGTCGTAGTCGGTGTTTGCCTCGGTGGCAAGACGCTCGTTGATGGACCAGGTGCCGGCGATCAGGCAGAGCGTCTCGGTATCGGCAACGCCACTGGCAAACTCGGCGGCGTCGATGTCGAAGTAACCCGACGCCACGGGCGTGCCCGCCACAAGGCCGCACTCGGCGTCAGCCTCGTCGCTCACATAGCCGGAGATGTCGCAGCTCTCGAGCACCGGCGGCATGATGCGAAGGAGCTCGGGGATGCCCAGCGCCTCGAAGATGGCGGGGTCGAACTCGCGCGTGTGGAGGTTGAGAAGACAGGTGGAGCTCGCCTCCGTCATCTCGGTCTTGAACTCCCCCGTCAGACGGAAGCGAATGTAATCCTTGATGCCGAGGCACCAGCGGGTCTTCTCGAGAACCTCGGGCATGTTGCGCTTGAACCAAGGCAGCATCGCCGCAGGCTGCGCTGCCCAGGTGGACTGGCAGGTCATGGGGTAGATCGCACGCTCGACGCCGTTCTCGGCAAACTCGGAGCAGATGTCGTCGGCTCGCTCGTCCGTCGAGACGACCGCCTTGTACGTGGGAACGCCCCGCTCGTCAACGAAGCAGACGCCATTGCCATAGCCGGTAAGACCGACGCCCGCGACATCGGCACCGTCAACGCCCGCAGTCTCAAGCGCCTCGCGAATCGCCTCGGCGCTCATCTGCCAGACCGCCTCGGCATCACGCTCGCTCCAGGCAGGCTGCGGGACCTCAATCGGCAGGCGCCTGCTCGCAACGGCGAGCTCCTTGCCGTCGAGCGAGAAGACCGCGCACTTGGTCTCGGATCCACCGTTATCGACGGCGATAAGAACCTTCTCGGACATACGGACGACCCCTTTCTTAGCGAAATAAAACGGTGGCCACGGGCCCGCGGCCTGTGACCACCGCAAAACGGCTGGCTCACTCCACTGCGTACGGAATTCCCATCCGTCACACATGGGCAGTACTACTTCTGGCGCGCCTGGTAGACGACGTCCATGAACTCCTTGACGCGGTTGACGTCAACGCGGACGTTGTTGAGCTTCTCGTCCTCGAGCTTGCCGCCCTCCTTGAAGTAGGTGCCGACGACGGCGGCGTCGCAGACCTCGAGCTTGGCCTCGATGGTGTCCGGACGGCAGCCGGTGTTGACCAGGACAGCGACCTCGGGGTTCTTGGCCTTGACGGAGGCGATGAGGTCGGTGTCGACGTCGGCACCGGCGGCGTTGGCCGAGACGCACAGGCCGTCGGGGTGGACCTTGAAGATCGTCGAGGCAGCGATGTCGGCCAGGGCACGGGTGTCGAGGCTGCGGTCGGACTCGGGGTTGATGAAGTAGAGCATCTTCAGGTCGTCAAGGTGCAGCTCGACGCGACGACGCTGGAGCATGGAGAAGTCGTTGTCGTACAGGCCACCGTCGCCGACGTAGACGCCGGAGAAGGTGCCGCGGACGAACTTGGCCTCGCAGGCGGCAGCGAGCTCGAGGCAGGCCAGGCCGTCGGAGATGGCGTCGACGCCGTAGGGAACGGACAGCTCGCTCTTGAGCTGACCGACGACGTAGGCCATGGTGGCGGGCGTCACGTAGTCCATGTGACGCTGGTAGGGCAGGCTGAACTCGTTGGAGACGATGATGCCGTCGACGCCACCCTCCTGCAGGGCCTCCAGGTCACGCTTCGCGTGCTCGACGGCACGCTTGACGGTGCACTCGCCGACATAACGCGGATCGCCGGGCAGCGGGTCCAGGTGCAGCATCGAGATGATGGGCTTCTTGACGCCAAAAAGTTCCTCGGTCCAAAGCATGTGATTCTCCCCTTTCCAGGACGGCCCGGGCACGGCGCCGCTTCCAGCGCAGGCCCGCTTGTGTCCCACTCCTTTGGTATGAAATACCCTAACGCTTATATAGTCTGAGACCCCGCAAAAGTGTATTCAAGCCTTATGCAAAAGTAGACCAATTTATTTCCGCTCACCGTGGAAAAGGCGCCGAACACCCCAATGGGCCATCCAGCGCCTTTCGCTAACACTCGCGATATGTATAGGGGCAGTCAGCCAGCGCACTTTCCTGTCGAGAAGTGCGCTGGGGTAGCGACCCCATCCGATAGCTACGCCATCTCGCAGGCATAGTCCGCACCGCGCACGGCGGCAAGCAACGCGTCGTCCGTCACGCCCTCGGCACACTGCACGGTGGCGGTGCCCCCCTCCAGGCTCACGTCGACCTTCTCGACACCTTCGACGGCGGCGAGCGCCTCGGTCACGTGCTTGACGCAGTGCTGGCACATCATGCCCTCCACCTTGAGCTTCTTCTCCATGGTCATGGTTCCCTTCTCCTTGTCGTCGGCGCCCTCGGGCACCGTCTTACACGTTTTATCAGATGCGTCGCACACGTCGCGCGCCGCGCCAGCGACACAGCTGCAACCGCCAACCGCCGCGTCAACCGCCGCGCCGGCGCCCGCCCCGCAATCGACGCTGGCCGCTTCGGCCGCCGCCACGACCCCGCGCGGCTTCCAGGTACGCAGGCGCAGGGCGTTGCCCACCACGAACACGGACGAGAAGCCCATCGCCGCCGCACCGATCATCGGGTTGAGCGTGATGCCCACCGGGCTCAGGACGCCGGCCGCCACGGGGATGCACACCGTGTTGTAGAACAGCGCCCAGAACAGGTTCTGTTTGACGTTTCTCATCGTGGCGCGCGACAGCTCGATCGCCGTGGCCACGTCGGCAGGGTCCGAGCGCATGAGCACGACGTCGGCCGAGTCGATGGCCACGTCGGTGCCGGCGCCGATCGCGATGCCGACGTCGGCGCGAGCCAACGCGGGCGCGTCGTTGATGCCGTCGCCCACCATCGCCACGCGCCTGCCCGCACGCTGCAGCTCGCGGACCTTGAGCTCCTTCTGGTCGGGCAACACGCCCGCCACAACCTCGTCCACACCAACCTCGCGCGCCACGGCCTCGGCCGTCAGCCGCTGGTCGCCGGTCAGAAGCAGGGTCCGCACCCCCATCGCGCGCAAGCGAGCCACGGCCGCGGCACTCGTGGGCTTGACGGGGTCGGCCACGGCCAGCATGCCCAACGCCCTTCCCCCTGCCGAGAAGTACAGCGGGGTGCATCCGCGTGCGGCGAGCCCGTCACCCGCGGCCAGAAGGCCGCCGAGCTCGACGCCGCCCTCCGCCATCAGGCGCGCGTTGCCGGCAAGCGCGGGCTCGCCGTCGACCACGGCGGACAGGCCACCGCCCGCAACCTGCGCGAACTTCTCGACAGTTGCGGCGTCGCCCGACTTCCCCGCGCCCGAGGCTGGGCCCTCGCCGTAGGCGCACACGGCAGCGGCGAGGGGGTGCTCGCTCTTGCGCTCCAGGGCCACGGCCACGCGCAGCAGCTCGCGCTCGCCCACGCCGTCGGCGCACACGACCTCGCGAACCACAGGCGAGCCCTCGGTCACGGTGCCGGTCTTGTCCAACACGACCTGGTCGACGTCGCACGCGGCCTCCAGCGCCTCGGCCGACTTGATCAGCATCCCGTTGGCGGCGCCGCGGCCCGTGCCCACCATGATCGCGGTGGGGGTGGCCAGGCCCAGGGCGCACGGGCAGCTGATCACCAGCACCGACACGGCATGGCCGAGCGCGACCGAGAAGCCCGCCCCCAAAGCCATCCAAACAACCAGCGTCAGCGCGGCGATGCCGATCACCACGGGCACGAACACGCCAGCGATGCGGTCGGCCACGCGCTCGATGGGGGCCTTGGTGCTCGTGGCCTCGTCCACCAGGCGCACGATTGCCGCAAGCGTGGTGTCCTGGCCGACGGCGGTCGCCTCCATGGCAAACCAGCCGCTGGTAGACATGGTCGCACCCGTCACGCGATCGCCAACGCGCTTCTCGGCGGGCACGGGCTCGCCCGTGATCGCGCTCTCGTCCACCAGTGCCGAGCCCTCGACCACGACGCCGTCGACAGGGACCCCCTCGCCGGCTCGCACGACGATCCGGTCGCCCACGACAAGCTCCTCGGCAGGGACCGTGACCTCGGCATCGTTTCGCACGACGGTCGCGGTCTTGGGCGCCAGGTCCACCAACGCTGCCACCGCGTCGGTCGTCTTGCCCTTGGCGCGCGCCTCGAAGTACTTGCCCAGGGCAATCAGCGTCAAGATCATGCCCGCCGAGTCCAGGTACAGCCCGTGCGAGGCCCCGTGCGCCGCCACGAGGTCGCCCGCGCCGAACGCCCAGGCCATGCGGTAGAGCGCGGCCAGGCTGTAGGCGAACGACGCCGCCGAGCCCAGCGCGATCAGCGAGTCCATGTTGGGCGAGCGATGCCACAGCGAGCGGAACCCACCCACGAAGACGCGACGGTTTGCCACCAGGATCGGCACGCACAGCAGAAGCTGGGTCAGCGCCCATGCCATCATGTTGCGCATGCCGTCCAGCCCCGGCACCTCGGGCCAGCCCAGCATCGGCCCCATGGCCAGATAGAACAACGGTACCGAGAAGAACGCGCTGGTCACAAGCCGCACCAGGATGTCATGCGCGGCCTTGCGCGACTGCTCGGCCGGGTCGCTCGCCGACGAGGCGCCCTTCTCGCCCGCGGAGGCGCGACGCACCGCGCCGTACCCCGCCCTCTCGATCGCGGCCACCACGGCGCCCGCCGTTGCCGCATCTCCGTCGTAGTCGAGCTCCATCGAGTTCTTGAGCAGGTTGACCCTGGCGTCGGCCACGCCGTCCACGCCCGCGGCGGCCCGCTGCACGCGCGCCGAGCACGCCGCGCAGGTCATCCCCCGTATGTCGAACGTCTCCCTCACCGGCAAGACTCCCCTCCCGCGCGCGGAACCGCCGCGCGCGTCACATGAACTTCTTGAACAGGCCCATGACCTCGTCGACGACCTCGGTGTCGCCCGACTGGATGCGCTCGACCACGCACGTCTCCAGGTGGTCGCGCATCACCTCGCGCGAGATCGCCTTGACGGCACTCTCCACCGCGGCGAGCTGCGTGAGCACGTCGCCGCAGTAGCGGTCGTCGTCGACCATCTGGCGGATGCCGCCCAGCTGGCCGATCGCACGGTTGATCCTGCGGTCGACGTCGGCCTTGAGCTCGTCGCTTCGTGGGGTCGACTTCTTGTGGCAGCAACACTCGGTCTTGGGCATCGTCCGTCCTCTCATATACCCCCAGGGGGTACCTTACGGTGCGACTAGTATACCCCCACAGGGTATCCGCATAACCCTCAACCCGAGAAGCCCCATAGCGAGAAGGGCCGCGGGTTCGAAGCCCCACGGCCCTTCTCGATAGTCTGTTTTTGTCGCGGCGGCGACTCGGCGCGCAACGGAGACCCAGCGCGCTACGGCCTAGTTGCCACCCAGAAGCGAGCCCAGATCGCCCAGGCCGTAACCGCCCGAGTCGCCCTCGCCCTGGCCGTTGCCCTGACGCTGGCCGCGGTTACCACCCTGCTGGCCCTGCTGCTGGGCCTCCTGCTGCTGAGCGGCCTCCTGCTCCTGGAGCTTCTCGTCGGAGCCGAGCGTGACCTCGAGGGTCTTCTCGCTGCTGCCGCGCATGACGGTGATCGTGACCTTGTCACCCACGTCGTGGGCGCGAATCGCAAGCTTGAGGGCGTCGGCCGACATGATGTCCTGGTCGTCGACCTTGGTGATGACGTCGCCCTCCTTCAGGCCCGCCTTGTCTGCCGGGCTGTCGCTCTCGACGCTGCGGACGTAGGCGCCCTGGCTCACCGCGAGCTGGGCGCGCTGGGCGTTCTCGGCGTTGACCGTGGCCAGCGAGGCTCCCAGGTAGGCGTGGGTGACCTTCTCGCCCGAGATGATGGTCTTGGCGATCTTGACCGCGTAGTTGCCGTCGATGGCAAAGCCCACGCCCGAGCTCGAGCCCGAGCTGCTCTCGATGATCGAGTTGATGCCGACGAGCTTGCCCTCGTCGTCCACCAGCGCGCCACCCGAGTTGCCGGGGTTGATGGCGGCGTCGGTCTGGATCAGGTTGGCGTAGATTGTGCTGCCCGAGTACGACGTCAGCATCGTCGAGCGGTACAGCGAGCTGACAATGCCTGTCGAGACGGACTGGTCGAGGCCGTAGGGGCTTCCGATCGCCATGACCCAGTCGCCCACAACGAGCCGAGAGGAGTCGCCGACCTCGATCGGGGTGACCTCGGTGTCCCCAAGGTCGACGTTTACCACGGCGAGGTCGCTCGAGCTGTCGGAACCCAGGACCGTGCCGTCGTAGCTCTTGCCGTCGATGGTGACCGAGATGGTCTTGGCACCATCGATGACGTGGTAGTTGGTGAGGATGTTGCCGTCCTTGTCCAGGATGACGCCCGATCCGACGCCAGAGCCCTCGTCGGTGGTCACGCTGATCGAGACGACCGACGGCAGTGCCTTCTTGGCCACGGCCTGCGAGATCGTGGCGTCGGTGTCGGTGGCGTTGATGGTGATCTGCTGGTTGGTGGTGTCGGTGGCGTGGGTGCCGGGCAGCTGCACGACGCCGCAGTACCACAGGCCCGCGGTGATCGCCGCGGCGCCGACGACGCCGCCGGCAAGGCCCGCGACCGCCATCTTCAGGCAACCGTGGCCCCTCTTGGGCTTGGCGCCCTTCTCGGCCACGACGCCCGCCGCGGGAACGGCGCCGGCTACAGGGGCGCTCGTCGCGGTCAAGTCTGCGGCGACCTGCCTGCCGTCATCCGCGCCCGCGGCAGCACCCGCGTCCGCGGCCGCGGCCGAACCCTGATTGTCAGATGCCTGCGAGCCAATCTCGGGCACCGCGTGCACGAGCGTCTCCTGCCTGTCGCTTTCGATGTCGCCGGGGACGGGCGGGCGATCGACGTTGTCTGCCATTTGCTGTACCACCTTTCGCCCCGCATCGGTGCCAGGGCTCGCTCGCACTTCTCTACAGGCTCACTCTACCCGCCCGCAACGTCGCTTAACACGACGCCCGAGGCATCGGCCCACACGACAGATTGGCGTGACAACGCTTGCAGGATGCTTAAAAAGCCTGCCGAGAAGAACGCCCGACCGCAAGGCCGGGCGCAAGGGGTCTAGAGCTTGAAGAGGTAACCGACGCCTCGGACCGTGACGATGTGCGAGGCGATCTGCGGTCCCACCTTGGAGCGCACTCGACGGATGTGAACGTCGACCGTACGCGTGCCACCGCAGTACTCGAAGCCCCACACGCGGTGCAGCAGCGTGTCGCGCGAGTAGGCGCGCGAGGGGTGCGTCGCCAAAAACGAGAGCAGCGAGTACTCCATGAGGGTGAGGTCGACGGGCGCATCATCGATGTAGACCTGGTAGGTCGCGAGGTTGATCGTCATGTTGTCGATCGAGACCACGTCAGACGGGACGGACTCCTCGCCAGGCCACAGAAGCTGCGAGATGCGAACCTCGAACTCGGCCTCGCTGGCGGTCGACAGGATAAAGTCGGTCTTGAACTGCACGGGGATGCGCAGCGTGGAGAGCTTGTCCTCGTCGACGATGAGAAGCAGCGGGATCATGCCGTTGTCGGTCAGGTACGCGTCGACCGCCTCGTTGAGGCCCTCGGTGATGCCTACGGTGTCCAAGATCACGAGGTCGAAGTCGTGCCCGCTGTTGATTGCCTGGTTGAAGGTGTCGGGTGTCGACAGCAGGGTTGAGACGTCAAGCGCATGCGACAACTCGCGCATACGGTCGTGGTGGCGCGTCGTCCTTGCAACATGAAGGATATTCCTGTGGTGCACCTTGCCTTACGCCTCCCCACATCGTGCGAGGTTGCCAGGCATCTGACAACCCAACATGCATGCGTTTGTTTTTTATCGAGAATAGCACGCCCGTGGCACACACGCGCATGCCACGGGCGACATAACACTAGGATTGCCGAACAAAAACCGCGCTTAGGCCTCGGCGATGTTGCCGATGAACTTGGCCGTGCGCTCGTGCTGCGGGTGGTCGAAGACCTGCTCGGGCAGGCCCTGCTCGACGACGACGCCATCCTCCATAAAGACGACTCGGTCGGCGACGTCACGGGCGAAGCCCATCTCATGCGTGACGACGATCATCGTCATGCCCGAGTTCTCGGCAAGGTCACGCATGACGTCGAGGACGCCACGGACGAGCTCGGGGTCAAGGGCCGACGTCGGCTCATCAAAGAGAAGGACATCCGGGTGCATGGCCACGGCGCGCGCGATGGCGACTCGCTGCTGCTGGCCACCGGAGAGTTGGGCGGGCTTGAAGTCCACGCGGTCGCCCAGGCCAACCGCCTCGAGCTGCTTGATTGCCTCGGCCTCGGCCTCCTCCTTGCTCTTCTTGAGCACCTTGGTCTGGCCAATCATGACGTTGCCCTTGGCCGTGAGGTGCGGGAAGAGGTTGAAGCTCTGGAACACCATGCCGAGGTTGGTGCGCAGCTTGTTGACGTCGGTCTTGCCGGAGTTCGTGATCTCGTCGTCGTGCACCAGAATGTGTCCGGCCGTCGGGGTCTCGAGCAGGTTGATGCAACGAAGCATCGTTGACTTGCCGGAGCCGGACGGACCCAGGACCACGACGACCTCGCCGGGCCAGACGTTCAGGTTGACGTCGCGCAGGACCACGTTGTCGTCGAACGCCTTGTTCAGATGCTCGATTCGGACAATCGGGTGCTCTCCCTCCTTGAAGTGGTGACGGGAAAGGGTCTTGTCATGCTCAAAGGCGAGCTTCGCGGCCTCGTCAGCGTCCATCGCATCAGGCACACCATTGAACTTCTCGCCAGCGTTCTTCTTGCTACTCAGCATCGCTCACACCTCCCATAGCGGCCTGCGGACGGAACGGCGACATCGCCAGCGCCCACGCGCTCTTCTTCTCGGGCTCAGACGCCTGCATGTGCATGCCTGCGGCATTGGGGTCGATGCCCGTCGAGACGGGCGCGGTTCCTGCGGCACCCTTCGCCTTCGGGCGCGGGCCTGCACCAGACTCGGCGCGGGCGAGGTGACGCTCGACGATGGTGACGACCTTGATCAGCGGCAGAGTGATGATCAGGTAGTAGATGGCCGCCGCGACGTACGGGGTGATGTTGCCCGAGGTGGTGGTCAGGTTCTTCGAGAACATCATGAGCTCCATGACGCCCACCGAGGACAGCAGCGAGGTGTCCTTGAAGCCGGTGATGAAGTCGGAGGTGACCATGGGCAGGACGCGACGGACCGTCTGGGGCAGGATGATCGAGACCATGGTCTGCGCCTTGTTCATGCCCAACGAGGACGCGGCCTCGTACTGGCCGGCGGGAATCGACTCGATGCCGGCACGGAAAATCTCTGCCAGATATGCGGACGAGTTGATCGCCATGACGATGATGCCGAGGATGTTGTTGTCGATGTTGATGTTCAGCATCGGCAGGCCGAAGAACATGATGTAGATCTGCAGGAACAACGGCGTGCCGCGGATGATGTTGATATAGACCACGGCGATGGCGCGCAGAAGGACGTTCTTGGACATCTTGAGGAACGAGAAGCCCAGGCCAAGAAGGATGGCGAAGGGATAGGCCACGAGAACGATCACGATGCAGAGAACCCAGCCGCTGAACAGCGAGACCATCGAGGTCACGAGCAGCTGCGGCTTGAAGAACATGCCGAGGAACTGGTTGGAGTTCCAGGCCTCGACCCAAGCCTGCTCGTCAAGCCAGCTGACGAGCGACTGCAGCGGGGTGTTCGCCTTGATGGCGATCTTGGGCGACTCGGCCAGGTCCTTGGTGCCGCCGCCGTCCGTCTCGTAGGTACCGCTGACGACGTAGTCACCGCCCTCGGTCGGGAACTTCATGTTGGTGACCTCAAGGCGCAGCAGAGAGTCAGCCGGAATCGCCTCGGAGAAGTCGATCTTGACGGAGTTGCCGGAAGGCTCGGCACTGCCGTCGATCGAGACGCGCTTGAGGCCCTCGAGCACGGTCACGCGAACGGTGCTTCCGTCAAAACTGGCATCGTCGGGCAGCGTGAGGGTGACAGACTTGACGGACTCACCGTCCCCGACGGTACCCTCCCAGGTGAGCCTGGTGTCGATGCCACCGATGACGGAGTCTCCGCCATCCTCGTTCGGGCGCGCGGTGGCCTTGTTGGTGGTCATCGCCTGGGCATCCGTCGGCACCGCGAGGGCACCCGCGAGAGCGACGGCAAGCGCGAGCATCGCGCCGGCGACGATGTGCCGCGCCTTCTTGCTAGTTCCAGATTGCAACTTCATGGCTACTCCTATGCCGTTCCTTCGTCGGTTCCAAACCGCCTAGAGGTCGGTAGTCCCGAACCACTTCTGCTTGAGGTCGTCCATCGAGCCGTCGTCCTGCATCCTCTCCAGGATCTTGTTGATCTTCTTGGTCAGCTCCGCGTTGTCCTTGGAGACGACGATGCCGTACTGCTCGCCCGTGGGGATCTCGACGGCGACGGCCAGATCGGTGTAGGAGTTCTTGCACATGTACTCCATCACGGGCAGATCCTCGACCGCGGCGTCATAGAGCTTGGACTCGACGCCGGTGAGGCACTCGATGTTTCCGTCGAGCGTGACCAGCGTGGCCTTGGGGAGGTTCTCCTTAATCCAGTCCTCGCCGGTCGTTCCCGCCTGGGCGGCGACCTTCACGCCCTCGGCGTTGAGCTTGTCGTACTTGCCGTCGTACTGACCCTTGTTCTCGGCACGAACGACGATGCCCTGGTTGGAATTCATATAGGCGTCAGTGAAGTCAATCTCCTTCTGGCGCTCCTCGGTGATCGAGAAGGACGCGATGGCGATGTCAGCCTTGCCGCCCTGCTTGATCATGGGGACGATGGTGTCGAACTTCTGGTCGGGCATGAAGATGGCCTTGAGGCCCAGCTCGTCGGAGATCTTCTCGACAAGCTCGATCTCGAAGCCCTTGGGCTTCTTGTTGTCGTCGAGCCACTCCATCGGGATGTAGCCATAGTTGACGGCGACGGTAAGCTCCCCGTCCTTGACCAGCGTGTAGGACCCCGAAGCGGCGCCAGTCGCGGCGCCATCCCCAGAGCCGCCACATCCGACGAGGCCCAGGGTGAACATGGAGCCGGCCGCCACGGCACCGATCTTGAGAAAGTCACGCCTGCTATACGTAGTTGCCATCTCTATCCCCTTCTAGTCTGGTCCAGCCACACGGGTCAGCCGGCTCCAAATGGGACGCGTGCCACCCACCCGCGGTGTGTGGCTATTATTTTCGATGGACTTATCCCTAGACTTGCAAATTTACGCATAAATACGCATTCGTGCACCGATGTTAACAACACGGTCACACTGGGACTTTCTCGAAACAAACTGAAAACCCCTCGTATGCATTTGCATACGAGGGGTCCATATTCTCAAAACGAGACTTGCCGAAAAGTACGTGCCCGACGCCGGCGACTATTAGAAACCAGCGTAGTAGCGACCGAGCTCCCAGCTGCTGATGGTGGTGCGGTAATCCTCCCACTCGCGACGCTTCTGGGAAAGCAGGAAGTCGAAGACGTGCTCGCCCAGCGTCTCGTGCATGAGCTCGGACTGCTCGAAGGCCTCGATGGCTTCGCCCAGGTCACGCGGCAGAGGCGTGATGCCATTGGCAGCGAGCTCCGAGGAGGTAAGGGTCTTGAGGTCAATCGGGGACTCAGGCTGCAGCTCGAGCTTGTCCTCGATGCCCTTGAGACCGGCGGCAAGGGTCGCGGCGATGGCGAGGTAGGGGTTGCAGGTGGGGTCCGGGCTCCTGATCTCGATGCGCGTCGAGGCATGCTTGCCCGGCTTGTGCGTGGGAATGCGAACGAGGGCCGAACGGTTCTTGCGGCCCCACGTGGCAAAGCAGGGAACCTCGCTGTCGGGCACAAAACGCTTGTAGGAGTTGACCGTGGGGTTGGTCACCAGGGAAATCTCACGCGCGTATTTGAGGATGCCCGCAACGTAGTGCTTTGCAAGATCAGAGAGGTGAGTGCCACCCTCGACATCCTCGGCCCAGAACAGGTTGTTGCCGTCATGGTCAAAGAGCGACTCCTGCAAGAACAGACCCGAACCCGAGGTGCCGTTGAACGGCTTGGGCATGAAGGAGGCATACATGCCCTCCTCGAAGGCGGCCTGCTTGATGACATGACGCGCGGTCATGATGTTATCGGCGGAGGTACGGGCCTCGGCGTAGCGAAGCTGGATGCCGTTCTGCGAGGGCGCAACCGCGTGGTAGGAGTACTCGACGGGAATCGACATCTTCTCGAGCGTGAGCGTCGTGTTACGGCGCAGATCGCGGGCGGAGTCGCTCGGGGTCAAGTCGAAGTAGCCCGCGCTGTCCATCGGCACGGGGTCCTTGTCGTTGGCGAAGTAGAAGTACTCGATCTCGGGACCAACGTTGAGCAGGTAGCCCATCTTGTCGGCAGCCATGAACACGCGCGTGAGAACGGCACGGGGGTCACCGGCGAAGGACTCGCGCGACGGGGTCTTAATATCGCAGAAGATGCGGGCAGCGCCACTCGTCTCGGGACGCCAGGGAAGCATCTGGAAAGTCTCGGGGTCGGGGAAGGCGAGCATGTCCGACTCCTGGAGAGGGGCAAAGCCGTCAACCGCGGCACCATCGAAACCGATGCCCTCGTCAAAGGCCTCCTCGAGATCCTCGGGAGAGATGGCGAACGACTTGAGATTGCCGAGCACGTCAGTGAACCAGAGTCGAACGAAGCGAATGTCTCGCTCCTCAACCGTCCTGAGAACGAAGTCGATATTCTGCTCGTAGGACATGGTGACCCCCAGACGATAAAGACCTTCTTGGCACATGAGTGCATAGGCACCCATACAAATTCAGGGTGGCATAGGCGTGTTTCACACTTGTTTCGCCGCCCGTCGCGGGAGCCATTCTACCGCCCACGGGCAAGAACTGGGCTTTTTTGCAAAGGAGATTGCCTAACGGGAGGAAGAGCGGTCCAGACGCCTCTCAACATCAGCCACGATTCCCGCCGCAGCAGGGCACTCCCCTTTGCCAGCGGCATGGGCAGCACACGAACCAGAACTTCCACAACCAGCGCACTTATCTCCAGAACGAAGGGCGTATCTGATTGCCACGAACATGAGAAATGCAACTACAGCGATTACCGCCAAGTCGATGGGCGCCATCTGCCGGTCCCTCCAAATCAATGCGACAACGAATCACATGCCGCAATAGTTAACTATGGAAAACTATACCCACATATGACGGAATAGCGCTTGGCAACGATAATTGCATGCACCGCGCACAAAGGGCGCACGAGCAAATACGCCGACAGAAGCACCCCAGACAGGGGATCAGTTCGAGAAAGACAGGCCCTTCTCAGGTCCATCCTTCGAGAAACCCATTTACCTACCAGGCAAACACCCCTATCTTGACCCCGCAGACGTCAACCGACTGACCGGGGTTCAGCAGCGCCTCACCCAAAAGAAGCGAACCATCAACGCTCGCCGGGTTAGTTGCACCCAGGTTGCTCACAAGCACGCCCGACTCCGTGGGCATAAGCATGAGATGCTCTCTCGAGACGGCCCTGTTTCGAATGACGATGTCGTTTTCGGAATCACGACCAACGCTCATCCCCGTCGGAAACACTGGGCACTCGACCTCCAGGTCCCCCGAGCAAACCCGTATTGCATACCTCGATTCGCAATCAAGGCGGTCAACGCAGGCATTGGCCGATACCAACCCATCGCCAAAATCGAGGGTCGCATCCGGGTCCAAACTCGCGACGAATCCCTCGCACCCTGAGGCCGTGACATCTGCCGTCATTTTTGATGGACCTCTGTCAAAGTCATAGAGGCACCCGTAGCACACGCTCATATCCTCAAACATCGTTGCGCCGCAACGCGGACAAGCCTTGAACTCGCAGTGCGCACCTTTTTCGCACGTCATATCCAAATCAGTCCCCTCACCCATCACAGACTCCCCCTTCCGTTACACCAACTGCCGCAGTCTCGACGAAGCGAACGCGTTCGTGCCGCGAAAACCACCCCTCCTCAGAAGTCGGCCTCTCGAGTACGGCAATGGAATGCGGGACGCGAAGCCTCCTGCCGGCGCCAACATTCCTGTAAGAAGCGAGCACCTCACCCGAACTCCCCAAAAAGGCAACGTCAATTGGATAGGTCATGCCATAGGTGTGAACCGACTTGCATGGAACCAAGATCACTGCTTCCGCATCAGGACTGGTACCAAGCAACCCCTTGAGACGCGGCCCCCATCCACACAACGTACGCGCCCTTATCGACAGGGAACCGATTTCCGAAACAATGTCGACGTACCCCATCTAGATCACCACCCCTGGCTTGAATCTATCGACGACATACGAGCGCGTATGCTCGAGGGCGATGGGCGGGCCAAGCCCAATCCCGGCGATTGACAGACCGGACGGCCATGGACGCATCCTGAACGTGCACGTATAGCGCGTGAGATTCGACCCAATCGAGAAGCCAGACCCCTCTTCCCCGACGAGGGCGATACTCGACGCACGAACCTCAACCGAATACGACCCGTCACCACGCATCGCGTCTTCGATACATGAGGTGACACGACCCACTGCCCCAGACTCAACCTGCTCTCCCGGCGGCGAGACCCCCTGTGACACAACGGCATTGGGAGCAACCCTGTCGAACTGGGCGCATGCGCCCACAAATCTCATCAAGTTAAGAATGATCAGCGCGACAACCAGAACGACGGGAAGCGTTGCCGCCAACTCGACGCTCATCTGTCCCTCCTCCCCCGCAAGCGCTTCGTAAGCCATGCACATCTCCATCGACTGATCGACGGCGGCCTTTCGCCCCCCTCATAGCGCACCGACCAACTTCCCCAGATCAACCGTAAGGGGGATGCTGACGTTCGTTCCTGGTATGGGCAGCTCCGCCAGAGTCAACTTCTGTCCCTCCAAACGACCGGCGAGCTCGCTCTTCGTTTTCTGACCTAACGCCTCCGCCATTTGGGTGGGATTTCCCGACGAGGGCATCGCCTCGACAAACTCACGCACCTTAAGCGCGTCGTCGTAGCCAGCCTTCCGAAGGACGTGCCTCGTATTGATAAGGACGGGCTTTCTGAGACTCAAGTCCGAGGGGGCAAATCCGCCCTTCTCGACCAGCTCGTTCAAACGCTCCCTCAGACGAGATGCCGTCGATCCGCCAAGGACGCCATCGAGCGAATCGAAGAGGTCGCGAGCGGCTGACGAGACCTCCTCGTATGCAGATCCATATGCGACCAGCGCCCGTCCCCAAAGGTCGCAGATCATGCCTGGCAGACCAGCTATGCCGCCATTTGCTCCAAGGCCGTCAAAGAACCTGGACAAGATGTTGTTGTTTGCCGTTGCCTCGTCCGGCGCAAGAACCGCAGCTGCGGTCGCAGCGCCTGCGGGAAGCTCCGAGCCCGTCACCAGCGCACCCGCAAGTTGAGCTGGGGTTGTTTTGCCAGATGCCCTGACCACGACCGAGACGCATCCCCACGCGCCGGGAGGACAGAGCCTCGGCCTTGTGACGGACAAGGCGTCAATCGCCCTGTCAAAGGCACCAGCACCCTCCTCGGCGATGTCTCGCATCTTCTTCTCGGCTTTGGCAAGCTCGTTGCGCTTGCCCTGGTACTTCTCGGCAGCCTCACAAACTCGAAGCCAATGGTGTTCGAAGCCGTTTTCAATCGAAGTCGAGGCGGCGGGGGCCTTTCCCAGATCTCCAACATCCATCCGACAGACGTCGCAATGCCCGACCGCACCAGACTCCTCGTCGCGAAGGGAGGCGACACCCGCGGACCCGCCCTTGGCCCCTGGGCACAAAAGGCTCGAATGGAGGACCCTGCCTTCCTTTTCGTTCGTGCAAGGCCAGCATTCGTCCGTATATAGGGTGGTCGCCCTGATCTCCGCCGTATTTTTGGGCAAGCGAGGCAGGTCGAAATCGACCGTACCGTCCCCATGCTCCATATAGTGTCCAGACCGCACTCTCTCGAGCGCATAACCATAGAAGGCCTTCCTCGCGCACGAGTCGGTCAACGCCTCGACGCCAGAGGCGCTTGGCTGCTCGGAGGCAAGTCGCGCCGAATAGTAATTCCGCGCGCGGAGAAGCGGCGCTCCGAAGTTCCAGGACTCTGGCGTGGGGTAGTTGGGGTTCTCGTTTTCGCCAAGGCCCGCAAGCGTCTGGGCACGCTGTCGCATGCAGTAGGGCTCATCCGCACAATCGGCGAGCCAGCCTTCCAAAACAAGCTCGTCAACCACGTCCTTCGCTTTCTTCGCCTTATCGGAGGCCTCACGCATCCTATCTGACGCCTTCTCAAGCTCCGACGCATCAACATCGTCGGCATCCAACTTGAAATCGCTTTGCGACTCCTGTGGAAAGGGGACGGCGCACCCGGCATACGAAATCTCATGCTCTGTCGCATTGGCAGCCACACACTGTGCGGAATTCGCAACGATGAGCAAAGGCAGGGTTCCCTCAAGCCGCTCAAGTCCCTCCCCGGCGGTCCGTGCGAACTCACGTCGCGAGTCAAGAATCTCCCTTCCCCTTTCACTGACCTCCAGACCCGCTGAGGACAATCCGGGCACGGCAGACAGAACCAGCCCCGCACCACACACAATGACCCCCGTAATGCCCATGCTCAGAACGCATGCATCGAGGGTTTGCGCCACCGTCGCATATGCCGCCACGACGTTTGACCCCGCCATGGCAGTGGCATCGGCAACCACCTGCGCCTCGTTCGAGCGTGCCATGACCCAACCCGCCGTAGCCGCCCCAAACACGAGACACAGGCTCACAAGCAGAGACACCGCGACCGAGACCGTGGTGAAGCCACCCTCCTCCCTCAAAAAGAGCGAGATCCCAAAGAACCTGCGACGATCAAGCTCCCCACATCCCAATCCAGCCGTCATAGCCACCCCCAACCCATTCGGGCCTGACCTGTTCGGAATCCTCCACACGCAACAGGACTCCGTTCGCATCGCCTGTCCCCAATGCCTCGGCCAATCCACCCAGCACTGGCAATGGTTTCGCATGTCCCTCCACGACCACCTGAACCCTTGGCCCTCCCACGCCCGTCACCTCAACCTTCCAGTCCGACTCACCCCCGACGTGAAATGCACTCACCTCGGGAACCGCCCGAAGCCTTCGGAGCGCATACTCGCGAAGATGGGAGGCGTCTCCCTCGTCCAACGTCGCCGCGACCCGTGCCGCCTCCGCCGCAGCGCCCCTCATCACAGACTTCGTATACAGAAGGCACGCAGGCTGCATGAGCATCGCCAGAAGGGCGAGAAGAACGGGCAGCAACAAGGCCGCCTCGACACTTGATTGGCCAGACGACTCAGAAAAGAAGGATGTCCTGCCAAGCGCCAAACGAGCCACCCGCACTAAACCCATGCGATGCCGACTCGACCGCCTTGCCAAGCAGCACGCCATCGGAAGCCGCATGCCAGAGCAGTCCCAACGCCCCAAGCATCGCCAGGAAAGCAACGAGCACAAGCGCGTACTCAGTCGTCGACTGCCCCGACTCCTCCCCAAGAAGCGGAGAACCTTTCCGCCAGGCCATCCAGGTCCCTCCATTCCGACTCCTCCATCCTCAGGACACGGACATCAGAGCCACCGTCTGCCCGCTGGCACACGAAGCAGATCTCGACGCCCTCGTGACGCCGTACCGTGCAGCTCCACACCGAGCCAGAAAGATCCAGGTAGCCCGATCTCACAAGAACGCAATCCCGGGCGTCCCTATAACCCGCAAGGACGTCCGTCGCGCAGGACTCGATGTCCTTCTCGCTCCCACGAACGCTCATGCGGCCTGGCCCAACCTCCCTCTCGACAAGGCCGTCATGCGATCCATCCCAGGCAGAACCGGCGCTACCGCCCGCAGGCACCAGCGCATCGTCCGCCCCATTGCCTCGGATGACAGCGCCAAGCCCCACGGCCACAAAGGCGGTAAGGACGACGGCCAAAACAGCTAGAGCGAGTTGATGCCGTCTGCAATGGCGTTCCATAGCTCGGAAACCTTGTCCTTAAACGAGATGACCGCGACAATTGCGATTACAACGAGCACGCCAACGAGAATTGCGTACTCGGTCGTGCCCTGTCCCGAGTCCTCGCGGACCAACCCCGCCAACCGCACCTTGACCGCACTTGCAAAATAACGAAGCGACTCCATTCGATCGACCTCCCTTGTCGATGACGATCAGAACGTCCCCACGGCCGAGCCGAGCAGCGGCCCCAGGATTGCCAGAAGCATCGCGGGGACAATGAGCGTCCCCAGCGGAACGAGCATCTTCACGGGCACCTTCTCGATTTGTTCCTCCACCAGCGACCTGCGCTCGTCCCTTATCGCCTGGGCCTGTCGAGCCAAGGTCGACGCCAGGGGAGAGCCAAAGGCAAGCGCCTCCAAAACCGCATCGGCAAAGCGGCGAAATGACGGCGAGCCAAGATCGTCGGCCAACCCAACGAGAGCGTCGGCGCGACTGGAAAGCCCCGTCTGCCAGAGCAGCATCGTCTTGCCCACCGCAACAGACAGCTCGTCTGACGACCTCGAGCAATACAACTCGAGCGACGCGTCAAAGGACAGTCCCGCAGAAAGCCCCAGCGTCACGATGTCCAAAAGCGAGGGCATCTGGGCGAGGCATTTCGCGTTACGCTCCCGTCGCCGCCTTGCGGAGCAAAATGTCGCAAGGACCGGCAGCCTCATCAGCAGCGCATCGAAGCTTGGCCTAGCCGCCACCCGCCTAGGCACACCCGACTTGCCGCGCCAGCCAAGAAGCAGGAACGGACACGCAAACCCAACTGCGCAGGCCATCCCTCCGTATGCCAGAAGGGGCACGTCGACACTCATGTGGACACACTTCCCATAAGGCGCCTGATGAGAAGGACCGCAATGCCGTCAAGCACAAGCGCGACGGCAAGGCACGCCATCCCCTGCGGAGCGAGGACCCCACCACGAAACTCGGGCGACAGCATCGACAGGATCGCGACCATCAAGATGGGCAAGATGCAGACGATACGTGCCGACAGCCGTGCCTGAGCCGTCTTTGTGACCAACGTCCTGTCCAACTCGGTCTTGCCCTCGACCATCCTCGCGGACGAAAGCAGGAGGTCCCTCAACGGACTGCCCGTCCTCTGCGAAATGGAGAGCGCGGTCGCCAACAGCTCGGTCCCAGGTGCATCAAGCGAACGCGACAGCTCCTCCAATGCCTCCGCAACGGAAACGCCACACCTGATGGACATGGCGGCCTTGCCGAATTCCACACCGACGGGACCCCTCTCGTGGGTTCCCACATACTCGATTGCCTGCGGAAGGGTCTTTCCAGACCCAAGCGACACCGCGAGCGAGCGGAAGACGTCAGGCATCTCACGAGCAAGCTCCTGCCTCTGTCGCCTCTTCTGCGCATTCACCCGCAAAAGGACGCCCACAGCGCACGACGCAATGCCGACAACGATGCCCAAAGGAGACAGCGAGACGATTGTCAGCAGCACGCAAAGCCCAGCACAGCCGAACAAGAGCAGGCCAGAACCCTCGTCATCGTCATAACCATGACCACGGGCTCGCAGTGCGCCCGCAACCTCGGAAGAGACGGTCGCCCATGATTCGGCCATGCCCAAGCGACGGGAAAGATCGCTACGTCCAAGCCATGCGCACGCATGACGGAGCCTATCCCACACGTCCTTCTCGCCCAAAAGCACCTGCGCGGCGGCGCGGCGTGCGGGAACGAACACGAATGCTGCCATGGCCGAGGTCACGCAACCTCCGGCAAGCATGAGGACCTCCACCGCTCCACCTCCTTGGCATCCAACATCCCATCAGACACCAGCTCGTCCACGAACGCGGGCACCTCGAGCAAGCGCCACTCCCCGGAATGGGGGTCGAAATCGACGAACTTCCTCAGGTCGACGCCGCCGCCCTCCCGTCGCCCAACCAGACAGGCGTTCGAGATCACCCGAGCGCCTCCCGGCATTCGACGCGACATGACGATAATGTCCAACGCCGTGGCGACCTGTTCCTCGATGATGTCGGTGGGCAAATCCATTCCGAAGCGAGCCATCAGGACAAGGCGCAGGATGGCCTCGCGCGAACTGCCCGCATGCAGGGTCGTGAGGGAGCCGTCGTGACCCGTGTTCATGGCCTGCAGCATATCGATGCACTCCTCGCCACGTACCTCGCCGACAACGATTCTGTCGGGACGCATCCTGAGCGCGTTCTTGACCAAATCCCTAATAGTCACCGCACCAGTGCCCTCGATGGAGGCGTCACGTGCCTCAAGCCTCACCACATGCGGATGTGTGTCGAATCGAAGCTCGGCCGAGTCCTCGATGGTCACGATGCGCTCATCGTGACCGATCTCGCACGACAGCGCATTGAGCAGGGTCGTCTTGCCCGAACCAGTTCCGCCCGCCACCGCTATGTCCTTCCTGGCACGCACGGCCCAGCTCAGCAGCCTTGCATACCAGCCAGGCAGTGCCCCGAGCTCCACCAACCTCGACAGGGAGGCAATCCTGTCCGAGAAGCGCCTGATGGTCACAATCGGACCAGACACGGCAATGGGGCTTCCCACGACGTTCACGCGGTCTCCGTTTTGCAAACGCGCATTGACGATGGGATTGCTTTCGTCGAGGCGTCTGCCAAGGGGCGCAAGAATCCTGTCGACCGCCATAAGGATCTGCTCGGAGGATCTGAACACGCGATCCGTCTCGCTCATCACGCCCGCACGTTCGAAGAAGACCGAGTCGCACCCATTGACCATGACCTCGGTGATGGTTGGGTCATCAAGCAGCGGCTGGAGCGGGCCGAGGCCCAAGATCTCGTCCAGCACCTCACGAATCAGTCGGTCGCGCGACGCCACCTCCATCCGCTCATAGTCGCCAGAGTTCAGGATCGCCTGGCACGCGACTGCAAGCTCCTGCCGAGCGTCACCGGCCTCTTCCATGGACGCCATGGCTGCCACGGTGGACAAGCCAAGTCGCTCCATAAGATCCCGCTTGAGACGAACCCTAAGCTCGTCGGCAGCCGCGGCTTCGACAAGCGACTCGTCGATCGTCCCCTCGCGCTCACGAACGCGCTCGAGCACTGACACCTATCCCACCTCCCTCATGCGCGCAAAGAATCCGTGTGCTCTTCTGGGAACGCGTGCCGAGAGACTCTTGGTCGCATCCTTGCAGTCGGGCAGACGCCCAAGTTCCTCGAGGACACGCGCCAGCCAGGTAGCCGCGGAATCGGAGAAGTCGTTATTCATCACCGCAAGGTCGGCGGCATGCCCCGAGCGCAACAGCTCGCCAACATCCTCCCCGCCATCGAGGAGCCTGAAGGCCTGGGCCGCCTCAAGACCAACGTCAGCCCTATAGAGGAAGCCCTCCTCACCCTCGCGCGCGTCGCAGCGGTTGCTTGCCCGCATGATCCTTGTCCTCGCAACTCCCAACCTCACCGCCAGGGCCGCCGTCCTCGCCATAGCCCCAACCGCACCCCATCGATCGTCCGAGACGAGCAGAAGCCTGTCGCACGCCTGCACCGACTGGGCAACG
Organism: Coriobacteriaceae bacterium CM84B_73; assembly: GCA_036321795.1. Lineage (GTDB taxonomy): Bacteria > Actinomycetota > Coriobacteriia > Coriobacteriales > Atopobiaceae > CAKVON01. Next base: position 174,959 of record JAWQCY010000001.1, on the reverse strand, counting down.
GCATCGGTCCAGGTCGTCGACGTATCCACGAGCACAAGGTCATACTCGTTGGACAGCATGGCGATGATGCCCTCGACCATGGGCGATATTGTCTCCGCCATCTCGGGCCGTGCGCAGGGACCCCACAGGTGCACGTCGTCCGTAACCCTCACGCCGGCAGAGACCAGGTCCCGCGTCGACAAGCCCCTGCCGTCGAGAAGTGCGGCAAGGTCGGCAGGGCCCTGCAGGCCAAACATGCCAAACAGGTTTCCAGAACCCAAGTCAAGGTCCAAGACGGCAACGCGCATCCCCCATGAGGCAGCCCTGTGGGCCGCAACCGCAACCAACGACGACTTGCCAACACCGCCCCGACCCGACGCGACAACGACCACCGGCGCAGAATCGCGACCCCGTGCTCCGACATCAGCAACCCCTGCCAAGGGCAGATTGCCAGGAGGAACGCTTGCCCTTGGAGCAATGTCAGACGGCGGTGCGGGGTCATCGGACCCGATCGCACTCGCCTCCGGAAGCTCGAGACCATCGAGAACGTCATCAACCCATCCAAGGTCAACGTCATCGAGCGATCCCGCATCCGCAAAAGGAACTTCGTCGCAGACGGGGTCACACGAGAGCCCTCCCCCTTCCGCCACCCGCGCGGGTTCCAGCGCCCGCGACGACCCCGTCGCACCATCGGCATCGTTCCCCGCGCGGGCAGCGTCGCAAAGATCCCCATAGCTCAAAACGCGGTCCAAACCCGCCTGGGCGGCGCGTGACCTCAAAGACCCAGAAGGCGACTCGTCGACCAGCACCACCTCATCGGCATGCCCATCGCGCACAATCGTCGCAGCGAGGTTGACCGCAGTCATACCCCCAGGACATGCACCCACAAGGGCCGACGCATGCCTGGGTACCTGCGCGAGCATTCTTGCACGCAGCCGTGCGGCATCCGACTCGCGAACGACCTCGGCCCCGGGGTACAACGCGCGGATGGCACCCTCACCAATCTCGAGTCGCTCCTCCGGCAGACAGACAAACCAACGCTCGGCCATTACCTAGCCCCCTTCTCCTTGGGAACCGTCGGGGCAGCAATGGCATCCCCCGTCGGCAGCTCCGTAACGTCATCGGCGGGAACCACGAGCCTTAGGTCACCAGCGGCACTCGCGGAGAGAACCTTAGCAACGTCGTCCGGCATCACGGCAAGGTTTGCACCCGTCAATGCCCCCGACCCGCTCTTCCCGAGCGAGAGGACGACGATATTGGAAGCCAGAAGCGTGGTGCCCTTCTCGGTGGTGGAGTAGGCGACGACCCTGGTGCCAGGAAGGGTGTCCGGCGCCAGACCCACACGATCGCCCACGGCAACGCCGATCGAGATGTGGCCCGGCGGGACCTCAATCCCCTCGCCGTCCTCGCGGAAGTTGAGCCTGGTCACAGGCGAGCCCTTGGCCGCAGCGACCGTGAGCTTTTTGCCCACAACGTCGTCGGCACTGGTAAGGGCACCGTCTGGGGCAAGGTCAGCCACCCAATCGCGCTTGGAGACGTCACTCGAGGAGACGGTCTCGCCCGCCTCGATCTGCCTGTTGGTGACGACAAGGCTCACGACCTCGCCGCCGTAACGCGCTATCGCGTCCGACCTGACCTTCTCGGCCTCGGCACGAACCTGACCCGCATACGAGGTGAACGCGAGTAACGTGAGTACCGCGCAAGACAATGCGAACACGACCCTGAACCTGAGTGACATCGGCAAGCTCCCCACGCCGGATTTGTTGCGTGGGAGAATTCTCCCGCCCGGCACCATGCCGGCGGGACTCGCCAGAAGAAAAGAAATCCCTGGCAGTCACTCATATAACGGGAATCTGACAGGCCATCGCCAATGGGCAGGCACTCATACCCGGCCGAATTCGGTCGCACGATGCGGCCTTTGATTTGGCGCAAAAAGCCCCACGCCGCGCACACGGCATGGGCACAACTTCCGCAAATTGGGTTAAGGAAATCTTGCCGCGACGACGCTACAGAACCACGTCGGGGTCAAGCGTCAGGGCCGCGGCACGCATCTCGGTGGCAAGGGTGACATAGGCCTCGAGCTGGGCCTCGTCGTAACCCTCGCCCACACGCGCGCGAACCTCGCAACCCGGCTCGTGGGTATGTGTGCAGTCGCGGAAGCGACACTCGCGGGCGGCATCGGCAATCAGCGGAAACGCCTTGGCAAGGCCACGCTCGTGTCCCACCAAAGGAAGGCTGCGCAGGCCAGGCTCGTCCACGATCACGCCGGCACCCGCGAGCGAGACCATCCTGCGCGCGACGGTCGTGTGCCTGCCCGCGTCATCGGACTCGCGCACCGCGCCGGTCTCCAAAATCTCCCTGCCGAGAAGTGCGTTAAGCAACGTGGACTTTCCCGCACCGGATTCGCCCAGCACGATGGCCACCGTGCCCTCGGGCACCAACGACCTGACGGCACCCTCGCCCCAGCTGGCACCGGCGGACTCCATGGCATTCTGCAGCCCCTCGCGCGAGACGCTATCGCCATCGGCTGCGCCCGCGCAGGTAACGACCACGGGGACGTCCTCGCCAAGCACGTCGCGAAGCAGGGAGACGTCGGCCGCAAGGGCACTTGCGCTCGCGGCACGGTCGGCCTTCGTGAGGACTACCGCCGCCGTGGCACCGCAATCCATCGCAATCACGACCGAGCGGACGATACGGTCGAGCTCGACCCCACAGTCGGAGACCGCCTGGGCCACCAGCACCACGTCGACGTTGGCGGCAAGCGTCTGGCGCTCGCCGCGGTTGCCGCCGCGCCAACGCGCTATGTCACTCTCGCGCGGCAGGATCTTCTCGACAACGCCCATGTCATGCGTCTGGGGCCTGCGCACGGCAACCCAATCGCCGACGGCGGCGCGAGCGGACTTGTCCTTGGCGAGCTGGGCCGAAAACTCGGCCCTGAAGGTCCCGTCGGCGCAGGCGATGGCGGGAAAGCCCCTGTCCAGACGCACGACGCACCCCATCGAGAGCTCCTCTGGGGCAACGCCTGCCGCGGACGCCTCGGCAACCGCGGCGTCAAACGCGACGCGTTGGGCGTCGGTCGGCGCAAGCTCATCGAAGCCCGGCAGGTCGGACATGCCAAGTAGCGACGGCAGCGGACCCGCGCCCTCGCGAGGGCGCGACGCCTCCTTGCGGGCGCGCTTGCGGTCCTGCTGCCGTCGCCTTGCCATCAGCTAGTTCTTCTCGGCACGCTTGGCGTCACGCGAGCGCATGACGGCCTTCTCGATCTCGACGACCGGGATGATGAGCGCGGCCAGGGCCATGGCGGTCAGGTACTCCTGCCAGCTGATCTCGGCAAAGCCGAAGGCGCCCGCGAAGAACGGGACCTCGATGACGACGAAGGTCAGCGCAAGGGCCAACAGGAAGGCGCCCCACACGAACTTGTTCTGGGACTTGAGCGAGAAGATCGACTGCCTGCGGCTGCGCATGTTGAACGAGTGGAACATCTCGACCATCGAAAGCGTGAGGAACGCCATGGTCATGCCCTCGAGGCCCGCCTTGGGGTCTGCGAGCACGTTGGAGATGTCCATCGTGCCGTACTCGAACCAGTGGCCCAGGAAGTAGCTCACCAGCGTGAGGATGCTGATGACGATGCCCTGGAACACGCAGTCGATGCCCATGCCACCCGCGAACACGCCGTCGGCGGCGTCACGCGGCTTGCGCTTCATGATGCCCGGCTCGGCCTTCTCCATGCACATGGCCAGCGCGGGGAAGCAATCGGTGATCAGGTTGATCCACAGCAGGTGGGTCGGCTCGAGGATGGTAAAGCCGACGAGCGACGCGGCAAAGACCGAGATGACCTCGGCGAGGTTGGACGAGAGCAGGAACTGGATCGTCTTGCGGATGTTGTCGTAGATCCTGCGACCCTCCTCCACCGCTCCGATGATGGTGGCGAAGTTGTCGTCTGCAAGAACCATGTCGGCGACGTTCTTGGTGACGTCGGTGCCGGTGATGCCCATGCCGATGCCGATGTCGGCGCGCTTGATGGACGGCGCGTCGTTGACGCCGTCGCCAGTCATGCCGACGACCATGCCGCGCTTGCGCCATGCGTCGACGATGCGAACCTTGTGCTCGGGCTGGACGCGCGCATACACATTGTAGTCGCCGATGTGCTCGAGAAGGTCCTCGTCGGAGATGCGGTCGAGCTCGGCACCGGTGATGGCCTGCTCGCGGCGCTCGACGATGCCGAGCTCCTTCGCGATGGCGACGGCCGTATCGATGTGGTCGCCAGTAATCATGACGACGCGGATGCCGGCGTCGTGGGCCTCGGCGATGGCGGGGCCGACCTCGGGACGGACCGGGTCGATCATGCCAGACAGGCCGACGAACGTGAGGTCCTTCTCGAGAGCGTCTGCCGAGAAGGACTCGGGCGACTCGGAACCCCACTCGCGGCGGGCGGCGGCCAGCACGCGCAGGGCGTCGTCGGCCATGGCCTTGTTCTGCGCCAGGATGTTGGCCCTGGCCTCGTCGGTCAGCTCGACCACGCCGTCCTCGGTCAGGATGCGGGTGCAACGACGCAGGATCTCGTCGGGGGCACCCTTGGTGTGCTGCGTCACACGGCCGTCCTCGTCGCGGCAGACGACCGACATCATCTTGCGGCTCGAGTCGAAGGGGGCCTCGCCGATGCGCGGACTGGAGAGCGCCAGGTCGGAGGTGGTCAGACCCTCCTTGGCGGCGTCGGCCACCAGGGCGGCCTCGGTGGGCTCGCCCACGGCCTCGCCGGCCGCGTCGTCCCAGCGGGCGTCGGAGCACAGCGCCATGCTCTCGACCAGCGCGGGCAGGGCCTCGGTGGCGTGGCGGACGACCGTCATGCGGTTCTGGGTGAGGGTGCCGGTCTTGTCGGAGCAGATGACCTGCGTGCAGCCGAGCGTCTCGACCGCGGTGAGCTTGCGGATGATCGCGTTGTGCTGGCTCATCTTGGTGACGCCAATGGACAGGGCGATGGTCACGACCGCGACCAGGCCCTCCGGGATGGCGGCAACGGCCAGCGACACCGCGACCATGAAGGTGTCGAGGACCTCCTCCACGTTCGAGAAGAACGCGAGGCCACCGTGCTTCAGGACGCCGGCGGCAAACACCACGGCGCACACCAGCACAACCAGCTTGGTGAGGATGTGGGACAGCTCGTCGAGCTTGCGCTGCAGCGGCGTCTGCTCGTCGGCGGCCTGGGCGATCGCGTCGGCGATCTTGCCCATCTCGGTGGCCATGCCCGTGGCCACGACCACGGCGCGGCCGCGACCGTAGACGACGACCGAGCCCATGTAGCACATGTTCTTACGGTCGCCCAAAGGCACGTCGTCGGTTCCCTCGGCAAGGGCCAGGGCCTCGGCGTGCTTCTCGACAGGCACCGACTCGCCCGTGAGCGCCGACTCCTCGATCTTCATCATCGCGCTCTCGAGCACGCGGCAGTCGGCGGGAACGGAGTCGCCGGCCTCCAGCAGCACGACGTCGCCCACGACGAGCTCGGCGGACGGGACGATCACGACGCGACCGTCACGCACGACCTTGCTCTGCGCGGCGGACATCTCCTGCAGGGCCGCCAGGGCCTCCTCGGCCTTGCTCTCCTGCACGACGCCGAGCACTGCGTTGACCACGACAACGAACAGGATGATCACGACGTCGGCGTAGTCGGCCTCGCCCTGCGCCATGCCCACGGCTGCCGAGATCACGGCGGCCACGAGCAGCATAATGATCATGGGGTCGGCCATCTGCGAGGCAAGGCGCTTCCACAGCGGGTCCTTCTTGGCCTCGGCCAGCTTGTTGGGGCCGTTCTTCTCGATCCTCGAGGCGGCCTCCGCGGCACCAAGGCCGTTGGCGGCATCGGTACCCTGCGCGCGGACGACCTCGTCCGCGGCGTTAAGGTAGTCGTTCATGTTCCTCCTGGGGTCTGGGCCCGGCAGATTGATGCCCGATCATAATTCCCCAGGAGGGGCAAGGGCTCACCAAGGCTGCCATGCCGGGCATGCCTAACTTAGGTCCAATCGTACCCGACGTCGGCTCGTTCGATTCGCCGCGGCGTCCCGTCCCACCATTTCTCCCCTGCCAAGAGGTGCTGCCGAGAAGTACCGGCGGGATTCTGTCACGCTCCTGTGCCTATTTCGTTTCCAACGTCAAGTCTGATGGAGACATATTAGGCGAATGGTTTAGAATTGTTGCGATTGGACAAGATCGGCCCTCACCAAAAAGACCGGCGCGAAAGGAACGAACATGAAGATTCTCTTCTTCGGCACCAAGAGCTACGACCAGCAGTCCTTCGACCGAGAGCTTGCCGAGTTCCCCGAGATCAAGATCGACTACACCGACACCAACCTCACCCCGGTCACCGCCTCGCTGGCGCGCGGCTACGACGCCGTCTGCGCCTTCGTCAACGCCGACGTCTCGGCCATGACCCTCGAGATCCTTCGCGGCTACGGCGTCGGTCTGGTCCTGATGCGCTGCGCCGGCTTCGACGCCGTCAACGTCGACTTCGCCAAGTCCCTTGGCATGAAGGTCACCCGCGTCCCGGCGTACTCCCCCGAGGCCATCGCCGAGCACGCCATGGGCCTTGCCCTCACGGCCAACCGCCGCATCCACAAGGGTTACGCCCGCGTCCGCGAGAACGACTTCTCGCTGGTCGGCCTCGTCGGCGAGACCCTGCACGGCAAGACCGCGGGCATCATCGGCACCGGCCGCATCGGCGCCGCCCTCTGCCGCATCTGCAAGGGCTTCGGCATGACCGTCCTGGGCGCCGACCTGTACCCCAACCAGAAGCTGGTCGACGAGGAGCACATCGTCGACGAGTACGTCTCCTACGACGAGCTGTACGCGCGCGCCGACCTCATCTCGCTGCACGCCTTCCTCAACGACGAGAGCCACCACATGATCAACGACGAGAGCATCGCCAAGATGAAGGACGGCGTCATCTTCGTCAACACCGGCCGTGGCGGCCTGGTGGACACCGAGGCCCTCATCCGCGGCATCGAGTCCGGCAAGATCGGCGCCGCCGGCCTCGACGTCTACGAGGAGGAGAACGCCAACGTCTACCGCGACCGCTCGGCCGAGGTCTTCACCTCCGTCACCTCGCGCCTGTGCTCCTTCCCCAACGTCGTCATGACCTCGCACCAGGCATTCTTCACCCACGAGGCCCTCTCCCAGATCGCCCACGTCACGCTGGAGAACGCCCAGGCCTACGCCGACGGCACCGACTTCGTCGAGCGCAGCGTCGTCTGCTAGCACCTCCCGCAATCGCTGCCCCGCGGCCCGTCGGCTCTGCCGGCGGGCCGTTTTTTGCCCCGTCCTTCTCTGCCGAGAAGCACCACGAACGCCATCGGCGAGCAGGTCGGCATGTGACTTGCGGGCAAATTGGTATAGTGCACGCCTTCTGCCGCGACCACTGGCAAATGTCCACTCATCGTTGGGCAACTTCATGCAAATTAGTGGGCTTTACGTGCACTTTGTTTCATTTTTGCCAGGACTCGGCAAAGGTTTGTCACAAACCGCGCGGCCTGAGTAGAATGGGACCATCGGGCGATGAGCGCCACAGCGCGATCGCTTGCCGAATTCGCCATTTCGGGCCCCCAACGGGTCAGAGCATCGATAGAAAGGAACGTCAGTGGCAGACAAGAGGACTAAGATCGTTTGCACCATGGGTCCGTCCACCGAGGACGAGAACGTCCTTCGAGAGCTCATTAAGGCGGGCATGAACGTCGCCCGCTTCAACTTCTCGCACGGCTCGCACGAGTACCACCGTGCCGGCGTCGAGCGCGTCCGCAGGGTCTCCGAGGAGCTCGGCATGCCCGTCGCCATCCTGCTCGACACCAAGGGCCCCGAGGTCCGCACCGGCCTTCTGGAGGACGGCAAGAAGATCACCGTCTCCACCGGCGACGAGATTGTGGTCACCGCCCAGCCCACCGACGAGAGCTTCCACGGCAACGCCGGCCACATCTCGCTCGACTACCTCAACCTTCCCTCCGAGGTCGAGAAGGGCTCCATCATCCTGATCGACGACGGCCTGGTTGGCCTCGAGGTCCAAAGCGTCGACGGCAACGACATGCACTGCGTCGTCACCAACGGCGGCGAGATCGGCGAGCGCAAGGGCGTCAACGTCCCCAACGTCAACATCGGCCTCCCCGCCGTCACCGAGCAGGACCGCGCCGACATCATGTTCGGCTGCGAGCTCGGCATCGACGCCATCGCCGCCTCCTTCATCCGCGACGCGGCCGCCGTCCGCGAGATCCGCGAGATCTGCGCCCAGATGGGTGCCGAGCGCGTCTCCGTCTACCCCAAGATCGAGTGCGCCCTCGGTGTCACCAACTTCGACGAGATCCTCGAGGCCTCCTCGGGCATCATGGTTGCCCGCGGCGACCTCGGCGTCGAGGTTCCCGCACACGAGGTCCCGCACCTGCAGAAGGAAATGATCCGCAAGTGCAACGCTGCCTACAAGCCGGTCATCACCGCCACCCAGATGCTCGACTCTATGATCCGCAACCCGCGTCCGACCCGCGCCGAGGTCAACGACGTCGCCAACGCCGTCATGGACGGCACCGACTGCGTCATGCTCTCCGGTGAGACCGCTGCCGGCAAGTACCCGGTCGAGGCCGTCAAGATGATGGCCTCCATCTGCCGTGAGACCGAGAAGTACCTGCCCGAGCGCGACCACTACTTCGACCGTGGCGGCGTGAAGAACGTCAACGGCGCCATCGGCTTTGCCGCCGTCACCACTGCCGAGCGCGTCGGCGCCAAGTGCATCCTGGCCCCCACCAACTCCGGCCGCACCGCCCGCCTCATCGCCGACTTCCGTCCCAAGCTGCCGCTGTACGCCTTCTCCCCCTCCGAGAAGACCATCCGCAAGACCAGCTTCTACTGGGGCGTCAGGTCCTTCCACTCCACGACGATGCCTTCGCTCAACGCCACCGTCAAGCAGGCGCTGCAGCTTGCCAAGGAGAAGGGCCTCGTCGAGACCGGCGACCTGGTCGTCGTTACCGCCGGTGACCCCGGCACCTCCCCCGCCCAGGGCGACTACACCACCTCGACCAACATGGTCATGGTCTGCCAGATCCAGTAGGCAGCAAGAGCGCCTAGGCCCTCAGAGGGTCACAGACGTCAGGAAAGCCGCGTCCCCACCATGGGGGCGCGGCTTCTTTTTGCGCGGCGCACGGTCCTTCTCCATACCCCGTACGTAACGAAATTGCAAAGACACACATTGCGTTCTTGCGCTGTAGTATCATTATCTTGTTGATGCGAGCAGGAGGGCAAGATGGCCGAAGACAACGACACTCAACTGCAGGAAGGCAAGGGTGTCACCACCCTGGGAAACCATGTGCTGAAGGTCATTCCCAGCAAGCAGACTGGCCCGACCTCCAAGCCGCACATCACTACCCAGGTGAAGCGCGACAACCTCTCCGAAAACTCGATTCGCATCATCGCGACCCCGACTCCGACGGCGATCAACACGTTCTTCTACATCCAACGCGTCGGCTATTACGAGACCGTCCCGCCCTTCTCGCGCGAGGCCCCCGCGCTCGACGCCTATAACGTGTTCTTCACCGTCAGCGGCGAAGGGTACTTCGACTACATGGGCGAGCGTCACGCCCAGCGCAAGGGCGACATCATCTGGTTTGACTGCAAGAAGCAGTATTCAATCGGCGCGGTCGGCAAGGGATGGACCTACTACTGGCTCCAGTTCAACGGCAACTCGGCACGTGGCTTCTACAAGGAGTACACCAAGCGCGGTGACAACTTTACCGACGTCAACAGCGACTTCAACACCTATCGCACGCTGTTCGAGCACATTCTGGACCTCGCGCAGGCCACGAGCATCCGTCGCGAGATTCTCATCAACGACACACTCGTCCACATGATGACCCTGCTTCTTGAGAACCGCGTCGACTCCAGCCTCACCCTCAACTCGGTCCCCGAGTACATCCGCGAGACCGTCGACTACCTCAACTGGCACTACGCGGACAAGACGACCCTCGACGAGCTCGCTCAGCACGTCGGGGTTAGCAAGTTCCACCTGTCTCGCAGCTTCAAGCGCTACGTGGGCGTCACCATCGGCGACTACGTCATGGCCAACAGGCTCCGTTACGCACGCGACCTTCTCAAGTACACCGACAAGCCCATCCGCATCGTCGCCGAGATGTGCGGCATCCCCCAACCCTCGCACTTCACCGCCATCTTCAAGGAGTCCGAGGGCATGACTCCGTTGGCCTACCGCAAGCACTGGGAGGAAACGGGCTACTACGAGACGGCGGAGCCCACGCCCTAGAGATAAATCCTCGTCAGTCCCCTGCCGAGAAGTGCCTCGAGCTTGACCGTCCTTCTCGGTAGAAGCCGATTTGTGGCGGTAGCCTGCGAGTCACATTTTTCGACCCAACAAGTTGCGGGGCCCAACCAAGTCGGTTGGGCCCCGCATTCGTAAGGGCAAATGCCCAATGGCGCTAACCTAGCTTAGCCACGCTTCTCGTCGTGCATCTTGGCGAGCTTGGCGATCTCGTCGGCGGGCAGGTCGCACTCGACGTTCGGGAAGAGCATCTTACGGATGAAGTAGACCTGGAGCAGCATCTCGACGGACATGATGCGGCTGTAAGCCTCGAGCGGCGTGGAGCCGACGGCCAGGACGCCGTGGTTGGCCAGGAAGACGACGTCATAGTCCTTGATGTACTTGGGGAGCTCCTCGATGATCTCGGGGGAGCCAGGGGTGCCGTACTTCAGGCAGGGAACCTTGCCGAATAGGATCTGGAACTCGGGCGACGCAGGGTCGTCGTACTCCATGGAGGCCTGGGCAAAGGCGGTGCAGTACGGGGCGTGGCAGTGGACGACCGAGTGGACATCGTCACGCAGGGTGTAGCAGATGGTGTGCATCGGGGTCTCGGAGGTGGGAGCAAGCTCGCCCTCGAGGACCTTGCCCTGACGGTCGACGCAGATGATCTTGCCCTCGGTCAGCAGCTCCTTGGAGTTGCCCGACGGGGTCTCGTAGACCTTGTCGCCCTTGAGGACGGAGATGTTGCCCTCGTAGGTGCCGACGAGGCCCTTGCGGTTCATCATCTGGGCGACCTCGACGATCTGGCGGCGAATCTCGTAATCAGGGACGTTGTCGTAACCAGCCATTGTTACTTCCTCTCATCGTTGCCAAAGTGCTTCCTCCGATGAGTTCAAGATAACACCCTCGCCGTGCGAATTCATTCCTCCGGGATACCGCTTTATATCCATATGTTGCGCGCCTAGTTTACGCAGCACTTCTCTGTCGAGAAGTGCTGTTGGTTTGTTTACCTGTGCTTATCTGCATGCACGCAAATATACTACGTGCAAGATTCTGACGATTTTTGATACAGAAAAAGGGCCTACCCCCGTAGAGGTAGGCCCTTTGAAACAATACGAGAGAGTATTGAGCAAGTCGGTCAGTCAGACCTCGGTTTAGTGGCCGAGCTCCTTGTTGATGACCTCGTTGCGCTGCTTCATGACCTTCATGAGCCAGACGAAGCCGGCAAGCCAGACGATCAGGAGAGCGATGGCGACGGGGTGACCAGACAGGCCGTTGACGATGACCCAGCGGTAGTCGGGGCACTCGAGGGTGGACCAGGTGATGCTGGGGTTGCTGCCCATGTTGGCAAGGGCGTCGGGCGACCAGGTCTGGGCCAGCTTGGTGCAGTAGCCAGCGAAGGAGGAGGCGACCATGAGGTACAGCGGGGTGCCGATGATGCCCAGGATGACCATCTTGATCAGGTTGCCACCGGCGATGAACAGGGCCGGGACGGCGACGCAGAGGTTGATGATGCCAGCGAAGGGCAGGACGGTGTTGCCCATGGGGGCAAGCAGGACCGCGAAGAGAATCTCGAACGGGATGATCAGGATCGTGGTGACCCAGAGCTCGTTGGAGCCAGCGACGATGGGCCAGTCAAGGCCGATGTACAGGGTACGACCGTCGTTGAACTTGGACTTCATCCACTCGCCCACGGCGTCGGAGATCGGCGACAGGGCCTGCATGAAGAGCTTGGAGACCATCGGGAAGAGCTGCATGGCGGTGGCGGCCTGGATGCCAAGGGTCAGGGCCTTCTGCAGGTCAGAGTAGGCGATGGCGCCCAGGACGACACCGATGATGAGGCCCATGACGGCGTTCTCACCGAAGATGCCCAGGTGATCGCGGAGCCACTTGGCGTCGACCTTGTTGTTCTCGATCGCGGGGATGTGCTCCATGATGACCTCGAACGGAAGCAGGAAGACAGCCGTGAAGGTCATCGAGTGAGGAACGGTGACACCGGGGATGCCGGTGATCTGCTCGACGGTGGGAGCCCAGGCGTCGCCGATCTTCAGGCCGAGGACGACCATGATGCCAGAGGCGATGAAGGCCATGGCCATGGCCATGCCAGCGCTCATGCCAGCGGCCTCGCAGGCGTAGTTGGTGAGGACGCAGGTGAACAGGAGGTTCCACACGTTCCAAAGGTCAACGTTCAAGGTGCTGGTCTTGTTGGTAGCCAGCAGGATGACGTTGATGACGATGAGCAGCGGGAAGCAAAGGACGCCGAACGGCCAAGCCCAGGCGATGGCGGACATCGCGGGCCAACCAGTGTCGACGGTGGTGAGGACAACGCCGGTCTTGGTGGCGAGGCCCTCGGCAGCGGGCTGGATGGCGCCCGTCATGAAGCCGGTGAGCATGTTCATGCCGGTGAAAGCGACGCCGAGCGTCAGGGCGGCGATGAACGCGTCAGAGAACTTCATCTTAACGCAGAGTCCAAGAACGAGCATGATCAGCGGGACGAAGACTGCGGCTCCGAATCCCAGGATGTAGTTAACAACAGCTAGCAAAGCATCCATCAGTGCACTCCCTTCTCCATGTGCATTAGTGCAGTAGTACTTACTTGCTCTCTCTCCCACGGTGGTGCTCACACCAAAAGCAATTGGCAAATAGCCAAATGGTGCTTTATGGATAGTAACACGGTTTCCATATGGAACATCTGTGACGAAGGACTAATTTTTCCATCGGCAGGCAGATTTGAACAATTGTGAAATACACAAACAAAAATCTATAGCTATAATTAATATTTTATTTCACTTTTACTTGAATTTGCTTTCAGGTCATTTACCTGCGGTTTTTGCATTCACTTGGTCAAGCAGTTGGACCATTTATTCGCATCCAATAGATCCACTGATGTGGTCCCATGTCTGCTTCGCAGCAGGAAATACTATTTGATTGCGCGTTAGAACTCTGAGAAATATTCCTTGGATTCCCATTTACCGAAAAAAAGTCCCCGTACCTTGACAAACGATACGGGGACTCTTTTGATTCAGACGCTACGCGCCCAGCCAGCATAGAAGCTAGTCGATGTAACCGGCACGCGGGGTGAGGTCGAAGCGCTTGCAGAGGGCACGCAGGCCATCGTTGTCGATGCCGCCGTTGTACTTGCCGCTCTTCTGGATGTCCATGTAGACGCCGGCGACCTTGTCGACGGTCTCGAGCAGGCCAAACGCGTCGTGCAGGGACTTGCCGACGGAGAAGACGCCGTGGTACTGCCAGACGACGAAGCGGCAGTCCTTCATCTTCTCGAGGGTGGCGTCAGCAATCTCCTGGGTGCCGCAGACCATGAAGGGCACCAGGCCGACGCCCTCGGGGAAGAGCACGATGGCCTCGGGGATGAGCCTCCAAAGGGCAAGCGTGAACTCCTTCTCGTCGGTGGGGCCGACGTGGGTCATGGCAAGCACGTTGGTGGCGTGGTTGTGCATGACGACGCGCTGCTCGGGGTCGACGGCCAGACGGGCGGCGTGGGCGGCAAGGTGCGCGGGGAACTCAGAGGAGGGCTTGTTGTCGATCAGGCCATAGGCGATCTCGTAGTAGTCGCCCTCCTCGGGGATGTAGCAGATGCCCAGCAGGTGATCGGGATCGTCGCGCAGCTCGCGGAAGTAGGAGCCGGTGGCAGTGACCAGGACGTACTTGCCACGGACGCCGTCGGGGATCTCGAGGTCGACCTTACGGCCGTCGCCAGGGGTGTAACCGAGCTCGGCGACCTCCTCGTCGGTCAGCAGGTAGGTGATGTTGCCACCGTTGGCCTCGTCCCAGTTCTTGTCCCACATGAGGTAGGCAAGCTCCTGGACCTCCTTGACGGCGCCAATCTGCTTCCAATCAGTTGCCATGCTCATACTCCCCTTCCATAAAGAGTTGATTGCTCACCCGAGTTATCGGGCTATGGCAAGTGTAGCCCTCCGAACGGCCGATGAATCAGCCGATTGCTTGTTTAGAGCGCAAAATGTCCCCCAATTGCTCTTCTAGACCAAAATGAGCAATAGGGGGACATGCATAGAGCTGTCGAGAAGTGCCGTGGCAGAATGCCGAGAAGTGCCGTCTACTCGCTGTCCTTCTCGACATCAGAGTGGTCGAGATCGGACGAACCGTCAACGTCGGCCGACCCCCGAGAAGCCGCGTCACGCTCGACGCGCTCCTCCCCCAGGCGCTTGGCCTCGAGGTACTGCTCGTAGGTGAGGCCCATGGCCTCGGCCTCCTTGCGCTCCTTCTTCTCGCGGCGCTTGGCGATGCGCGCCTGGCGCATCTCTTCCATGAACTCCTTGCGCTCCTCGTCGCTCATGCCCTCCTTGGCAACGCCGATGGCCTGGCGACGTTCCTCGAGCATGTTGTTGTAGTCCTCGAGGAGGACGTCCATTCCGTTGTGCTCGATGAAGATCGCGAGTACGAAGGCGGGGATGCCATAGACGATGTTGCCGGTGACGAAGCAGACGACGAGCAGCACGGCCTCGCAGACGACCAACGCCCACCATCCGCCCTTGGAGATGCCGAACTTGTTCTCGGGCTTCTTGTGAGACTCCTCCATGCGCTTCTTGGAAGCGTTGCCGGGGACGATCTCCTTCTTCTTGCGCTTGGCCACGTGAACAACCCTCTCTGTTAATAGAACATGGCCCGCACCTTGCGATGCGGGCCATGCTGTCATGCATCTGTCAGCACCAGGCGAAGCGCCCGGCAGACCCAAGGACTAGTTTAGCCCCTCTTCTTGGCGTTGACCTCGTCGATGGCGGCCTCGAGCTTCTTGAGCTCGGCGTCCTGGCCAACACCGGTGAGGAAGGAGACGCCGTTGAACACGGGGATGCCCCAGTCGGTGTCGTCCTTGACGATGGAGACGTAGATGTCGGCGTTCTTGATGACGTGCTTCAGCGACTTGATGTCGACGGCCTCGACGTCGGCGTCAGCGCCGTCGGCCTTGAGCAGACGCTCGACCTTGGAGGCGACGGTCTGCGAGGTGGCAACGCCGGAGCCACAGGCAACGATGATGTGAGCGGTCATAGTAGATCCTCCTTATAAGAACTACCCCTATTTACCAGGCCCGCGCCTTAGCTTGGGCCGTAGTGCCTAGAACTCTAACCCAGTTTACTCGAAACGGGAGGTGATGGACTCGATCAGGCCCTCGGCGGTCGTCTGGGACATGATGTCCTTGACGGCGTCGTCGTTCATGAAGATGTTCATGAGGTTCTGAAGGACGGCAACCTGACCACCGTCGCGCTCGACACCGAGGTTGATGATGAGCTCGGCATCGACGTCGTCATCGACGCCGGCCATGTGCTCGAAGCGCACGGGGGTCTTCGGCTTGATGATGGCGATGTAGGGCTTCTTGAGGTGCTGCGGGTCGGTGTGCGGGATGGCGATCTCGGCAGCGCCGCAACGAAGGCCGGTCGGATAGTTCTTCTCGCGGGTGGTGATGCCCTCGAACCAGGTGTCCTGGATGTAGCCCATGGCATCGAGCTTGTCGTGGAGCTGGTTGAAGAAGTCCTCGCGGTCCTTGCACTCCATGTCGAAGAAGACGAGCTCGGGCTTGAACAGAGCGGTATCGGCGTTAGCCATTTTTCTCCCTTTCCTCCGCTTGTGTCGGATGCCCCAAAAGTGGTCACAAATTGGTGGGTACCCGATAAACACTCTAATGATACCTATAACAATTATCCGAATTTTGTTCCTACCGTCTGCGGATTTGTGGTCCACAGACGGTAGGAAAAGTGCTACCTAACCCAGTCTTTCGAGAAGAACCTAGGCCTCAGGAAGGACGGTGCGGATGCACAGGGCCATCGAGATGGCGCCGGCATCGGGGGTGCCCAGGGAACGCTCGGCAGCCGGACGGGCACGGCCGACCTTGGGAACCAGGTTGGCGGTCTGCTCGGCGGCCTCCTGCGCGGCCTCGGCGGCAGCGGTCCAAGCCTCGAGCAGGGACTTGCCGGAGGCGGCCTCGGCCTCGAGGGCCTCACCGAACGGAATCAGGCAGTCAAGCATGGTCTTGTCGCCGCGGTGGGCGCCACCCAGGGAGAGCATCTTCTCGTAGGCGGCCTTCACGGCGTCAGCCGCGACCTTGGCGTCGTAGCCCTCGGCCTGGTCGCCGACGACGGCACCGGCTGCCTCGAGCGCGGAGCCCCACAGCACGCCGGAGGTACCGCCGGCCTTGGCGGCCCAAGCCTTGCCGGCCTCCTTGAGGACGGAGCCTGCCGCAGCGCCCTTCTCGCGAGCGGCCTTGGCGGCCTCGAAGGCGAAGGTCGAGCCCTTGACCATGCCACGGCCGTGGTCGCCGTCGCCGGCGACGCCGTCGATCTTGGCAAGCTCATCCTCGGCGTCGGCGATGGCCTGCTTCATGCGGCCGAAGGCGTCGACGATGTAGTCGGCAGCGGCATCGGAGGCCGCGGAGCCGGCCTCGAAGGTGTCGACCTGCTCGGAGAGCTCGGCGTAGACCTTGCGCTCGCCCTTGGCGACGGAGCTGTCGCCCTTGCGGAACGAGGCGGTGTCGCACGGGGCGCACCAGTACTTCTCGAGCTCGTCGTCGAGGTACTCGACGGAAAGGGCGATGCCCTCCATGTCGAGCGAGGTGACGAATTCGCCGACCTGCGGCTCGACCAGGGTGTAGCCCTTGTCCTCGAGCAGCTGGCGGACAGTGCCCCAGACCACGAAGAGCTCCTCGTACTTGGTGGAGCCCAGGCCGTCGAGGATGACGGCGATGCGCTTGGAGTCGTCCGCGGGGGCCTCTGCCAGGACGCGGTCGACCAGGATCTGGGCGACCTCGGCGGCACTGGCCATGTCGTCCTCGCCGACGCCGGGCTCGCCGTGGATGCCCTGGCCGACCTCCATCTTGCCCGCAGGCACGTGGAACAGCGGCTCGGGCTCGCCGGGCAGGGTGCAGCCGCGGAAGCCCATAGACATGGTGCGGGTGCGGTCGTTGGCCTTCTCGGTGATGCGGACCAGCTCGTCGAAGGAGACGCCGTCGGCCGCGGCGGCACCTGCGGTCTTGAAGACGGTGAAGGTGCCGACGTTGCCGCGGCGCTTCTCGGCCTCCTCGGGCTTGGCGGCGGCAACGTCGTCGGTGATGTAGAAGGTGCGGCAGTCGACGCCGTCGGCGACGAGGCGGTCGCGGGCCATGTTGAAGTTCATCTTGTCGCCGGCATAGTTGCCGCCGACGATGAAGATGCCCGTGCCCTGGTCGACGGAGCGGGCGACGCCCAGGACGTCCTCGGTCGAGGGCGAGGTGAAGACGTTGCCGACGACGGTGGCGTCCATGAAGCCGTCACCGATGATGCCGCAGAACGCGGGGTAGTGGCCGGAGCCGCCACCGTTGATGACGGCGATCTTGCCCTCGGGCATCTTGGTCGCGCGCGCGACGCCACCGGGAACCTCGACAACGTAGTCGGGATAGGCGGCGACGTAGCCCTTGAGCATGTCCTCGCGGAAGGTCTTCGGATCGTTGTACAGCAAGTTATTTCCCCCTCTGTTATATGAGGGAGAGGCAGACGGAACCGCCTTGCCTCCCCCACCGGTCACGTGTGGGCCCGATCGTATCGGGCTCGTGGGTGCTTCTCGGCTATGCGCCTATGCGCAGAAGTAGTTCTTGAGGCCCAGCAGCATGTAGTAGCCGGCCAGGGCACCCTGATCGGCGACGCCCTTGGCCTTGGCGGCGTGGACGGCGGCCTTGCCGAACTTGGGAAGCATGTCCTTGGTGGCCTCGACGCCCTCGTCGGCGCCCTCGACCGCGGCAGAGATGACCTGCTCGAAGGTGGCGTCGGGATTGGAGGCGACGAGCGCCGCGGCCTTCTCGGCACCGGCGTTGACGGAGTCGAGGATGGTGCGGTCGCCCAGCTCGCACTTGCCGCGCTTCTTGATGCCGGCGGCGAAGGCGGTGGCGTAGGTGGCGAGGTCGGCGGGCTCGAGCTCGGTCTTGCCCTTGAACTCCTTGGCGGCGGACATGATACCGGAGCTCATGAGGGTGCCCATGGTCGACGGGACCGTGTTCTGCATCTTCATGGCGCCCTTCATCATCATCTTGCCCACGTCGCCCTCGGCGGCGTTGTCGCGAAGGAACCCGGGCAGGGCGCCGTAGCCCTTGCTCATGGTGAGGCCAAGGTCGCCGTCACCCATGGCCGCGTCCATCTCGCTGAGCTCCTCCTTCTTCTCGGCGAAGATCTCGGCGACCTTCTCGAACATCTCGGGGATGTCGTTGATCGTGAGCTTGTCCATGTGCTTGAAGCCTCCTGTTGGTAGTTCCGTCTGTTCGCTGTCGAGAAGAACCGACTACTTCTGGCAGAGGAACGGGGTGTCGATCGGGTAGTCGAAGTAGCCCTTGAGCTCGTCGTCAACCTTGCAGATGGAGATGGAGGCGCCCATCATCTCCATGGACGTGGCGTACTCGCCAGTCCAGGAGCGGTAGACCTTGATGCCCTTGGCCTCGAGCTGCTTGCGGACGGAGTTGTTGAGGATGTAGAGCTCCTCGATACAGGTGGCGCCCAGGCCGTTGATGAGAAGCGCGACCTCGTCGCCCTCGGCCAGCGGCATGTCCTTGAGAATCTCGTCGACGGACTCGGCGGCAAGCTCGTCGGCGGTCTTGATCGGACCGTTCCAGACGCCCGGCTCGCCGTGGATGCCCATGCCGAAGGCCATCTCGTTCTCGCCCAGCTCGAAGTTGGAGTGGCCGACCTCGGGGACGACGCAGGGGGTCAGCGCGAAGCCGACGGTGCGGACGTTGTCGCCGGCCTTCTTGGCGGCGGCGAGAACCTCGTCCAGGGTGCCCATCTGGTCGGCCTTGGCGCCAGCGGCCTTGTACATGAAGAAGATGCCGGCAACGCCGCGGCGGGCCTCGACGTTCTCGTTGGACAGGACGTCATCGGCGCCCACGATGGACTTGGCCTCGATGTCGTCCATCTCGAGCATCTCGGTGGCCATGTCGAAGTTCATGATGTCGCCGGTGTAGTTGCCGTAGAGGAACAGGACGCCGGCGC
The DNA here is from genome assembly GCA_036321795.1 of Coriobacteriaceae bacterium CM84B_73. Lineage (GTDB taxonomy): Bacteria > Actinomycetota > Coriobacteriia > Coriobacteriales > Atopobiaceae > CAKVON01. Next base: position 155,723 of record JAWQCY010000001.1, on the reverse strand, counting down.
CAGCCTCGACCTCGGTGGCGATGTTGTAGATCTGCTCGGCGGAGGGGGACTGGAAGACGCCGCCGACGCCGCAGCCGTCGATCAGGCCGTCGCCGACGTAGCCCAGGAACAGGGGCAGGTGGCCGGTGCCACCGCCGGTGATGATGGCGACCTTGCCATCCTTCTTGTGGGCGGTGCAGTAGCAGCGAAGGTCGTCCGCCGCACACTTGACCTTGTCGGGGTGGGCGGCGTAGATGCCCTCGAGCATCTCGTCGACGTAGTTCTCAGGGGCGTTGATGATCTTCTTCATGGGTCCTGCGTCCTTTCCGAAATCGGTCGAACCAGTGATATTTCGGATTATACATACGCGTTTTGCGCACGGACGCACCCCTCACGCAACGTGGTGTGGCTTCTGCCATTTGGTAGCAAGTTTCTTATATGATTCGGACCACTTAGATTAATTCGCAGCAATATAGCTATATCGCCGCGACACGGCAAGCTACTCCGCGCGGTGGGTCTCGGAGCTGATGACGCAGCGGTTGGCGGGCAGCCACACGCTGCCCCACTCGATCGGGGTGCCGTCCTCCAGTCGCACCAGCTGCGCGCACTCCAAAACCGGCGCGTGCTCGTCGCAGCGCAGCCACTCGGCGCGGGTCTTTCCGCAGGCACGGGCGCTGTAGACCATCTCGGAGGTACCGACCCCACGCCCGCTGATGCGCTCGACGGCGGCGAACAGCCCCTCGTCGGCGAAGTCGGCATCGGCAAGGCCCGGGCACACCTTCAGGTTGAGGTGGCTCTCGATGAACATGACGGGCTCCCCGAACACACGCCTCACGCGGGCGAGGTACAGATAGGGCGAGCCCTTCTCGATACCAAGCTCGCGCGAGCAGGCGGTGCCCGCGGGCTCGACGCGCTTCTCGACGACCTCGGTCTCGTAGGGGATGCCCTGGACGCTCATGGACTCGGCGAACGACAACAGGCTGTTGGACGAGGGACGTGCCATGACGGGCTGCGTCACGTAGGTGCCACGGCCGCGCTGCTGGACGAGAAGACCCTCGTCGACCAGGGCGCGAATGCCCTTCTGCACGGTTCCGCGCGACAGGTGCAGCATCGCCATGAGCTCGTGCTCCGACGGGATGCGGTCATCCACGCCCCACTCCTTGGAGTAGATCTTCTCGCGGACGTAGTCAGACACCTGCACGTACAGGAGCGTGTCGGAGTTTTTCTCGAAACGCGCCATGATTCCCCTTACGAATCGACATACCAGGTCATAGTGTATCCGTAATCGCGAACCGCGGGCCACGCGGTCCGTGTCTGCAGACAATGCCCAGGCGAACGGGGGAAGCATGACCGACACGCTCTCTACCGAGAAGCACCACGGGTCGCAGTCGCAGGCCCGCACCCTGTACATGATGTGGGAGGACACCGAGGCGCTCGGGCAGCTGATACGCGTCTCCCGCATGGACGAGGCGGAGTTCGTCGCTTCCCCCATGAGCCGCGACGCCGTCTTTCGCGTGCTGGTCCCACTTGTCGGACGCGCCGAGTCGCTGGGACGGGAGGGCCGCGCGAGCGTGACGGGCATGTCGGGCACGGACTGGGACGCACTTCTTGCGGCAGAGGCCGCAGACGGCGTGGGCGGCACGAACGGCGGGAGCCCTCTTGGCCTGGGCGACCCCGCGCTTCCCCACCGCATGGGGCCAGACGCCGCGAGGCGGCTGTGGCGAGAGACGTTGCCACAGGTACCGAAGCTGCGCCTGGCAATCGCGAACGACGTTCGCGTGGTGCGCGAACGCGCGAGGCTCGCGCGGGTGATGGCACGCGGGGCGGACGAGTGGCCACAGCCCGGGCGATCGAGCGCGGTCGCACGCGAGGCGGGGAGGGACCGTACCTGGCAGCGCCTGTCGCAGGCGGCGGGCGCCGCCGCGGAGACGTTCGCGGGCACAGGCGGCGCGGCGGGTGGTATGGCGGGCGCGACGCGACCGTGGCCGATCCGCAGGATGTGGCTGGTGATGGGCGAGGCCACCCCCGTCGTGATGGTCGAGGACGAGCCGGGCATGAGCGACGAGATAGCGGCCAGACTGGCGCGCACGATGGGCGACGCCTGCGGGCAGGAGGTCACCCTCGTACCGCAGGCGCAGGTGCACCCCGCCATATGGGACGACACCGTGGCCCGCGAGGCGCTGCTGTGGGAGCGCGAGGGCGCGGGACACGAGCCCGTCATCCCTGCCGCCGCGGCTCACGCGTGCGGCCGCGCCCACAAGTAGACGCTAGCTGCCGTGGCAGGTTGGCGCATCGGAACAGTCAATCAGACGTGTGACTGGCACGTTTGTGCGAAACGTGCCTGTTTGCGCCTAGGCCAGACCGAGGGAGCGGGCGCGCTCACGCAAGGGACCGGCGATGGCGGAGTCGACTTCGTCGAACGTCCTGCGGAAGAAGTCGGCGTCCAGAAGGTCGTAGCGCGGCACGCCAAAAACGTGGGCGCTGGCGTTGTGACGCACGACGGCGAAGGCGGAGTCGCAGGTCAAACGCACATCAGGCGCGAGGATCGGGTACTGCGGGAAGTCGGCGCACTCGGCCAGGAGCTCGGGCGTGACCTCGGGTGACATCGAGATGTCGAGCGTGCGGCCAAACGTATCGAAGTCGCGCTGCTTGAGCACGCGGACGGGGTCGCCGCAGACAAGGCCCTTCTCGGCAACGATACGTCGCGAGGCCGCGTTGTAGCGGCGGTCGGCGGTGAGGTGCGCCCAGGTCCCGAGCGTGACGTCGCTGACCTCGTCGGGCGAGCGGCCGGCGATGTGGCGCTCCCAGAACAGGTCGGCGTCGGGCAGCGGCATGAACGTGGGGTCGGCCATGTGCGTCTGCGCGTAGGCGATCGTGCGAGAAGTGCCTTGGACCATGTATCCGACGTAGATGTCGGGCACGAGGTTGCCAAAGAGGAAGTCGTTGGCGTCTCGCACGCCGTAGGAGAGCGGCTCCCCCTCGCGGAGGAGCCGCTCCACATGCGCGGTGTGGATGTTCCAGCTAGGCATCCGGGCTAGCCGCGGACCTCGGCACCGAGGCCCTTGGTGAGCTTGGCGACCAGCTTGTCGTGGACCTTCTCGACCTCGGCGGAGGTGAGGGTGTGGTCGGCGGCGCGGTAGGTCAGCGAGACTGCCATGGACTTCTTGCCGCGACCGACGCGGACGGGGTCGCGGTAGACGTCGAACAGGTGGGCCTCGTCGAGCAGCTTGCCGCCGGCGGACGTGATGCGCTGCATGAGCTGCTCGGCCGTGACCTTCTCGTCAACGACGACTGCCAGGTCGACCTCGACGCCGGGCAGCGTGGGCACCTCGTGGTAGGGCAGCTCGCGCTTGGCCAGGCGCAAAAGCGCGGCCTCGGACAGCTCGAAGGCCAGAACGTCGCCGTCGACCTCGAAGTTCTTGAGCGAGAGCGGGTGGACGTTGCCGACCCAGCCGATGGACTCGCCGCCGGCAAGGACCTCGGCGCTGCGGCCGGGCTGCATCCAGGGGAAGCGCTCGGGGTCGCAAGGCTTGAAGCGGACCTTCTCGATGCGAAGGGAGGCCAGAAGCTCCTCGACCACGCCCTTGGCGTCGAAGAAGTCGAAGGGCTCGGGCTTGTCGTTCCACTGGGCCTCGCCGCGGGAGCCGGCCATGACGCCGCAGACGAAGCGCGGCTCGTCGGGCTGACTCTTGTGCCGGTGCGCGTAGAAGCAGCGGCCGATCTCGTAGAGGGCGACGTTGGGCACGCCGTGGGCCTGGTTGTAGGCGACGGAGCGCAGAAGGCCCGGCAGCATCGAGCGGCGCATCTCGGACTGGTCGGCGACCAGCGGCATCAAGATCTTGACGGGGATGCCGCGACCCTCCTCGGGCATGTTGAGGCGCTCGAGGTCGCGGTGGTCGGCGAAGCAGTAGGTGCTGGTCTCGTTGAGGCCGCAGGCGCGAAGCGTCTGGCCGATGCCGCGGACGCGACGCTGGTCGGTGGTGAGGCCGCCGTGGTGGTTCCTGGCGGCGGGCAGCGTGGCGTCGACGCGGTCCATGCCCCACAGGCGCAGGACCTCCTCGACCAGGTCGATCTCGCGGGTGAGGTCGGGACGGGCCGTGGGCGCGACGACCGCGAGGGTGCCGTCTCCGGCAGCGCTGACCTCGCAGCCCAGGCGCGTGAGCGAGCGGGCCATCTCGTCATCTGCGATGTCGGCGCCGCAAAGGGCGCGAACACGGTCGGGGCGCAGGGTGATGCGGACCGGCTCGACGGGCACGGGGTAGCAGTCGACGACGCCCGGGCAGACCTCGGCACCGCAGCACTGCTCGAACAGGGCGGCGGCGATGTCGGCGACCGCGACGCAGGAGGACGGGTCGACCTGGCGCTCGAAGCGGATGGAGGCCTCGCTCATGAGATCGAGGGTGCGGCTGGTGCGCGAGATGTGGCTCTTGTCGAACACCGCGCTCTCGAGAAGGACGTCGACGGTGTCGTCGCCGATCTCGGAGTCGAGACCGCCCATGACGCCTGCCAGCGCGATCGGGGTCTTACCGTCGTCGGTGATGACGGCCATGTCGCCGGTCAGGACGCGCTCCTCGTTGTCCAACGTGACCAGGCACTCGCCCTCAGCGGCGGCGCGCACGACGACATGGCGCTTGCCGTCGCGCTCGGACAGCTTGCCCAGGTCGAAGGCATGCAGCGGCTGGCCGGTGAGGTACATCACGTAGTTGGTGACGTCGACCACGTTGTTGATGGGACGGCTGCCGGCAGCAACGATGCGGCGGGCGAGCCACTCGGGGCTGGGGCCGATCTTGACGTTGCGCACGACGCGGGCGGTGTAGCGCGAGCACAGCTCGGGGTCGGCGATGCTGACCTCGACCAGGTCGTGGGCGTCGGGGCCCTTCTCGGCAGTCACCGTGGGGTCGTCGACGTGGGTGTCGCGGTCGAAGATCGCGCTGACCTCGGTCGCGATGCCGTGCATGGACAGGCAGTCGGGACGGTTCGGGGTGATCTCGCAGTCCAGGACCGTGTCCGCGACGCCGGCGTAGTCGGCGTAGGGAACGCCCAGCGGGGCGTCGGCGGGCAGGATGATGATGCCGTCGTGGTCCGAGCCCAGACCAAGCTCACGGGTGGAGCAGTTCATGCCGAAGGACTCGACGCCGCGGAGCTTGGACTTCTTGATCTTGAAGTCGCCGGGCAGCACGGCACCGATCATGGCGACGACGATCTTGTCGCCCTGCTCGAAGTTCTGTGCGCCGCAGACGATCTGCAGCGGGGCGGGGTTGCCCTCGTCGTCGACGTTCTGGTTGCCGACGCTGACCTGGCACAGCCACATGTGGTCGGAGTCGGGGTGGGGCTGCTTGGAGACGACCTGGCCGGTCACGACGTGGTCGAGGTTGGCGCCGACCTTCTCGACGGTCTCGACCTCGGTGCCGGTACGGACGAACTCGCGGGCGAGGACCGCGGGGTCGTCGGGCAGGTCGACCATGCTCTTGAGCCATTCATACGAGACGCGCATTGCGATGCCTTTCTCGGGTTGCCTTGAATCGTGGGGTGGACGCTAGAACTGGCGCAGGAAGCGCATGTCGCCCGTAACGAGCATGCGCAGGTCGGGCAGGTCGTAGCGAAGCGCGGCGACGCGCTCGGCGCCGATGCCGAACGCGAATCCCGAGTACTTCTCGGGATCGATCCCCACGTAGCCGAAGACGTTGGGGTCGACCATGCCGCAGCCCAGAATCTCCAGCCAGCCGGTGCCCTTGCAGAAGCGGCAACCCTTGCCGTGGCAGACGTTGCAGGAGACGTCGACCTCGCAGCTGGGCTCGGTGAACGGGAAGAAGTGCGGGCGGTAGCGCGTGGCGCGGTCCTTGCCGAACATCTCGCGGCAGAAGTAGTCGAGCGTGCCCTTGAGGTCGCCGAAGGTGATGCCCTCGTCGACGACCAGGCCCTCGATCTGGGTGAACTGCGGCAGGTGGCAGGCGTCGGCCGTGTCGGGACGGAAGACGGTGCCGGGGCAGATCATGTAGATGGGGGGCTTCTTCTCCTCCATCACGTGGACCTGGACGCCGGAGGTCTGCGTGCGCAGCAGGATGTCGGACTCGCCGCGCAGGTGGCTCGTCTTGTCGGCGTCGTCGGAGTAGTCCTCCACGTAGAAGGTGTCGTGCGCGGAGCGCGAGGGGTGGTCCTCCGGCGCGTTGAGCGCGGTGAAGTTGTAGTAGGTCGTCTCGACGTAGGGGCCGTCCTCGACGGTGTAGCCCAGGCCGGCGAAGATGTCGGAGACCTCCTCGACGATCTGCGAGATCAGGTGCTCGCTGCCCACGGAGCGCACGCGGCCGGGCAGCGTGACGTCGACGGAGTCGGCGGCGATGCGGGCCTCGAGCGCGCGCTGCGCGAGCTCGGCCTTACGGGCCTCGAGGGCCTGCTCGACGCGGGCGCGGACCTCGTTGGCATGCTTGCCCACCAGCGGGCGCTCCTCGGGCGAGACCTTGCCCATCGAGCGCAGCACGCCCGTGAGCGAGCCCTTCTTGCCCGTGACCGCCACGCGGATCTTGTCCAACTCGTCAAGCGACGGGGCCTTCGCGATCCCCTCGGCCGCCTGCTCCTCGATGAGCTTGAGGTCATCGATCAAAGACATTCGGTTCCCCTTCCAAAACAAAAAGCCGTCCCTGAGCCCAACTGCCCAAGGACGGCGAATGACCGCGGTACCACCTTGATTGACGCACGTGCGTTTTCTCTCGCGAGCGCCCACTCGTTAGCCCCGTTCCGTGGGGCGGACGGCTTCCCTACTTGCGCCTTCCCTGCCGAGAAGGGCGTTGAGGTCGCGGCTGGTGGAGTGAACCCCGTCCGTCAGACCAGGTGGGAGCCTCTCAGCCGATGGGCCCCCTCTCTGTCCCCGGCCAACGCGACGAGACGAGCCTCTCCGTCGTTGCCTGCGGGCTAGGATAGCACAGCTCGCGCTAGCCGACGGGCACCAGGCGGCCCGCGATGTAGGTCTCGCGCAGGCTGAGGTCGGGTGCCAGGACGTTGAAGTCGGCGTCACGGCCGGGCTTGATCGAGCCGCACGCGTCATCGATGCCGCAGGAGCGCGCCGGGACCTCGGAGGCCATGCGGATGGCCTGCTCGGCCGTGGCGATGCCCCAGGAGAAGACGTTTTTGGCGGCACGCGCCATCGTGAGCGTGGAGCCGGCGATGTTGCCGGTGCCGCCGTCCTCCGTAACCAGGCGGGCAAGGCCGTCGGCGAGCCTGACGGGAAGGTCGCCCAGCCTGTAGTCGCCGTCGGGCATGCCGGCGCAGCCCAGGCAGTCGGAGACGAGCACGGTGTGCTCCCAACCCTTGGCGCGCACGACCGCGGCCACGGCGCAGGGGTCGACGTGCATGCCGTCGCAGATGATCTCGGCATAGGTGCCCTCGCTCGTCATGGCGCAGGTGAGAAGGCCGGGGGCGCGGTGGTGGTGGCCGCTCATGCCGTTGTAGGTGTGGACGAACACGGTGGCGCCGCCGGCGACGGCGGCCATGCCCTGCTCGTAGGTGGCATCGGAGTGGCCCAGGGCGCACGTGACGCCCAGGCGCTCGGCCTCGGCGCAGTACTCGGCGCTGCCGTCGCGCTCGGGGGCGAGAGAGCTCTCACAGATCAGGCCGTGCGCGGCCTGCTGCCAGCGGCACAGAAGCTCGATGCTCGGGTCGCACATGTTGGCGGGGTTCTGCGCGCCGGCGTGCCTCTGGGTGAAGAACGGCCCCTCCAGGAAGATGCCCTGGACGCGCGCGCCCGGAAAGTCGCGCGGACGGCCCTCGGCGGCCTCGGCGACGCTGGCGCAGGCGGCCTCGATCTGGTCGACGGGCTGGGTCAGGGTCGTGGGCGTCCACGAGGTGGTGCCGCGACGGGCAAGCTCGAGCGAGGCGGCGTCGACGCCGGCGGCGTCGCAATCCATGACGTCATGGCCGACGTAGCCGTGGATGTGGGTGTCGACGTAGCCGGGCGCGACCCAGCTGCCCGTGCGGTCGACGACCTCGAGGCCCTCGGGCGCCTCGGTCGAGAAGACCCCGAAGGTCCCCTCGACGACCGGCAGGTAGCCAGGGCCAAACAGGCCGCCGGGCAAGACGAAGCGATCGGCCTTGATGGCAAAGCTGGGTGTGGGGGCGGACTCGTTCGGCATGGCGGCATTCCCTTCTAGGAGGCTTGCAGCGCCCTCGCGCGGCAACCGGGGCCGTCCGTCGCGGGCAACCCCGCACCAGTATCGCGCATCCACGTGGCACTCGTTACACTCAAGTTCGTCACACGGCACGGCGGCCACGCACCTCGCGGGCCGCGACGACACCGACAACGAAAGGTGCGGACATGGCTCAGACCGAACAGACCACCCAAGACCTTCGCGAGCTCGACGACATCGAGAGGCGCATGTTCTCGCTCGGCTACGCGATCACCGACATCATGTTCAACGGCGCCACCGTCGACCCGCGCAAGGGCGCGCCCGCACGCGGCGAGGCGCTGGCCACGCTCGACGGCGCCCACCACGAGCTTCTGTGCTCCGACGAGCTCGGCGCACTTCTCGGCAGGCTCGGCAAGGCCGAGGGGCTGGACGAGACCCTGCGCGCCCGCCTGCGCGTGCTCGGTCGCGACCGCGCGCGCGAGACGAACGTCCCGGCCGAGGTTGCCGCCGACTTCACGAGGCTGACCGTCGAGTCGGCCGACGTGTGGCACCGTGCCAAGCCCGCGAACGACTGGGAGAGCTTCGAGCCGTACCTGCAGCGCGTCGTCGACTCCATGCGCACGATCGCGGGCTACAAGGACCCGTCGCGCGACCCGTACGACGTGTGGCTGGACGAGTTCGAGCCCGGCACCTCGCGCGCGTTCTACGACAGGTTCTTCGACGCCGTGCGCGAGTGCGTCGTGCCCCTGGTCGCACAGATCCGCGAGCGCGGCTGGCAGCCCGACCGCTCCTGCATCGAGGGCACGTTCGACGACGGGGACCAGTGGAGGCTCGCCCGTGACATCGTCGAGCTCGAGGGGCTGGACATGGACGCGCTGGTGCTGGCGCGCACCGAGCACCCCTTCAGCGACTCGGTCTCGAGCGGGCATGCCTTCATCGCGAGCCACGTGTATGAGGACGACGTCATGAGCAACGTCTTCTCGATGCTGCACGAGGGCGGGCATGCGCTGTACGAGCAGGGCGTCGACCCCGCCTACGACTACAACTGCCTGCGCGGCGGCACCTCGATGGGCATCCACGAGGCGCAGTCGCGCTTCTTCGAGAACTACGTCGGCCGCAGCGAGGCGTTTGCCGGCCAGCTGCTGTCACTTCTGGGCAAGCGCTTCCCGGGTCGCTTCGACGGCGTGAGCGAGCACGACCTGTACCTGGCCTGCAACCGCGCCGAGCCGTCGCTGGTGCGCACCGAGGCCGACGAGCTGACCTACCCGCTGCACATCCTGGTCCGCTACGAGATCGAGCAGAAGCTCTTCTCGGGAGAGGCGACCGCGGCCGACGTCCCGGGCCTGTGGGCCGACGGCTACCGCCGCTACCTGGGCATCGAGGTCCCCAACCACACGCTCGGCTGCCTGCAGGACACCCACTGGGCGGACGGCTCGATCGGCTACTTCCCCACCTACGCCCTGGGCAGCGCCTACGGCGCGCAGTTCCACGACCGCATGGTCGAGGAGGGCATGGACTTCGACGGCCTGGTCGCACGAGCAGAGCTGGCACCCATCCGCGAGTGGCTGGGCAGTCGCATCTGGCGCCGGGGCCGCTCGATGGACCCCGCGGAGCTGGTGGAGTCGGCATGCGGCGCGCCCTTCGACCCGACGCACTACACCGACTACCTCACCCGCAAGTTCTCGGCCATCTACGGCCTGTAAGGGAGGTGCGAATGCGAGCGTTGCTGCAGCGTGTGACCCACGCGAGCGTCACCGTCGACGGTCAGGTGACCGGCTCGTGCGGCCGCGGCTTCCTCGTCCTGCTGGGCGTGGGCCCCGACGACACGCCCGAGGTCGCGGCCAAGCTGTGGGGCAAGGTCAGCCGACTGCGCGTGTTTGACGACCCCGACGGGAAGATGAACCTCTCGCTGGCAGACGTCGACGGCGAGGTGCTGGTGGTGAGCCAGTTCACGCTGTACGCCAACTGCCGCCGCGGCAACCGACCCTCGTTCACGGACGCGGCCAAGCCCGCCCTCGCCAGCGAGCTCTACGAGCGGTTCTGCGAGCTGGCCGAGAAGGACGTGAGGCACGTCGGGCGCGGCGTGTTTGCCGCCGACATGAAGGTCGAGCTGCTCAACGACGGCCCCGTCACCATCTGGCTGGACACCGACGAGCTGGGCATCACGGGCGACGGCGCCAGATAGGCGCGTCGGTCCCGACACCAACGCACGAAAGCGGACAACCCGCCGGCGGGCCCCACGGTCGCCGACGGGTTGTCCGCTATCTGTTGAGAAGTGCGTCGAGAGGCACGGCGCCGCACGTCGACCCCGTATCCCACGCGGGACGGGAGGGCCTACTCGGCGGAAGGCGCGCCGCCATTGCCGCCCTGGCCGGCGGCGCCGCCGTTGCCACCCTTGCCGCGACCGCGGCCACCACGGTGACGACGGCGACGCTTGGGGGCGGCGCCATCGGCGGACTCGGGCTTGCCGTTGCCCTGGGACGGCGCGGGTGCCTGGTGGCCCTGACTGCGCTGGGCGTTGTCCTGCTTTGGTGCGCCGTTACCGTTGCCGTTGCCGCCCTTGTCGCCCGGGCGACGACGACGGCGCATGCCATGCTGCTGCTTGGGCTCGCCGGACTTGCCGGGGTTGTTGGCCTTGCCGGAGGCGTCCGACTTGGCGGAGCCGTTGGAGCCGACGGCCTTGCCGGCGTCTGCCGCCGTGCCATCGGCGCGGTGGTGGCGACGACGACGGGTGCCGTTGGCGGGTGCGTCGGCAGCCTCGGCCGTGCGCTGGTCGCGACGCTCGTCGGACTGCTGGGAGGCCTGGGAGGGACGGCGGGTGCGGCGGCGCTTGGCCTTGGGCTTGGGCTCACCCTCGCCGCCGGCATCGTTCGCACCGTCGGCCGCGACGGCGGCCTTGCCGCGACGACGCGTGCGACGCGGCTCGCCGGAGGCCTGCGAGTCGTCGGGGGCGGCGTTCTTCTCGGCATCCTTTGCCTTGTTGGACTTGCGGCGGCGCTTGCGCGAGGTCTCGACGAACAGGTCGGACTCGTCGAAGGTCTCCTGCGGCAGGACGCCGTTCTTGCGGTCGAGCTCGGCCAGGGCCATCTGGATCTCGGGCGTCAGGATCTTGTCGAGGGTGGAGCGCAGGACCGTGTCGGGGCGGCAGGGGCAACCCAGGTCCTCGGACTTCTTGCAGGCGGCGGGCGACGCCTCCATCTCGGCGAGGGGCACGCGGATCTGCTTGCCGCTCTCCAGGCGCAGGCACAGCTGCTCCTTGGGGGTGTCGTACTCGACAATCTTGGCCTTGCCGAGCGGGGTGTCGATCACGGCGTTCTTCTTGGGCGCGCGCTGCTTGAAGTCGCGATAGGCCTCGAACTCGTAGCGCAGGCAGCACATGAGTCGGCCGCACGCGCCGCTGATCTTGGTGGAGTTGAGGGGCAGGTCCTGCTCCTTGGCCATACGGATCGAGACGGGCTCGAACTGGTTGCCGAAGCGCGCGCAGCACAGCTCCTGGCCGCAGTGCGCGTAGCCGCCCACGATGGCGGCCTCCTCACGCACGCCGATCTGGCGCATGTCGATGCGGGCGTGCAACTCGTGGGACAGGTCGCGCACGAGCTGGCGGAAGTCGACGCGCTCCTCCGCCGAGAAGTAGCACACGACCTTCTCGCCATCGAAGAGGTACTCGACGCCGACGGGCTTCATGTCCAGGCCGGACTTGTCGACAAGACGGCGGAAGGTGGGCAGTGCCTGCTCGCCCTTGATGGCGAGGTTGTCGGCCTGCTCGAGGTCGGACGCGGTGGCCACGCGCAGGACGGGCGCGAGGCGGCCGGAGGCGGTCGTGTCGCCCAGCTCCTCGGGCGTGACCTCGAAGGCATCGCGCGTGGCGAGGCCGATCTCGACGCCGCGCTCGGTCTTGACGATCACGTGGTCGGCGGCCTGGGCACCAGTGGCCTTGGGATCGAACCACAGGTCATAGGCCGAATATGCAAACTTCACCGGGATGACGGTGGGCATGTGAGGTCCTCCTTGACGGACAAGAGCATGGCCTCGAGGGCCAGTTGGGGTGTGGCGTTACGCCTGATGTCGTCGACCGCGGACGAGACGTGGCGGATGGCGGCAAGGGTGCCCGCCGCCGTCGATTCGCGCGCGAGGCGCTCGACGAGGGCGGTCTGGTCGGTGTTGACGAGCGGCGCCACGGCGCCCTCCTGAAGGACGAGCACGTCCCTTAGCAGGGATTCCGTTGCCGCAAGGACTTCCATCATAGCCGAACGCTCACGGGCCGCGAACTCGCGCTTGCGCGACTCCACGAGGTCCTTGCTAGCCTTGGCACTCAAGTAGTCAGCCTTACGATCAGTCAGCATCTTCTCATACCGCTCGTCGAGCTCGCGATCGTCCTTGCCGCGCACGACGCACTCGCACACGCGGTCGGCGGCCTTGAGCACCTCCCAGGAGTCGGCCCGGCCAAGCGACCCGATGGCACGGAACGCCTCCAGGCGGGCCTGGCGGCGGGTACGCAGGCAGGTCTTGGCCTGCTTGGGTTTTGCCGTCTTCGACCTGCGCTTCTTCTTGCTCTGCTCGTGCTCGAAGATCTCGTCCTCCATGGCCTGGCGGCTCTGCAGCGGCTCGGGCTCGCACAGCCACTCGCAGGCGCGCTCGTACGAGCCACAGACGTTGAGGGCGATGCGCGAGTCGGCCTCGGACGCCCCGGTGTCGCGCGCAACGTCCGCCGCGGCGGCGTCGGGCGAGATCACGCGGAAGGGCACGACCTGGCAGCGCGAGACGATCGTGGGCAGGACCGCGTCGGCCGAGTTGGCCAAAAGCACGAAGACGACACCCGCCGGCGGCTCCTCGATCGTCTTGAGAAGTGCGTTCGCGCAGTTGGAGCGCAGGCGCTCGGCATGCTGGATGACGTAGACCTTCGCGTCCGAGCGCACCGACGTCAGCTGCGCGTCCGAGATGATCTCGCGGACCTGGTCCATCATGTAGCCCACGGCACTCGCGGGCTCGTAGAAGTGCACGTCGGGATGGGTGCCGTGCTCCACGCGCAGGCACTCCTCGCAGGTGTTGTCGCCGGCCTGCGGGCACACGACGCACTTGGCCAGCGCACGGGCGGCGCGCTCGATGCCGCTTCCTGCCGCACCCACGAACAGGTACGCATGCGAGAGCCTCCCCTCGCGCACGGCGGCCTCCAGGAAGGCCCTCGCGCGGGGCTGGCCCACGATGCCGTCGAGCGCCGGGATGGCGGACGCCTGGACCCCCATGCTAGCCACGCCCCTCTCCGCCGTCGCACTTCTCGCCAGCGCGCCTCTCGTCGGCACATCCCTCGTTCAGGCAGGTCGCGTCATGGCCGAGAAGTGCCGCGAGCTCGCTGTCCAGCGCCTCGAGGATGCGGGAGGTCACCTGGTCGGGGGTGCCGGTCGCGTCGACCACGCGCACGCGGTCGGGAGCCAGCTCGGCCACGCGGCGGTAGCCCTCGCGCACGCGACGCTGGAAGGCGAGGCCAGCGGCCTCCATGCGGTCGGCGCCGCCGGCGGTGGCACGCGCGAAGGCCTCGTCGGGGTCGAGGTCCAGAAGGATGGTCACGTCGGGGTCGACGCCGCACGAGCCGAGCACGTTGGCGCGCAAAACCACGTCCTCGTCGATGCCGCGACCACCCGCCTGGTAGGCGAAGGTCGAGTCGAAGAAGCGGTCGCACACGACGACGGAACCTGCCGCGAGGGCGGGCTCGACCACCTGGCGGACGAGCTGCGCGCGGGCCGCCTCGTACAGGAGCAGCTCGCACTCGTCGCTCATCTCGTCGTTGTCGGGATCGAGCAGCAGGGCGCGGACCTTCTCGGAAATGGGCGTGCCGCCGGGCTCGCGCAGGCGAACCACATCGAGGCCGCGACCCGCAAGCTCGTCACACAGGCGCGCGACCTGCGTGGTCTTGCCGCAGCCGTCGATGCCCTCGAGGGTGAGAAACACGCCCCCATGCACTACTTCCCCAGAGGCCATGCCCCTCCCCCTTTCTCGCGAGTCGATTCGTTCAATGCTACACGCATCAAGCGCACGCGCGGCGGCGACGCAGGCGATACTCGACTACGCCCACAAGCAGGGTGAGCGTGCCGACCCCCACCACGAGCGCCGTCATACGGTGCGCGGCCACATCGGACGGGGCCACCTTGGTGACGGAACCCGTCGCCGTGGTCCGCCAGCGCTCGTCGACCACACCATCGCCGTCGCTGTCGATGTCGAGGGTCGTGCTGTCCGTTTGCGCGGTGCTCGACTGGATGAGGGCGCCCTTGCTTACGGGGACGCCAGAGAAGGACCTCTCGTCCGTGAACTTGCCGTCTGCGCCCATATAGCTGATCGAGTAGTCCATCGTTCCCTTGCCGGTGCCGTTCACGTAAACCTCGAAGTCGCTGCCCTGCTTGATGCGGACGATCTTCACCTTGTCCGACGTATCGGATTCGTCACCCCCGTCTGCCTGGGACGACTCCGAGGTCGAGCCGTCGCCCACAGACGTCAGGGTGACCGATCCGAAGCTCGAGGTAAGCGTCTGGTCGCTTGCCGAGCTCAGGACCTCGCCGTCGCTCACCACCGTGACATCGACGGGACAGGCGACACGAATGAGGGTGTACCTCGTACCCGAAAGCTGCTCGGCTATCTGCGCGAAGAACTCCTCGACGTTGCCCGACGTCGCCTCGAAGTGATAGTCGTCGGACGCAAGCCTCTCCATCAGGCCCTGGGCAGAGGAGAGCTCAGAGCCAATCAGGTCGTTGAAGAAGCCGACCGTGTACAAGGTTATGCCCTCGCGCTTGAGCTCGTTGGCATACTCGACAAGCTCCGCGTCCTGCTTGCCGCAGTTGGGCATGCCGTCGCTCATAAGGACGATTGCCTTGGAGCCCTTCGCACCCTCGAGCATCTTGGCCGACTTCTTCAGCGCATCCTCGATGTTTGTGGAGCCAACGGCCTTCTGCGAGGGAAGGATGCCGCAAAGCCTCACGTAGTCATACGAGTCGGGCGTGAGCTGTTCGATCGCCTCGTCGGAAAACGTGACAACGCCCACGGGGAGCTTGTTGACCTGGGCGACGCCCGCGAACTTCTCCACGGCATTCGAGACCGCCTGGTAGGGATCACCCTCCATCGAACCCGAGGTATCGAGCGCGAGCACCACCTTGGCATCAGAGTCGACCTTCTTCGGCTGCTCATAGTTGACGGGCTCGCCAAACGGGGTGTACACATCCACGCGAGCATTGAATCCCTCGATGTCCGAGAAGACCTCGCCTGGCTGGGAGTCGGGCAAGTCCAGCACGTTCGGAAGAAAGACAATCGTCTTATGCACGGGAACGTGGCGACCCGTCCCGGAAAGATCCTCGATCTTCATGTCGTAGACAACCCCCGAGCGGAAGTCGGAACCCTTGAGCGTAAGCGGGATAAGACCCGCGGGACCCGCGGGACCCACGCGCACCTCGACCGGTTCAGGCGCCTCGACGCTGCCGTCGGTGGCCTCGAAGCTCACTCGGTAGAGACCATAGGGCCTACCGGTGACCGTATGGACGGTGAGGTCGGCATCGCCACGCACGACATAGCATGCCGAGGCCCCGTACGCCGAGATGCCCTGCTGGTTGAGAACCTCGTCCACAACGGACTTTTGGCCAGCGGTTATGCTCCCGTCCTTCTCCATCGACGCCGCCGCGTTACGGAGGGACTGACCCCACTGCTCAAAATCGCTGTCCCGTGCCATGTTCAGTATCGAGCGATAGAAGAGCTCGGCAATCTGGTCGGTGTACCTGAGGTCGGTCGCATCGCCGCCCGCAGACCACTTTTGCCAGATGAGGTAGGCGGTATGTGACACCACAGTCGCCCCGTCGTGGCAATCGACACCATCCTCGTTGGCGTCGATTGCCTCCTTAAGCTCGTCATAGGTGGCGTACTGATAGTGCTGGACGTTGTTTGCCCTATCGAACCAAGACTTTTGCTTCCGAGCGATCTTCGCATCGCGATCAACGCCGCCCATCACCCAACTGGGTGCGGTGCTTGCGGACTCGTCGTGACGCCTGGCGCACATGCCCATGACGTCGGAGATTCCCTCGCCCAGCGCCGTTCCCTCGACGCCGGACAGGCTTCCATCAACCTCGCTCGATATGACCGCATGGGTAAACTCGTGCCCCATGACGTCAGTCATGCCGGCAAAGACGTTCTCGCCGTTTTTGCCGGTGCCCGCCCGCGTGATGTAGAAGCACCCGTATCCGCCATTCCACGCGGCATTGGCAGAACTTTCAATCATCTGACCTGGGTAGTTGTAGATATCCGTATAAACGGTAAGGGGAGCTCCCTGGCCGTCATAGGAGCTTCGTCCAAGCACGTTACGATAGAACGCCGTCGCCTTGTTCATGGCAGCGATGGCCGAGACACCCTGCTTGGAAGCGCGGCTCTTCTCGCCAGCCATGACCGAACGAGTGGTGGACTCGTCGGTTGGATACCAGTCCTGAACCTTGTTGGAGCCGGCCTTTGTGGTCTTAACGGCAGCCTTGACCTCGTGATCCGAATCTCGATAGAGAGTCGAGACGAGCTTGGTCTTCCTGCCGTCCCCCGAGTAATCGTCGACGTCGATATTCACGTCCCCACTGACGCCTGGCAGGGTCACCTCATCGATGCCGTAGGCGCACGAGAGGACCTTGGCGTCACGCGCCCCAACGACGACCTCGTACGGCCCTGCCCCGGGAATCGTTGCGGTGGTGTGCCAGGCGAGCATGGGCTCATCCACGTCGAACGTCCACCAGACCAGGTCGTCGTCGCCCAGCTCGTCGACGCTGGCGTCGCCGGTGGCCCCGAGCTCCTTCTTCGCATAGTCGTTGATCGCGGCAGCCGCCCCTTCCTGCGAGACGGTCGGCTTGGCGTCCTTCTCCCTAACGTCGGTCGCGTTGCCCGCGATGCCGTCGACGGTCCCGTTGGTCGCCGAGACGGTGACGGAGCGGCCGAGCACCGGAACGCCGGCCGATCTCTCGGCAAAGCGATAGTAGCTGGTGTCGCCGACCACGTTGGTCACAGGGTCCGCGAGCTGGCTGGACGCATTCGACATTCCGAGCGACGATCCAAGCGCCTCGACCACCCGGCGCGCGTCGTCCTCGTCCGTCACACGAGCCTCGAAGCCGCCCAACTCGTAGCTTTTGTAGCTGCCGCCCGACGCCGAGACGCCCCTTGCCGCGGCCTGCGCGACCTTGGTGGGGTCGGAGTCGTCGCCAGGCATGGGTGCCCAGGGATGAAGCAGCGCCAGGACCATGCCCGCACCCGCGGCAAGCATGGCGAGAAGGGCAAAGAGAGCGACGAGCCTTGCCTTGTGCCCCCTGGGCTTGGGTGTGTCGTTGTTATCGAGCATCGAATCCTCCAAATGGAGTCGCGGTGTTTCTCGGGCCCTCGCCTACGGCGTGCGGGGCGCACCTACCAGAACAGCCAATCGACAATAGGCCCTGGAAGCCTTGGAACGACGATCTGCTCGATCAGCCCCAGGCGAATCACCAGGGCGATCAAGACCGCATCGACGGCGACGAGCGAGGCAAGCACGATAAGCCGGGCACCCCAATTGGGCTTGCGAGGCTCCATCTAGGCCACCCCCAAAAGCCTCAGCGCCACCAGCGCGCCACAAAACAGGAGCACGACGGCGGCAAGCAGCACGAACGTCTTCCACACGACGGTCAGCACGAACTCGGCCGTAACGATCGGGCGGCGCGGTTGGCTTGTGGTGGGTATGACTGGCATGGGTCCCCATTCGTTCGGCATCGGACAGTGTTCACATGAGTCAGATTCTAACCACGGACGCAGACAAAATAGCACGTCACCCGCGCCTTTGGCTGCGAGTGACGTGCGTAAGGGAGCTATCGAGAAGGACCTGCGCTACTCGGCGTCGGCCTCCTTCTTGCTGGTCCGCTTGGTCGTGGCCTTCTTGGTCGCGGTCTTTTTGGCGGCAGGCTTCTTCGTGGCGGCCTTCTTGGTGGTCGCCTTCTTCGCCGTGGCCTTCTTGGCGGCGGCCGTCTTCTTGGCAGCAGGCTTCTTGTCCGTCATCTTCTCCGTCGCCTTGGCGGCAGCGCCGCGACCGCGCGTGGCGCGCTTCTCGCGACCGGGGCAGTTGGGGTTGGGACAGAGCCTCCACGGGCCACGCGCCGTCATGACCTCGACGATGGGGGCGCCGCACTCGGGGCAGGTCTCGGTCGTGGCGTGAAGCTCGCCGCGGGCAGGCAGCGGATAGCTGGTGCCGCAGTCATCGTAGTTGGTGCAGCGGATGAAGCGCTTGCCGCTCTTCTCGCTCTTGTGCGCCACGAGGTCGCCGTGGCGGCCGGCCTCGGCGCATGCCTTGCACTCGCCCACGATGACGTCGGGCTCGTAGTTGGTGGGGCACTTGGGGTTGACGCACTGCTCGAATGCCTTCTGGCGGAACGGCTTGCACTTGATGCGCGGGGCGCCGCACTCGGGGCAGACGCCGGCCTCGCCCTCGATGGCCTCGACCCTGCAGTTGGACGGGACGGGATAGGTCACATCGCAGTCGGGCCAGCCCATGCAGCCGATGAAGTTCGAGCGCGTCTTGGGCGAGTGCTTCATCACCAGGTCCTTGCCGCACTTGGGGCACACGCCGACCTTGGCGTCGGCCGTGACGGCGTCGGCGATTGCCTCGCCCAGGTCCTCGGTGTGCTCCAGGAGCTCCTCCATCACCTCGGCGAGAAGCGCGCGCGAGTGCCGGACGACCTGATCCTGGGTGTCGACACCCTCGGCGACCTTGGTCATGTCGGCCTCGAGCTCGCTGGTCATGTCGGGCGTGGTGATGCGCGGGGCGTAGGTCTCCAACGCGGCGATGATGGCCATGCCCAGCTGGCTGGGCTCGACGGGATCGTTCTTGAGGTACTTGACCGCCGTCAGGCGATCGATGGCATTGGCGCGCGTGGACTTGGTGCCCAGGCCCAGACGCTCCATCTCCTGGATGAGCTTGCCCTGGCTGTAGCGCGCGGGGGGCTCGGTCTGCTTCTGGACCTTCTCGATATCGGAAACCTCGATGACGTCGCCTGCCTCGAGCATGGGCAGCTGCTCGTCCTTCTTGAGGCCGAAGGGATACGCCGCACGGAAGCCGGGGTCAACGAGGACGTCGCCCGAGGCCTGGAACGGCTGGCCGTTGACGTCGAGCTTGACCTTGGTGCCCTCGATGGTCGCCTGGTCCATGAGGGTGGCCAGGAAACGGCGGGCGATCAGGTTGTAGAGCTTCCACTCGGCGGGCTGGAGCCTCTCGGGGTCGGCCGCCGCCGTGGGGTAGATGGGCGGGTGGTCGGTGGTCTCCTGCTTGCCGCGGGTGGGGTACATCTTGCCCGACAGGATGGTCTTGCACGAGGCCGCGTACTGTGGGACGGCGGAGAGGGTCTTCACGACGTCGCGCAGGTCCAGAGACGACGGGTAGACGGTGTTGTCGACACGCGGGTAGGAGATCAGGCCGTCCATGTAGAGGCTCTCGGCCAGGCGCATCGTGCGGCCGGGCGCCAGGCCCTCGGCCGCGGCCGCGGCCTGCAGGCTGGTGGTGTTGAAGGGCGCGGGCGGGCGCTGGTGGCGCTGGCGCTTGGTGACGTCGGTCACCGTGGCCTGGGTCGCACCGTCGACGGCGGCAAACGCGGCAGTTGCCTCGTCTGCGTCGGTGAAGCGGCCTTTGGCATGGCTAACCTTGAACTCGGTGCCGTCGGCAGAGCCCTTGCCCGAGATGAGCCAGTAGTCCTCGGGCACGAAGGCCATGCGCTCGCGCTCGCGGGCGACGACCAGGGCCAGCGTGGGCGTCTGGACGCGACCAGCCGAGCGGGTGTCCCCAAAGCCGGCGCGCTTGGCGACCGTGAGGTAGCGCGTGAGGACGGCACCCCACACCAGGTCGATGGCGCGACGGCTGTCGCCGGCGTCGGCGAGGTCCTGGTCGAGCTCGACGAGGTTGGAGAAGGCGTGGTCGATCTCGGCCTTGGTGAAGGCGGAGTAGCGGGCGCGCGAGACGGGCACGTCGGGGGCGACCATGCGAATCTGGCTCACGGCGTCGGAGCCGATGAGCTCGCCCTCGCGGTCGAAGTCGGTGCCGATGATGACGGAGTCGGACTTCTTGGCGAGGTTCTTGAGCGCGCGGATGATCTCCTTCTCGGCGGGACTCTTCTCGATCGGGGACCACACCAGGTACGGCAGGCTCGGGATGTTCCAGGCCTTGATGCCGATGCCGTCCGCCAGGTAGGGGCGGCGCTTGGTGGCGTAGGGCGGGCGCGGCAGGCCGTCGGGCAGGTCGGCGGGCAGGTGCTCGCCATCGGCGGTCAGGCCGTACCAACCCTCCTGCTCGTCAAAGTGCAGCTCGGGCGGAAAGTTCGGCTCGAGGATGTGGCCACGCAGGCCGATGGAGACCCACTCCTCCCCGTCATGGTCGAAGCGGTAGACGGGCGTGTTGTAGACCTTGTCGGCCTTGGGCTTGCCCACGTCGCACAACAGGCGTGCGATCTGCTGGGCGGCATCGTTCTTCTCGGCAACGACGAGCTTCAAGAGAGCTCTCCTTCGTGTGTCATTCATGGGCCGCGCGGTCGTGCGCGACCTTCTTGCTTTTGGGCACTATAGCCTTTGCGGGGGACGCTTGGAGTTCCCCCACATGCGAAAACCCGGCGGACGGCCGGGTTCTCGCAGCTCAAGTACCTAACGACAATTTTTGTGGTGACGCTACATCGAGTGCTCGAGGTACTCGTCGCGCCCCCACTTGAGGGCCTGCTTGCCCTCGCGCACGGTGATCACCTGGCGCGCGACCGCAAGCGAGAGCTCGTACAGGGTGATGAGCGCCGCGAACATGAGGAACATCGTCACCGGCGACGCGTCCGGCGTGACGATGGCCGACAGGACCATGAGGCCGACGTAGACGTAGCGCCAGCCGGAGCGCAGCGTCTTGTACGGCACGATGTGGAGGATCGTGAGGTAGAAGATGACAAGCGGCAGCTCGAAGGCCACGCCGAAGCCGATCTCCAGCAGCATGATTATCGATATGTAGTCCTCGGCCTGGGCGACGACCGCGGCGAAGTCGGAGGACTGCGCGTACAGCCAGCCGAACGCCGTCTTGAGGATGATGAAGTAGCAGAACACCATACCCAGGAAGAACAGGACGATGAGCGCGGCGACGGTCGGGATGACCCACCTGCGCTCGTTGGGCTTGAGGGCGGGCAGGAAGAACGCCATGATCTCCCACACCAGGATTGGCGTGCACACGATGATGCCCGCGAAGATGGCGACCTTGAAGCGCACCGTGAAGCCGCCGAGGGCGGTGAGCACGCTCAACTGGCCTCCCGGCAGAAACGGGCGGATGGGATCGAGAAGGACGTCGATGATGACGGGCGTGGCCTCGTAGACGACGATCGCGGTGATGAGCACCGAGACGATCATGATCGTAAGGCGACGGCGCAGCTCCCCGAGGTGATCGAGAAGCGGCATGCGAGCTGGTCCTATGGGCATGGGCGTTCGGGAGGAGGGCCTTTAGGCCTGCTCGGTCCCTGCCTCCTCTCCGGTGGTCTGGTTGTCGGCGATGTGCGAATCCGAGTCGGAGTCGACGTCGTCGTCCGAGTCGGCATCAACGTCGGCGTCGGCACGCTCGGCCGCGGCTGCCGCGCGACGGGCCTGCTCGGCACGCTCGCGCACGGCGGCGGCGCGCTTGGGGCTCAGGCCATAGAGCGCCGCGGCGGCGGACTCGTCGACCTGCTCGGGCTCGTCGGCGGCCGCAACGTCGGCAGGCGCGGGGGCGTCCGCATCGGCGTCGCCATCAGCGTCGGAGTCGAGGTCGTCATCGGTGTCGGGGACGTGGGCCGCGCGGCGGCGCTCCTCGGCGCGGCGGCGGGCGGCAGCGGCCGCGTCAGACGCGGACGCGTCGGAGTCGGTCGCGGGCTCGTCGTCCTTCTCGGCAGCGGCGGCGTCGGCAGCGGCGGCCTCGGCGGCCAGGCGCGCCTTGCGCTCGGCGAAGGTCTCGGTCGGCTTGCGATCGGACTCGTCGGGCAGGTCGGCGTCATCGTCGTCGACGGCCCCCTTCTTGGAGGGGACGCCGTTGGCGGCGTCGTTGATGGGGTCGATGACCTCTGCCTTGACGACCTTGGTCAGACCCTCCTGCGCCTCGCGGAACTGCCTGAGGCCACGGCCGATGGTGCGGCCCATGCCGGGCAGCTTGTCGGGTCCAAACAGCAGGAACCCGAAGATCAGGATCAGTGCGAACTCTGTCTCGCCGATGCCAAACAAGTGAGCTCCCCCTTACTGTGCGTCGCGGACGTTGAGCTCGGCGCCGACGCCGAGAAGTGCCAGGACGCGGGAGACGTTGTGCTGCGGTCGCGCGACCTCGAGCGTGACGTTTGCCTCGGAGGCGCGGTGCGCCGCGCCCACGAGCACGCCGATGCCGGTCGAGTCGATGTAGGGGACGTCGGCCAGGTCGCAGACGACGCCGGTGGCGTCGGCCGACAACGCCCGGTCGATGGCGTCACGCAGGACGTCGGCGCATGAGACGTCGACCTCCCCGTGGACGGACAGGGTCACGCGAGACCCCTCGCGCTTGGAATCGATGGCGAGCTCCATTGGTGCTCCCTTCTTGCCGCTTACTTCCCCGAGGTGGCCGCGCTGTTGAGCACGCTCTCGAGGCTCTGCTGGCCCGTCGCCGAACCACTGTTGCCCTCGCCGGCCTTCATGGCGGCCAGCTGCTGGTTGGCAAGGGACTTGGCGCCGTACGAATCGTCCTTGTCGACCTCGATGGCCTTCTCGTAGGCGGACGTGGCCTTGTCGTTGTCGCCGCCAAGCTGGTACATCACGCCCAGGTAGGCCCAGGCGGGGCCGTACTCCTTGCCGTTGCCGGCGGTGAAGTCCTTGAGCGCCTTGAGGGCGTCGTCGGTGTCGCCACGGTAATACTGGCACAGCGCGCGACGGACGTGGACGTCGTTGGAGTCGTTGAGCTTGAGGTACTCGTCATAGTTGTCGATAGCCTGCTTGTACAGGTCCTTCACGTGTGCCTTGCCGGCGTCGTCGGATGCGTAGTACGAGGCGGTCGAGGCCCAGCCCATGTAGTCGTTGCCCAGGTTGAGAAGGGCCGCGAGGTTCTTGGGGTCCTTCTTGAGCCTGGCCTTGAGCTCCTTGACGAGCGCGCCGTACTGCTCGTCGACGGTATCCATGGTCACCGTCTCCTGCTGGGTGGTGGCCTTGTCCGAGCTGTCGTTGGAGTCGGCCGAGGCGGCCCGCTGCGTCGCGTTGGCCCCCGACAGGATCGACGAGAGCGAGGGCAGCAGGATGGACAGGACCATGAGCACCGCCATCAGGGCGACGACGACGGTAGTAAAGCGCTTGCGCCTGTCCCCGCCCGACTTTGCCTCACCCTTCACCGCGGAGTCGGCCGTGGTGCGACCCTGCTTCTTGCGGCCCTTCTTGGTAGCCATCGACTACGTTCCTTTCCAAACCCGCGCCCGACCTTCGCGCGGGCGCCGCCACGTGCGGACACGCGCCCACACCCAACTTGCAGCGTCCTATTCTACAGAAAAGGGCCGGGGCTTCCGTGGTCGCCCCGGCCCAGCGTCGTTTCATACGTTCGCGTCACACCCACGGCGACGCCCGCCCCGCGCGATCGGCGCCTACGCGACCCTCGCCTGGAGGGCAAGCCTCGCCGAGACGAGCTTGACGCACACGACGAACACGTCGAGCGCGGCGCCCAGGTCCTCGAGGGAGGGGTAGGTCGGGGCGATGCGGATGTTGGTGTCGCGCGGGTCCTTGCCGTACGGCCAGGTGGCGCCGGCGCCGGTCATCTTGACGCCCAGCTCGGCCGCCAGGGCAACGATGGCCTTGGCCGAGCCCTCGGGACCGTCGAAGCTCACGAAGTAGCCGCCGTTGGGCTTGGTCCAGGTGGCGACGTCGAGGTCGCCAAGGCCCTCGGAGAGCTTGCGCTGCACCAGCGCAAAGCGCGGGGCGACGAACTGCGCGTGGCGCGACATATGGGCGCGCACGCCCGTGAGGTCCTTCAGGTAGCGGGCGTGGGCAAGCTGCACCATCTTATTGGGGCAGACCTGCGCGATGCCGAAGGCGCGGCGAATCTCGGCGAGGTCGTCATCGTCGGCGGCGACCCAGGCCATGCCGGCGCCGGGGAAGGTGACCTTGGAGGTGCTGGCAAACTCGTACACCAGGTTCGAGTTGCCCGCCTCGTGAACTGCCGAGAAGATCTCCAGAAGCTCGTCGCCGGGCTGGACGATGTCATGCACGGCGTATGCGTTGTCCCAGAAGATGCGGAAGTCCTTGGCCGCGGGCCTGAGGGCCGCGAACGCGCGGACCACGTCGTCGGAGTAGGTGATGCCCGTGGGGTTCTCGTACTTGGGGACGCACCAGATGCCCTTGACCTGCGGGTCGCCCTCGACCAGGCGCCTGACCTCGTCCATGTCGGGGCCGTCCGCACCCATCTCGATGGGGACGTTGACGATGCCGAGGGACTCGGTGATGGCAAAGTGGCGGTCGTAGCCGGGGCTCGGGCACAGGAACTTGACCTCGCCCTGACGGCACCACGGCTCGCAGCCTGCGACGCCGTGGACGTAGGCGTTGGTCACCAGGGCGTGCATGAGCGAGAGGCTCGCGGAGTTACCCACGATGACGTTGGCGGGGTCGACGCCCAGGACCTCGGCGGCCAGGCGACGCGCGGAGGGCAGACCGTCGGGACAACCATAGTTGGCAGCGTCGACGCCCTCGTCGTCGAAGCTCGAGACGCTCGTGAGCTCGTCGAGAAGGGCTCGCGAGATGTCGACCTGCTCGGGGTTGGGCTTGCCGCGGGCCATGTCGAGCTTGAGGTCGCGGGCACGCAGCTCGTCCGCCTCGGCCTCCAGTCGGGAGATCTCGTCGCGAAGCTGCTCGTCGCTCATGTTGACGTATGCGTTGGGCATTGGTCCTCCTCGGTCACGCCCGCGCCTTGCACGCGTGGTTGGGCGTCTCGGGCATCCTTCTCGTCCGCGAAAAGTATAGACCCCGAGATGCCGCCGAAGGCGCAGCGTGGGAGCCCTTCAGCCGGGCCACATGCTGCCGACACGCAACAGGCGGCCCGCACGTCCGATCGCAGAGCACCCACGCGGGCCGTTCGGGTACCATGGTCGCCATGACTAACCAGAGCAAAAAGCGCCCCACGAGCGCACCCGCACCCGAGTACGGCGAGCTGCAGAGGCTCGTCGACTCGCTGTACGCCGTCGACGAGACCGTGACCAGGCTCGACGTGGTCGTCCGTGCCGAGATGGACGACTTGGGCGAGGACCTCATCGAGGTGGTCAACCTGCTGCCCGCCGGCACCTACCGGCGCGCGAGGCTCTGCGACCAGCTGAACTCGATCATCACCGCGCACGGCTGGGGCTACGTCTACGGGACCGTCAGCTAGCTGCGGCGGGAAGGCCCGTCGCGCGAGCCGCTACTCGGACGGGCGCCTGCCCGCGATCGCGTCGTGGACGCGCACGAAGAGCACGCCCAGCACGCCCGCCGTGAACGAGCCGGCAAGGATCGCGCACTTGGCCGCCATGACCTCGGCTGGGTTGGGGAACGCCAGGCCCGCGATGAGAATCGACATGGTAAAGCCCATGCCGCCCATGATGCCCACGGCGATGACCTGGTCCCAGGTGACGCGACGCGGCAGCTTGGCAAAGCCGACCTTGACGAGTGCCCAGGTGACGGCAACGATGCCGAGCGGCTTGCCCAGCACCGCACCCAGGAACACGCCCTGGGTGACGGGGTCGGACACTATTGCGCCGAAGTCGGCGCCCACGAGCCTGACCTGCGCGTTCGCGAAGGCGAACAGCGGCAGGATGAGGAAGTTGACGGGGACCGCGATCGCGTGCTCGACGCGCTGCAGCGGCGGGGTGACGTGGTGCATCACACGCTCGACCTTCTCGGCAGCGGCCGTGAAGTCGTGCTGGCCCAGGACGTGGGTCTCGTCGTCGTAGTGGTCGTCGAGGGTGCGGGCCTGGCTGCCAAGCCAGGGACGCAGCTGGGACAGGCGGACGTCGGAGCGGGCAGGCAGGAAGAAGGCCAGGATCACGCCGGCGAGCGTGGCGTGGATGCCCGAGTTGAACATGCAGATCCACAGCACCAGGCCGACCACGAGGTAGTGGCGCGAGGTGTAGACCTTGGCCCTTGCCAGGGCGGCAAGCACCAGGACGCACACGAGCGACGCCGCGCACCAGGCGATGCTGGGGCTCTGGCCGTAGCAGACGGCCAGGACCACGATGGCCAGGATGTCGTCGGCGATGGCGAGGGTCTGGAAGAAGACCTTGGTCTCGGGGGCCACGCGGTCGCCCAGAAGCGACATGACGCCGAGGGCGAAAGCGATGTCGGTGGCGATGGGGATGGCCCAGCCGTGCGGGGCCGCCGAGGCGTTGAGCGCCAGGTAGATAAGGGCGGGCGCGACCACGCCACCAACTGCGGCGAGCATGGGCAGGGCGGCCTGGCGCGGGCGGCGCAGCTGGCCCACGGTCATCTCGTACTTGAGCTCGATGCCCACGAGCAAAAAGAAGATGGCCATGAGGAAGTCGTTGACGAACTGCTCGACGGAAAGCGAGGCCGACAGCGGCCCGACGCCGAGCGTGAGGGACGTCTCGAGCACCTCGTGCACCACGTGGTAGGCGGGCGAGTTGGCGACGCACACCGCCAGCAGCGCCGCGGCGACCATGACGGCGGCGGCGACGGTCCCGTTGGAGGTGATCTTGCTGTGGCGCGACTTGCGGGCGAGCCTTTTTACCACGGCGGGCTCGCGGATGATGGTGGCCCTGCTCACGGGCGAGGCGGACGCTGCGCTTGCCTGGGTCGACGTCTCGGGCGTGCTGGTCTGGGTCATGTTATGGGCTTCCTCACATCTGTCTCGAAGTTCTTCTCTGCAGGCAATTGTATCCGGCCCACAATCGCGCCAAACCGGGTTCGCGGGCGGAACCGGAACGTGACCACAACCCCGCCCGGAGAACTCGACCGCAACCCGAGAGCGTCTGCGGGGCATCGCTGGCCTGCGCTATAGTCGAGACGATGGATTGGCGCCCGACCGTGGGCCGGCGCGCGCTGCCGCCACAAGCGGCGTTCGCGAAACGAGAGGTATCCCATGAACGAAAAGCGCATCGCAATCGTCTGCGACTCGGGCACCGACACGCCCGTCGACTTCGTCGCGGAGCACGACATCCGCGTCGTGCCCCTTCTGCTCAACTACACGGACGGCACGTACCGCTCCTGCGTCGACATCGACTCTGCCCAGGTGGTCGAGCGCTTTGCGACCGAGATCCCGACCACGTCGCTGCCCAGCCCCCACACCATCCGCGAGACGCTCGAGGCCGCGCGCGACGACGGCTACGAAGCCGCCGTGTTCGTGACCATCGCGGGCGCCCTGTCGGCCACCAACCAGACTACCAACCTCGTCGCCTCCGAGATGGACTTCCCCGTCGCGGTCGTCGACTCCAAAAGCATCGGCCTGGGCGCCGGCCTCACCGTCATGGCCGCCACGCGCCTTGCCGAGAAGGGCCTCGAGCTCGACGAGATCCGCACGAAGCTCGAGGGGCTGGCACGCGACTCGAGCATCTTCTTCTGCCCCAAGACGCTGTCCTACTTGCGCAAGGGCGGCCGCATCGGCGAGGCGACCTACCGCCTGGGCTCAGTCCTCAACATCAAGCCGGTCATGACCTGCGACCCAGACGGCGCCTACGTCGTCGCGCGCAAGGCCCGCGGCTGGGAGCGCGCGCTACGCGCCGAGGTCGACCTCATCTGCGCGGCGGCCTCCAAGCTGGAGAAGGTCGTGCTGGGCATCTGCGTCTCGATGGATCCCGCCGAGCCCGAGCTGTTCGACCGTATGGAGACCGAGGTCCGCAAGCGCGTGGACAACATCGTCGAGGTCATCCGCACGTCGGCCACGCCCGATCTGCTGGTCCACACGGGCCCCGACTTCGTGGGCATCACCTGCGAGCCCGCCATCGGCTACTAGGCCATGCGGCGGGCGAGCTCGCCGACGATCTTGGCGCAGCGCTCGGCCGAGCGCTTCTCGAAGATGGGATAGAGGACCTTCTTCGAGCCGTCGGCCTTGTCCGAGATCGCGCGCACGATGACGAACGGGATCTCGTTGAGCCAGCAGACCTGGGCGATCGGGGTACCCTCCATCTCACAGCACATCGCGTCGAAGTCGGCCTTGATCCGGGCCTTGCGGGCGCGTTCGGCGATGAACTGGTCGCCGGAGGCGACGCGACCCTCGAACACGCCGATCTCGGGCACAACCTGGTGGCATGCCTCGACGGCGCGCTCGCGCATCCCGTCGTTGGCGGGAAACGCGACGGTACCCACCTGGGGGACCTCGCCCGGGGCATAGCCGAGACCGGTCACGTCCATGTCGTGGTGCACGGCGTCGGTCGACACGACCACGTCGCCGATCTCGATGCGGTTGTCCAGGGAGCCGGCGACGCCGGTGTTGACGACATGCGTCACGCCGAACTCGTCCGCCAGGATCTGCGCGCAAGCGGCGGCGTTGACCTTGCCGATGCCGCAGCGCACGACCACCGCGGGGCAGCCGTTGAGCACGCCCTCGCTAAAGTCCATGTTGGCGCGGGTGACGGTGCGCTCCACGTCCATCTGGTCGCGCAGGGTCGCGACCTCGACCTCCATGGCGCCAATGATTCCGAGCTTCATGGGTCCTCCCCTAGTCGATCTTCACTATGGGCGCGAAGCCCTTCATCAACTTCTTCTTTTTACCCGTTCGCGAGAAGGCGACCTCGATCGTGTCGCCCTGGACCGCGGTGACCACGCCCGGGCCGAACGTCTTGTGCGAGACCTTGTCGCCGGCGGCGAAGGTCTCGGCGGCCTTGCGCTCGTCCTTGCGGATGGGCTGCGGCGCGGCCGGACGCACCTGCTGGCGCGAGCCGAGGTTCGACGAGCGGGTGGCCGAGCCGAAGACGCGACCGCCATACATGTCGGAGCCCTGGCCGCTGCCGAAGGTGCCGCGACGGTCGCCGCGCTTCTCCCAACCCACGCCCGAGAAGCCCTGCGAGCCCACGCCAACCTGCTTGACGTGCTCGGCGGGAATCTCGTTGAGGAAGCGGCTGCGCGGGTTGGCCTGGGTCGAGCCAAAGGTCCTTCTCGTCGCGGCATAGGTGAGGTAGAGCCTGCGTTCGGCACGGGTGATGGCGACGTAGGCAAGTCGGCGCTCCTCCTCAATCGAGGAGGGGTCGTCCTCGCCGTAGCGGATGTGCGGGAAGATGCCCTCCTCCATGCCGGTGACGAAGACGACCGGGAACTCCAGGCCCTTGGCGGAGTGGATGGTCATCATCGTGATCGCGCTGGTGGAGCCGGACAGCGAGTCGAGGTCGCTGCGCAGGGCGAGCCACTCCATCAGGGCGGGAAGCTTCTCGGCGGCGACCTGCGGGCGCTCGGGAGTCGCGGGGGCGGCGGAGCCGGCAGCGGCCACGTCGGCAGCGGCGTCCAGGGCGCCGGCGGCGCGCAGCTGCTCGATGCTCTCGAGCGTCTCGGCCGCGTCGTCGTGCTCCTCGTCGAACTCGGAGGCGACGCCGAAGAACTCCCGGATGTTCTCGATGCGACCCTCGGCCTCGGTGGTGTTCTCGGCCTCCAGCGCACGGATCAGGCCGCTCTTCTCGACAATGTGCTGCACGACGTCGGCAAGCTCGCCGGAGACGTGGCGGCACGACTCGATGGCGTCGGTGAAGCCGGCCAGGGCGTTGCGGGTCTTCGCGGAGAGAAGCCCCTCCTCGCAGGCGCAGGCCTGCGCTGCCGAGAAGAACGAGATGCCACGCTCGGCCGCGTAGGCGCTAATCTTGTTGACGCTGGTGGTGCCGATGCCGCGACGCGGGGTGTTGACCACGCGCAGGGCGCTGACATCGTCGTCAGGGTTGACGACCAGCTTGAGGTAGGCCATGACGTCGCGGATCTCCTGGCGGTCGAAGAAGCGCGTGCCGCCGACGATCTTGTAGGGGACGCCGGCGCGCAGGAACATGTCCTCGAGGACTCGCGACTGCGCGTTGGTGCGGTAGAACACCGCGATGTCGTCGTAGCTAGTTCCCCCGTCGTGCACCTTGTCGATCTCGGAGCCGACCCAGCGGCCCTCGTCCCGCTCGTCGGAGGCCTGGTAGACGTGGACGAGCTCGCCGTCGCCGCGGCTGGTGTAGAGGCGCTTGGCCTTACGGCGGCTGTTGTTGGCCACGACGGCGTTGGCCGCGTCGAGGATGTGGCCGGTGGAGCGGTAGTTCTCCTCCAGCTTGACCACGGTGGCGTCCGGGTAGTCCTTCTCGAAGTCGAGGATGTTCTGGATGTCGGCGCCACGCCAGCTGTAGATGGACTGGTCGTCGTCGCCCACGACCATGAGGTTGCGGCGCGCAGCGGCCAGAAGGTTGGTGATCTTGTACTGGACGTGGTTGGTGTCCTGGTACTCGTCGACGCTGATCTGGACGAAGCGCTGCTGGTACTTGGCCAGCACGTCGGGATTCTTGAGCAGGAGCTCGTACGCGTTTACCAGCAGGTCGTCGAAGTCCATGGCGTTGGCGCGACCCAGGCGGCGCTGCAGCTCGCGGTAGACGATGGCGGTCTTTGCGATCTGCGGGCTGTCGGCCTGGTCGGACATCTCGTCGGGCGAGACGAGCGCGTTCTTGGCGGCGGAGATCTTGGAGCGGATGCCCTGGATCGGGTACTGCTTGGGGTCGACGTCGAGGTCGGCCATGATGCGCTTGACCATGCGCTTGGAGTCGTCGTCGTCGTAGATGGTGAAGTTGGGCTCATAGCCCAGGCGGTCGGCGTCCTCGCGCAGGATGCGCACGCACATGGCGTGGAAGGTGCAGACCCACATGCCGCGCGTCCGGCCGGGAAGGATCGCCTGGAGGCGCTCGCGCATCTCGGCCGCGGCCTTGTTGGTGAACGTGATGGCCAGGACCTGCCAGGGGCGCACGCCCTCGTCGGCGATCATGTGCGCGATGCGGTAGGTGAGCACGCGCGTCTTGCCCGAGCCGGCGCCTGCGAGCACGAGCAGCGGGCCGCGGGTGCACTCGGCGGCCTTGCGCTGGGCGGGGTTGAGGGTGGTGAGGTCGACCACGCCCGGGGCGGGCGCGGTCGTGGGGGCGACGGGCTCGGGCGCGGTGGGCTGCGGGGCGACGTTCTTCTCGGCATTGGCGGCCTCGAAGAGGCTGAACTGCTCGAAGTTCATGTGGGCGTTCTCCATGTGGTGTTCGTTTTCGACGAACAAGAGTGTAGCCGTGCGCGCGGACCACAAGAGGGCGGGCGCGGCGAGTCCGCGAGGCTTCCGCAAGAGGAGGCCGACCCGAACCCCGCGCTGATCGCCCACCCGCGCTGCGTGGTGACCCCGCACTCGGGGTGGGACTCCGTCGAGTCGTACGTCCAGCTCAGGCAGATGGCCGTCGAGCCGATGCGCGAGTACCTGCTTACCGGAAGAATCCCGTCCACCTGCGTGAACCCTCCGCTCGCGTAAAACGGGTATCGTTATCCGTCAAACCCCGCGGGCCCGTGGGACGTTCCCATACGCGCCGCCAGGCGGCGCGAGGCGCGACCGGAGCGCCGAGAAGGGCCTTGTCGCGGGGCGGGAAGGCAGCTGGGCACCCATGACAGACTGGATAATCAAGACGTTCGTTCCGAATGCCGACGACGTGGACGACGCGCGCGTCCGCAACCGCTACGGCACGGTGGCGAGCCTGGTGTGCATCGTCTGCAACGTGCTGCTGTGCGCCGGCAAGGGCCTGGTCGGCCTGGCCGTGGGGTCGGTCTCGATCGTGGCCGACGCCGTCAACAACCTGTCCGACGCCTCCAGCAACATCGTGTCTCTGCTCGGGTTCCGTCTGGCCAGCAAGCCCGCCGACGCCGAGCACCCCTATGGCCACGGGCGCTACGAGTATCTGAGCGGCCTGGTCGTGGCAACCCTGGTCACCGCCATCGGCCTGGAGCTCTTGCGCTCCTCTGTCGAGAAGCTCGTGCACCCCTCGCCCACCGAGTTCGCGCCCGCGATCGTCGCGGTACTTCTCGCCTCGGTACTCGTGAAGCTGTGGATGGCCGCGTTCAACTCCGGGCTCGGCAAGAAGATCGCGTCGACCACGCTCGAGGCAACCGCCGTCGACTCGCGCAACGACGTCATCACCACGCTCGCGGTCCTGGCCGCGGCGGTGCTGTCGCGCGTCATCGGCTTCGACCTGGACGGTTGGGTCGGGCTGGCGGTGGGCGGATTCGTCGTGTGGAGCGGCATCTCGCTGGTGCGCGAGACCATCAGCCCGCTCCTGGGCCAGGCGCCCGACCCCGAGCTCGTGCGGCACATCCACGACACGATCATGGCGGCCCCCGGCGTGCTGGGCACGCACGACCTCATGGTCCACGACTACGGCCCCGGCCGAAAGATCGTGAGCGCCCACGTGGAGATGGCCGCCGAGGACGACCCGACGGTCAGCCACGACACGCTCGACAACATCGAGCAGGACCTGTTGTCCGAGGGCCTGCTGACCACGCTGCACTACGACCCGATCGTGACCTCGGACGAGGCCGCGAACGACATGCGCGCCAACATCGCCGCCGACGTCCTCGCCATCGACCCGCGCCTTACCATCCACGACCTGCGCACGGTTCCCGGCCCCACGCACACCAACGTGATCTTCGACTGCGTGCGTCCCCACGGCCTGGCCATGACCGACGACGAGCTGCGCCACGCCATAGCGGACCTGGTGGTCGCGCGCTACCCGCAGGCCATCTGCAAGATCACCGTCGACCACGACTTCGTCTCGCAGGCCTAGGCGCCCCGCACCCTAGACGCGCCTGCAGAGAAGGTCGCCCGGCTGCAAGGGCCACGGGCTGATCGCCCGGTAGCGATCCATTGAGTGCGCCAGGCCCTCGGGCGCCGCGACCCAACCGCCGTCGTCGGCGACGGCCTCCACGCCCGCAAGCGGCATCTGCCGCACAGGCTGCCCCGGCGACAGGACGTCGAGCTCGCAGCCTGCCTCGGCACGGTTGCGGCAGGTCAGCCCCACGCGCCAGGGCCCGTCCGCGGCGTCAGGCGCCACGGGCTCGCACGACGTGACCACCGCGACCATCAGGCGGTCGCGGGCATAGCCGTCGACCCGCGGAGACTGCGTGGGGTTGCCAAAGAAGAACCCCGTCGAGTACGGGCGGTGGCTCACCATGTCCAGCTCGCGGCGCCAGGCGGCGGGGTCATCCCCGTCCAACACGTGGCGATAGGCGTTGGTGACCGCGGCGGCATAGTAGGCGCCCTTGGCGCGGCCCTCGACCTTGATGGAGTCGACGCCGGCGGCGGCCAGCTCGTCCAGGTGCTCGACCATGCACAGGTCATCGGCGCTCATGAGGTGCGACCAGCCGCCGTCGCACTCCAGGCCAAGCTCGCGACCGGGCGTCCTTCTCTCCACGAGGCCCCACTCCCAGCGGCACGGCTGCGCGCAGTCGCC
This sequence comes from Coriobacteriaceae bacterium CM84B_73, assembly GCA_036321795.1. Lineage (GTDB taxonomy): Bacteria > Actinomycetota > Coriobacteriia > Coriobacteriales > Atopobiaceae > CAKVON01. The sequence continues at coordinate 122,218 of JAWQCY010000001.1, read as the reverse complement.
GAAGGTCGCGGCGCGGCGGCCGCCCGTCATCTCGGATGACAGCAGGCAGCGACCCGAGACCGCCATGCACATGGAGCCGTGCGCGAAGACCTCGAGCTCAAGCTCGCGAGAAGTGCGCCGTCGTAGCTCGGCTACCTGGGCTAGCGTCATCTCGCGCGCGAGCACCACGCGGCGCGCGCCCAGCCTCAGGTACTGCTCGGCGGCCGCGGAGTTCATGCACGAGGCCTGGGTGGAGACATGGAGCTCCACGTGCGGCGCATGGGCGCGCGCCAGGGCCATGACGCCCAGGTCGCCCACGATCACGGCATCGACGCCCGCCTCGTCCAACAGGTGCAGGTAGGCGGGAAGCCCATCGGTGTCGGCGTCGGTCGCCATCGCGTTGACCGTCACGTGGACGCGGGCGCCTGCCGCATGGGCGCGCGCCACCGCGGCCGCGAGCTCGTCGTCACCGAAGTTGGCGGACGCCGAGCGCATGCCCCAGCGCCTGCCCGCCAGATACACCGCGTCGGCGCCAAAGTGCAGGGCCATCCCCAACTGCTCGGGTCCGCCCGCGGGTGCCAAAAGCTCCATCTTGCGCATGGCAGGGGCCCTACAGCGCGGCCAGAAGGGCCTCGCAGCCCTCCGTCACGTCCTGGTAGGTACGATCGAAGTCGCCCGTGTACCAGGGGTCCGATATGTCGCGGGGCGCGTCGGACCAATCAAGCAGCAAATGGACCTTGTCGTCGGGGTCCGACCCCAGAATCCGCATCATATTGCGCATGTTGAGCGAGTCCATCCCCACGATCAGGTCGAAGCGGCCATAGTCGGCACGCGTCATCTGACGCGAGTGGTGCTCGCCGCACGGGATGCCGGCGCGCTCCAGGCGGCGGCGCGTGCGCGGGTCGACGGGGTTGCCCAGCTCCTCGGTGCTGCTGGCTGCTGAGTCGCACTCGACCTGGCCAGCGCGCCCGGCACGCTCGACCATCCAGTCCATCACGTACTGAGCCATCGTCGAACGGCAGATGTTGCCGTGGCAGACAAACAAGATGCGGGTCATGGTCCAACCTTTCCAAAACGTCGCTGTCGGATCCATTGTCCCGTAAACCACCGGCAGGCGCTCGCGACACCGCTCAGGCAGAGCGGTATTCTCGAGAGAGAAGAACGGGTAGAACAGCTGCCAGGACATTCCAGCTGGCTCACGAGCGGAGGCCGCCTTAGATGAAGTACGAGAACGTCGCGGACAGCCTGGAGGCTGCCATCGCCGACGGCACATACGTTCCCGGGGAGCAGCTGCCCTCGATCGAGACGCTCTGCACGACGTACGGGGTCAGCAAGATCACCGTCAACAAGGCGCTTGGCGTCATCGAGTCGCGTGGTCTCATCACCCGCCGTCGCGGGTCCGGCTCCTTCGTCAAGAGCGCCGTCCAGCACCCCGACGACCACGCCTCCTTCGAGACGAACGACCAGCTCGGCGGCCTGACGGCGGAGCGCCGCCGCCAGGGCGACACCATCACCAGCACCGTCCACACCTTCGAGGTCATGACGCCCCCGCCCGAGGTCGCGCGCCTGCTCTCCCTGGAGGAGGACCAGTTCGTCTACCACATCGTGCGCTCGCGCTACGCCAACGGCGAGCCGCATGCGGTCCAGTACACCTACATCCCGATCGACATCGTCCCCAACCTGCGCCGCGCCAACGTCGAGGCAAGCACCTACGACTACATCGAGGGGACCCTCGGGCTCAGGATCGCAAGCGCCCACCGGACCGTACGCGCCGTCTCCCCCACTCCCGACGAGTGCACGTGGCTGCATGTGGAGCCGTCCGACCCCCTGCTCGAGATCGATCAGGTCAGCTTCCTCGACGATGGCAGGCCGTTCGAGCGCTGCGTCTCACACCACCCCAACGGCTACGAGTTCCGCAGCATCAGCACCAAATAACGGACGCACGGACCAGTCCTTCCCATGGCCGCAAGCGCGCGGAAGCACATCGAGAAGGGAGCTGCCTGACACGACCCAAACAGACAAGCAGAAGGAGCCAATCGCATGTCTTCCGAACACGGACTGATCTTCCTCAAGCCCATCTTTCACGAGAAGATCTGGGGCGGCCGCAAGCTGGCCGACGAGTGGGGCTACGACATCCCCGACGGCCCCATCGGGGAGTGCTGGGCCATCTCGGCCCACCCGCACGGCGACTGCGAGGTCGCCCGCGGCGAGTTCGCCGGCCGACACCTGTCCGAGCTGTGGGCTGGCGAGCGCGACCTGTTTGGCGAGGTCCCCGCGGACAACGGCCCCGCCGACCAGTTCCCGTTGCTGATCAAGATCCTGAACGCGCAGGGCAACCTGTCAGTGCAGGTCCACCCCGACGACGACTACGCCCGCGAGCACGAGAACGGCTCGTTGGGCAAGAAGGAGTGCTGGTACGTCCTAGGCTGCGACCCGGGCGCCACGATCGTCGTGGGCCAGCGCGCCCACAACCGCGAGGAGTTCGCCGCGATGGTCGAGGCCGGCGAGTGGTCCGCCCTTCTCAACGAGGTGCCCATCCACCCCGGCGACTTCTTCCAGATCGACCCCGGCACCGTCCACGCGATCAAGGCCGGCACCACGATTCTGGAGACCCAGCAGTCCAGCGATATCACCTACCGCGTCTACGACTACGACCGCGTCCAGGCAGACGGCACCAAACGTCCCCTGCACATCGCACAGAGCCTCGACACCGTCGACTTCTCGGTGGCATCGCCCAAGTCCGGCACGATCACCGCGCCCCAGAAAGACGGCGTGACCGAGCTCGTGAGCTGCGACCGATACGTCGTCGACCGCGTGCACGTGGGCGACGGGGGCAACGCGGGCGACGCCGCGCCGCATGCCGTGACCCTGCCCTCGATCCCCACCTTCCTGTGTGCGAGCGTCATCGCAGGCGCCGGCACGGCCGCGGGAGAGCCTGTGGAGAAGGGCGACCACTTCGTCGTGCCCGCCAACTTCAACGAACTCGAGCTTACGGGCGACATGGCACTGATCGTGTCCCACGTGCCCGTGGCATAGCCCCCTGGCTACGCGAGGGCGGAAAGCGCGAAGCAGGCGATGACGACGACGCCCAGGGCGATGCGGTACCAGCCGAACGGCTTGAAGTCGTGGCGCTTGACGAACGACATCAGGAAGCGAATCGCCGCGACCGACACCAGGAAGGCCACGACGCAGCCAGCCAGAAGGATGGCCACCTCGTTGGGGGCAAAGGCGTTGCCCTTGAGGAAGAACTTGACCAACCGCAGGCCACTCGCACCGAACATGACGGGGATGGCCAGGTAGAAGGTGAACTCCGCGACCGCCGCGCGCGAGCATCCCAGAAGCAGGCCGCCGATGATGGTGGAGCCGGAGCGAGAGGTGCCCGGCACCATCGACAACACCTGGAACAGGCCGATGCCGATGGCCGTGGGCCAGGGCATGTCGGCCACGTCGGTGATCTTGGCGCCGGCATCGGCGAGCTCGGCCAGGGTCGGGGCCAGGACGTTTCCAGTCTGGCCCTGCGCCGTCACACGGCCGGTGGAGCCGGCGGGCACGGCAAAGTGCTTGCCGCGGCTGCGACCGACGGGCACGCTGGCACGCATGAGCTCGCGGGCGCGGCGCTCGCGGACGTTCTCGATAACGATAAAGGCGATGCCGTACGCGATCAGGGCGCCGGCGATGACGAAGGGGCTGCCCAGGTGCTCCTCCATCCAGTCGTCCAGCGGGATGCCGATGACGGCGGCGGGAATGCATGCGACCACGATCTTGGCCCACAGGACCCAGGTGCCGCGACGCTCCTCGGCGGTCTTGGACGGCGCGAACGGATTGAGCGGGGCGAAGAACAGGACGCACACCGCCAGGATCGCGCCCAGTTGGATCACGACGAGGAACATGTCCCAGAAGTCGGCCGACACGTCGAGCGTGAGGAACTGGTTCAGCAAGATCATGTGGCCGGTCGACGAAACGGGCAGCCATTCGGTGACGCCCTCCACGATGCCAAAGACGATAGCCTTGAGAAGCTCGATGAGGTTCAAGAGGGATTCCCCTTCTTCCGATGTTCCCGCCGGGCAAGGGGCGGGTGGGCGGCGTGCGCGCCGCCCAACGTTCGGGATGCCACCGACGCTGCGGCGGGTCACACCATGATGGGACTTGCCGCGGCACCGCATGGCGCCGCCGGCCCATCGTCGGCAAATCCCCACGGCGCGAGGTCCTTCTCGGCAGCGAAAAATGGGTATGGGGCAGGTAAGACCAGAAGGGAGTCGACCATGGCCAACTACAAGGATATGGACTACGACAGGGTCTTCGTGTCGCTGGACGGCACCGACAGGCAGGACAAGGTGCTCGAGCGCGCGATCCTGGTCGCCGCCAACAACAACGCCGACCTGTACATCGGGCACGTCATCGACTCGACGGCGCTGGAGACCGCCGGCACCTACCCCGTGGACCTGATCCCGGAGCTCGAGAGGGGCTTCCGTGCCTCGATCGCCGACGGCGTCGCGCGCGCCGAGGCCGAGCCGGGAGTCGGATCGGTCAAGGTGCTCGTGAGGTGCGGACGCATCCGAGAGACCCTCAAGGAGGAGATGATCGACCAGGTCAAGCCCGACATCATCGTCTGCGGTGCCCGCGGCCTCTCCCCCATCAAGTACGCGCTTTTGGGATCGATCTCCACGTTTCTGCTGCGCAGCGCGCCCTGCGACATCCTCGTGGTCAAGTAGCGCCCCCACCGGCGCACGCGTCGTCGGGCCCGTCGCCAAACGTGTGCGTGGCGTGTCGGTGCCGTGGAGGCTGCGTGAAGGCAGCCTTTTCGCGCAAGCCAGCCAACAGAGCTGGGTAAACACGAATCAGGCAAGCGTCGGGTGGGACGCTCGCCTACAGCGGAAATTGCATCAGGAGTTCTCCCCTTCAGGGCCCCGCGCCACGGCGTGGGGCCCACTCCTTTTTAGGGGCACCGGGACGGTCGGGGTGTCGTGGGGCGCACGGCCGTGCGGGACCGGTCAGGCCGTGAGGAACACCATCGCGATGATCATGGCAAAGCCCACCAGGTCCGCGGGCGAGAAGGACGTGCCCAGCCAGACGACCGAGCTGACCATGGCGACCAGGGGCTCGGCCGTGCCCAGCATCGCCGAGCGCATGGGGCCCACGCGCCGGACGCCCTCGAGGAACAGCGCGTACGAGCCATAGGTGCCGACCACGATGGTGACGGCCACCAGGGCCCAGCCCGCCACAGACATGGCCGGCACGTGCTCCCAGGGCCTCACGAACAACGCCAGCAGCGCGCCCGAGACGAGCATCGCGTAGCCGTTGAAGACCATCGACCCCCACCTGTTTAGCAGGCCGACGGGCGCGACCGAGAGAAACACCGCGCAGACCGCGCACCCCATGCCCCAGGCAAGGCCCTGCGGCGGAATCCGCAGGGCGTCGGGGTTGCCGCCGGTTGCCAGCAGGTAGGTTCCCGCCAACGCCAGGATGGTGCCCGCCACCTCGCGACGGCGCGGGCGACGGCGCGTCCTGAGGCACACGTAGACCATCACCAGGACGAGGTTGGTCGACTGCAGGACGGTGGTCGTGGCCGAGTTGGTCCAGCTGATGGACTCGACGTAGCAGACGTTGGAGCTCAGGATGCACGCGACGGAGGCGACGGCAAGAAGCCCCATCTGCCTCGGCTCGCGAAGGATGCCCACCACGCGGTCGCGGCAGGTGAGCCACGCCGTGAGCAGGAACAGCCAGCACGAGCCCAGCTCGCGCACACACGCCAGCCACACCGGGTCGATCGGGTAGTTGTCCAACAGGAACTTGACGAGCGTCCCGTTGAAACCCCAACAGGCGCAGCCCGCCAGGGTGATGAGGATGCCCACGAGCAGGCCGCGCTCGCCGCCGGCCGAGGCGCCCTCGGCCGCGCCGTGCCCGGTCGCGAAAGCCCCGGGCCCAGCCAGGTCCTTCTCTGCAGGCACGCCGTCGATTCCCGTCAACCCACGCTCCCCTCCGTAGCGATTCGCGTCCGCGGCAAAGGGTACCATCAACGGGATAGGAGCTACGACACTGAGGGCGGCACCACCACTTGCCGCCGAAAGGAAGACGCACATGGCAGACAGGACCGATTCCGCGGCCGTGACCCGCGACGCCGCGATGGGCGTCGGCACCACCCACGCAGGCTTCACCGTGACCCGGGCGCTCGACGTGCCCGAGCTGCGCGGCACGGCCTACGTCATGAGGCACGAGGCCACGGGCGCGCGCCTCATGTGGATCGCCAACGACGACACCAACAGGTCCTTCTCGATAGCGTTCAAGACGCCGCCGACCAACGACACCGGCGTCTTCCACATCCTGGAGCACTCGGTGCTGTGCGGCTCGGACCGCTTCCCGGTCAAGGAGCCGTTCGTCAACCTGCTCAAGACGTCGATGCAGACGTTCCTCAACGCGCTCACGTTCCCGGACAAGACCATGTACCCCGTGGCCTCGACCAACGAGCGGGACCTCCTCAACCTGATGGACGTCTACCTCGACGCGGTCCTGCACCCCGCCATCTACCACAGGCCGCGCATCTTCCAGCAGGAGGGCTGGCACTACGAGATCTCTGACGAGAAGGACGGCGAGGTCGAGCTCACGCGCAACGGAGTCGTCCTCAACGAGATGAAGGGCGCGTTCTCGGACCCCGACGAGGTCCTGATGGAGGCCCTCAACCGCGACCTGTTCCCCGACACGGCGTACCGCTGGGAGAGCGGCGGCGACCCGCGCCACATCCCCGAGCTCACCTACGAGGAGTTCGTCGACACCCACGCGCGCCACTACCGCCTGGACAACAGCTACACCATCCTGTATGGCGACCTCGACATCGAGCGCGTGCTGGCCTTCGTGGGCGAGCGCTTCGATGGCGCGACGGACCGCGGCGCGGGCGCGCCCAACGAGCTCGCGCTGCAGGCGTGCGTCGAGGCCGCGCCGCGCGAGGTGGAGATGCCCACCGACCCGAAGAACGCCTGCGTCGGCATGGGCCTTGTCGTCGGCCGCGCCGGCCAGCGCGAGCGCCTGCTTGCCTGCGACATCCTGTTCGACGCCCTCATGGGTTCGAACGAGGCCCCGCTCAAGCGCGCGATCCTGGCAAGCGGCATGGGCCGCGACGCCACGAGCTACCTGATGGACGGCCTGGCCCAGCCCTACATCCTGATCCAACTCAAGGGCAACGGGCGCGGCGCGGCCGCCGACTTCGAGCGCCTCGTGCGCGACGAGTGCGCCCGCCTGGCAAGCGAGGGCATCGGCGGCGAGCTTCTGGAGGCGTCGCTGGCCCAGGCCGAGTTCAACCTGCGCGAGGGCGACAACGGCTACTACGCCGACGGCGTGGCCGCCGCCATCAACTCGCTCAACAGCTGGCTGTACGACGACGATGACCCCACCGGCGGCCTTCTCTACGAGGAGGCGCTCGCGTCGCTGCGCGCCCACGTCGAGGCGGGCGACGGCTGGTTCGAGAACCTCCTGCGCGAGGTCGTGTGCGACTCTGCCCACCACGCGCTGGTCGAGGTCGTCCCCACCACAGACGACGACTCGGCCGCCGAGCGCGCCGAGCTCGCGGGCATCCTGGTCGGCATGGACGACGACGCCCGCGACGCCGTGCGAGCCGACGTCGAGGCCCTGCGCGCCGAGCAGGAGGCCCCCGACGCGCCCGAGGACCTGGCCAAGCTGCCGAGCCTGGGCATCGACGACATCGGCCCCATGGCCGCCGACCCCGCCTGCCACGAGATGGCGGGCACCTGCGCGCCCTGCCTGGTGCACGAGGTCCCCTCCAACCGCATCGACTACGTCTACGCCTTCTTCGACCTGGGCGTCGTCGCCTACGAGGACATGCCCTACGTAAGCACCATGTGCACGCTGCTTGGCTCGCTCGGCACGGCCGCGCACTCCGCCTCCGAGCTGGACACCCTTACCGAGAAGAACCTCGGCTCGCTCACGTTCCACGTCACGTGCTACGCCACCCACGACGACCCCGACAGCGCGCACGCCGCGCTCGTGGTGGGCACGAGCGCCCTGGCCGAGAAGGTCGGCTCCTGCGCCACCATCCCGGCAGAGATCTGGTCGTCGACCGACTTCGACGACCGCGACCGCGTGCGCGACCTGCTGCAGCAGAAGCTCGTGGGCAGGGAGCAGACCTTCATAGGCGCAGGCCACGTATGCGCCCTGTCGCGCGTTGCCTCGTACTTCTCGCGATCCGACCTTCTTGCCGAGAAGGTCTCGGGCGTCGACGACTACCTGTTCCTGCGCGAGCTGCTGGACGACTTCGACGCGCGCTTCGAGGGGCTCGTGGCCAAGCTCGCGGAGCTGTCGCGCACGATCTTCAGCGCTGGCAACGTCTGGGTGAGCTTTACCGGCACCGACGACGAGGCCGCCGCGTTCTGGGAGGCGGCGGGCGACCTGTCGCTCGCGTCGGCGGTGGCAGACGACGCCCGCGACCTGCTGCGCGTTCCCGACCCCACCATCAAGAACGAGGCCTTTGCCGTCCCCGGCACCACCGCCTTCGTCGCCGCCGGCTCCAACGGCACGGCGGCGGGCATCGAGCGCGACGGCGCCTGGCAGGTTGCCGGCCGCGTCCTGCAGCTGGACTACCTGTGGAACGAGGTCCGCGTGAAGGGCGGCGCCTACGGCTGCGGATTCGGCCTCAACCGCCTGGGACTCGCCAGGTACTACTCGTACCGCGACCCCAACGTCGACGCCACCGTCGAGCGCTTCGACGCCGCCGGCGACTGGCTCGCCGAGTGGGACCCCGACGCCGACGAGCTGGCCGGCTACGTCGTCTCGACCGTGGCGGGCATGGACGCGCCCGCCAAGGCGCGCGCCGTCACGCGTAGGCAGAACGCCGAGCGCCTGGCCGACACCCCGGCCGACTACCGCGAGAGGACGCGCGCCGAGGCCCTTGCCACCACCGTCGAGCAGGCACGGCAGAAGGGCCGCGCGCTGACGGGCCTGACCGCGTCCCGCGGCCTGTGCGCCTTCGGCGGCAAAGCGCTTCTGGAGGGCTCGGAGCTTGGCCTGCACGTGATCGAGCTCATGGCCGACGACGGCGCGGATGCCGGCACGGACGACGGCGAGCTCTAGAGAAGGACCTCGGACAGGGGGAGCTTGGGCACGTGGTGCGTGCCGTCGGCGTCGCGCCAATAGGCGACGCCATGCTCGTCGTCGACCCGCTCCAGCACGACCCTCTCGCCAGGCTTGCCCAGGGCCAGCACCAGCTGGGGCGCCATGCCCTCGGGAAGGTCGAGCGCCCGCGCCAGGCCGGGGCCGAAGCTCTTGATCATGCAGCCGCCGTAGCCCGCCTGGGTCGCCGCCAGAAGCATCGTCTGCGCGGCGATGCCCGTGTCCAGCGCGCGGATGGGCGCCACGGGCTCGGGCGCGCAGATCACGACGTAGCCGGTCGGACGCTCGCCGGGCTCGGGGCCGGCCCAATCCCTCAGGCGGGCCGCCCACGACAGGCACGCGAAGGTTGCCTCGCGCTCCTCGGGCGCGCTGACCACGCGGAAGCGCAGCTGCTGCATGTTGTTGCCGTTGGGGGCCAGGCGCGCGAGGTTGACCAACTCCAGCAGAAGCTCGCGACCGATCGGGTCGGACTCGTCGTAGCGGCGGACGCTGCGCGCGCAGCGCACCAGCGCGGCAAAGTCCGTGAGGTCACTTTCCAGCTCGACGCGCTGCTCGAGGTCCTTCTCGGCAGCGGTCGCTTCGGTATCGGCCATGGCTCCCCCTTGGGTCTCGTGTCGCGGGGCGGCATGCCCCGGCGCGATTGTCACCCCTAGAGCAGGCCGCAGGCAACCAGCAACGGCGCCAGGGCAATGGGAAGGAAACACGCGGGCAGCAGGTTGGCCACCTTGATGTCGGTGATGCCGGCGAGGTTGGTGCCGACGGCAAACAGCAGAAGAGAGCCCGTGACCAGCATCTGGTTGATGACGAGGTCCGACAGCATCGGCGCGATGACACTGGCGCCCAGGCTCAGCAGGGCCTCGTAGGCAAACACGACCACGCCCGACAGCATGACGCCCACGCCCATGGTCGTGGCCATAAGCATGTTGATGACGAAGTCCATGAGCGACTTGGTGAACAGCGTCGAGTGGTCGAGGGCAAGGCCGCTCTCCAGCGAGCCCACGATCGCCATCGAGCCGATACAGATGACCAAGGTCGAGCTGACGAAGCCACGCGAGACGTTGGCGAAGGCGGGGTTGCCCTGCGCCAGGCCCACGAGACGGTCCTGCACGCGGTCGCCGAAGCGCCGCACCACGCCATCGATGTCCAACAGGTGCCCGACGACGCCGCCGATGCCGACCGACAGGGTCACCAGAAGCACCGAGCCGCCCTGCTGCGCCATGCCCTGGACTCCCGCCAGGATGACGCACAGACCCATGGCGACCATCAGGAAGTCGCCCATGTCGCGTCTGACGCGGGTGCCCAGAAGCACGCCCGCAAGCCCGCCGAGCACCGCGGCGAGCCCGTTTACCAGCGACCCCAGAATTACCATGCGCCCGCTTCCCTTCCGACGACACCGCGCGGGCACACGCCCGCGCACGCACAGGAAAGGATAATCCAGGCAGGGGCCAGGCGAGCCACCGAGAAGGGCGGGCGGCAATGCGGGGACGGGCCCGACGACGCGATCGGACGCACGCACTGTCCCTTGCGGAAACCCCATCGCTGACGGAGTCATTACACACACGCCGGCGCCAAGTGGGTATACTCCCTTAGGCCAACAGCAACAGGCACTGCCACGTCACCAAGGAGGTGTGCGTCATGTCCGACGGTTCCAGTCACAGTCACGAACCCAAAGCCCTTCAGTCCGTGGAGGAGGCGCCCGCCCTCGGGATGGCAGGCGCCCGTCGCGCGTAGCCGCAAGGCCGCGACGCGGTCGCACACCCGTGCCTCCAGGGACCCTCGGCACTCGCCGGGGGTCCCTCTGCGTATCCCGGGATTGCGAGGTGCGCCATGACCTTGCGCGACCTCTTCGTCAACACCGGTTCCGGCGAGATCCGTGCCCAGAAGTCCAAGAGGAGGGCCGAACGCGCCAAGGCACAGCAGGAGTGGCTGCGCCACGCGGCGACCCTCGACAGCGACGAGCTGTTCGCCGAGCTCAACAGCTCGGCGAAGGGCCTTGCCTCCGACCAGGTCGAGACCGCCCGCGAGTTCTACGGCGGCAACACCGTCACCCAGGCGACCGAGCGTCCGCTGCCCCTGCGCTTCCTGGCGGCGTTCGCCGACCCCTTCACCTACATCCTCGTGTTCATCGCCGCGGTCTCGGTCCTCACCGACTGGGTCTTCGCCACCGGCGCCGAGCGCGACCTGTCCACCCCGCTAATCATCGGCGCGATGGTGCTCGTCTCGGGCGTGCTGCGCTTCGTGCAGGACGAGAAGAGCTCCGTCGCGGCGGCCTCCCTCGCCGAGATGGTCGAGTCGACCGCCGAGGTCGAGCGCGACGGCGACGGCGGCAACGAGACCCCCATCGACGAGATCGTCGTCGGGGACGTCGTCCACCTCTCGTCGGGTGACGTCCTGCCCGCCGACGTTCGGATCTTCGCCGCCCGCGACCTGTTTGTGAGCCAGGCGTCCCTCACGGGCGAGTCCGAGCCCATCGAGAAGCGCACCGAGCTTCCCGAGGCCGACGACGCCGAGCCCGCCGGGGCCCTCACCGACCTCGACGACCTCGCCTTCATGGGGTCCACCGTCATCTCGGGCAACGCCCGAGGCGTCGTCGTCGCCACCGGCGCGCGCACCATGTTCGGCGAGGCAACCGGCACGCTCGTCGGTCGCAAGCGCGAGACCGCCTTCGACGTCGGCATCAAGTCCACGAGCCGCCTGCTCATGCGCCTCATGGTCGTCATGCTGCCGTTCGTGTTCGTCATCTCCGGCGTCACCAAGGGCGACTGGGTCTCCGCACTTCTCTTCTCGTTGTCCGTGGCGGTGGGCCTCACGCCCGAGATGCTGCCCATGCTCGTGACCACCTGCCTGGGCAAGGGCGCCGTCGACCTCTCCCGCGACCGCGTCATCGTCAAGCGCCTCGACGCGATCCAGGACCTCGGCGCCGTCGACATCCTGTGCACCGACAAGACCGGCACCCTCACCGAGGACCGCATCGTGCTCGAGCGCCACCTCGACGTCAACGGTCGCGAGGACGCGCGCGTGCTGCGCCATGCGTTTCTCAACAGCTACTTCTCGACCGGCGTCAAGAACCTGATCGACGCCGCCATCATCGAGCGGGCCCTCGCCGAGGGCACCGACGAGGTTGGCGCCACGAGCGCGGGCAACGCCGTCACCGCCGAGGAGCTCGCCGAGCGCTACCACGGCATCGACGAGCTGCCGTTCGACTTCGAGCGCCGTCGCCTCTCGGTCGTCGTGGGCAACGCCTGCGGCCGCACCCGCATGGTCACCAAAGGCGCGCTCGAGGAGGTCCTGGCGGTCTGCACGCAGGTCGAGGTCGACGGCCGGGTCCTGCCGCTCGACGACGAGCTTGCCGAGAAGGTCATCGCGCGTGGCGCCGCGCTCGCCGACGAGGGCATGCGCGTGCTCGGCGTCGCCCGCAAGGACGACCCCGCCGGGACCGAGAAGCTCACCGCCGACGACGAGCGCGACATGGTCCTCATCGGCTACCTGGCCTTCCTCGATCCACCCAAGCAGAGCTCCGCCGCGGCCGTCGAGGCCCTCAGGGCCCACGGCGTGGACACCAAGATCCTCACCGGCGACTCCGCCCGCGTCGCGGCGCACGTGTGCCGCGCCATCGGCATCCCAGCCGACGACGTGCTCACCGGCACCGACATCGAGGCGATGGACGACGAGCGACTCGCCGTGGCCGTCCAGCAGGCGAGCATCTTCGCCAAGCTCTCCCCCTCGCAGAAGGCCCGCGTCGTGCGCGCGCTGCGCGGGCTGGGACACGCCGTGGCCTACATGGGCGACGGCGTGAACGACGCCGCCGCGATGCGCGAGAGCGACTGCGGCATCTCGGTCGACTCGGCCGTCGACGTGGCCCGCGAGGCCGCCGACATCATCCTTCTGGAGAAGGACCTCATGGTGCTCGAGCACGGCATCGAGTGCGGACGCCGCACCTACGCGAACATGATCAAGTACGTGAAGATGACCGTGAGCTCGAACTTCGGCAACATCGCGAGCGTGCTCGTGGCAGCGGCACTCCTTCCCTTCCTGCCCATGACCGCGGTCCAGCTGCTGCTGCTCAACCTGATCTACGACCTCACCTGCACGGCCGTGCCCTGGGACAACGTGGACGACGAGGCCATCCGCGACCCACGCCGCTGGGACACCGCGTCGCTGCGCCGCTTCATGGTCGCCTTCGGCCCGTTGAGCTCGGTCTTCGACATTCTCACCTTTGCCGTGCTGTTCTTCGTCGTGTGCCCCGCCGTCGCCGGCGGCGCGTGGCACACGCTCGACGCGGCCGGGCAGGCGCTGTTCGCGGGCACCTTCCAGGCGGGCTGGTTCGTCGAGAGCATGTGGACGCAGACCCTGGTCGTGCACCTGATCCGCACCGAGAGGACGCCGTTCGTGGGCAGCCGCGCCTCCTGGCCGCTCATGGCGCTGGGCGCCGCCGGCATCGCTATCGCCACGACGCTGCCCGCGAGCCCCATCGGCGCGGCGCTCGACCTGCACCCGCTGCCCGCGACGTACTGGGTCCTTCTCGCCATCATGGTCGCCGGCTACGCGACGGCCGTCACGGTGACGAAGAGGCTCTACCTCAAGCGCTTCGGCGCCCTGTTGTAGGGACCAGCCGACGGGCGCCCTTGCGGCTGAATCAGCTGCAAGGGTGCCTGCCGCTAGTCCGATCTGGGCTGTCCTACAGGGCAGCGACGACCTTGTCGCCCATCTCGGCGGTGCCGAGGACGTGGTCGGCAGGGGTGGCGTCGTCGGCGATGTCACGCGTGCGCCAGCCCTCGTCCAGGACGCGCTCGACGGCCGAGTCGACCATGGCGGCCTCGTCGGCCATGCCGAAGGCGTAGGTCAGCATCATGCCGACCGACAGGATCTGCGCGAGCGGGTTGGCGATGCCCTTGCCGGCGATGTCGGGGGCCGACCCAGCAGACGGCTCGAACAGCGACACGCCGTCGCCGAGCGAGGCCGAGGCGAGCATGCCGAGCGAGCCGGTGATCTGCGCGGCCTCGTCGGACAGGATGTCGCCGAACATGTTCTCGGTCACGACGACGTCGAAGTCGGCGGGACGGTTGATGAGCTGCATCGCGGTGTTGTCCACCAGGAGGTCCTCGAGCTCGACGTCGGGGTAGCCCTCGTCATGCACGCGGTGGACCACCTCGCGCCACATGCGGCTGGTCTCGAGCACGTTGCGCTTGTCGACGCTCGTGACCTTGCCGCGGCGCTTGCGCGCCGCCTCGAATGCCTGGCGGGCGATGCGCTCGACCTCGTACTCGCGGTACTCGAGCGTGTCGTAGGCGCGCTGGCCACGGCCGCCGCCGGCGCCGGCGCCCTCCTCGCCGTAGAAGCGCTCGCGGCGACCGAAGTACAGCCCGCCCGTGAGCTCGCGAACGATCACCAGGTCAACGCCGCGAATTACCTCCGGGCGCAGCGTCGAGGCACCCGCGAGCGCATCGTAGATCTTGACGGGACGCAGGTTGGTGTACAGCCCAAGCGCCTTGCGGATGCGAAGCAGGCCCTGCTCCGGGCGCGGGGCGCCCGGGTCGGTGGAGTCCCACTTGGGCCCGCCCACGCTGGCGAGAAGGACCGCGTCGGACGCCTGCGCCGCGTCGAGCGTGGCCTGGGGCAAGGGGTCGCCACAGGCATCGATGGCGGCGCCGCCGATGAGGGCGTCGGCGCACTCGAACTCGACGCCGACACGCCTGCCGACCTCCGCCAGGACCTTCTTGCCCTCGGCGATGACCTCGGGCCCGATGCCGTCACCGGGCAGGCAGCAGACCTTGTACGTCCTTCTCACGTTGCAACTCCAGTCTCTCGTGCTCGGCCCGTCCGCGAAGGGGTTGTCGATCCCCATGGCTACTCCCCCGACTTGTCGGCGAGCATCTTCTTGGTGCGCGCGACCAGGCCGCCCTCGTTGATGATCTCCTGGATGAAGGGCGGGAAGGGCTGCGCCTCGAACGTCTTGCCGCTGGTCTCGTCGACGATGACGCCCCCGTCGGCGTCGACGCTCACGACGTCGCCGTCGCGGATGGCGTCGACCGCCTCGGGACACTCGAGGATGGGAAGGCCCACGTTAATCGAGTTGCGGTAGAAGATGCGCGCGAAGCTCTTTGCGATGACGCAGCTGACGCCCGCGGCCTTGATGCACACCGGCGCGTGCTCGCGGCTGGAGCCGCAGCCGAAGTTCTCGTCGGCGACGATGATGTCGCCCGACCGGACGCGCTCCACGAAGGTCGTGTCGAGGTCCTCCAGGCAGTGCCTGGCAAGCTCGGCCGGGTCGGAGGTGTTGAGGTAGCGAGCCGGGATGATGACGTCGGTGTCGATGTCGCGGCCGTAGCGGAAGACGGTTCCCTTGAACTGCATGTGGCTGTCCTTTCTTGCCCGAGGCGACTAGTCGAGGTCGGAGGGCAGTGCGATGTGGCCGGCGACGGCGCTCGCCGCGGCGACCGCGGGGCTTGCCAGGTAGACCTCGGAGGTGGGGTCGCCCATGCGGCCGACGAAGTTGCGGTTGGTGGAGCTGACGCAGCGCTCGCCCGCGGCCAGGATGCCCATGTAGCCGCCGAGGCAGGGGCCGCAGGTGGGGGTCGAGACGACGCAGTGGGCGTCGATGAAGACGTCCATCAGGCCCTCGTGGACGCACTGCTTCCACACGGCCTGGGTCGCGGGGAT
This sequence comes from Coriobacteriaceae bacterium CM84B_73, assembly GCA_036321795.1. Taxonomy (GTDB): domain Bacteria; phylum Actinomycetota; class Coriobacteriia; order Coriobacteriales; family Atopobiaceae; genus CAKVON01. Next base: position 106,462 of record JAWQCY010000001.1, on the reverse strand, counting down.
CACGATGCAGCGGACGCCGTCGGCCACGGTGCGACCGCGCAGGACGTCGGCGGCGGCGCGCATGTCCTCGATGCGGCCGTTGGTGCAGCTGCCAATGACGGCCTGGTCGATGCGGATGTCGCGGCTCTCGGAGACGGGGTGGGTGTTGGAGGGCAGGTGCGGCCAGCTGACCTGCGGCTCGATCCGGGACGCGTCGATGTGGATGACCTGCCTGTAGGTCGCGTCGGCATCGGCGTGGTACTCGCGGATGGCGCGGTCGGAGCGGGCGGCCACATACTCGCGGCACTTCTCGTCAACCTCGAACAGGCCGGCCTTGCCACCGGCCTCGATCGCCATGTTGGCGATGGTCAGGCGACCCTCGACCGACAGGGCGTCGACCGTGGAGCCGGCGAACTCCATCGCGCAGTACAGCGCGCCGTCGACGCCGATCTTGCCGATGACGTAGAGGATGACGTCCTTGGCGCTGGCGCCGGCGGGAAGCTCGCCGTCGATCTCGAAGCGGATGGTCTCGGGCACCTTGAACCAGGCGCGGCCCGTGGCCATGCCCACGCCGGCGTCGGTGGAGCCCACGCCGGTGGAGAAGGCGCCGATGCCTCCGTAGGTGCAGGTGTGGGAGTCGGCGCCGATCACGAGGTCGCCGGGGACGACGACGCCCAGCTCGGGGAGAAGGGCGTGCTCGATGCCCATGCAGCCCTGCTCGTAGTAGTGCGTGATCTTGTGCTCGTGGGCGAAGTCGCGGGTGACCTTGGTCTGCTCGGCACTCTTGATGTCCTTGTTGGGAGAGTAGTGGTCGGGAACCAGGAAGATCTTGTCGCGGTCGAAGATGCCGGCGCCAATCTCGCGCACCGTCTTGATGGCGATGGGCGCGGTGATGTCGTTTGCCAGGACGCCGTCGAGGTCGCACTCGACGAGCTGGCCGGGCGTGACCTCGTCGAGGCCGGCGTGGTCGGCCAGGATCTTCTCGGCCATGGTCATGGGGCGTGCCATGCAGTTGCCTCCTGTGGGTTGCGGGCGCTACTTGTCCTGCTTGGAACGGGCGGTCTGGATCATGCGGTTGACTGCGTTAACGTAGGCCTTGGCGCTCGAGACGATGATGTCGGTGTCGGCGCCACGTCCCGAGAAGACCGAGCCGTCCTCGGCGGTCACGCGGACCGTGACCTCGCCGATGGCGTCGATGCCGCGGGTGATGGCCTTGACGGAGAACTCGGCCAGGTCGCCGTGGACCGCGAGGGCCTGGTCGACGGCCTTGTAGGCCGCGTCGACGGGACCGGTGCCGGTGGAACAGGTCACGTGGGTCACGCCGAGCTCGTCGGTGATCGTGGCGGTGGCGGTGGGCACCAGCGGGTCGCCGCAGGAGACCTGCAGGGCGTCCAGCGTGTAGATGGCCTTCACCTCGCGGTCGCGCTCCTGGACCATCGACTCGAGGTCCTCGTCGTAGACCTCCTTCTTCTGGTCGGCGATCTCGAGGAAGCGGTTGTAGACGTCCTCGAACTCCGCGTCCTCGAACGTGTAGCCGAGCTCGCCGAGGCGGTGACGCAGCGCGGCGTGGCCGGAGCGGGCCGACAGGATGATCTCGGAGCCGGCGGCACCCACGTCGGCGGGGTCGATGATCTCGTAGGTGTCGCGGGCCTTGAGCACGCCGTCCTGGTGGATGCCCGAGCTGTGCGCGAAGGCGTTGGCCCCCACGATGGCCTTGTTTGCCTGGACGGTCATGCCCGTGATGCGGCTGACCAGGTGGGAGGCCCGGGTGAGCTCGGGGGTCACGATGTCGGTGTGGCCGTCCAGCTCGTCGCCGTGCATCTTGATGGCCATGACGACCTCCTCGAGCGCGGTGTTGCCGGCGCGCTCGCCCAGGCCGTTGATGGTGCACTCGATCTGGCGGGCGCCGTTCTTGACGCCCTGCAGCGCGAGCGCGGTGGCCATGCCCAGGTCGTTGTGGGTGTGGACCGAGATGATGACGTTCTCGATGCCGATGACGTTGTCGGAGAGGCCCTTGATGCGCGCGCCGAAGTCCTCGGGCAGACTGTAGCCGGTGGTGTCGGGGATGTTGACGACGGTGGCGCCCGCGTCGACGGCAGCCTGGATCACGCGGATGAGGAAGTCCTGGTCGGAGCGGCCGGCGTCCTCGGCGTAGAACTCGACGTCCTCGACGTAGCGCTTGGCGTACTCGACGCAGCGACGGGCGCGCTCGACGCACTCGTCCTCGGTGATGTGGAGCTTGTCGCGCAGGTGGGAGGGGCTGACGCCCAGGCCGGTGTGGATGCGCGGGCGCTTGGCGGACTTGAGGGCCTCGGCGGCGCGGTCGATGTCCTTCTCGACAGCGCGCGTCAGGCCGCATACCGTGCACGCGTCGCCGGCGATGCGGCCGATCTCCTGCACCGAGCGGAAGTCGCCTGGGCTCGAGATGGGGAAGCCGGCCTCGATGACGTCGACGCCCATACGGATGAGCTGCTGGGCGATGACGAGCTTCTCCTCGGTGTTCATGGAGGCGCCGGGCGACTGCTCGCCGTCGCGCAGGGTGGTATCGAAGATGTGGATCTTGCGGGTCATGGTGTGCCTCCTGCTTGGTCGGGCCGCCGCGCGTCGCGCGACGGATGCCGGAGGGAGGCGTATAGCTGCCGAGAAGTCCGTACGGCCGCCACCCTGCGGCAGGGTTGCGTTACGCGTGCGGGACTTCTGCTTTTTGGTGCCCGGTCAGATGGGACGAGAAGCCCTAGCGCGCGTCAGCGGATAGTAGGGCTAGGGTCAGGCACACGGACTCACGCGCGACCGTGGTCGCGGCAGGGGCGATGATGTTGGCCTGGTCCTGCACCGTCATGTACCTCTCGTCGTGTGGCGCGCCGCATCGTGCGGCCGTCTTTGAGGCGACATTATAAGCGAAAGCCCCGTGTCGGATCGTCCGACACGGGGCTTGTGACCAACTGGAAAAGAACGGGCGCCTAAAGGTCCGCCGCCGCGATGGCGGCGACGGCCTCGCGCAGCCTGTCGGGCGGCATCACGAGCGCCATGCGGAAGAAGCCCTCGCCGGAGGGTCCGAAGCTCGCGCCTGGGGTGACGATGACGCCGGTCTTCTCCATAAGCTCGAGGGCGAAGTCCATCGAGTCCATGCGCCCGCCGGGCAAAGGCGCCCAGACGAACATCGAGCCGTGGGCGTTGGGACGGTCCCAGCCGATCGACTCGAGGCCGTCGCACAGCGCGTCGCGGCGCTCCTGGTAGAGCATGCGCTGCTCCTCGACCTGCTCGCGCGGACCAGTAAGCGCGGCGATGGCCACGTCCTGCTCGGGGTAGAACATGCCGAAGTCGACCTGGCCGCGCAGCCTCTTGGCCGCGGCGACGATGTCCGGGCGGCCGACCAGGAAGGAAAGGCGCATGCCCGTGACGTTGAAGCTCTTGGACAGCGAGAGAAACTCGACGCCGACCTCGTCCGCGCCCGGGTAGCTCAGGAAGCTGCCGCCGGCGGGGCCGTCGAAGATGATGTCGGAGTAGGCGTTGTCGTGGATGACCACCAGGTCGTGCTCGCGCGCGAACTCGATGATGCGCCCGTAGACCTCGGGGCTGCCCACGCTACCCACCGGGTTGGCGGGAAGCGACACGATCATGGCCTTGGCCGCGTCAGCGACCTCGGGGTCGATGCCGTCGACGTAGGGCAGGAAATCGTGCTCCGCGGTCAGCGGGTAGTAGGCGCACCTGGCGCCCGCCAGCAGCGTCGCGTTCTGGAACACGGGGTAGCACGGGTCGGGCACGAGCACTGTGTCGCCCGCGTCGACCAGCGCGCTGATGGCCCACAGCATGCCCTCCTGGGTTCCGCGGCAGCTCATGACCTGGTCGCGGCCGATGCCGTCGACGCCGTAGCGGTCGGCGTAGTAGGAGCCGACCGCGTCGAGAAGCTCGTCCTTGTCGTGGAGGGAGTACTTCCAGTTGTCGGTGTCGGCGGCGGACTCCTGCAGGGCCCGCATCAGGTGCGGCGAGGGCTTGAAGTCGGGCGTGCCGACCGACAGGTCGTAGACGGTGCGACCGGCCGCCTCGAGCTCACGGCGCTTCTCGTTGAGGGCCGCGAAGACCTCGGCGCCAAACAGGTCCAGACGCTTGGAAAGCTGCATGTCTCTTCTCCCTACCTCAACATCGCGTAGCGGCCGCACTTGTGGAAGCCGATGCGCCCGTAAATCCTGCCTGCCGAGGGGTTGTCATAGAACAGCGCGAGGAACCGCTTGCCGTCGGCAACGGCGTCCGTGCACAGCTTGGCGACGACGGCGGTTGCCAGGCCAAAGCCGCGGCAGTCGTTGCGGGTGCCCACGCTCACGACCATGGCGGACGAGCTGCTGGCGGCGCTGGTTGCCGCGGTGGAGACAAGCTCGCCCTCGTAGAAGGCGCCGTAGGTAATGCAGCCGTGCTCGGCGTCGGCAGCACGCTGCTTCTTGGCCATGGCCACCGAGCGCGCGTCGTCGTACAGGCCGCGATACTCGTCCATGCTGCCGAGAAGTGCGAAGAGCTCGTCGTAGTCGTCCTCGCCCAGGACGCGGATGGTGGTGCCGTCCGGCGCGGGGGCAATCTGGTCGTGGGCGACCTCGGTCAGGTCGGCAAGGTTGAGCGTGCGCATGTCCAGCTCGCTGAGGTACGGGGCCAGGGCGACGACGGTCTCGTACTTGCCGTTGACGCTACCCAGGAAGCACTCGCCCGCCTGCTCGCGGATGAGGCCGGCCATGGCCTCGGCGTCAAAGCGGCTCTCGCGCGCATAGCAGACGAAGTTGGCGAAGAACTTGCAGACGATGCCGTCCCAGCTGCCGTCGGCGCGCTCGAAGGCGTAGACGTTGACGGGGTCGGTCATGCCAAACTGCTCGATGTCGCCGGTGATGAAGACGGCCATCTCGGGCTCTGCCGAGACATACTCCAGGACCTTCTCGCGATCATCCGGCGTGCAAAGTCGAGGCGTGGTCATATGCGCTCCAAACTGCCTTGTGACGTCGTGGGGCGCCACACGGGGGCGGCGTCGCGGACGGCGCCGCGAATGGGTCAACGGTTTATTTTAACCCCGCAAAGTAGACCAACGTGGTAGCATGCACCTCGCAATCGCCCGGCGGGCCGATACGCCCGACATCGGGGGCGATGCCGAGAAGTACATGCCGGTCGCAAGACCCGCGCGGCGGACGCGTTGCCTAGCGGCGCGCCTTGAGCGTGGCGAACACCTTGGTGTTGTGGCGCTTGACGAACGAGATGAAGCTACCCTCGCGGAAGGCCAGGCGCGCGTTGCCCTTGCGGATGGGCTCCAGCATCAGGCGCATCATGCGCGAGCGCGGCTTGGCCACGGCCACGGCCACCTTGGCGCGGTCCGTCGTGATCATGCGGTCGATCTCGGCGAGCTTCTCGGCACGCGAGAGGGTGCACTTGGGGTTGCAGACGTTCTCGATGCAGCCGACCAGGCGCTCGGCGTAGCGGCGCTGGACCATCTCCATGCTCGCGGCGTCGCCGTCGAGGCCCCAGTGCGCGTAGAGGTCGAGCATCCAGGAGTGCTCCTCCTCACGCTTGTCGTACATGTCGGGGCGCCAGCGGGCGGTCTCGGACTCGGCGCGCTGGCGGATGAAGTGGTAGTAGCAGCGGTCGGTGACCGTGACGCGCTCGACGTCGCGAATGAAGTCGAGCACGAAGGGGAAGTCGTCCCAGAACGTGGGTCTGAAGCGCGCGCCGATCTTCTCGATACGCGAACGCAGGAACAGCTTGTTCCATGGCGTGTACAGCAGGTTCTGGTCGAACAGCCTCCAAGCGGCCGCGCGGAACGACGCCGCGTCCGCGTAGGCGTGCGCGGGACAGCTCTTGACCTCGGTCAGGTGGTCGGAGGCGTTGCCCGCGTAGTAGGTGTCGATGTAGAAGCCGGCAACCACGAGCTCGGCGGAGTCGCGCTCCGCGGCCTCGACCATGTCGGCCAGCATCGTGGGCTCGGCCCAGTCGTCGGCGTCGACGAAGTAGACGTACTCGCCGCAGGCGTGGTCCAGCGCCAGGTTGCGTGCGGCGGGTGCACCGCCGTTCTCGGTGTGGAAGACCTCGATGCGGATGTCGCGCTCGGCGAGGCGGTCGGCGATGTCGCCGGAGCGGTCGGTCGAGCCGTCGTCGACGATCAGCAGCTCGAAGTCGCGAAGGGTCTGGTTCTGCAGGCTCTCGACGGCGCGCCCAACGTACTTGTCCACGTTGTAGACGGGCATGATGATCGAAACCTTGGGAGTCCTGCGAGCCACTTTAGGCACCCTTCGTCACGTGCGCCCCACCATGGCAGGGCCTCTGCCTGCCGAGAAGGACGCGTCTGGAGTCACGTCCCAAGGGTACCGGTGACGTCGCGCGCGGCATGGCACATGCGCGGCGTAACGGCAATCCAACACATTCCGGAACGAGGGACGGGCGTCCGCACGCACCTCTCGGCTACTCGCTCACCAACGAGCCGACGGCCAGGCCCAGCGCGGTCTTGTCTACCGTCACGCCACCATCGTCCGATTTGGAGGACTCGGCCTCGACCTTGCTCAGGTTGGCGGTCCCGACCGCACGGCACTTCTCGGCAAGGTCCAGAAGGTCCTGGGGGGCCATGTCGGTGCGCATCATGCCCAACAGCTCCGTCGCATGGTTGACGAGCTCGCTGGCACCGGCGGAGGACAGCGACATGAGCTTGTCCATCCCGCCCTGGTCGAGCACGATCACGTGGTCGAGGGGAAGCCCGCTCGCGTCCGCCACGCCGGCAACGCACGCGGCGACGCCATTGGACGAGAAGGCATCCGCAAGCGGCGACTCCGAGCCCGAGGCGCTCACGCGCATGTCGCTGGGCAGGGTGACGAGCGAGCCTTTGTTCTGGCTCACGTCCAGGCAGAGCACCTGGACCTTCTCAAGCGCCGGCTTGTCGGCCGACGCGTCATCGACCAGGAAGAGCAGGACGTTCTTGAATGTGTCGTCGGACGCCTTGGTCCCCTTGGCGGGCTCGGGCGTCGTACGCGCGTCGGCGAGCGAGGCCGAGAGTTCGGAGTCGCCCAGCGTCGAGTCGGCATTGGCGCGCTGCCAGAGGAACCATACGACCCCCGCCAGCACGCACGCGATCACGACGAGCGCGACCGCCGCCCTCGCGTTGCGGTACTCGCCACCACGTGGCACGTCCGGCCTGCTGTAGAGCTCCCTTCGGCCAGCCATCGCATCCCCTTCCGGCTAGGCGTGTTCGGTCAGCATCGGGCACCATGCCCTTGTGTACGCCGCTGCGCACACCCGTGCCCGACGCCAACCCCAATGCTAGATCGCGACCCCCGCGAGAAGCGCCATGATGCCGCAAACCACACTTGCGACATACAGCAGCACGGCGACCGCGACGTTCTGACGCATGTCGGCGTTGGTGCGGAACAGCACCAGCAGGCCGACCCCACCGGAGGCCAGAAGACCCGCGAGCATCGCTGGCACGCCGAGGGTGCCCGCCAGGAACAGCTCGGAGATCGCGACCGAGGCGGCGCAGTTGGGCACCATGCCAACCAGGGCCGCGACGAACACGGCGCGCAGCGGATGGCTTCCCGCCAGGCCCGCGATCGCGTCGGTCCCGACGAGCTCGATCAGAAGGCCCATGGCGAGGGTGATGACGAAGATGAACACGGTCACCTGCACGGTGTGGACCACGGCGCTGCGAACGATGCCCGCCGGGCCGTGCCCGTGTTCGTGGCCGTGGGCGTGGGCGTGGTCGTGGTCGTGTTCGTGGCCGTGATCGTGGTCGCACCCATGCTCGCCCCTGGGCACGGCGGCCTCCGATACGTCAAAGTGATGCCCGCAGCACTCGCACACGTGCTTCTCGGCAGGCTCGTCCCCAAACGAGCAATCGCAATCGTCGTCGCAGTGGCAGTGCTCGCGCTCGCACAGCTCGTGAATGTGGGTGTGGCCGTCGCCCGCCAGGTGCAGGAGGCGCAGGGCCGCGTCCAAGGTCAGGCCACACACGATGCCCACGGCCACCTTGAGGGCCAGGACCATCCCCCAGCGCTCCGGGGAGACGCCGTGAGCCACGAACACCGGAATCATCTCGTCGCTGGTGGAGAGAAGGACCGCGAGCAGCGTACCCATGCTGACCACACGACCCGAGAACAGCGTCGCGGCCATCGCGGAGAAGCCGCATTGCGGCAGCGCGCCCACCGCGCCGCCGACAATCGGGCCGGCGACACCGGCGCGCTCCACCAGGCGACGCGAGCGCGGCCCCATGCCATGCTCGAGCGCCTCCATCGCGAGGTAGGTCACAAACAGGAACGGCAGCAGCTTCGCGGTGTCCACCACGCCATCGACCAGAACGTCAAGAACCAGATCCATCGTCAGGGCTTCTCCCCAGTCTCTTCGTGTCGTTTACTCGCGCTCGGCGCACGGCCACGGCGCGAGCGAGCCGTCAGGGTACTCCACTGCCGCGAACGACAGCCCCTTCGCAGGCGCGCACTGCCCCGCGGCACGACGGTCGCAGGCAGCAAGCACGTCGGCGACCCACGCGGCGTCACGGTGCCCGCGACCAACCTCAACGAGCGTGCCCGTAATCGTGCGGACCATCGAGTGAAGGAAGGCGTTGCCCGTGATGTCGAGCGCAACCAGCGACTCGCCCGCCTCCTCGATTCGGCTCACACGACAAGACACCACATGGCGACAGGTGGGCTTTCCCACCGCCGAGCTCGCCTTGCAGAAGCTCTTGAAGTCGTGCTCGCCCTCCAGGCAGCGCGCGGCCTCGTCCATGGCCTCGGCGTCCAGGGGCGCACGCAACCACCAGGCGTGCTCCCATGCCATGACCGGACGAACCCACCCCTCGCAGATTCGATAGCGGTAACTGCGCGAGACCGCGTCAAAGCGTGCCGAGAAGCCCGCGCGGGCGCGAAACACCCCGCCAATGGAGATGTCATCGTCAACCAGCGCGGTAAGGGCTCGCTGCAGGGTGCGTCTATCGATCGAGAGCTCGTCGGCCGTGACGGGAAGGCTTACGTGCTGCGCACAGGACATCGAGTGGACGCCCGCGTCGGTACGCCCCGCACATGTCAGCTCCACGGGTCGGCGCAGGAACGTCTCCAGGGCGCGACGCAAGTCACCCGCAACCGTACGCTGGTCAGGCTGCTCCGCAAAACCGCAGAAGTCGTGGCCGCGATAACCCACACGCACGACCATGGTGGCCGCCGCGGGCACGTCGCGCAGGTCGACGCGAACGGTCGGGGTGTCGTTGTCGTCAATCGTCGTCATATGAGCTTCCTTCCCGTTTGGCGGCCAACAGCGACACTGGGTCGCGAAATGCAGCCAGGCCGTCACCAAAGCGGCATCAGCGGCAAAGCCACATGCAAGCAGGATACAAAAAGAGGAACCCGCGCTGGATGCTGCGGGTCCCTCATCAAAAACTTGGTTCGGGATGCCTACTCGGCGTCCTTCTCCTCAGCCTCGGTCTCCTCGGCCTTGGGCTCCTCGACGGGAGCCTCCTCGACCTTGGCGACCTTCTTGACGGAGGCCTTGGCCTTGGGGGCAACCGGCTCGGTGACGATCTCGATGATCGAAACCTCGGTGTTGTCGCCCTTGCGGTTGCCGAGCTTCATGATGCGGGTGTAGCCGCCGTTGCGGTCAGCCCACATGCCCTGCTCGGCCTTCTGGAAGACCTCGCTGACGAGCTGGGCGTCGCCAACCTTGGCGATGGCAAGGCGACGGGAGTGCAGGTCGCCCTTCTTCGCCCAGGTGATGACGCGCTCGACCTCAGGCCTGATGGCCTTGGCGCGCTCGGTCGAAGTCTTGATGCGGTCGTTCTCGAGCAGCGCGCGAACCAGGCTCTTCTTGATGGCCTTGGTGTGGCTCGCGTCGGTGCCAAGCTTCATGCCGCGCTTCTTGTTGTGTCTCATGGTCTTGCTGCTCCTAAGCGATTACGTGGCGTGGCCTTAGGCCTTGAGGCCGAGGCCCATCGACTCGAGCTTGTCCTTGACTTCCTCGATGGACTTGACGCCGAAGTTGCGGATGTTGAGAAGGTCGTTCTCAGAGAACTCCACCAGCTGACGGACGGAGTGGATGCCAGCGCGCTTGAGGCAGTTGTAGGAACGGACGGAGAGGTCCAGGTCCTCAATCTGCTTGTCAAGCTCGCTGTTGTCGTCATCCTCGGGAGCGGCGAAGATGTTCTGCTCCTCGGGCTCCTTGGTGTCGTCGCCCAGGGCCATGAACGCGTTCATGTGCTGGTTGACGATGTTCGCGGCCTCGACGACGGTATCGCGCGGGGCGATGGAGCCGTCGGTCTCGACCTCGAGGACGAGACGGTCGTAGTCGGTGTGCTGGCCGACGCGGCAAGGCTCGACGGCCTTGGCGCAGCGACGCACCGGCGAGAAGCGCGAGTCAACGTGGATGATCCCGATGGGATCCTCGCTGCGCTTGTTGTCCTCGTTGGAAACGTAGCCACGGCCGGTGCCGATGCGCATCTTCATCGAGAGGTGGTGACCCTCGCCAAGCGTGCACACGACGTGCTCGGGGTTAATGAGCTCGAACTCGGCGGGCACGTCGAAGTCACCGGCGGTAACGGTGCACGGGCCGTCGACGTTGACGGAAGCCACGGCCTCCTCGCCAGTGCCCATGGACTTGAAGACAAGCTCCTTGACGTTGAGCACGATGGCGGTGACGTCCTCGTACACGCCCTCAACGGTCGTGAACTCATGCTGGACGCCATCGATCATGATGGCCTCGACGGCAGCGCCCTCGAGGGAAGAGAGAAGGACTCGACGAAGCGAGTTGCCCAGCGTATCGCCATAGCCACGCTCGAGCGGCTCGACGGTGAAGCGGGTGACGTTCTCCCTGATATCCTCGGCGTCGACCTGGGGTCGGATGAATTCGGACATGTGTACCTCCAACCGAGATCGGACTACTTGGAGTAGAGCTCGACGATGAGCTGGGCGTCGATGTCGAGGTCGATCTGGTCACGGGAGGGAAGCTGGAGGACGGTGCCCTGGAGCTTCTCGATGTCGACCTCGAGCCACGAGGGAACGGCCATGTGCTCGGAGGAGATCAGGGCCTCCTTGATGGGCAGGAGATCCTTGAACTTGGCGCCCACGGCGACGACGTCGCCGGCCTTGACGCGGTAGGAGGGGATGTCAACGCGACGGCCGTTCACGGTGATGTGGCCGTGACGGACGGTCTGACGGGCCTCCTTGCGGGTGCGGGCAAAGCCAAGACGGAAGACGACGTTGTCGAGACGGGACTCGAGGATCGTCATCAGGTTGTCACCCGTGATGCCCTCGATCTTGAGGGCCTTCTCGTAGTAACCGTGGAACTGGTTTTCCAGAACGCCGTAGATGAACTTGGCCTTCTGCTTCTCGCGCAGCTGACGGCCATACTCGCTCTCGTTGCGACGCTGGCGCTTGGGCTGACGATTGGACTTCTTGTTGATGCCCATCACGATGGGGTCGATGTCAAGGGACCTGCACCGCTTGAGGACAGGCGTCCTATCCACTGCCATATTAGTGATCCTTCCTAGCTACACGCGACGACGCTTGCACGGACGGCAACCGTTGTGCGGAATGGGGGTCTTGTCCTGGATGCTCGAGACCTCGAGGCCGGCGGCCTGGAGGGAGCGGATGGCGGTCTCGCGGCCGGAGCCGGGGCCCTTGACGAAGACGGCGACCTTGTGCAGGCCGTGCTCCATCGCGGCCTTGGCGCAAGCCTCAGCGGCCATCTGGGCGGCGAACGGCGTGGACTTACGGGAGCCCTTGAAGCCGACGGTACCGGCGGACTGCCAGGCGATCACGTTGCCCTGGGGGTCGGTGATGGAGATGATCGTGTTGTTGAACGTGCTCTTGATGTGGGCCTGGCCCACGGCGATGTTCTTGCGCTCGGAGCGCTTGACGCGCTGACGCGCGCCCTTCTTAGCGGTAGCCATGCTCTGTTATCCCCTACTTCTTCTTCTTGCCGCCGACCTGACGCTTCTTGCCCTTGCGGGTACGAGCGTTGGTGTGCGTGCGCTGGCCGCGGACGGGGAGACCCTTGCGGTGGCGAAGGCCGCGGTAGCAGCCAATCTCCATCAGGCGGGCGATGTTCTGCTTGACCTCACGACGCAGGTCACCCTCGACGGTGTAGGACTCGTCGATGGCGTCGCGGAGCTTGGTGACCTCGTCCTCGGTAAGATCGCGGACGCGGGTGGCGGGGTTGACGCCGGCCTTCTCACAAACCTTGCTGGCAGTGGTGCGGCCGATGCCGTAGATGTAGGTAAGACCGATCTCGACGCGCTTCTCGCGCGGGAGGTCGACACCGTTGATACGGGCCAACTTGATGCTCCTCTCTTAGCCCTGGCGCTGCTTGTGGCGCGGGTTCTCGCAGATCACGTAAATCTTGCCGTGACGGCGGATGATCTTGCACTTATCGCACATCTTCTTGACCGAAGGACGTACCTTCATCGTTCTTCCTCTCGGTAGTTCCTGTACGAACCGATGGTTCTGCGGCGTTCCAGGTGGAAGCTGGAACACACTATCTCGTCGCCCAGCCGCAGGCGTTTATAACCGGCTGATGCCCAGGCAGACCTGGGGTGGTGGTGCTGTTACTTGTAGCGGTAGGTGATGCGACCGCGGGTCAGGTCGTACGGCGAAATCTCGACGACAACCTTGTCTCCGGGAAGGATGCGGATGTAGTTCATCCTGATCTTGCCCGAGATGGTGCAGAGAATGGTCTTGCCGTTCTCAAGCTCGACGTTGAACATTGCGTTGGGCAGCGGCTCGATGACCTTGCCCTCAAGCTCGATGGCGTCCTGTTTGCTCACTTGTGGCTTACCCTTTCACACTATCGGCACAGTGACAGCAGCTAGATATCTTACATAAACCAAGCCAAGCCGTCCATGGTCACACCAATCGAACACAGATGAAGCGACTTCCCCCCCGTCGAGAAGGACGAGGGGAAGTCACAATCACTCTATGCCCGTGGTCAGCCTAACGTCTTCCACCCTGGGACTCACACCAGGGACCGACCTCGTCGGCAGTCAGAACGACCGGGCCGTCATCGGTAATAGCAACGGTATTCTCGTAGTGGGCCGCAAGCGAACCATCAAGGGTCGAAACGGTCCAACCATTGCCAGCGACATCATTGGCCTGGTTGCCAAGAGTAATCATCGGCTCAATCGCAATAACCATGCCACTCTGAAGGCGAACGCCTCGCCCGCGCTTTCCGTAATTGGGAACGTTTGGTTCCTCGTGCATGTCATGGCCAACACCGTGGCCAGTGTAGTCGCGCACGACGCCGAAGCCGTGCTTCTCGGCAAGACGCTGAACGGCATCACCGACATCGCCCAGGCGATTCCCTGGAACAGCCTGGCGAATGGCAGCCTTTAGGCAATCGCGGGTAACCTCGCAGAGTGCTTGCGCCTCTCTTGTGGGCTCACCACAGTAGAAAGTCCAGGCGTTGTCACCGACCCAACCGTCAAACGTTGCCCCAACGTCAACGGAAACGATGTCGCCATCTCGCAACACGACAGAAGACGAGGGGATACCGTGGACGATTTGGTCATTTACGCTCGCGCAGATGGTTCCGGGAAAGCCGCAATACCCCTTGAATGTGGGTGTGGCACCAGCCGAACGGATGACTCGCTCGGCAATGGCATCCAGCTCCAAGGTGGTCACTCCGGGAACAACCGCCTCACCAACGCGCCGGAGCGCTGTCTTGGACAGCGCCCCGGCACTCTTCATTTCTTCAATCTGGCGAGCGGACTTGATCTTGATCATAGCCCGAGCAGGGCCTTGACGTCGGCATATACCTCGTCGACGGGACGATCGCCATCAACCGTCTTGAGAATCCCGTGGCCGCGATAGTACTCAACAAGCGGAGAGGTCTGCGTGGCGTATTCGTCGAGACGTTTCTGAATCGTCTCGGGCTTATCGTCGTCACGCCGGTACATCTCGCCACCACAACGCGGGCAAGTCTCGTCGGCAGCGGTGCCGGTGAAACCACACGCACTGCAAGTGCGGCGGGAGCTCAGGCGCTTGACGATCACCTCGGACTTGACGTCGACCAGAAGGGCTGCATCAAGATCCATGCCCAGGGAACCGAGCTCGGAATCGAGTGTGACGGCCTGGTCGATGTTGCGCGGAAATCCATCGAGGATGAAGCCCTTTTGGGTATCATCAGCGGCGAGGCGTTCCTTGACGAGGTCGACCACGAGCTCATCGGGGACGAACTTGCCGGCGTCCATGTAGGACTTAGCCTGCTTGCCGAGCTTGCTCTCAGCCTTGACGGCCGCGCGAAGCAAGTCGCCGGTGGAGATGTGCGCAACGCCGAATTCGGCGACGAGCTTCTGAGCCTGGGTGCCCTTGCCTGCGCCCGGGGCGCCGAGCAGAACGATGTTCATCGGTCCTTCTCTCCCCTAGTCCTAGTTCCTACTTGAAGAATCCCTCGTAGTTGTGCATCTTGAGCTGGCTCTCGAGCTGCGAGATCGAGTCGAGGGCAACGCCAACCATGATCAGCACCGAGGTGCCGCCGAACGCGCGAATAAGCTCGTTCGAAGTGAAGGCGAAGACGATCGACGGGACGATCGCAATAAGAGCCATAAAGATGCCGCCCGGGAGGGTGATGTGGCTGAGCGTGTTCTTGATATAGGCCGCGGTGGCAGAGCCGGGACGGACGCCGGGGATGAAGCCTCCCTGCTTACGCAGGTTGTCGGCAGTCTCGTCAGGATTAAAGACCATGGCGGTGTAGAAGTACGCGAAGAACACGATCAGGAGCACGGAGAGCAGCCAGTTGATCCAGCCACTCGAGATGGCGTTGGCAAAGCCGTTGATCCACCCAACGTTCGGGAAGAAAACGGCAAGCTGCGCCGGGAGGTACAGAATCGCCGAGGCGAAGATGATAGGCACGACACCCGCAGTGTTGACCTTAACCGGCAGGTAGGTTGTCTGGCCACCCATCATCTTGCGTCCAACCATGCGCTTGGCGTACTGCACCGGGATGCGGCGCTGGCCGCGCTCGATGTAGACGATGAACGGGATGACCACGCAAATCACCAGGACGGTGACGATGGCCATCACGAAGCCAGTATTGGACGAGGCGATCGTGGCGGTCAGGGACGCGGGCAGACCACTGATGATGTTGGTGAAGATGATCAGTGACATGCCGTTGCCGATGCCACGCTGCGTAATGACCTCGCCAAGCCACATGATGAACACGGCGCCAGTGACCATGGTGACCACCACGACGATGTCCATCAGAAGCTCGGGCGCACCTGCGCTTGCAAAGGAAATGCCAAACGAGGCGCTCTTGAACAGGAACAGGTATCCGATGGCGCTCACCGTGGCGAGACCAATCGTCAGATAACGCGTGTACTGGGTGACCTTGCGCTGGCCAGCCTCACCCTCCTTGGCGAGCTCGCCAAGGGAGGGAATCACGGTCTGCATCATCTGCATAATGATCTCAGAGGTGATGTAGGGCATGATGCCCAGGCAGAACACCGAGACGCGCGACAGTGCACCACCCGAGAACAGGTCGAGCACCGAGATGAAGCTCGCGTTGGACGATGCGTTCTGGTACGCCGCCAGCATCCCCGTGAAGGGGATGCCAGGGACGGGAACGTGCGAACCGATGCGGTACAGCACGAGGATGCCCAACGTGAGCAGGATCTTGTCGCGCAGCTCCTTGATGCGGAACGCGTTGACAATGCCCTTTAGCACGGGAGCTCGACCTTTCCTCCGGCGGCCTCAATCTTGGCCTTGGCGGAAGCGGAGACCTTGTCAACCTTGACGGTGACCTTCTTGGTGATCTCGCCGTTACCGAGAACCTTGACGAGCTTGTCGGCCGACTTGATAACGCCCTTGGCAACGAGCGACTCGCCGTCGACGGTCTCGCCGTCAGCATAGAGGGCATCGATGCGAGAGACGTTCACAGGCGCGTACTCGACGCGGTTGATGTTGCGGAAGCCCGGGAGCTTCGGGAGACGCATCGCGAGCGGGGTCTGACCGCCCTCGAAGCCGGCACCCTTGCCGCCACCGGCACGGGAGAGCTGGCCGTTCTGGCCGCGACCGGCAGTGGTGCCGTGACCAGAGGAGTTGCCGCGGCCGATGCGCTTGCGGGCCTTCTTGGCACCCTCGTTGGGGCGCAGATCATGAAGCTGCATTGGGTGACTCCTAGTTCTCTTCCACGTCAACGAGATGCTTGACCTTGAAGATCATGCCTCGGACGCTGGGGTTGTCGGGCAGGGTGGCGACGTCGCCGATCTTGCGAAGGCCCATGGCGCGGCAGGTGGCCGTCTGGTCCTTCTTGACGGAGGCCACGGCGCTGCGAACCAGCGTGACCTTCAGAGTCTTGTCTGCCATGTCTAGTTCTCCTTCCCGACGAACATCTGCGCGACGGTGATGCCGCGACGCTCGGCGGTCTGCTCGGGGCTCTCGAGCTGCTTGAGGCCCTCAGCGGCAGCCTTGATCATGTTCAGGGCGTTATCGGTGCCGAGCGAGTTGGCCAGGATGTTGGTGATGCCGGCGAGCTCAAACAGCGGACGGACGGGGCCACCGGCAATGACACCGGTACCCTCGATGGCCGGGCGAATCAGGACGCGGCCAGCGCCGAAGCGACCATCAACTGCGTGGGGGATGGAGCCAGACTCGGTGACGGGAACCGTGAACATGTTCTTCTTGGCGTCGTCGACGGCCTTCTGGATGGCCAGGGGCACCTCGGCGGAGCGGCCGGTACCAATACCGACCTTGCCCTTGCCGTCGCCAACGACGACGAGAGCGACAAGGCTCATGCGACGGCCGCCCTTGACGGTCTTCGAGACACGACGGATGTAGACGACGCGCTCCTGAAGGTCGCTGTCCTGCTGGCGCTTACGATCACGTGCCATTATTCAATCCTCCTAGAACTTCAGGCCCGCGTTGCGGGCGCCGTCTGCGAGAGCCTTGACACGGCCGTGGTAGATGCGGCCGCCACGGTCAAAGGTGACCGTGGTGACGCCCTTGTCCAGGGCGCGCTTGGCGACGAGCTCGCCAACGAACTCAGCGGCCTCCTTGTTGGAGCCCAGCTTGCCGGTGGCACGGAACTCGGGGTCAAGGGTCGACGCAGAGCAGATGGTCGTCGAGGTGACGTCATCGATGACCTGAGCGTAGATGTGAGCGTTGGTGCGGTGCACGGCGAGGCGCGGACGCTCGGCGGTGCCGTTGACCTTGGCACGAACGCGGCGCTGACGGCGCTTGAGGCCGAGCTGCTTAGCCTTCTGCTTGTTCATTGCTACTCCTTTTCGTGCCGCCACCTAACGGGGTGGCGGTCTAACCTACCTCGCGGAGCGGGGTTTACTTGGCGGCCTTGCCGAGCTTGCGGCGGATGTGCTCGCCCTCATAGTGGATGCCCTTGCCCTTGTACGGCTCGGGAGGACGCTTCATGCGAATCTCGGCGGCAACCTGGCCGACCTGCTCCTTGGAGATGCCCTTGACGGTGATGTGGGTGTTGTCAGGCACCTCGAAGCTGATGCCCTCGGGAGCGACGTAGATGACGGGGTGCGAATAGCCCAGGGAGAGGTCGAGGTCCTTGCCCTTGAGGGAAGCACGGTAGCCGACACCCGTCAGCTCGAGCTTCTTGGAATAGCCCTCGGAAACGCCGATGACCATGTTGTTGATGAGGGTGCGGGTGAGACCCTGCTGCGCGTTAGAGGCGGTGGAGTCGTCAACGCGGGTGACGAGGACCTCCTCGCCCTCCACGGCGATGTTGACGAGCTCGGAGAACGAGCGGTTCAGCTCGCCCTTGGAACCCTTAACGGAAACGTTGTTGCCATTGACTGCCACGGTGACTCCGGCGGGAATCTGGACAGGCTTCTTACCGATACGAGACACGGTGTCTCCTTTCCTTTTCCTGCCGAGTGTTACCAGACGAAGGCGATAATCTCGCCGCCGACGCCGAGCTTACGGGCGTCGCGGTCGCACATCATGCCCTTGGAGGTGGAGATGACGGCGGTGCCGAGGCCACCGAGGACGCGGGGCAGGTCCTCGGCAGAGGAGTACTTGCGCAGACCAGGCTTGGAGATGCGCTTGATGCCCTTGATGACCTTGGAGCGCTTGGGGCCGTACTTGAGGGTGATGGTGAGGGTCTTCTGGGGCTTGGTGTCCTCGACCGTGTAGCCCTCGACGTAACCCTCCTCGGTGATGACGCGAGCGACCTCGACGAGCACCTTGGACGACGGCATGGAGACCGTGGCCTTGCTCGCGGAGTTCGCGTTGCGGATGCGCGTCAGCATGTCCGCGATGGGATCGGTAACGTTCATGTAGTGTTCTCCTTCGTTAGGGATGAATTCCCGCGCTCGGTTCGCTACCACCCGTGGTGGCAACGCCTGGACGCGACTGCTCCGACGCAGTCAGCTGTTACCAGCTGGCCTTCTTGACGCCGGGAAGCTCGCCCTTGCTCGCGAGTTCGCGGAAGCAGACACGGCACAGACCGAACTTGCGGTAAACGGAGTGGGGACGCCCACAACGCTGGCAGCGGTTCTGCGCGCGCGTCGAGAACTTCGGCTCACGCGAAGCCTTGACGATCATCGAAGTCTTAGCCACAAATCCTCCTTCTTGAAGCCGTCCCGGGCTTTCCCGGGGCGCGACTTACCAAATAGTTAGTTGCCGCTAGTCCTGCTTGAACGGGAAGTGGAAGGCCTGAAGCAGAGCCTTGCCCTCCTCGTCAGTGGCGGCGGTGGTGACGATGGTGATGTCCATGCCGCGAGAGTGGTCAATCTTGTCGAAGTCAATCTCGGGGAAGATGGACTGCTCGGTGACGCCCATGGAGAAGTTGCCACGGCCGTCGAAGGACTTGCTGGAGATGCCGCGGAAGTCGCGGATGCGAGGAATCGCGACGGCAATCAGGCGGTCCAGGAACTCCCACATACGGTCGCCACGAAGGGTGACCTTGGCGCCGATGGGCATGCCAGCGCGCAGGTGGAAGGTGGCGATGGACTTACGGGCACGGGTGACCATCGGCTTCTGGCCGGTGATGGCGGTCAGGTCAGCGACGGCACCGTCGATGGCCTTGGAATCGGTGGCAGCCTCGCCGACACCCATGTTCACGACGATCTTCTCGAACTTGGGGATGAGGTGCACGTTGCTGTAGTTGAACTGCTTCTGGAGCTCGTCACGCACGGTGGCGTAGTACTGCTCCTTGAGGCGGGGGACGTAAGCGTCCTGCTTCTCGGCCATGTTCTCTCCTTCACTCATGGTGGATTGTGCGCGGGGACCAACCTCGCGCCCCCCGACCTGGCCAGTCGGGAGCCATTACCACGTCGCTACATAAATGTCCCTATGTAGTGACGCAGGTTCAAATAATATGCCCTGCGCCAGGGAAAATCCAGGCTCTTCTGGCATTCGTCGTTTGCACACATTGTCGAGCCAACTGCCGAGAAGGACTTCGAGCTCGAGGCGCCTCTCGACAGCGGGTCATTCATTCAAAGGGAGTCCTCTATAAGAAAGAAGGACCCCGGCTGATGTCGGGGTCCTTCAATTTGTCACTGGCATGTCCGGGTGCTACCCGGCAATGACTAGAACAGCTCGCCGCACTTCTTGCAGACGCGCTTGCCGTCCTGGTGACCGACGCGGGTCGGCTTGCCGCACTTGGGGCACACGAGGGCGACGTTGGAGACGTCGATCGCGGCCTCCTGCGACACGATGCCGCCGGCCTGGTTGTTGGGGTTGGGACGAGTGGCCTTCTTGACGATGGCGACACCCTCGACAACGACCTTGCCCTTGGCGGGGAGGGCGCGGAGCACCTTGCCCTGCTTGCCCTTGTCCTTGCCGGACAGGACCTGGACCAGGTCGTCCTTCTTGACGTTCATCTTAGGCATGCGTGCGCTCCCTTGCCTACAGCGTCTCGGGTGCGAGCGAGACGATCTTCATGTACTTGCGATCACGCAGCTCACGGGCGACGGGCCCGAAGATGCGGGTACCGACCGGAGAGCCGTCCTTCTGAATCAGGACGCAGGCGTTCTGGTCGAACTTGATGTAGGAACCGTCCTTACGACGGGTCTCCTTGACGGTACGGACGACGACGCACCTGACGATGTCGCCCTTCTTAACGTTGCCACCGGGCGTGGCCTCCTGCACAGCGCCGACGAAGACGTCGCCGATGCGAGCGTAACGACGCTTGGAGCCGCCCAGGACCTTGATGCACTTCACGCGACGCGCGCCAGAGTTGTCGGCGACAGCGAGCATGGACTCCTGCTGAATCATCAAATCCTCCGAACTTTTCCCGCCAGAGGTGCGCCCGACGTGCGACGCACTTGGCTGGATGGATTAACTAAAGGTCGTGCTTACTTGGCCTTCTCGACGATCTCGACGACGCGCCAACGCTTGGTCTTGGACAGGGGGCGGGTCTCCATGACCTTGACGGTGTCGCCCAGGCCGCAGACCTGCTCCTCGTCGTGAGCGTGGAGCTTCTTAGTCGTGGTCATCATCTTGCCGTACTTCGGGTGAGGCTTGCGCTCGGAAATCGTGACGGTCACGGTCTTCTCGCCAGAGATAGACGTGACGACCCCGGTGCGAACCTTACGCGCGTTCCTGTTTTCGGTATCGCTCATTGTGTATCTCCTGCGATCTAGTTGGCCGCAGCGCTCTTCTGCGCCGCGATCTGACGGGCACGAATCTCGGTCTGGATTCGGGCAATGTCACGCTTGACGGTGGTGACGCGAGCCGTGTTGTCCAGCTGGCTGGTGGCCATCTGGAAACGCAGGTTAAAGAGCTCGGCGCGGGTATCCTCGAGCTTCTTGGAGAGCTCCTGGTCGGAGAGCTCGCGGAGTTCGGTCGACTTCATTTACTTATCCTCCCCAGCCTGATCGGCGCGGGCGACGATCTTGGTCTTGATCGGCATCTTGTGCTGAGCGAGACGCAGGGCCTCCTTGGCAACTTCCTCGCTGACGCCGGTGATCTCGAACATGATGCGGCCGGGCTTGACGACGGCCACCCACTCCTCGGGGTTACCCTTACCGGAGCCCATGCGGGTCTCGGCGGGCTTCTTGGTGATGGGCTTGTCCGGGAAGATGGTGATCCAGACCTTACCGCCACGCTTCATGTAACGGGTCATGGCGATACGAGCGGCCTCGATCTGACGGTTGGTGATCCAGTGGGCCTCCTCGGCACGCAGGCCGTAATCGCCGAAGTTGAGCTGGGTACCACCCTTGGCCTGGCCCTTCATGGAGCCACGCTGAACCTTACGGTGACGAATTCGCTTAGGAGCCAGCATTAGTTGCCCCTCCTCTCGTTGCGACGGCGGGGACGGCTCGAGCCCTCAAGCGCCGGGTTGGGCGCGGGCTGGCCGGGGAGCTTCTCGCCGAGGTAGATCCAAACCTTGACGCCGCAGGCGCCCATGGTGGTGCGGGCAGTGGCCTCGCCGTAGTCGATCCTGGCACGCAGGGTGTGCAGAGGCACGCGACCCTCGCGGTACCACTCGCGACGACCGAGCTCGGCGCCGCCGAGGCGGCCGGAGCACTGGATACGGATGCCCTTGGCGCCAGCCTTACGGGCGGACTGGACGGCCTTGCGCATGGCGCGACGGAAGGCGATGCGCTGCTCGAGCTGCTCGGCGACGGACTGGGCGACGAGAGAGGCATCCAGCTCGGGACGCTTGATCTCGACGACGTCGACGCTGACCTGTCCCTTGCCGACACCAGCGATCTTCTCGAGCTCGCCACGCAGGGCGTCGATCTCGGAGCCCTTCTTGCCGATGACGATGCCGGGACGGGCGGTGAGGATGGTCACCTTGACCTTGTCGCCGGCACGCTCGATCTCGACGCGGGACAGAGCCGCGCGGGAGAGGCGCTTCTCGAGGTACTTACGGATCTCGAGGTCGTTACCGAGAGTCTTGGCGTAGTCCTTCTCGGCGTACCAACGGGAACGCCAGTTCTCGGTGATACCGAGGCGGAAGCCAGTAGGCTGAACTTTCTGACCCATGCTTTCCCTACGCCTCCTTTCGGGGAGCGACGATGACGGTGATGTGGCTCGTGCGCTTGTTGATGCGCGAAGCGGAGCCCTTGGCGCGAGGACGGATGCGCTTGAGCGTCGGGCCCTCGTCAACGTAGGCAGCCTTGACAACCAGGTTGTTCGGGTTCATGCCGTTGTTGTTCTCGGCGTTGGCAACAGCCGAACGCAGAACCTTCTCGACGTCGACGGCAGCGGCACGCTGCGTGAACTGCAGCGTCTCGAGAGCCTTCTCGACGGTCTTGTTGCGAATCTGGTCAACGACCAGACGGGCCTTACGGGGGGCAATGCGCACGTACTTGGCGGTGGCGCGGACCTCGTTGGAGGCAGTGTTGTTAGCCATTACTCGTTACCTCCCTTAAGCCTTCTTGTGACCACGGAACGTGCGGGTCGGGGCAAACTCGCCCAGCTTGTGACCAACCATGGACTCGGTGACGTACACGGGGACGTGCTTGCGGCCGTCGTGGACGGCGATCGTGTGACCGACCATCTCGGGGAAGATGGTCGAGGAGCGCGACCAGGTCTTGACGACCTCCTTCTTGCCGGCCTCGTTCATCGCGGCGACACGCGCGAGGAGGCGAGTCTCCACGAACGGGCCCTTCTTGAGACTTCTGCTCATTCTTGCTATCTCCTACTACTCGTGTTCCGACTACTTCGTCTTGCGACGACGGATGATGAGGCGGTTCGAGGCCTTCTTCGGGTTGCGCGTCTTGGCACCCTTGGACGGCTTGCCCCACGGAGAGACGGACGGACGGCCGGAGGTGTGGTTCTTGCCCTCGCCGCCGCCGTGCGGGTGGTCGACAGGGTTCATGACGGTACCACGGACGGTCGGACGGACGTTCATCTTGCGCTTGCGGCCGGCCTTGCCGATGGTGATGTTGGAGTGATCGGCGTTGCCGACCTCACCGACGGTGGCACGGCAGGTGAGAAGCACGCGACGAAGCTCGGAGGAGGGCATGCGCAGGACGGCATAGCCGTTATCCTTACCCATGAGCTGGCAGGAGTTGCCGGCGGAACGGGCAATGGCTGCGCCCTTGCCCGGCTGGAACTCGACGGCGTGAATCAGGGTACCAACAGGGATGTTGGCGAGGGGCAGCGCGTTGCCCGGCTTGATGTCGGCATCGGCACCGGAGACGACGGTGTCGCCCACGTTGAGGCCCTTGGGGCACAGGATGTAGGCCTTGGCGCCGTCGACGTAGTGCAGCAGGGCGATGCGAGCAGAGCGGTTCGGATCGTACTCGATGGTAGCGACCTTGGCGGGCACGCCGTCCTTGTTGCGCTTGAAGTCGATGATGCGGTACTGACGCTTGACGCCGCCACCCTGGTGACGGGTCGTGATGCGGCCGTTGTTGTTACGGCCGGCCTTCTTGGGCAGGGGCCTGAGAAGCGACTTCTCGGGCTTCGTCGTCGTGATCTCGGAGAAGTCCGAAATCGTCTGGAAGCGACGGCCTGCGCTCGTAGGCTTGAGGTGCTTGACTCCCATGAAACTTTCCCTTCTTATCCGTTAGCCGCCCCGCTCAGGGATTGGGGCAACGGCGTGCCCCGGCGAGGTGACGCCGGATTACCACGGTACCGCGCGTATCCATAGACGCGGCACCAGACTTACGCCCCCGCTCGTGCGGGGGCGGAGGTGCTGATGGAACTAGGCCTCGGCCTGGGCGCCGAAGATCTCGATGGACTCACCCTCGGCGATGGTGACGATGGCCTTCTTCCAGGTGCGGGTCTTGCCCTGGACGAAGCGGACGCGCTTGTTCTTGGGCTTGACGTTAACCGTGTTGACCTTCACGACGTGCACGTTGAAGATCTTCTCGACGGCGTCGCGGATCTCCTCCTTGGGAGCGTCCTTGGCGACCTCGAAGGTGTACTTGTTCTGGCCCATGAGGTCGAACGTACGCTCGGAGACGACCGGGCGGATGATGACGTTGTAGACGGAGTTCATTATGCGAGCGCCTCCTCGAGCTGCTTCGCGACCGCGACGCTCATGACGAGGGCGCCGTTGTCGATGAGGTTGCCAGCGTTGGCCTCGGTGGAGCCGATGACGTTGACCTTCTTGATGTTGCGGAACGACAGGAAGGCGTTGATGTCATCGTCGGCGACAACGACGGTCACACGCTTGCCCTCGACACCAAGGGCGGCGAGAAGGGCGACGGCCTGCTTGGTCGAGGGCTTCTCGAAGGAGAAGGAGTCGACCAGGGTCAGCTCGGCGTCACGCAGCTTGCCCGAAAGGACAGAGCGCATGGCCAGCTTGACCTCCTTGTTGTTGACCTTCTTGGCGTGGCTGTGCGGGGTAGGGCCAAAGACAACGCCGCCGCCGGTCCACTGCGGGGCACGGATGGTGCCCTGACGGGCACGGCCGGTGCCCTTCTGACGCCAAGGCTTGACGCCGCCGCCAGAGACCGCGGAGCGGTTCTTGGTGGAGTGCGTGCCCTGACGCAGGTTGGAAGCCTGGCACACCACGACCTGGTGGGTGACGGCAATGTTCGGCTCGATGCCGAAGACGTCAGAGGAGAACTCGACGGTATCGACCGTCTTTCCCTCCGCGTTCTTGATTTCGATGTTGGACATCTGTTTCTCCTTGCTAGCCTAAAAGCTGTTTGAGTGGGCCCTTAGGCCATGCGGATCGAGACGAGAGCGTTCTTTCCGCCGGGGACGGCACCCTTGACGAGCATGAGGTTCTGCTCGGCGTCAACCTGAACCAGCTTGAGGTTCTTGACGGTGACGCGCTCGTCGCCCATGTGGCCGGCCATGTGCAGGCCCTTGCGGACGCGCGCGGGATAGGCGCACTGACCGATGGAGCCCGGCTTGCGCTGGTTGCGCGAACCGTGGGTCATGGGGCCGCGGGAGAAGTTCCAGCGCTTGATGGTGCCCTGGAAGCCCTTGCCCTTGGAGGTGCCGGTAACGTCGACGTTCTTGACGTCAGCGAAATCGGCAACGGTGACGACGTCGCCGCACTTGTGCTCCTCGCCGTTCTCGACGCGAACCTCGCGCAGGGTGCGCATGGGCTCGACGCCAGCCTTGGCGAAGTGACCAGCCATGGGCTTGTTGACGTGCTTGACGGTGCCA
Source organism: Coriobacteriaceae bacterium CM84B_73 (assembly GCA_036321795.1). GTDB lineage: Bacteria > Actinomycetota > Coriobacteriia > Coriobacteriales > Atopobiaceae > CAKVON01. The sequence continues at coordinate 81,506 of JAWQCY010000001.1, read as the reverse complement.
AAGCCAATCTGGACGGCGTCGTAGCCGTCAGAAGCCTTGGTCTTGACCTGCGAGACAACGCAGGGGCCTGCCTGGATGACGGTGACGGGCACGACGTTGTCGTCCTCGTCGAACACCTGCGTCATCCCGATCTTGCGGCCGAGAATCGTGCTGACCATTCCAAATCCTTACCCTCGGTGGTCATGGGACACGTTGGGCGCCCTTGCGCCCTCCCCAGCGGACCACATCCTGACTTTGCCGAACACTCAAGGCAAGGCTGTGAGCTGCGAATTCCCTCTTTCTGGTCCCACTCGCGTGCAATCGCGACCAGTCCCCTTCGAAGGGATACGCCCGGCACCGTGTTTTACGGTTTCGACACAGCATGCCCCTAATGAACAGCCTGTCTAGTATACACAGGTCAGAGGGCCTTCACAATCTCTATATCCTTTGCTAGCAACCGCCGAGAAGTGCCACGAACGGGGCGCACTTCTCGGCAGGAATAAGAGAAACCCCCCGAGCGCTAACTCGAGGGGTTCCGAAAACTCAGTGCCTTGAGAGGCTTAGAGCTTGATCTCGATGTCGACGCCAGCCGGCAGGTCGAGGCGCATCAGCGAGTCGACCGTGGAGGACGTGGGGTCGAGGATGTCGATGAGGCGCTTGTGGGTGCGCATCTCGAACTGCTCGCGGGAGTCCTTGTCCTTGTGCGGGGAGCGGATGACCGTGTAGAGGTTGCGCTCGGTGGGCAGGGGGATCGGGCCGGAGACGCGGGCGCCGGTCTTCTGCGCGGTATCGACGATGAGCTTCGCGGACTGATCGACGACCTCGTGATCGTAGCCCTTGAGGCGAATCCTGATCTTCTGGGTGGACACTTTTACCTCCATCGATGAGCCGAGGGCTCGTTGAGTTTGTCTTTAGGCGTTGCCGCCGGCCTTCTTGACGATCTCGTCGGCGACGGCCTTGGGGACGGGCTCGTAGGACGCGAACTGCATGGTATAGCTCGCACGGCCCTGGGTCTGGGAGCGAAGGTCGGTAGCGTAGCCGAACATCTCGCCCAGGGGCACCTTGGCCTTGATGGACGTGGTGCCGTTGCGCTCCTCCATGCCCTCGATCTTGCCGCGACGGGAGTTGAGGTTGCCCATGACGTCGCCCAGGTACTGCTGCGGCGTCTCGACCTCGACGTCCTCGATCGGCTCGAGAAGGACGGGGTCGGACTTCTTCAGGGCGTCCTTGATCGCCATGGAACCGGCGACCTTGAAGGCGGCCTCAGAGGAGTCGACCTCGTGGTAGGAACCGTCGACCAGGGTGACCTTGACGTCGACGACCGGGTAGCCGGCAATGACGCCGGTCTCCAGTGCCTCCTGGATGCCCTTGTCGATCGAGGGGATGTACTCCTTGGGCACGACGCCGCCGACGATGGCGTTGACGAACTCGTAGCCCTTGCCCTCCTCGTTCGGCTCCATGTCGATGACGGCGTGGCCGTACTGACCGCGGCCGCCGGACTGACGGACGAACTTGCCCTCGGCGTGCTGGACGGCGTGGCCCGCGGACTCGCGGTAGGCGACCTGGGGCTTACCCACGTTGCAGTCAACGTTGAACTCGCGCTTCAGGCGGTCGACGATGATCTCGAGGTGCAGCTCGCCCATGCCGGCGATGATGGTCTGGCCGGTCTCCTGGTCGGTGTGGACCTGGAAGGTCGGGTCCTCCTCGGCGAGCTTGGCCAGACCAACGGACATCTTGTCCTGCTCGGCCTTGGTCTTGGGCTCGACGGCGACGTCGATGACGGGGTCAGCGAACTCGATGGACTCGAGGATGATCTGGTGGGCCTCGTCGCACAGGGTGTCACCGGTGCGGGTGTTCTTCAGGCCGACGGCGGCAACGATGTCACCAGTGGCGCAGGCCTCACGGTCGGTACGGTCGTGGGCGTTCATCTCGAGGATGCGGCCCAGACGCTCACGGTTGCCGGAGGTCGAGTTGTAGACGTAGCTGCCGGACTCGGCGGTACCGGAGTAGACGCGGAAGTAGGTCAGCTTACCGACGAAGGGGTCGGTCTGGATCTTGAAGGCCAGGGCCGAGAAGGGCTCCTTGTTGTCGGCCTTGCGCTCGACGGTCTCGCCGGTCTTGGGCGAGGTGCCCTCGACGGGAGGGATGTCGAGCGGGCTGGGAAGGTAGTCGACGACGGCGTCGAGCAGCTCCTGGATACCCTTGTTCTTGTAGGCGGAGCCGACGAAGACGAGGTTGAGCTCGTTGGCAATGACACCCTTACGCAGGGCGGCCTTGAGCTGGGGGACCTCGATCTCCTCCTCCATGAGGATCTTCTCCATGAGGTCGTCGTCGAAGTTGGCGGCGGCGTCGAGCAGCTCCTCGCGCTTCTCCTGGGCAAGCTCGGTGAACTCGTCGGGGATGGCGTCCATGGCCTCGGGGTAGATCATGCCCTTGGCATCTTCCTTGAAGTCCCAGGCAGTCATGGTGACCAGGTCGATGAGGCCCCAGAACTGGTCCTCGGCACCCATCGGAATCTGGGCGGCGACCGCGGGAGCGTGCAGGCGCTCCTTCATGGTGTCAATCGCGTGGAAGAAGTCAGAGCCGACGCGATCGTACTTGTTGATGAAGGCGATGCGCGGGACGTGGTAGTTGTGAGCCTGACGCCAAACGGTCTCAGACTGCGGCTGAACGCCGGCAACGGCGTCGAAGACGGCAACGGCACCATCGAGGACGCGCAGGGAGCGCTCGACCTCTGCCGTGAAGTCAACGTGGCCCGGGGTGTCGATGATCTGGATGACGTTATCGCCCCAGAAGCAGGTGGTAGCAGCGGACTGAATGGTAACGCCGCGCTCCTGCTCCTGAACCATCCAGTCCATGGTGGCGGCACCATCGTGGACCTCACCGATCTTGTGGGTCTTGCCGGTGTAGTAAAGGATGCGCTCGGTAGTGGTGGTCTTACCGGCATCGATGTGGGCCATGATGCCGATGTTACGCATGTCCTTGAGCGTGTACTTGCTCTTTGCCATAGAAGTAGTTCCCCTCGACTAGAAGCGGTAGTGAGAGAACGCGCGGTTGGCCTCGGCCATCTTGAAGACGTCCTCGCGCTTCTTCACGGAAGCACCAACGCCGTTGGAGGCGTCGATGATCTCGTTGGCGAGACGCAGGGCCATGCTCTTCTCCTTGCGGGCGCGGGAGAAGCCGACCATCCAACGGATGGCGAGGGTGGTGGCACGACGGGAGTTGACCTCCATGGGCACCTGGTAGGTGGCGCCACCGACGCGCTTGGGCTTAACCTCGAGGGTCGGGCGGACGTTGTCCATGGCCTTCTTGAAGACGGCCAGGGGATCCTGCTCGGTCTTCTCCTTGACGATGTCGAAGGCACCGTAGACGATGCGCTCGGCAACGGACTTCTTGCCGTCCAGGAGGATCTTGTTGATGAGCTGGGTCACGAGCCTGTTGTTGTAAACGGCGTCAGGCTGGACCTCACGACGAACTGCTGCTGCACGACGCGGCATGTTATCTCCTCAGTACTTGATTTCTCGTAGGGTCCTAGAACTTAGGCACGCTTGGCGCCGTAGCGCGAACGGCTCTGCTTGCGGTTCTGGACGGCGGCGCAGTCGTAGGCGCCACGGATGATCTTGTAGCGGACACCAGGCAGGTCGCGGACACGGCCACCGCGGATGAGGACGATGGAGTGCTCCTGCAGGTTGTGGCCCTCGCCCGGGATGTAGGCGGTAACCTCGATGCCGTTGACCAGACGGACACGCGCGACCTTGCGCAGTGCCGAGTTCGGCTTCTTGGGGGTGGTGGTGAAGACGCGGGTGCACACGCCGCGCTTCTGCGGGTTGTGCTGGAGGGCGGCGTTCTTGGACTTGGCCTTGACGCTCACGCGGCCCTGACGGACGAGCTGGTTAATGGTAGGCAAAGCTTCTCTCCTTCGTACCTATCTAGAAACGATCGGAATTGCTAACCCTTTGAAGGCAACGCAGCACACGTCACCCAGAATTGGCGCAAGTTGGTAATTTACGCCCTGATATGGGCGGTGTCAAAACGCCACGGACCCGGGCGTATCCCTCTCCATCCCACAGACACATTCTCAAACGCAAAGGGAGGGGTCCGCGATTTGCGAACCCCTCCCCCATCGTGCCTATATGCCTCGGGCAGGAAATGCCCGGCTCACGTTAGTCCTCGTCGGACTCGCCCTCGGAGGCAGCAGCGTCCTCCTGCCTCACGACCTGGGACAGAATGTCATCCAGGGAGTGAAGGTCCTCGTTGATGACGGAGCCGGAGTCCTTCGGCTGCTCCTCGCTCGGGGCGCCGATCAGCTCGTCGGTCGAGTGGTGCGTGGACGGCGCGGCGGAACCGAGCATGACGTCATTGCCGTCGTCGGGCGAGAAGACCATGTTCAGCAGCTGCGACAGGTCCTCGTCGTCGGCGGTGTCATCGTCGGGCTCGAGGATGTAGAGAAGACCGCGGGCCTCGAGGCCGTCACGGAGCTCCTCGATGGCCTTGGCGCCAATGCCATCGATGCGCAGCAGGTCGTCCTCGGTCTTGCCGATGAGGTCACCGACGTTCTCGATGCCAACCTCGCTGAACTTGTTGGTCCAACGCTGCGACACGCCCAGGTCGTCGAACAGGTAGAGCTTCGCGTCCTCGCTGGAGAGCGTGCGCCCGTTCTTGGAGTACACGCCACCGAAGCCATACTCGTCGCCAACCCAGTCAAGCTGCTGCGGGAGCTGCTCCTCGATGTCCTTGAGGGCATCGGGGGCCCACTCGGGCAGCGTCTTGGAGTTGGGGCTGGTGGGACCGTCGATCTTCTGACCGTGGTAGGTGAGGCCGACCTTGTCGTAGGCGGCCAGACCGGTGCCAGCGGGAATCTTCTTGCCGACGATGACGTTGGACTTGAGGTCGAGCAGGTTGTCGACCTCGCCCTCGATCGCGGCCTCGGTCAGGACGCCCGCGGTGCGGATGAACGAAGCGCTGGACAGCCAGGAGTCGATGGAACTGGAGACGCGCAGGACGCCCAGGATCGTCGGCTCGGCCTCGGGCGGGGTCTTGCCGTCGAGCGCGAGCTCGTTGACGGTGTCGGCGAACTCGTAGCGGTCGACGTACTGGCCCAGCAGGTACCTGGAGTCGCCAGGGTTGGTGATCTGGACGCGACGCAGCATCTGACGGGCGATGACCTCGATGTGCTTGTCGTCCAGGGCAACGCCCTGACCGGTGTAGACGTCCTTGACCGACTCGACGAAGGTGTGCATCGTCGACTCGATGTCGGTGAGCCTGCGCAGGTTGCGGAAGTTGGCGAAGCCGCGGGTCAGCTGCTGGCCGGCGCGGACGGGGACGCCGTCCTTGACGCCGGGCATGAAGCGGACGGACACCGGGACGCGCTTCTCGGCGAGGATTCGGCTGGAGTCCTCGGGGTCGACGATGCGCAGCAAGTGCTCGTTCTGCTCGGTCGTGATCGTGAGCGTACCCGAGACGGAGGCCAGGTCGGCCTCGCGGCCCAGGATCTTCTCGTTGACGTTGCCGACGACGTCGAACATGCGGGCAACGGTCGGCAGACCCTGCGTAATGTCGTCGGCGCCTGCAACGCCGCCGGAGTGAATCGTACGCATCGTGAGCTGGGTGCCCGGCTCGCCGATCGACTGGGCGGCGATGACGCCGACCGCGGTGCCGATGTTGACGGGGCGACGGGTCGAGAGGTCCCAGCCGTAGCACTTCTGGCACACGCCGTACTTGGAACGGCAGGTGAGAAGGGCGCGGAGCTCGACCTTCTTGAGGCCGGCGTCCACGAGGCGCTGGATGTCCTCACGGGACTCGATGTAGCCGTCCTTGGCGATAAGGACCTCGCCGGTGACGGGGTTGCAGACATCGTTGAGGGCGCAGCGGCCGATCAGGTCGACGTTGAGTTCGGACGAGTGGTCGCCTTCCTTGATGAGGTCGTAAGTGACGCCCTCGGTCGTGCCGCAGTCCTCCTCGCGGACGATGACGTCCTGGGCGGCGTCGACCAGACGACGGGTCAGGTAACCGGAGTCGGAGGTGTGCGACGCGGTATCGACCAGGCCCTTACGTGCGCCGTAGGTGGAGATGAAGTACTCCAGCGGCGTCAGGCCCTCGCGGAAGTTGGCCTTAATGGGAAGGTCGATCGTCTCGCCGGACATGTCGGCCATCAGGCCACGCATACCAGCGAGCTGACGAAGCTGCAGCTTGGAGCCACGGGCGCCGGAGTCGGCCATCATATAGATGGGGTTGTCCTCGGCGAAGCCCTCAAGCATCTTGACGCCGAGCTCGTTGGTGGCGGAGGTCCAGGCCTTGACGACCTCGCCGTGGCGCTCGCGCTCGGACAGCAGGCCGTCCTCGTAGTTCTCGTTGATCTCGTCGACGGCACCCTGGGCCTCGTCGAGGATCTGCTCCTTCTCGTCGGGGATGACGGCATCCCAGACCGAGACCGTCAGGCCGGCGCGGGTCGCAAAGTGGAAGCCGGCGTACTTGATGGCGTCCAGGATCGGCTCGACCTGCGCGAGCGGGTAGCGGTCGCAGCAGTCGTTGACGAGCTTGCCCATGTCGCTCTTCACCATCTTGTAGTTGATGAAGGGGTAGTCGGCGGGCAGGCACTGGCGGTTGAAAATGATGCGGCCCGTGGTGGTCTCGAAGGTCTGCGGAGCGTCGGTGACGTCGAGGTCGACCTGCTCGCCCCAGGCGGACATGACGCGGAAGACCTTACGGCCGTCGACCTCGGCGTTGGCGTCGGCGGCAGAGACGCGCACGACGACCTTGGCCTGGATGTCGACGCCGAGACGGGCGTCGTAGGCGCTGAGGGCATCCTCGAAGCTGGAGAACGCGTGGCCCTCGCCAGCGGCACCCTCCTTCTCCTTGGTGAGGAAGTAGCAGCCGAAGACCATGTCCTGCGAAGGAACCGTGAGGACCTTGCCGGAAGCCGGGCTGCGCACGTTGTTGGACGACAGCATCAGCACGCGGGCCTCGGTCTGGGCCTGCGTGGAAAGGGGCACGTGGACCGACATCTGGTCGCCGTCGAAGTCCGCGTTGAACGGGGCGCAGACCAGCGGGTGCAGGTGGATGGCCTTGCCCTCGACCAGAACGGGCTCGAAGGCCTGGATGGACAGGCGGTGCAGCGTCGGGGCTCGGTTGAGAAGAACCAGGCGACCGTCGATGACCTCCTCGAGGACATCCCAGACGGCGGGCTCGGCGCGGTCGATGGCGCGCTTGGCGGCCTTGATGTTGTCGACGAGGTTGCGGTCGACCAGGCGACGCATGACGAACGGCTTAAACAGCTCGAGGGCCATGGCCTTGGGCAGGCCGCACTGATGCAGCTTGAGCTGCGGGTCGACGACGATGACCGAACGGCCGGAGTAGTCGACACGCTTGCCGAGGAGGTTCTGGCGGAAGCGGCCCTGCTTGCCCTTGAGGGACTCGGCGAGCGACTTCAGCGGACGGCCACCACGACCCGTGACGGGACGGCCACGACGGCCGTTGTCGAACAGGGCGTCGACGGACTCCTGCAGCATGCGCTTCTCGTTGTTGACGATGATCGCGGGGGCGTCAAGGTCGAGAAGGCGCTTGAGTCGGTTGTTGCGGTTGATGACACGACGGTACAGGTCGTTGAGGTCGGACGCGGCGAAGCGGCCACCGTCGAGCTGGACCATCGGGCGCAGGTCGGGCGGAATGACGGGGATGACGTCGAGAATCATGTCCGCGGGATCGTTGTTGCCCTCGATGAAGGCGTCGACGATCTCGAGGCGCTTGACGGCACGCTCGCGCTTCTGCTTCTGGCTCTTGTCGTCGGCGATGATGGCGCGAAGCTCCTTGGACTCGGCCTTGAGGTCGATGCCGCGGAGCAGGTCGCGAACGGCCTCGGCGCCCATGTCGCCGTCGAAGTAGATGGAGTAGTACTTCTTCATCTCGCGGAACAGCGACTCGTCGGCGATGAGCTCGCGCTCCTCGAGCTGCATGAACTTCTCGTAGGCCTCACGACGGAGGGTCTTCTCCTCCTCGTACTCCTCCTCGAGGTCGGCGATGCCGGCACGAATCTCGTCCTCGGACAGGGGCTCGACACCGTCGAACTCGTCCTCGGAGCCGGTCTCGCCCTGCTCCCTCAGGCGCGCGATCTGGTCCTCGAGCTCGGCGTCGAGCTCCTCGATGTCGGCGGCCAGCTCCTCCTTGAGGTCGACGGCGTCGGCCTCGCGGGCCTCGTAGTCGACGTGGGTGATGATGTAGCTGGCGAAGTACAGGACCTTCTCGAGGTCCTTGCCCTTGATGTCGAGAAGACGGGCCAGCGGGAAGCTGTTGGGGCTCTTGAAGTACCAGATGTGGCTCACGGGAGCGGCAAGCTCGATGTGGCCCATGCGGTCGCGACGCACCTTGGAGGTGGTCACCTCGACGCCGCAGCGCTCGCAGGTGATGCCCTTGAAGCGGATGCCCTTGTACTTGCCGCACGAGCACTCCCAATCCTTGGCAGGGCCAAAGATCTTCTCGCAGAACAGGCCGTCCTTCTCGGGCTTGAGCGTGCGGTAGTTGATCGTCTCGGGCTTCTTGACCTCACCGTGAGACCAGCTACGGATCTGTTCGGCGGAGGCAAGCGAGATCTTGATGGCGTCGAAGTCGGTGGTTTCGAAATCTGCCACGGTGTGTTACTCCTTCTCGTTCTGGACGTCGCCGACAAGCGCCTCGGCGCCGTCGTCCGAGCTGGCGGTGGTCACATCGCCGATGAGGTCGGCGGCCTGGTCGACGGCAGAGAAGACGTCGTCGGCGGCAACCGTCTCGGCGTCGGCCTCGGGGGCCTGCTGCTCGCCCTTCTTGTAGGAGATCGGCTCGATGGACAGCGCCAGCGAACGCATCTCCTTGACGAGAACCCTGAAGGACTCGGGAATGCCCGCGTCGGGGACGTTCTCGCCCTTGACGATGGACTCATAGGTCTTGACACGGCCGTTAGTGTCGTCCGACTTGACGGTGAGGATCTCCTGCAGGACGTTCGAGGCGCCGTACGCATACAGCGCCCAAACCTCCATCTCACCGAAGCGCTGGCCGCCGAACTGGGCCTTGCCGCCCAGGGGCTGCTGCGTGACGAGGCTGTACGGGCCGGTCGAACGAGCGTGGATCTTGTCGTCGACCATGTGGCCGAGCTTCAGGATGTAGGACGTGCCCACGGTGATCTTGTCGCGGAACGGCTCGCCGGTGCGACCGTCGTAAAGGGTCGTCTTGCCCATCTCGTTGAGCTGGGGGACGAAGTCCTCGCGCATGTTCTCGCCGTACTCCTCCTTGGCCTTGTTGACCAGGTTGATGTTGGTACGGCGAATCGCCTCGGCGACCTCCTTGTCGGTGGCGCCGTCAAAGACCGGCGTGGCCACGGGCATGGGACCGGGCACGTAGCGGTCGGAGTCGGCGGACTCGGTGTCCCAGCCGTGCGAGGCGGCCCAGCCGAGGTGGCACTCGAGCAGCTGGCCGACGTTCATACGGGAGGGAACGCCCAGGGGGTCGAGAAGGACGTCGATGGGGGTGCCGTCAGCCATGTAGGGCATGTCCTCGACGGGCAGGACACGGCAGATGACGCCCTTGTTGCCGTGACGGCCGGAGATCTTGTCGCCCTGCTGGATCTTGCGGCGCTGCGCGACGTAGACGCGAACGAGCTCGTTGACTCCGGGCGGCAGGTCGTCGCCGGCCTCGCGGCTGAAGCGAACGATCTCGACGACACGGCCATAGGAGCCGTGGGGCATCTTCAGCGAGGTGTCGCGGACGTCGTGGGCCTTGGCGCCGAAGATGGCGCGCAGCAGGCGCTCCTCGGAGGTAAGCGCGGTCTCGCCCTTCGGGGTGACCTTGCCCACCAGGATGTCGCCAGGGCCGACCTCGGCGCCGACGCGAATGATGCCGTCCTCGTCGAGGTTGGCGAGCATGTCCTCGCCCTGGTTCGGGATCTCGCGGGTGATCTCCTCGGGGCCGAGCTTGGTGTCACGGGCATCGATCTCGTGACGGGAGATGTTGATCGAGGTGAGCAGGTCGTCCTGGACGACACGCTCGGAGACGACGATGCCGTCCTCGTAGTTGTAGCCCTCCCACGGCATGTAGGCCACGAGCAGGTTCTTGCCCAGCGCGAGCTCGCCGTTCTCGATGGAGGTGCCGTCAGCCAGGGGCTGGCCCTTGGCGACCTTCTCGCCGACGTGGACGACGGGGCGGTGGTTGATGCAGGTCGACTGGTTGGAGCGCTCGAACTTGGGGAAGTTGTAGCGGATGTCGCCGGACTCGCCGTGAACGACGGCGTGGGTCGCGTCGACCTCGACGACCATGCCCTCCTCAGAGGCGCAGACCATCTCGCCGGAGTCATAGGCGGCACGCTGCTCCATGCCGGTGCCGACCAGCGGCGCGGAGGCCTTGATCAGGGGCACGGCCTGACGCTGCATGTTGGCGCCCATGAGGGTACGCTTCGCGTCGTCGTGCTCGAGGAACGGGATGAGCGTGGCGGCGACGGACAGCAGCTGTCGGGGCGAGACGTCCATGTAGTCGACGTCGACGACGGGAACCTGCGCGGGAGCGCCGAAGGAGCCGTCGAAGTCGCGGGTACGGGCGACGACGTGCTCGGGCTTGACGAGCTTGCCGTCAAGGTCAACCTCGATGAACTCACCGGTCTTGGAGTCGTACGGCGTGTTCGCCGGGGCGATGATGTGGTTCTCCTCCTCGTCGGCGGTCATCCAGTCAATCTGGTCGGTGACCTTGCCGTCGACGACGCGGCGGTACGGAGCCTCGATGAAGCCGTACTCGTTGACGTGCGCGTACAGCGAGAGGGAGCCGATCAGGCCGATGTTGGGGCCTTCGGGGGTCTCGATCGGGCACATGCGCGCATAGTGGGAGTTGTGGACGTCGCGGACGGCGGTCGGCACGTTGGTGCGACGGCTGGAGCCGGACTTGTGGCCCGCCAGGCCACCGGGGCCAAGCGCGGACAGACGGCGCTTGTTGGTGAGGCCGGACAGCGGGTTGGACTGGTCCATGAACTGGGAGAGCTGCGAGGAGCCGTAGAACTCCTTGATGGCGGCCACAATCGGGCGGATGTTGATCAGCGACTGAGGCGTGATGTCATCGACGTCCTGGGAGGCCATGCGCTCGCGGACGACGCGCTCCATGCGGCTCATGCCCATGCGGAACTGGTTGGCGACGAGCTCGCCGACGGTGCGGACACGACGGTTGCCAAAGTGGTCGATGTCGTCGGTCTTCTTGGTCATATCGCCGGCGTGCAGGGCCAGCAGGTAGCGCAGGGCCTCGATGATGTCCTGGTCGGTCAGGACGGTCTCGGTCGCGTCGAGCTCGGTGCCGAGCTTCTTGTTGATCTTGTAGCGGCCGACCTTGGCGAGGTCATAGCGCTGCGAGTTGAAGTACAGGCCATCGAGAAGGGCGCGCGCGGCGTCGACGGTGGGCGGCTCGCCCGGACGCTGGCGGCGGTAGATCTCGATGAGGGCGTCCTCGCGCGTCTGGGCCGAGTCACGCTCGATGGTGGAGCGGACGACGTCGGAGTCGCCGAGAAGGGCGATGATCTCGTCGTCGGTGTTGGCGATGCCAAGGGCGCGCAGCAGCAGCGTCGCGGACTGACGACGCTTGCGGTCGATGGAGACGACCAGTTGGCCGCGCTTGTCGACCTCGAACTCGAGCCAGGCTCCACGAGCCGGGATGAACTGGGCACGGTGGACCTTGACGCCGTTGTCCATCTCCTCGGCGAAGTAGACGCCCGGGGAGCGGACGAGCTGGGAGACGACGACGCGCTCGGAGCCGTTGATGATGAAGGTGCCACGATCGGTCATCAGGGGGAAGTCACCCATGAAGACGAGCTGCTCCTTGATCTCGCCCGTCTCCTTGTTGACGAAGCGGACCTCGACCAGCATTGGCGCCTGGTAGGAGATGTCCTTGGCCTGGCACTCGGCGATGGTGTGGGTCGGATCGCCGAACTGATGCTCGCCGAAGGAGACCTCCATGGTTCCGGCGTTGTTCTCGATAGGGGACGCCTCGGCGAAGGCCTCGTCGAGACCCTTGGTCATGAAGCGCTCGAAGGACTCCTTCTGCACCTCGATGAGGCTGGGGGGTTCCATTGCGGACGGGATCTTGCTAAAGCTGACGCGCTCGTGCTTCTTTGCGGAGCTCAAAGTGGAGTTCTTTGCGGTAGGCACCAGGCTTTTCCTCCTTCATATGGCAAAAGGCGGCATTTGTCGCAATCTAAAAAGATACCGAAGCCATCTCAGAAGGTCAATCATAGTCTTGACTTTAGATTAGATTTGATTTAGTTTACCGAATTTTGCCCGTTTTCCTGGGCAAACGTGTTTCGGAGATATGGATTTGCCGTGTGCGAGATCATACCTCCCATTCACATCAGACTACCATTCGCCCGCAAAGTCGATTTGGCGCAAAAAAAGGACCGGGCAAAATGCCCGGTCCCCTGAACGCTTGCTCTTGGGAGCAGGAGTTACTTGAGGGTGACGGCAGCGCCGGCGGCCTCGAGCTTCTCCTTGGCAGCCTCGGCGTCCTCCTTCTTGGCGCCCTCGAGGACGGCCTTGGGGGCGGACTCGACGACCTCCTTGGCCTCCTTCAGGCCAAGGGAGGTGAGCTCACGGACGACCTTGATGACGGCGATCTTGTTCTCGCCGAAGCCCTCGAGGACGACGTCGAAGTTGGTCTTCTCCTCAGCGGCCTCAGCAGCGGGGGCAGCGGCGGCAGCGACGGCGACGGGAGCGGCGGCGGAAACGCCGAAGACGTCCTCCAGCTCGTGAACGAGCTCGGAAAGCTCGAGGGCGGGCATCTCCTTGAGGGCCTCGATGATCTCATCCTTGGTGACAGCCATGTCAATTCTCCTTTGTTAGGGGCGCGTCTTTGCGCCCTCAGACTTTTGTTTCGTGCGTTTTGGGCGAGAAGGGCGCTTAGGCAGCGTTCTTCTGGTCCACCAGCGCGTCGAGCGCAGTGACGAGACCCTGGGCGGAACCGTTGCAGACGCGAACGATGCCGGAGAGCGGGTTCGAGATGCAGCCGACGAACTTGGCGATGAGCTCCTCGCGAGAGGGCAGGTCAGCGATGGCGATGGCCTGCTCGGCATTGACGACGACACCGTCGGTGATGCCGCCGCGGAACTCGAGCTTGTTGAACTTCTTGCTGGCCTCCTTGACGACCTTGGCGGCGTCAACGGGATCGTTCTCGTAGAAGACGCACGCGGTGGTGCCAACGAGGACGTCATCGATGGCGGGGAGTCCGGCCTTCTCGAGCGCGATCTTGACGATGTTGTTCTTGTAGACCTTCATCACGGCGCCGTTCTCACGGAGAGAGTGACGCAGCTCCTGGGCCTCCTTGACGGTAAGGCCACGGTAATCGATGACAAACAGACCCTTGGAGGCCTCCAGGGACTCGGAGACCTTCGCGAGCATGTCGAGCTTGGACTGTGCGGGCATGGTGTTACACCTCCTCATTGCTATGTTCGGGCACGTGCCACCGATTCGGCGACCCTTGCATAGCAAAGGCCCCATCGGGCTTGTGCCAGACGGGGCCTCAATGAGTCAAACTCTTAAGACCACCTCGGCAGGCGGGATCTGCTCCCTTTACGCCCCGCAGGGGCACCGGCTGTCTCTGGCAGCGGACGTGCGGTTTATACCGAGAAGTACTTCTCGGCAATAAAACAGGATGCCATCCCATGCCTCTTGCGTCAAGCACAGACCCAATAACGAGGCACCCTCCACGAGGCCTGCGCAAATCCCCTCCTTGAAATGCTTCCAAACAAGAAGAGCCCCGTCTTACGACGGGGCTCCATCAGCCATGTAAAGGTGTCCGATATGGACTAGTCCTCCATGAGGGCGCGGACCTTGGTGGTGTCAACCTTGACGCCAGGACCCATCGTCGAGGAGAGCGCGATGGACTTGATGTAGCGACCCTTGGCGGTGGCGGGCTTGACGCGCAGGATCTCGGCGATCAGCGTCTGGTAGTTGTCGACAAGGTCGGCAAGCTCGAAGGACGCCTTGCCCAGGGGCACGTGGCAGATGCCGTAACGGTCAGCGCGGTACTCGACGCGGCCGGCCTTGAGCTCGCCAACCATCTTGGCGACGTCCATGGTGACGGTGCCGAGCTTGGGGTTGGGCATGAGACCACGGGGGCCGAGCAGCTTACCGATGCGACCAACCTTGGCCATCATGTTCGGGGTGGCGATGGCGGCATCGAAGTCGAAGTTGCCAGCCTGGATGGAGGCAACGAGATCGTCGGAACCCACGATGTCGGCGCCGGCCTCCTCGGCCTCGGCAGCCTTGGCGCCCTCGGCGAAGACGGCGACGCGGACGGTCTTGCCAGTGCCGTGGGGCAGCGAGATAGAGCCACGGATGTTCTGGTCGGCCTTACGGGTATCGACACCCAGGCGGATCGAGCACTCGATGGTCTCGTCGAACTTGGCGGAGGCAAGCTCCTTGACCAGCTCGAGGGCGGCCTTCGGGGTGTACAGGGTGCCGGCCTCGATCTTGGCCTCGGCGTTACGGTAGTTCTTGCCGTGCTTAGCCATACTTCTTACTCCTTCATTCGTGGTGGTAACGGGTCCGTGGACCCTCCCACACGCCGCGTTTGCGACGTGCTATGAGAAACTTCGCGGATGCGAAGTCTACTCGGCGATGGTGACGCCCATGGAACGGGCGGTGCCGGCGACGATCCTCTTGGCGGCCTCAATATCGTTGGCGTTGAGGTCGGGCATCTTGATCTCGGCGATCTGGGTGAGCTGCTCCTGGGTGAGCTGGCCGACCTTGTCGCGCTGGGGAACACCAGAGCCGCCCTTGAGGCCCAGGGTCTTCTTGATCAGGTGAGCCGCGGGAGGAGTCTTGCAGATGAAGTCAAAGGACTTGTCCTCGTAGACGGTAATCTCAACGGGGATAACGTCGCCGGACTGCTCCTTGGTCTGGGCGTTGAACGCCTGGCAGAACTGCATGATGTTGACGCCGGCGGCACCAAGGGCGGGGCCGACGGGAGGCGCGGGGTTGGCGGCGCCAGCGGGAATCTGAAGCTTGATGAAGTTGGTAACCTTCTTCTTAGCCATCGTGGGACCTTCCTAGTGTTGGGCTGATGTGATTCTTAGTGGTGCTTATCTCCTGCCAGCGTGCCCTAGAAGCATTCCTCACCGAAAAGGACGCGCGTGCGGATGTGCTAACTGATCGTTGCGACCTGCTCCAAGGCAAGCTCGACGGGCGTCTCGCGACCGAAGATCGTGAGGGTGACCTTGACCTTGCCAGCCTCCGCCATGACCTCGGAGATAACGCCCTCGAAGTCGGCGAGGGGGCCAGAGACCACGCGGATGGCCTGACCAGCCTCAAGATTGGTGGAGACGCGCTTGGGCGCGGCCGCGGCGACCCTGTCGGAGGTGCGACGCATGATCTTGTTGAAGTCGTCGCGAGTCAGCGGGGTGGGCTTGTTGTCGATGCCGACGAAGCCGGTGACGCCAGGGGTGTTGCGAACGACAGACCAGGTGTTGTCGTCGAGCTCCATGCGAACAAGGACGTAGCCCGGGAAGACCTTGGACTCCTTGGTCTCGCGCTTACCGCCTTCCTTGACCTCGGTGACCTCCTCGGTCGGGATCTTGATGTCGACGACGTTGTTCTCGAGACCAGCGACCTCGATGCGGTGCTCGAGATCTCCCTTCACCTTGTTCTCGTAACCGGAATAGGTGTGAATGACATACCAACGCTTGGCCATTGCTTAACCCCTCAGGCTCGCGAAGCCGGTAAGAACACCCATGATGCCAAGATCGACAAGCCAGATGGCAATGCCGAACACGAACAGCATGGCGATGACGCCAAGAGAGTAGTTCTTGAGCTCGGTGCGAGACGGCCACACGACGCGACGCATCTCGGATCGAACGGCAGAGAAGTAGTTGCCGATGCGCTTGAAGAAGCCGGGCTTACCGTCCTTCTTCTTGGGAGCGGCCTTGGCAACCTCGGCCTTCTTGGGAGCGGTGGTGGGCTGGGACGCGGCCTGGGCGGCCTCGCGCTTCGCACGCTGCTGCGCACGGGCCTTGCGGGCGCTCCTCTTGTTGCGTTCCTTGTTGGCCATTCCACTCAATCCCTTCGGGTAAAACTGACTCTCAAAAAAACCGGCCGTCCCGCAATTGGGACGGGCCGGTGTGTTAACTGGCAGGCCAGGAAGGACTCGAACCCTCAACAAACGGTTTTGGAGACCGCCGCTCTACCATTGGAGCTACTGGCCTATGAGTGAAGACTTAACGCGTCTCCTTGTGGACCGTGTGCTTGCGGCACCACGGGCAGTACTTCTTCAACTCCATACGCTCGGGGTTGTTAGCCTTGTTCTTGTTGGTGTTGTAGTTACGACGCTTGCACTCGGTGCAGGCGAGGGTGACCATAGTGCGCATGAATCCTCCTGGTACGTTGCCACATGCCTTTGCGATCAACTGTGGCGCGATGGGATACATTACAGCCCATTCCCGTTGCTGTCAACTGGGCCCCACGGAGTTCATGCCCTCTCGACAAAACAACCAAAAATAGAGCGCTGACAAAAAAAGACTCGGCGCCCCGAAGGGGACGCCGAGTCCCAGAAGACTAGCTAGCTAAGCCTCTGTCTACTCGATGATCGAGGAGACACGGCCGTCGCCGACGGTGTGGCCACCCTCGCGGATAGCGAAGCGCAGGCCCTCCTCCATGGCGATCGGGTGAATGAGGTCAGCCTCAATGGTGACGTGGTCGCCAGGCATGGCCATCTCGGTGCCCTCGGGGAGGACAATGGTGCCGGTGACGTCGGTGGTGCGGAAGTAGAACTGCGGACGGTAGTTCGAGAAGAACGGGGTGTGACGGCCGCCCTCCTCCTTGGTGAGAACGTAGATCTCGCCGGTGAACTTGGAGTGCGGGGTGACGGAGCCGGGCTTGCAGATGACCTGGCCGCGCTCGATGTCCTCGCGCTTAACGCCGCGGAGCAGCAGACCGACGTTGTCGCCAGCCTCGCAGAAGTCCATGGTCTTGCGGAACATCTCGATGCCGGTGCAGACGGAGCTCTGCGTGGCCTTGATGCCGACAATCTCGACCGGCTCGTTGAGCTTGAGCTCGCCGCGCTCGACACGACCAGTGGCGACGGTGCCACGGCCAGAGATGGTCATGACGTCCTCGATGGCCATCAGGAAGGGCTTCTCGTTGTCGCGGGCGGGCGTCGGGATGTAGGAGTCGACGGCCTTCATGAGCTCGACGACGGAGTCAACCCACTTCTGCTCGCCGTTGAGGGCGCCGAGGGCGGAGCCGCGGATGATGGGCAGGTCGTCGCCGGGGAACTCGTACTCGGAGAGGAGCTCACGGGTCTCCATCTCGACGAGGTCGATGAGCTCCTCATCGTCGACCATGTCGCACTTGTTCAGGAAGACGACGATGTAGGGGACGCCGACCTGACGGGCGAGCAGGATGTGCTCGCGGGTCTGGGCCATCGGGCCGTCGGTGGCGGCGATGACGAGGATGGCGCCGTCCATCTGAGCAGCACCGGAGATCATGTTCTTGACGTAGTCGGCGTGGCCGGGGCAGTCAACGTGAGCGTAGTGGCGCTCCCAGGTCTCGTACTCAACGTGAGAGACGGAGATGGTGATGCCGCGCTGACGCTCCTCGGGAGCCTTGTCGATGTTCTCGAACGCGGTGAAGTCGGCCTTGCAGCCCTCGGTCTCAGAGAGGACCTTGGTGATGGCCGCGGTCAGCGTGGTCTTGCCGTGGTCGACGTGACCGATGGTACCGATGTTGACGTGCGGCTTAGAACGTTCGAACTTCTCCTTGGCCATTGCCATCCTCCTTCGGGAATCAACCTCGTCGGCCATTCCTCTATTACGTACAGAGAACCTATATATCGCCTAGTGGCCCCGAAGGGCCACGAGAACTCTGGTACCGGTGATTGGACTCGAACCAATGACATCGCGGGTATGAGCCGCGTGCTCTAACCAGCTGAGCTACACCGGCATGGTGTTGTTAGCTTGAAATGGAGCCCGCGACCGGATTCGAACCGGTGACCTCTTCGTTACCAACGAAGTGCTCTACCTACTGAGCTACACGGGCGCATGGTGGGGATGCTTGGACTCGAACCAAGGAACCCGAAGGAGCGGATTTACAGTCCGCCGCAGTTGCCGCTGTGCCACATCCCCATGCTGTTTTCAAGCTCCGCCGCAAGGCGCCTTCTCCCCTGCAGCGGTGGAAAATATACGCCGGCGAAATAATGTTGTCAACGTAATCCACCCTACCGGGCGTTGCCCGCACACCATTCCTGCACAACCCCAGGTAAACCCATATGGAAAGGCCGCCCGTAGGCGGCCGAGAATTCGTGGAGCTGGCGATAGGAATCGAACCTACAACGACTGGTTTACAAAACCAGGGCTCTACCGTTGAGCTACGCCAGCGCTTTGGTGTGAGGGCATGATAACGCAGTGCCTCAAAAGACGCTACCTACCGAGAAGCGCGTCGAGCTTGGCGCGCACGGCGGGGTCCAACCTGTCGGCGACGGTAAGCCGCTGGTGGTTGCGTTCCTCGTTGGCGACCCACGCGTCCTTCTCGTTAGTCACGACGTCGGAGATGAGGGCCGTTGAGGACACGCGGGTGACGGGGATGCCGCCGACCGTGGCCCTGATCGTGTTGTCGGACGTCACGACCGTGACCTCGCGCTCTTGCAGGCGGCACTCGGTGACCAGGCGCTCGATCACGGTGTCGGCGGTCTCGCCCGTCCTGGAGAAGACGAGGCGGATGCCCGCCTGGGTGATGTCGGGGCGGTCCGGGCTGACGTTGCCGGCGCCGTCGAACACGATCACTGCGTCGTAGCGCCCCTGCGCATAGGCGGCGACGTCGGCCACCAGCAGTGCGCGGGCTCGGTCGAACGGGTCGCTCGAGAGGTACTGCGGGCCCTTCTCGTCCAGAAGCCCCGTGTAGCGCGGCGTCTTGTAGATGACGTTGTAGCCGTCGACGACCAGTAGCTCCCGCTTGGCACGTGCCATGGCTACAGCCCCTCCCCGCTCGCGTGGGTGCGACGCATCCACTCGTAGCACATGACCGTTGCGGCCTGGGCGACGTTGAGCGACTCGACCGAGCCGCGCTGGGGCAGCTTGCACGTGAAGTCGCACTTCTCGAGGACCAGGCGCGAGATGCCCGAGCCCTCCGACCCCATGACCAGCGCGAGGCGGCCCTGCAACGGCGCGTCCCACACGACGTCGGCGGCGTGCTCGGTCGAGCCCGCCACCCAGAAGCCGGCGTCCTTGAGCTCGGCGATGGCCGAGGCGAGGTTGGGGACCTGGGCGATGGGCAGGTGCAGCACGGCGCCCGCGGACGTCTTGTAGGCGGCGGTGCCCACGCGGGCCGAGCGCGCCTTGGGGATGACCACGCCGGCGGCGCCCACGACCTCGGCGCTGCGGACGATCGCGCCGAAGTTGCCGTCGTCGGTCACATGGTCGAGAAGGACCACGAGGGCGTCGCCGTCACCCGCCGCGGCGATCACGTCCGCGAGGTCGGCGTAGGCGAAGGGGCGGGCCTTGACCACGACGCCCTGGTGGGCGCCGTGCGACGACATTTCGTCAAGCCTGGCACGCGGGACCTCCTCGACCTCGACGCCGGCGGCGACCAGGCGGGCAACGAGCTCCTCGAGCTTGGGGTCGCGGGCCTGGGAGGTCGCCGCGACGTACGCCTTGCTCAGCGGCAGCCCCGTCTCGAGTGCCTCGAACACGGCGCGACGGCCCTCGATGAGGTCCGCGGCGCCGGACGGGCGACGGTCGCGCGGACGCTCGTCGTCGCGCTGCCGGCGCGGGCGGCCTGCCGAACGCTGCTGGCGGTACGGCTTGCCCACGTCGTGGCGCTGGCCCTTGCGCGGGGCCGCGTCACGCTGCTGGCGCGGCTTGCCGCCGCGCGGGGACCTGCTTGCCTTGGGCATGCGGCTCACCTAGGCCTTTCGGGCCAGGCGCGGGCCGGCGGCGGTGTCCTCGATCGCCAGGCCGAGCTCGGCGATGCGGTCGCGGATGCCGTCGGCGAGGCCCCAATCCTTCTGGGCGCGGGCCTGCTGGCGCGCGGCGAGAAGGGCCTCGGCGGCCTCGGCGGCGGAGTCGCCCTCGTAGGAGGCGAGCTCGGCGGCAAGGCCGACCAGCTCTGCGGGCAGCTCGTCGGAGGCAGAGGCCGCGGACAGGTCGATGCCGAGGACGTCGGCAAGCTCAACCAGGGTGTCGGCGGCGCGCAGGGACACGGCGGTCGAGACGTTGTCGGCGGCTTCGGCAAGGTAGGTGTTGGCGGAGGTGACCAGCCCGAAGATGGCAGCCAGGGCGCCGGCGCTGTTGAAGTCGTCGTCCATCTGGCGGCCGAACTCCTCGCGAGCGGCGTCGACGGCGGCTCCCAGGGCGCGGTCGGAGTCGTTGAAGTCGCTCTCCCGCGAGGCGCTCTCGGCGGCCCAGCGCAGGTTCTTCACGCAGCCCTGCATGCGCTGCAGGGTGCCCACGGTGCCGTCCAGGCGGTCGAACGAGAAGTCCAGCGGGGCGCGGTAGTGGGTCTGCAGCATGAGCAGGCGCACGGCATCGGCCGGGTACTTGTCGAGCACCTCCTTCAGCGTGTAGAAGTTGCCCAGGCTCTTGGACATCTTCTCGCCGTCGACGCGCAGCATGCCGGTGTGCATCCAGCAGTTGGCCAGCGGCTCGTCCCAGGCGCACATGGCCTGGGCGGTCTCGTTCTCGTGGTGCGGGAAGATGAGGTCCTGGCCGCCGCCGTGGATGTCGATCGGGGTGCCCAGGTAGCGATGGATCATCGCGCAGCACTCGGTGTGCCAGCCGGGACGACCGTCGCCCCAGGGGCTGGGCCAGCTGGGCTCGCCGGGCTTGGCGGCCTTCCACAGGGCGAAGTCGAACGGGTCGCGCTTCTCGTCGTTGACCTCCACGCGCTCGCCGGCGCGCAGCTGGTCGAGGTCGCGACCCGAGAGGATGCCGTAGTTCTTGTCGGAGCGTACCGAGAAGTACACGTCGCCGTTGGAGGCCACATATGCGTGGTCCTTCTCGATAAGAAGCCCGATCATCTGCTGCATGGCCTCGATCTCGCGCGTGGCGCGCGGGCGGATGTCAGGGTCCAGGATGCCGAAGCGGTGCATCTGCTCGATGAAGGCGTTCGAGAACTCCTCGGCGACCTCGGCGGCGGTGCGACCCTGCTCGTTGGCGCGGTTGATGATCTTGTCGTCGACGTCGGTGAGGTTCTGGGCGAACGTGACCTGGTAGCCCTTGTACGACAGGTAGCGACGGATCACGTCGAACGAGAGGAACGTGCGCGCGTTGCCGATGTGGATCTGGTCGTAGACGGTCGGGCCGCAGACGTACATGCGGATCTTGCCCGGCTCGATGGGCTCGAGCTCCTGCTTGCGGTGGGTCTGGCTGTTGTAGACGAGCATGTTCTCTCCTCGTGCCCGCGACGCGGGCCTGTTGGGTGTAGCTATCGCAGAAGTGTAGCGGGTCGCGCGGACGCTATCGCTCGCGCGGACCCAGAAGGGCCACGGCCCAGGCCTCGATCCCCTCCTCGCGCCCGACGAAGCCCAGG
This sequence comes from Coriobacteriaceae bacterium CM84B_73, assembly GCA_036321795.1. GTDB lineage: Bacteria > Actinomycetota > Coriobacteriia > Coriobacteriales > Atopobiaceae > CAKVON01. The sequence goes on along the minus strand of JAWQCY010000001.1, from coordinate 60,018 downwards.
CGCTCGGTGGTCGTGGCCTTCACGCCGACATGGTCGACGTCGCAGCCCAGGGCATGCGCGAGTCGCTCGCGCATGGGCTCGCGGTACGGGGCGAGCTTTGGCACCTGGGCCGCCACGGTACAGTCGCAGTCCAGAAGCTCGTAGCCCATCTCGCGCACGACGCCCATCGCGCGGGCGAGAAGGACGAGCGAGTCGGCGCCCTCGTAGGCGGGGTCGTCGTCCGGGAAGAGCTTGCCGATGTCGCCCGCGCGCGCGGCGCCCAGGATGGCGTCGGTCAGGGCATGGGCGAGCACGTCGGCGTCGGAATGCCCCAGAAGGCCCCGCTCGCTGGGGACCTCGACGCCGCCCAGGATGCACTTGCGCCCCTCGGCGAAGGCGTGGACGTCGTAGCCGTGCCCGATTCTGAGTCCGCTCACACGGCCTCCCCTCCCCCGGCGGCCTCGCCGCCCGAAACGCGCCCGTGCGCCAGGGCCGCCTCGGCGACGGCCAGGTCCTCAGGCAGGGTCACCTTTATGTTGTCGCGCGACGAGTCGACGCAGGCGACGCGCCCGCCGTCGCGCTCGACCAAGGACGCGTCGTCGGTCCCCACGAAGCCGTCGCGCTCGGCGCGCTCGTGGGCGGCAAGCGCGACGTCCAGGCGGAAGACCTGCGGCGTCTGCGCGTACCAGTAGTCGGCGCGGTCGGGCGTCGACTCGATGATTCCCGTGGGCGCCACCTTGAGGGTGTCGATCGCGCGGGTTGCCAGGATGGCGCCGTCGACCGAGGCGTCGTCGCGCACGCGCGCGATGACGCGCTCGATGTCGTCGACGCGCACGCAGGGGCGTGCGGCGTCGTGGATGGCCACGAGGCCGCCGCACTTCTCGGCAGCGACGCGACGAAGGCCCGACAGGCACGACGCCTGCCTGACCGCGCCGGACTCGGCCAACAGCACCGGCTTGTCGAGCGTCAGGCGGGACAGGACGCCCTCGCGGACCTCGTCGAACCTCTCGGGGGCGCACACGACGACCATGCGCCCGACCGACGGGGCCGCGTCGAAGGCCAGAAGCGACCAGGCGAGCATGGGCAGCCCCGCCACGGGGACGAACTGCTTGCCGCGCGGGTCGCCGAAGCGCTCTCCGGAGCCGCCCGCGACGACGATCGCGCAGGTGTCGGGCATGCGTGATGCGGGTGCGCCTTCCATCAGGCCTGCCTTCCGTGCATGCGAGAGAGGCTGTCTGCCAGGATCGTGGGGTTGTGCACGCCGATGTCGTCGAGGCGCGAGGGGTTCTCCTGGATCTCGCCGAGCATCTCCTGGAGCGAGCCGTACTCGTCGACGAGCTTCTCGGCCATGCCCTCGCGCACGACGGAGATACGCGACAGGGTGCGCAGGCCCAGCGGCTTGACGACGCTCTCCTCGGTGGTTCCCTCCATGCCGAGGATGGCCGCGACCTGCTTGAAGCCGAGCGAACGCTTGGCGGCGAGCATGCGGAACTGCTCGCGGATCTCGCTGGCGACCTCAGGCGAGGAGTCGTGCGCGTAGTCGCGGATCATGAGCAGGTACTCGTCGGAGATCTCGCCGGTGAGCTGGGAGCGCTGCATCTCGACCGTGCGGCCCTCGCTGCCCAGCTGGGCGATGAGGTTGCGCAGGTCGGCGTCGGCAGCCAACAGCAGCTCGAACGAGTTGAAGATCTTGGTGACGTCGCCCAGGGTGACGAAGTTGTCCATCTCGAGCGAGCTGAGGCGCACCAGGCTACGGTCGAGCGACTGGCGCGTGGTCTGCAAGGTGGTGAGCAGCTGGCTGACCGAGGTCATGAGCTCGGCCGTGGGCCTCAGCTGGAAGGAGCGGCCGTTGAGGTAGACGTGGACGACCTGGCGTCGCTCGGACACCGAGATCACGATGGCCTTGGTGAGCAGGCTCATGCGCGCCGCGGTGCGGTGGCGCATGCCGGTCTCGGCCGTGGGCAGCGACGGGTCGGGGTTGAGGTGGAAGTTGGCTCGCAGGATCTGCGTGAGGTCGCGGTCGATGACGATGGCACCGTCCATCTTGGAGAGCTCGAACAGCCTGTTGGCCGTGAAGGAGATGTTGAGGGGGAAGCCGTCGTTGCCCGCAGCCAGGACCGCGTCGGAGTCGCCGACGCAGATGAGGGCGCCGAGGTGTCCCGCGATGATCATGTCGAGCGCCAGCCTGAGGGCCGTGCCCGGCGCCGTCAGGCTGATGACGTCATCCATCGTGGTGTCGCAGGCGGTCTGGTTGGGTACGTCCATCGGCTTGCCCTTCTGTCCGAGGTGCCGTCATGTCGAAAGGGCCGCCTCGCGCATGCGCGGGCGGCCCCGTTGGCCTTCTTGGGGTCATAGGCCCCGATTATAACGTTGGCATGTGGGGTGCCCGTGTGCGCCGGCCACTCCACACTGCCGAGAAGTGCCGCGCGCTCGCGGGCACGGGCGCTACTCGCCCGAGGCCGCGCTGTCGCTGCCCGCCGCCCCGCGACCGGGCCTGCCCTGTGGCAGGGTGGCCGTGGTGCCGGCCGCCGCAAGCGCGCGCTGCGCACGCTCGGACAGGGCGGGGATCTCGCCGACGCCCTTCTCGAACGTGAGCCTACCGTCGGCGGCGTCGACCGAGACGATGTCGCCTGCCACGAAGTCGCCGCGAAGCAGGCTCTCGGCGATCGGGTCCTCCACCAGCGTCTGGATGGCGCGACGCAGCGGGCGCGCGCCGTAGACCGGGTCGGTCCCCTCGCGTGCCACCAGGTCGCGAGCGACATCGGTGAGCTCGATGGACATGCCCTGGGCAACCATGCGGTCGCGCAGCTCGACGACCATGAGGTCGACGATGCGGCGCAGCTCGGCGTCGGTGAGCGACTTGAACACGACGACCTCGTCCACGCGGTTGAGGAACTCCGGGCGGAACAGCTTCTTGAGCTCGGCGTTCGCGCGCGACTTGATCTCGGCGTCGGATAGGCCGCGACCCGACGCGCCGAAGCCCATGGGGGCCGTGGCCGAGATCTCGCGGGCGCCGACGTTGCTCGTCATGATGATGACGGTGTTGGAGAAGTCCACCTTGCGGCCCTGGCCGTCGGTGAGCCTACCCTCGTCCAGGATCTGGAGAAGGACGTTGAACACGTCGGGATGGGCCTTCTCGATCTCGTCGAGAAGGACGACCGAGTAGGGCTTGCGCCTGACGGCCTTGGTCAGCTCGCCGCCCTCGTCGTAGCCGACGTATCCCGGGGGCGCGCCCACGAGCTTGGAGACGGAGTGCTTCTCCATGAACTCGGACATGTCGAATGTGATGAGGGCGTCCTCGCTGCCAAAGAGGAACTCGGCCAGCGACTTTGCCAGCTCGGTCTTGCCCACGCCGGAGGGGCCCAGGAAGATGAACGAGCCGCCGGGACGACGCGGGTCCTTCAGCGGGCTGCGGCTGCGGCGGATGGCGCGAGCCACCGCCGAGACCGCCTCGGCCTGGCCTATGACGCGCTCGTGCAGAGCATCCTCGCAGCGCAGCAGCTTGGACGCCTCGGCCTCGTTGAGGTTGGAGACCGGGACGCCGGCGATGTCGGAGACCACCTTGGCGATCTGCTCCTCGTCGACCGTGACGACGCGCTCGTCGAGCCTCTGGCGCCAGGCACGCTCGAGGTCGTCGCGACGGGCGGTGAGCTCCTTCTCCTCGTCGCGCAGCTTGGCCGCGCGCTCGAACTCCTGCGCGTCTGCGGCCTCGCCCTTCCGGGCGTGGACCTCGCGCAGGCGCTCGTCGACCTGCGCGAGCTCGGCGGGGGTCTCGGTCTTGTGGACGCGGGTGCGCGCTCCCGCCTCGTCGATCACGTCGATGGCCTTGTCGGGCAGGAAGCGGTCCTGGATGTAGCGGGCAGACAGGCGCACGGCAGCCTCGAGGGCGGCGTCGGTGTAGCGGACGTGGTGGTGGCGCTCGTAGCGCTCGCGCAGGCCCTCGAGGATGCGGACGGTGTCGTCACGCGAGGGCTCGCCCACGAAGACGGGCTGGAAGCGGCGCTCGAGGGCAGAGTCCTTCTCGATGTGCTTGCGGTACTCCTCGGCCGTGGTGGCACCGATGACCTGGATCTCGCCGCGCGACAGGGGCGGCTTGAGGATGCTTGCGGCATCGAGCGAGCCCTCGGCAGAGCCCGCGCCGATGATGGTGTGGATCTCGTCGATGAACAGGATGATGTCATCGGCCTCGCGGACCTCGTCGACGACCTTCTTGACGCGGTCCTCGAACTCGCCGCGATACTTGGAGCCGGCGACCAGGGCGCCCATGTCGAGCGTCCAGACCTGCTTGCCACGCAACACCTCGGGCACCGAGCCGTCGGCGGCGAGCTGCGCCAGGCCCTCGACGATGGCGGTCTTGCCGACGCCGGGGTCACCCAGGATGAGCGGGTTGTTCTTCTGGCGACGCGCAAGCACCTGCATCACGCGCTCGGTCTCGCGGTCGCGGCCGATGACGGGGTCGAGCTTGCCGTCGACGGCGAGCTTGGTGAGGTTGCGGCCATAGCGCTCGAGCATCGAGCCATCCTGCGCGGCGGGCGCGGCCGGGCCACCCGAGCGGACGCGGGCGTCACGCAGCCCCTCGTCCGGATCCTGGGCGATGAGCTGCTCGACGGCGTTGCGAACCGCGTCTCCGGAGACGCCCATGCGGGCCAGCGCGGTGCAGGCCACGCAGCTGCCCTCGCGCACGATGCCAAGCAGGAGGTGCTCGGTGGAGATGTAGTCCTGGTTGCGGGCGACCATCTCGCGATAGGCGCCCTCGAGCACCGACTTGGCGCGCGGGGTGAACGGGATGTGGCCGCCGGGAGCGGGCTCGCCCTCGTCCTTGGAGAGGGACCTGACCGTTTCCAGAGCCTCCTTGTAGGTGACGTCGAGCGAGGCCAGCGCCTTGGCGGCGATGCCCTCCCCCTCCTTTATGAGGCCGAGCAGCAGGTGCTCGGTGCCCACATACTTCTGGTTGAGCTTGCGCGCGTCGCCCTGGGCGCACTTGACGGCGATACGCGCCTTGTCGGTGAACTTCTCGAACATTGATGCCTCTCTTTGCCGCGGGGCGGCATGGTCGGACAGATGGCCCCGGGACGAGCCCAGGGCCTTATCCGTCGCGTGTACCCGTCGGCCACGCGCGATAGTCGCGCGAGCTCGCTAGCAGAGCTTGGCGCCGGCGGGGATGCGATCGTCGAGCATGAGCAGGTTCAGGCCCTCGTTGCCGTCCCTGTCGTGGTGGACGGCGCTGATGAGCATGCCCTGCGATTCGATGCCCATCATCTTGCGGGGCTTGAGGTTGGTGATGGCAACCAGGGTCCTGCCCACGAGGTCCTCCGGCTCGTAGGAGTCGTGGATGCCCGACAGGATGGTGCGCTCGGTGCCGGTGCCGTCGTCGAGCGTGAAGCGCAGCAGCTTCTTGCTCTTGGGCACGGCCACGCAGTCCAGGACCTTGACGGCTCGGTAGTCGGAGGCGGCGAACTCGTCGTACTCGATCATGTTGTCGTCGATCGGCTCTACGTCGACCGTCGAGAAGTCCGCGCCGCCGACGCCGGAGGTGGCGGAGACGGGCAGGCCAGCCACGGCCGTCTTGGCGACGGGAGCGGGCTCGACCTCGACGGCGGCGGTGTTTGCCGCGGCCTCGGGGTTGGACGGGTCGGTGGCCTTCATGGCCTCGATGACGCTGGCAAACAGGTCGTCGAGCTCCATGTCGTTCAACTCGGCGCCGTAGCGGATGACGTCACGGTCGCAGCCAGCGGCGAAGCGCTTGTCCTTGAACTTCTTCTTGAGCGACTTGAGCTCGAAGTCCATGACGGACTTGGACGGGCGCATGAGCACCGCGGCCTGAATCAGACCGGAGAGCTCGTCACAGGCAAACAGGACCTTCTCCATCTTGAGCTCGGGCTTGGGAAGCTCCTCGTTGACGTCGGAGTTGTGCGTCTGGATGGCGTGCGCCAGGTACGGGTCGGCGCCGGCGTCGGCCAGAATCTCGGCGGCATGGACGGTGTGCTCGCGGTCGACGCTCCACTTCTCCCAGTCGAGGTCGTGCAGAAGGCCGACCTGGCCCCAGAACTCGACGTTGGCTGGATCGTACTTGCGCGCGTAGTAGCGCATGAGGGCCTCGAGCGTCTCGCCGTGCTTGATGTGGAACGGGTCCTCGTTGTACTTCTTCAGCAGCTCGAAGGCCTGCTCGCGCGTGAGGCCGGAGTCAAGCCTCTTGCCCTCGTCGGCCGCGGCCGCCTTGGGCTTGTCGAAGACCTCGGGGCGCATGTGCGGGAAGAGAAGGACGTCGCGGATGGACGGCTGGTTGGTGAAGAGCATGACCATGCGGTCGATGCCGTAGCCGATGCCGCCGGTGGGAGGCAGGCCGTACTCGAGGGCGCGCACGTAGTCGTAGTCGTACTCCATGGCCTCGTCGTCGCCGTGCTGCTTGGCCTCGACCTGGGCCTGGAAGCGGCCCTCCTGGTCGACCGGGTCGTTGAGCTCGGTGAAGGAGTTGGCGTACTCGTGGCCGGCGACGACGAGCTCGAAGCGCTCGGTCAGGCGCGGGTCGGACGGGATGCGCTTGGCCAGGGGCGACACCTCGACGGGGTAGTCGCAGACGAAGGTCGGGTTGACCAGGGTCTGCTCGACGAGCTCGTCGTACAGGGTGAAGATGAGCTTGCCGGGGCCCCAGTCGGGCTCGAAGTCGAGCTTGTTGGCCTCGAGCAGCTCGCGCAGGCGCTCGACGGGCGTGTCCATGTCAACGTGCTCTCCGACGACCTCACTGACCAGCTCGCTCATGGGCGCCGAGCGCCACGGGCTGGAGATGTCGATGGTGGTGCCCTGGTAGTCGAACTGGTCGCCCTTGCCCACGGCCTTGGCGACGGCGTGGAACAGCCCCTCGGTGAGCTGCTTCATGCCCTCGAGGTCGGAGTAGGCGCAGTAGGCCTCCATCGAGGTGAACTCGGGGTTGTGCGTCTGGTCCATGCCCTCGTTGCGGAACTGGCGGCCGATCTCGTAGACGCGCTCCATGCCGCCGACGATGCAGCGCTTGAGGTGCAGCTCGGTGGCGATGCGCAGGTAGCACTCCTGGTCGAGCGCGTTGAAGTGCGTGGTGAAGGGCTTGGCGTTGGCACCGCCCAGGGTCTCCTGCAGGATCGGGGTCTCGACCTCGATATAGCCGCAGTCGTCCTCCATGAAGCGACGGATCGCCGAGACGATCTTGGAGCGGGTGCGGAAGGTCTCCAGGACGTCGTGGTTCATGATCATGTCAGCGTAGCGCTGGCGGTAACGGGCCTCCTTGTCGGTGAAGCCCGTCCACTTGTTGGGCAGCGGGCGGCACGACTTGGCGAGCATCTCGACCTTGGTGGGGGCGACGGACAGCTCGCCGCGCTTGGTGCGGACAACCTCGCCGGTGGCGCCCAGGATGTCGCCCACGTCGACCTGGCGCAGCAGGTCCCAGGCCTGCTGGCCCAGCTCGTCCTTGCGGCAGAACAGCTGGATGGAGCCCGTGTAGTCCTCGAGCACCGCGAAAATCATCTTGCCCTGGCGACGCAGCGCGCGGATGCGGCCGCCCATCGAGACGACCTCGCCCGTGCAGGCGCCGGCCTCGATGTCGGCGTACTTCTCGGCAAGCTCGGCGGCGTGCGCGGTGACGGTGGAGCGCAGGGGATACGGGTTGATGCCCGCATCGATCAGCGCCTGGCGCTTGGCGCGGCGCACCGCCCTCTCGTCATTGATGTTGACGACGGGCTGCTCGTTGTCCTGTGCCATTGGATTCCCCTTTCTCTCGCGCGGCTCCATTCCGCGCGGCAATTCACTGTGAGAAAAAACAAACGCCCCGTCGCGGTCGATTGCCGCGAGCGGGGCGCGCTCAGCTATTACGGCTACCGACTACCTGGTGATGCTCAGGACTTTGACGGAGCGTTTCTTGCCGTTGGGGGTGGCGTACTCGACGGTCTCGCCCTCGGTGGCGCCGATGAGGGCGGCGCCCATGGGGGACTCGTTCGAGATCTTGTGCTGGAGGGAGTCGGTCTCGGTGGTGCCGACGATGGTGTAGGACTGCTTCTTGCCGGAGACCTCGACCTCGACCGTGGTGCCAACGGACACGATGGCACCGATACCGATGGCGGACTCGGAGATCGTGGCGTTGGACAGGATGTGGCGCAGCTCGGCGATACGGGAGGCGTTCTTGGACTGCTCCTCCTTGGCGGCGTCGTACTCGGCGTTCTCGGAGAGGTCGCCGAACTCGCGCGCCTCCTGGATGCGGGCGACGATCTCGGCGCCACCCTCGCCCTCGCGCCAGGCGAGCTCGTCGGCGAGCTGCTTGCGGCCCTCGGGGGTCAGGATGATCTCGTTCTTATCCATACTTTGGCTATCCTCGCTCTTGTGCTACTCGGCGTGGGACTTGTTGGCGGACTTCTTCTTGCGGGGCTTGGGCTCCTCCTCGGGCTCCTCGTCCTCGTCGTCCTCATCCTCGTCGTCCTCGTACTCGACGTCCTCGGCGTCGTCGTCCTCGGACTCCATGCCCTCGCGGATGTTCTTCACGGTCTTGCCGAGCGACGAGCCGAGCTGCGGCAGGCGCTTGGGCCCGAACAGAACCAGGACGATGACCAGGATAACGACGAGCTCGGGGGCACCGATGCCTCCGAGAAGGCCGACGCTGGCGAGAGTTGCGCTCATGTTATAAGCCTCCAAAGGTTTCGCGCGCGGCTGGCCGTCTTCGACGCCCTGCGGCATCGTGACTGCACATTGCAGGGGTAAGTATAGCCGAGCGGCATTACTACTCGGACATTACTACTCACAATCTCTACCCACGCATCATCCGTCTATACTTTTCGCCCATACGACACGGGAAGAGGGGCAGGCATGGCACGAGGCGACAAAAGGGACGGCGCGGCAGGCCGGCGCGCGATCAAGCGTGCCGCGTCCGTGCTTCTTGCCGTGGCCATCGCCGCGGCGTCCGGAATCGCCGCCGAGCTCGCGGGCCTGCCCCAGCCGGGTGTGTCGCAGCCCTGCGATCCCGCCACGCCCTTCTCGGCAGAGTCCGCCGACGCCGTCGAGAGGGACGCACCGCCCGCAACGACCGACTCCGACGGGGACGCCCTGACGCCCGAGGCCGACGACGGCAGGTTGGTCGTGCGCTTTTTGGACGTTGGGCAGGGCGACGCCACCATCGTCGAGTTCCCCGACGGCAAGACCCTGGTGGTCGACGCGGGCGTGGCCGAGAAGGGCGCGCAGGTCGCCAAGGCGGTCGCCGCCGACGGGCGCGAGGGGGTCGACTGGCTGGTCGCCACCCATCCCGACAGCGACCACATCGGCGGCATGCCCGCCCTTATCAAGACGTGCGACGTTGCCTCGGTCTGGGCGCCGAGGGTCGCCTCCGGCACCAAGACCTACGAGCGGTTCCTCAAGGCGGTCAAGGCCAAGGGCCTCTCGATCGACGCCGCCGAGACCGGCAAGTGCATCGCGGGGGGCGACGGCTACTCGATCGACCTTTTGTGGCCGCCCGCCGGCGCAGACTTCGCCGACGACAACGCCTATTCCGCCGTCATACGCGTGACGTTCGGGTCCACGACCGTCCTTCTGACGGGCGACGCCCCCGTCGAGGCGCTGGAGCGCGCCAACCCCGGCCACGCCGACATCCTCAAGGTCTCGCACCATGGCTCGGCGTCGGGCACCGACACCCGCCTGGCGCACGAGATCTCCTGCGGCATCGCCGTGGTGAGCTACGGGACGGACAACGAGTACGGTCACCCCGCCAAGACGGTGCTCGACGCTCTTCGTGGCGCGGGCGCCCAGATATACGGCACGGGTGCCAACGGGACCGTCACGGTCACGTCGGACGGCACGCGCGTCAGCGTCTCGTGCGAGCGCGAGGGCACGGTCGTGGCGCAAAGCGACGACGCGGGCGCCTCGAGCGCCAAGCTGGACTAGAGGAGGAGCCATGAGGGCCGTGATCGACAGGTTCGAGGGAGACGTCGCCGTGCTCGAGCTGGACGACGGCAGGTCGTTTGCCGACGTTGACCGCTCAATGCTGCCCGAGGGCGTGCGCGAGGGCGACGCGCTGGTTGGCGAGAAGGGCGCTTGGGCCGTCGACGAGGATGCCACGAGGGAGAACCTTGCCGCGAACAAACGCCTGATGGACGAGCTGTTCCGCGACTAGACAGGCCGCCCCCGCTGCGGGATGGCTCCCCTACTCGCCCGCGGGCGCGGTCCCCGCAGGGTCGCGGAAGGTCGCCGCGTCGATGCGGCGACCAAACAGGTGGCTCTGCATGTCGACGGGTTGCTCGTCGGCATAGCCCACGGTCAGCACGTTGACCGGGTCGACGCCCGCAGGCAGCCCCAGCTCGGCGCGCATGACCTCAGGATCGAAGTGGCACACCCAGCAGGTGCCCAGGCCCAGGTCGGTTGCCTGCATCATCATCTGGTCGCACACGATGGTGGCGTCGACGTCGCCGTGGTTCTTCTCGTCATAGCGACGGACCCAGGCCTCGTCGCGACGGCAGCACACCACGAGCACGAGCGGCGCGCCGAAGACCGAGCCGTCGCGATTGAATCGCCCGATGGCGCGGCCGGCGGCGGCGCGCAGCTCGGGCGTGTCGCACACGACGACGCGCGTAGGCTGGTTGTTGCACGCGCTGGGCGCCAGGCGGCCCGCCTCCAGAATCGCCTCGACCTTCTCGGCCTCCACGGGACGGTCCTGGTAGGTGCGGACGGAGTGGCGGCTGGTCACGAGCCTCTCGAAATCCATCTTGCTCTCCCCTCGTTGTTGGGCTTGCGTCGGATCTGCACTGGCTTACGTCAGATTTGCGTCTGCCTTGCGCCTCGACCCCTGTCAGGGTCGGGCGCCTAACGCAAATCCTACAGCGCGACGCCCACGACGACGAGGGCGACGCTGGCGAGAAGCACCGCGAGGTCGACGCCGCGCATGGGATAGCGCTTGTAGCTGCTCTCGCGGGTGCGCAGGTAGAAGCCGCGCTGCTCGGCGGCGAGCGCCGTGGCGTCGGTCTTGCCGACCGAGCTCACCAGCAGGGGCACGCACAGGGGCAGCATCAGGCGCAGCTTGAGCAGCGGGTTTTTGGTGTCGTACTCGACGCCGCGGGCCGTCTGCGCCTCCATGATCGCGTTCATCTCCTGGCTGAACACCGGGACAAAGCGCAGCGCGGTGGTGAAGGTGAAGGCGTAGCGGTACGGGACGTGCAGCACCTCGACCACGGCGTTAGCGAGGTCGTTGAGCTTGGTGACCGTGAGCATGAGGATGAGCGGCAGCGCCACGCCCAGAAGGCGAAGCGCCGCCTTGGAGCCTGTGACCAGGCCGTCGGTCGTGACCCACGCGAACAGCGGGTCGCCCGTGCGCACGAAAGCCGTCTGCAGCACCATCATGACGACCGACAGCGGCACCATGAGCTTTGCCAGAGAGACGATGCCCGACAGCGCACGGGCGTACGCGGCCAGCGCGAACGTCAGGGCCAAAAGCCCCAACAACATCGGGTAGGTGTCGGCCAGAAACGTCGCCAGGATGATGGCCGCGGCCAGGGCGAGCTTGGTGACGGGGTTCAGGCGGTGCAGGACGGAGTCGCCGTCCACGTAATCGATGACGCTAGTCACGGTTGACCATCTCCTCGGTGAGGTCGACGAGCTCGCTTACCTGGGTGATGCCGGCGAACTCGGGCGAGACGTCGCGCGCGAGCTCCCCTGCCAGCTCGATGACCTGCGGCGGGCGCACGTAGGCTGCGCGCATGAGGTCGGCGTCGGCAAACACGCGGGCCGAGTCACCCTTGGCCAGGATCTTGCCGTCGGCCATGACGACCAGGCGCTCGGCAAAGTCGCTCACGACCTCCATGTCGTGGCAGACCATGATCACGGCGCAGCCACGCTCGGCCATCTCGCAGACGGTCCGCATGACGGTCATGCACTCGCGATAGTCCAGGCCACTCGTGGGCTCGTCCAAAAGCACGACGTCCGGGTCCAGGACCACCACACTGGCAAGGGCGACCATCTGCCTCTGACCGCGGGATAGCGAGAAGGGCGCCTCGTCGCAGGGCAGGCCAAAGCGCTCGGCCGCGCGGCGGGCGCGCGCAAGCGCCTGGTCGCGCGCGACGCCGTGCAGGGTCAGGCCGAAGGCGATCTCCTCCAGCACGGTGTCCTTGCAGATCTGGCGGTCGGGGTTCTGGAAGAGGGTCGCGCAGTGCGCGGCGATCCTGGAGGTGGGTACCTCGCTCGTGTCGAGTCCGGCGATGCGCACGGTTCCCGACGAGGGGTGGAGAAGACCGTTGAGCAGCTTGGTGAGCGTGGTCTTGCCGGCGCCGTTCTGGCCGACGACGCCCACGAGCTCGCCGGGGTAGACGCGCATGTCAAGGTGGTCGACGGACGCACCGCCACCGGGATAGGCAAAGTTGACGTCGACGAGCTCGACCACGGGGACGGCGTCGGCCGCGCGCTCGCGGGGCGCGGGCACGTGGCGCGACGCGACGCGCGCGGGCCCCGCGAGCGCGGCGGATGCCTCGGCGGAGCCCGTGACCCCGGCGGCGGGGCCTGCGGACTCGGTGCCCTTCTCGGCAGCGGGGGTGGGAAGGTGGGGCGCGACGAGGCCCGCGACCAGGCGCTTGGCCTCGTCGACGTGCAGGCAGGGCTCGCCGGCGGGAATGAGGCCGTCGCGGGCGAGGCTGTTGGCCATGCGGGCGACGCGAGGGCTGTCCACGCCCATGGCGCGTAGCTCGTCGGCGTGGCGGAAGACCTCGTGCGGCTCGCCGGCAAGGGCCAGGCGACCCTCCGACATCACCAGGACGCGGCCGCAGTACTCGCACAGCAGGGCGACCTTCTGCTCGATGACGATGACGGTGACGCCGGCGACCTCGTTGACCTTGCGCAGGGTGTCGAACACGAGGCGCGAGCTGGCGGGGTCGAGCGCGGCGGTGGGCTCGTCGAGCACCAGCACGCGCGGCGCGAGCGCCAGGATTGCGGCGATGGCGACCTTCTGCTTCTGGCCACCCGAGAGCGTGGCGATCTCGCGGTCGCGCAGGTCGGCGATGCCGACGGTGTCCAGGGCGTCGGTCATGCGGCGCTCGATCTGGTCGTGCGGCACGCCAAAGTTCTCCAGCCCGAACAGCATCTCGTCCTCGACGACCGAGGCCACCATCTGCGTGTCGATGTCCTGCAGGACGCTTCCCACCACGCGACTGATGTCGGTAAGGGAGACCTCGCAGGTGTCGTGGCCGTCCACCAGGGTCTCGCCGTACAGGCTGCCCGAGAAGTGATGCGGGATCGCGCCGCTCATGACGGCGGCGAGGGTCGACTTGCCCGCGCCCGACGGACCGATGATGCCGACGAAGTCGCCGGCGCCTATCGTGAGGGACACGTGGTCGAGCGCGCGTGCCGCCCCGTCGGCATAGGCGAACGAAACGTCACGAAGCTCGATTACGGAATCGGTGGAACCCATGGGAGATGCCTTTCGTGCCGTGAGCCAGAAAAGCGCCGACCCGTCGGGGCCGGCGCCTCCAATGGTATGCGAACTACTTGCCGAGGACCTTGCCGAGCGGGAAGTACAGTGCCTGGACCACGACCGCGTTGAAGACGGCGGTGCCCAGGACCAGCGGCACCTTGACGAGGGCGGCAGCGGGGGCAAGACCCGCAAGCACGGTGCCGATGACGGCGAACAGGGCGCCGGAGACCAGCGTGGTCACGAGGGTGGCAACGAACGGGTTGAGGGCCTTGCCGCCGATACCCGCCGAGACGAGGGCGGACATGGCCAGCGCGGCAACGAGCTCGGTGAGGAAGTTGAGGCCGGGGATCGAGGTGGTGACCTGGATCACGCAGGCCGAGACCAGCGCGTACAGGGCGGACTGGGCGAGGTTGGCGCGGGTCAGAAGGATCGCCAGGGCATAGGCGGCGATGATGAACTGCGGCTTGATGCCCGTCATGGCCAGGACGTTGCCCACGGTCATGTTGAGGATGAAGCCGGCGGCCAGAAGGATGGCCAGAAGCACGAGGGACTTGACGTCGAGAAGACCGTGGTCGGAGGCGGCGGCGGTGACGGTGCGGGCCTGGGCGGAGTCGGTGTTAGCCATGGTGGAAATCCCTTTCTGGTGGGCGCGTTCGCGCGAGGAGTTCGATGGGTCGCGAGACGGGCCGAGCGTTCGGGTTGCGGCTGGCGTGCGACTAGTCGTTGAGCTTGAGGGCCTTCTTGATGGGGAGGTACAGCGCACTGACGATGACCGCGTTGGCGACGCCGGTGGCGACGACCACGGGGGCCATGACACCCACGAAGGCGGGGTTCTTCATGATCAGGAACGAGAAGATCACGGCGTAGATGAGGCCGGAGATGAAGGTGACGACAAAGGTGCCGACGAAGGGCAGCGCGCCCTTTACCTTGGAGTTGCCGAAGGCGGAGACCAGCGCGGACATCACGGCGGCGGCGACGGGCTCGGCAATGAGGTCGGGACCCTTGACCGAGGCGGTGATCTGGATCACGACGCCGGCAAGCAGGCCAATGACGGCGGCCTGTCCGAGGTTGGGCTTGATGGCCAGGATCTCGAGGCAGAAGGCCGCGATGATGAACTCGGGCGAGAGGAAGCCGCCGGTCAGGCCGCTGAAGAACTTCGAGACGGTCAGGTTGAGGACGAAGCCGGCGGCCAGAAGGATCGCGTAGAGGGTCAGGGACTTGAGGTCAAGCTTGCCGTGGTCGACGGCGGTGACGGTGCGGGCCTGCTGGTCGGTGTTGGCGTTCTGGGACATTGTGGTTCTCCTTTTTGTCGGGCGCCGACGGGCGCCTGCTGATTACGTGAGGTGTTCGGTCACGAAAAAAGGGCCCCCGGTCACCCGGGAGCCCTCACATTCGCGGTGTATGCGCGACGAGACTCACCATCGACCGAGCGAAGCCGAGTTGCGCCACCACCAGTTGTTGTTCATGTGCTGGAACATATGGCGCCTCCCTTCCGTTCGCTCGATTCGGTGCGCTTGTGTGCGCGTTGTGGAGAACTATATGCATCCAATCGAGCTTAGGCAAGACCAATTCTGTTAACTGTTCGTTTCCCCAGCTAGGGCAGCAGGTTTTTTATCCCGCCATCTTCTCGCGCCAGCCGGTCATGCTGTAGGTCTTCGAGAGGGAGCTGCACGAGAGCGTGCGCCGCTCCATGCCCGGCAGGCTCACGAAGTAGACGTGCTCGTACGGGGCGTACACGATGTGCTCGTAGACCTCGTCGGTGATGACCCACAGGTCGTACTTCTCGGCCATCTTTGCAATGAACTCGAGCTCGGCGCGCGAGAAGACGTGGCCGCAGGGGTTTGACGGGTTGCACAGGATCAGCGCCTTCGTGCCAGGCAGCGCGCAGGCAGCCTCGAGCACGGCCTCGTCGAAAGTGAAGGCGGGCGCATGGAGCTCGACGTAGGTGGGCTCCGCGCCGCACAGGATCGTGTCCGCCCCGTAGTTCTCGTAGAACGGCGAGAAGATCACGACGCGGTCGCCGGGGTTGGTGACCGTCATGACGGAGCACATCATGGCCTCGGTCGAGCCGCACGTGACGACGATCTGGGTCTCGGGGTCGATGTGACGGGAGGGGACGCTCGAGCATCCCGAGCCTTTAACGACCCTCTTACGTGCCTGGCGCGTTCTTCTCGGTAGCCGAAGGAGGTTGAAGATAATAGAATCTTGCTATCCATGGAAAAGGCGCCCGACGCGCGAGGAGGCGCGCCAACGCCCGCGAAAGGGAGGAAGCATGGGAGACGCCACCGCCTCGAAGGTCTACTTCAGCGACCTTCGCACCCACGGCAGGGTCAACCTGCCCGAGAAGCTCAAGAGGCTCGTCCGCGCCGCCGGCATCGGCGACATCGACTTCGAGAACAAGTTCGTCGCGATCAAGATGCACCTGGGTGAGCCTGGAAACCTCGGCTACCTGCGCCCCAACTACGCGCGCGCCATCGTCGACGTGGTCCGCGAGCTGGGCGGCAAGCCGTTCGTCACCGACTGCAACACGCTATACGTCGGCGGCCGCAAGAACGGCCTCGACCACCTGGACAGCGCCTACGCCAACGGCTTCAACCCGTTCCAGCTGGGCTGCCACACGATCATCGCCGATGGCATCAAGGGCCTGGACGAGGTCGAGGTCCCCGTCGAGGGCGGCGAGTACGTCAAGAACGCCAAGATCGGACGCGCCCTGATGGACGCCGATGTGCTTATCAGCCTCACGCACTTCAAGGGCCACGAGAGCGCCGGCTTCGGTGGCTGCATGAAGAACATCGGCATGGGCGGCGGCTCGCGCGCCGGCAAGATGGAGCAGCACGCCGCGGGCAAGCCCAGCGTCGACACCTCCAAGTGCATCGGCTGCCGCATGTGCGCCAAGATCTGCGCGCACGACGCGTTCTCGTTCGACGAGGTCGAGCAGCGCACCCTGGCAAACGACAAGGTTCGCGACGTTCACGTTGCCTCGATCGACCACGACCGCTGCGTCGGATGCGGCCGCTGCATCGCGCAGTGCAACCAGGACGCCATCAGGCCCGACTACGACGCCGCGGCCGAGGTCCTCAACTACAAGATCGCTGAGTACACCAAGGCCATCGTCGACGGCCGCCCCTGCTTCCACATCTCGCTGGTCGTCGAGGTCTCGCCCGTCTGTGACTGCACTGGCGACAACGACACCCCCATCGTGCCCAACGTCGGCATGTTCGCGAGCTTCGACCCCGTGGCGCTGGACATGGCCTGCATCGACGCGGTGATGGCACAGCCCGCCATGCCCGACACCCAGCTCACCGAGGCCATGGCCAAAGCCGAGGCCGCAGGCGGCATCGAGCCCGGTCACGAGCACGACTACTTCCAGATCACCCACCCCGACACCGACTGGCGCGCCTGCATCGACCACGCCGAGAAGATTGGCCTGGGCACCCGCAACTACGAGATCGTCCGCGTCGACTAACGCCATCGCCGCGAAGCGCGTGACGCCTACATCACCCGCACAAGACAAGGGCCTGCCGAGAAGAACGTTCTTCTCGGCAGGCCCTTTGTTTTTATGCGGTTTGCGATGCGCCTTGTTAGAACTGGCCATCCTCTTGATCGGCGTCAGGCGCAGCGGTAGCAAGGTGTTCGGGGGCGACGCGCGACAAGGGCCCCGTCGCATCCGCGGAGTCGTCAGGGGCCTCGACCTCGTCATCGTCGGGGTCCTCGATCTCGTCCACAGCGGGCGCGGGCTCCCCATCGGCATCCTGATCGTAGGAATCATCCGCGACATCGGCCTCGGTGTCAGGCGCCTCATCGGCATCGGAGGCAACCTCCGTCGCCTCGGCCCCATCTTCGAGAGCGACCGCGGATGCAGACGCCAGCGTGGCCTCATACGGTGTGGCCTCGTCATCACTCAGCGCCAGGAACGGAACAAAGAGAAACGGAAGCACGGCCAGGCCAAGCGCATAGCCGACGCCACGGCCGAACGCGCGAGACAGGAGATAGTAGACAGCCAGGTGGGTCAGCAGAAACAGGCCGAACGACACCAACAGGAAAACGTTGTCCAGCCTCTCGGCGGAAAACGTGAGGCACGCCGCGGCAGCATAGGCGATCGCCAGGGGCCTGGGGCCGACCGCGCGGCCAAGCTGCCAGTTAGACCAAATCGGGACGAGGCACGTCCAGCCGGGACGCCCGAGCTTGACGAAGACCCTCCACATGCCAGCCAACCAGGCGGCCCACAGAAACAGGCACACCAGGCCAAACCCGCCAACCAGACCAACAAACAGCAGGTCGGTGCCAGAAAGCGATGACAGCGAAAGCGCCGTGGCAGTATGTGCGAACCCCATGAGCGTCCCCTTTGCGTGCGCGGGCGATCAGCCAAGTCGCCGCCCGCGAACCTATATCGTATTGCACCGCAAGGAATATTTCAGAGTTGGGCCAAACATCAACCAAACACGGACGCTGACGCGGCGTGGCTCGACACAAAAAGGGCCGCCGGCGCAATGCCGACGGCCCTGACAAATCGTGGTCGGGTTGACTGGATTTGAACCAGCGACCCCCGCGTCCCGAACGCGGTGCTCTACCAAACTGAGCCACAACCCGAATGCGATAAAGCATCTTACCAGACACATGCTCCCGTATGCAAGCGCCAACGAGACAAACACATGTCACCTACCGAGAAGAACCGCCCCCTCGGCGGACAACCTCGTGGCGCATGCCCACCAGCCGCGCTCGCGCGCGGTGCCCTCGATCGCACTCGCGAGGGCGTCATCCTCGCAAATCGCAAAGCAGCTGCTGCCGGAACCCGACACCTGGGCAACCCTCACGCCGCCCTGTCCGCGCAGCCACTCGAGCGTGGCCGCGCACGTGGGCAGCAGGCGGCACGCCACGGGCGCAAGGTTGTTGCCGACGTTCGCGACGACGGCATCGGCGTCGCCCGCACGCAGCGCCGCAAGCATCGGCTCCAGCGCACCCGCATCCACGGGGTCGCGGTCGAAGTCGCCGTAGGCCGCAGGCGTGGACACCCCGTCGCCTGGGGCGCGCACCACGACCACGTCAAGCGGCGGGCCGGCGGCACCATGTGGGACGTCGAAGGACTCGCGCAGCACGTCTCCACCGCCATCCAGGTAGCAGACGCCACCGGCAAGAAAGAACGGCACATCCGCACCAACGCGACGCGCGACCGCGGCCACGCGCGGGTCGCGCGAATCGATGCCGCACAGCTCGCAGACGCCGACGAGGGTCGCGGCAGCGTCCGACGACGACCCGCCCAGGCCCGCCTGGTTGGGCACGCGGCGCGTCACGCGCACGGCAAAGCCCGTGCCGACGCCAAACTCGGCGTCCATGGCCTCGACGGCCTTCCAGCAGGTGTTCTTGTGCGCGGGGCACCCCGCATCGGGGTCGCACACTACGGAGAGCTCGCGTGCGGGCACGACCTCGACCTCGTCGGCCAGGCCCAAAGACGCCATGACGGAGTCGACCAGGTGGTAGCCGCGCTCGTCCAACTCGCGATGAACGCCCAGGTACAGGTTGACCTTGGCGGGCGCGGCAACGCGGACGGCGCGCGCAGGATCGGCCGCGCACGCGGGGCACATGCGCCCTACTCCAGGTCGCCGGCGGGCTCGAAGTCGAAGATCTTCTCGCCAGAGTTGCTGTCGAACAGCTCAACGGTGCCGGTGAGGACGTCGACGTACTGGTAGGACTGGCGCGCGGTGCGGCCGCGACGCTCCTCGACCTCGACGACGAACAGCGAGGGGTGGGCCTGCACCAGGGTGCCGGTGCGCTCGACGATGCGGCTGCGGCCCATGTTGGCGCGAACGCGCAGGCGCTGGCCCTTGAGGCTGGAAAGCTCCTCGTGAATCTGGTCAACCCTGTTGACCGACGGCATCTCGTTCTCCATGAAGACCTCCACAACAAACCGCCGGCGGCATGGGCGCACCATGACACATGCGCATCGCCGGCCAGCGGTCCAATGAGTCAAATTAGTCCAAAAGTGAATGTTATACGGGTGCAATGCACACCTCAACAGCCTACGAGATTCCCCACGTTAACCCCATTTTCGGTAGACGGGGAGGCATCCGACGAAAGCCGCCACGGGAGGGCTCGTCACAATCACTGCGGTGTACACTGCGAGCGACGGCGCGCCACACGGGCGCCCGCATGCAGAGAAGGACGGGCGAACATGGACCTCTCACGCGTCGAACGCGTTCTGGACAACCTTGCCGACATGGGTCTTGACCAGGCAATCATTTGCGACCCCATGACGATCTTCTGGCTGAGCGGCTACCGCAACGACCCCTACGAGCGCTTCTTCGCGCTGCTGGTCGCACGCAACCGCGAGCCCGTCATGTTCTGCAACCGCCTCTTCCCCGACGCGACCCCCTTCTGCGGCCGCGTCGTGGTGTTCGACGACACCGAGGACCCCGTCCCGATGGTCGCCCACGAGCTCGACGCCACCAAGCCCGCCGGCGTCGACAAGAACCTCGCGGCCCGCTGGCTCCTGCCGCTGATGGACTCGCAGGCCGCAACCGCGTTCAGGCTCGCCTCCGACGCGGTCGACGGCGCGCGCTCCGTCAAGGACACGCGCGAGCTCGACCTCATGCGCGCTGCGTCGGCGACCAACGACCGCGCGATGGAGTGGCTCGCCTCCCAGGTGCGCGCCGGCGTCACCGAGCGCCAGATCGCCGAGGGCCTGCTGTCCACCTACCGCCGGCTGGGCGCCGAGGACCACTCCTTCCCGCCCATCGTCAGCTTCGGCGCCAACGCGTCCGACCCGCACCACGAGCCGGACGACACCGTGCTCGAACCCGGCGAGCTCGTCCTGTTCGACGTGGGCTGCATGCGGGACTCCTATGCCTCGGACATGACGCGCACGTTCTGGTACGCGGGCCCCGACGACGTCGAGCCCACGCCCGAGTTCCGCAAGGTCTACGAGGTCGTGCGCGCCGCCAACGAGGCTGCCGAGAAGACCGTGCGGCCCGGCGTCGAGTTCGCCGAGATCGACCGCGCCGCCCGCTCCGTCATCGAGGACGCCGGCTACGGCGAGTACTTCACCCACCGCCTGGGCCACCAGATCGGCCTCGAGGACCACGAGCCGGGCGACGTCTCGTCCGCCCACCACGAGCCCGTCCGAGCTGGCCAGACCTTCTCGATCGAGCCCGGCATCTACCTGCCCGGCGGCATCGGCGTCCGCATCGAGGACCTGGTCATCGTGACCGAGGACGGCTGCGAGGTCATCAACTCCTACCCCAAGCAGCTGACGGTCCTGCGCTAGCGGGCGCGGCACGGGCGTGCCAACACACCAACGCCGGCGGGGGACGCCCGCCACGAGGAGAGGGAGATACGCATGAAGAACGAGATCGTCGGAGAGCTCGCCCTTGTGACCGGGGCGGGCACGGGCATCGGCAAGGCCATCGCCGTGCGCCTGGCACAGCTTGGCTGCGACGTGGTCCCGGTGGGCCGCACCGCCTCCAAGCTCGAGGCCACCGCGGCCGAGGTCCGCGCCGCCGGGCGCGAGGCCTTCCCCATGGCCTGCGACCTCACCGACGCCGACGCCATCGAGCGCCTGGTCGCCGACGTCGAGCGCGAGCACGGCCGCCTGGACGTCCTTGTCAACAACGCCGGCGTCCTGGTGAGCAAGAGGCTCGAGGACACCACCACCGACGAGCTGGACGCCATCCTCAAGACCAACGTCCGCGCGCCCTATATCCTGTGCCGCGAGGCGCTGCGCCTGCTGCGCAAGTCCGATGCCGCCGAGATCGTCAACATCTGCTCGGTCGTGGCGCACACCGGCTACCCGCTGCAGTCCGCCTACGCCGCCAGCAAGCACGCGCTTCTCGGCATGAGCGAGTCGCTGTCGCGCGAGGTCTACGAGGAGGGCATCCGCGTCCACGTGATCAGCCCCGGTGGCGTCCTGACCGAGATGATCGGCGAGGCGCGCCCCGACCTCGTGGGCACCCCGATGATCGTGCCCGACGACATCGCCGACGCCGTGGAGTTCTTCCTGACCCACCGCACCGACGGCGTGGTCGACGAGATCCGCCTGCACCGCTCGACCAAGGCGCCGTTCTAGCGCCGACGCGCCCGACGGCGCACCATCCCATAGCGCCACAAAAAAGGGGCGCCGTGCCTGCCGAGAAGTACCCGGCGGCACGGCGCCCCCTGCGTCACGAAAGGTCGTCTCGCGCGGGCGCGCCCTGGCGGGCGGGCCCGCGGGCGGGTCCTAGTACAGGCCCTCGCACAGCGACAGCGCGGCGTCGTCGGCGACGACCACGCAGTTGGTGTGCAGCTGCAGGATCGAGGCGGGGCAGCCGGGCGTGACAGGGCCGAAGCACATGTCGCGCACGGCCTGGGCCTTGGCCTCGCCGTTGGCGACGACCACGATCATGCGGGCGTACATGATGGTCTGCGTGCCCATGGTGTAGGCCTGGCGCGGCACGTCGTCGATGCTGTCGAACAGGCGACTGTTGGCCTGGATGGTGCTCTCGGTCAGGTCGACGCAGTGCGTGCCCCTCGAGAAGTGGTCGTCCGGCTCGTTGAAGCCGATGTGGCCGTTGTTGCCGATGCCCAGAAGCTGCAGGTCGGGATAGCCTGCCGAGGCGACGACCTCGTCGTACTCGGCGCAGGCGGCAGCGGCGTCGGGGTTAGAGCCGTCGGGCACGTGGGTGTTTGCGACGTCGATGTTCACATGGTCGAACAGGTTCTCGCGCATGAAGTAGTGGTAGCTCTGC
Organism: Coriobacteriaceae bacterium CM84B_73; assembly: GCA_036321795.1. GTDB lineage: Bacteria > Actinomycetota > Coriobacteriia > Coriobacteriales > Atopobiaceae > CAKVON01. The sequence goes on along the minus strand of JAWQCY010000001.1, from coordinate 37,920 downwards.
GGGTCATCGTGCGACAGGCCGCGATACTCGTCCAGGTTGTAGGTGCTGACCTCGGCAAAGTCCAGGTCGCCCTTCTCGTACCACTCGATCAGCTGCTTGTAGGCGCCGATGGGCGTGGAGCCGGTGGCCAGGCCCAGCACGCAGTCGGGCTTGAGGATGACCTGCGCTGAGATGATGTTGGCCGCCTTGCGGCTCATGTCGGCGTAGTCCTTGGCGTGGATGATCTTCATGGTGCGTCCCCTTTCCTCGGTGCGGGAGCGCGCGACGCCTCGCGCGGTCCCGTGCGGCCCACATCGGCCGCGACCAACGTGAGACGCGACCACCAGGGCGAGGTCGCGAAGACAAAAGGACGGCTCCCGAGAAGGACGTCACGTCGAGGCCCCTGCCCGTCCGCGACGCCACGCGACGCTTGCGCGTCACGGGCGACATCCACCAGCGATGTTACGACCCGGAAACGGTCCCGTCTATAGCTTGGCCGCCAGGTCCACAAGAGCGTGATACCTGTGCGAGATCTCGTTCTTGCGCTCGGGGTCGAGCTCGGCCATGCGCAGGCCGGGCGTGTCGGCAGGGCAGAACAGCGGGTCGTAGCCAAAGCCGTGCTCGCCGCGAAGGTCGCGCGCGATGGTGCCCTCGCAGTCGCCGTTGCCCACCAGCACCGTGCCATCGCGGCGCACCAGCGCCACGGTCGAGTGGAAGCGCGCGGTGCGCCGCGCGTCGGCCACGTCGGCAAGCTCGCCCAGGAGCTTCTCGTTGTTGGCCGCGTCGTCGCCGTGGGTGCCGGCCCAGCGGGCGCTCAGGATGCCAGGCGCGCCGCCCAGGGCGTCGACCACCAGGCCCGAGTCGTCGGCGACGCTGTCCAGCCCGACCTCGGCCAGGGCCGCGCGCGCCTTGATCAGGGCGTTCGCCTCGAAGGTGTCACCGTCCTCGACGGGGTCCTCGAAGTCGCCGAGCTCGCCCAGCGCCACGAAGCGCGTGCCGGGCAGGACGGGGGCCAGGATGGCCTCGATCTCGGTGACCTTGTGCGGGTTGCCCGTGGCGACCACGACGGTCTTCTCGGGATCCAGCTCGCTGACGTCCACGTGTGCCATGTCCTTCTCTCCCACTAGTCGGTGAAGCCGGTTACCTCGTCCTGGAGCGCGATGAGCCTGCGGATCGCGTCCTGCCCCATGTCGAGAAGTGCGTCGAGCTGCCCACGGTCGAACGAGGCGCGCTCGCCCGTACCTTGGACCTCGACGATGCGGCCGGCGTCGGTGCCCACGAGGTTCATGTCGACCTGCGCGGCGGAGTCCTCGGGATAGTCGAGGTCCAGCAGCAGCTCGCCGTCGACCTCGCCCATCGACACGGCCGCGACCTGGCCCGTGAGCGGCAGGCGCGCGATCTTGCCGGCCTCGACCCAGGACATCAGCGCGTCGTGAAGGGCGACCCAGGCGCCGGTGACGCTGGCGGTGCGGGTGCCGCCGTCGGCCTGGATGACGTCGCAGTCGACGGTGACGGTCCACTCGCCCAGGCGGCGCATGTCGCACACCGTGCGCAGGCTGCGGCCGATCAGGCGCTCGATCTCCATCGAGCGACCCTTGCGCCCGTGGTACTCGCGACGCGTGCGGCGCGAGGTCGAGGCGGGCAGCATCGCGTACTCGGCGGTGACCCAGCCCTCGTGCGAGCCCTTGCGCCAGCCGGGCACGCCCTCCTCGATCGTGGCGGAGCACAGCACGCGCGTGTCTCCGAACTCGGCCATGCACGAGCCCTGGGCGTTCTTCATAACGTCGCGGGTCAGGCGCACGGGGCGCATCTCGTCGAAGGCGCGCCCGTAGGAGCGCTGCCTCTTCTCGCCCTTCTCCATATGCGGGTCCTTTCGGGTGTCGTTGTCGCGGGCCGCAACCACACGCGTGGGCGCAACGGTCGGCCCAGCGCGGTCGGGTGGCGGCTAGGCCATGTTGGGGGCGTCGGCGTCGATGTCGGCCGCCATGCCCTCGAGGGTGTCGAGCTCGATGTACTCGATCGAGTCGAGCGCGTGGCCGAAGATGAACTTCCCGGCCACCGCGAACGAGGTGATGTCGTCCGAGGTCGTGGCAAAGCGGTAGGTGGGCTCGCCCGCGGCGCCCAGCACCGGCGAGTCGGCGTCGGCGAGCTCGCCGCGGCGCGTGAGGATCTCGCGCACCTCGCGGGAGGTCTCCTCCGCCGAGCTGACCACGCGCACGCCGTCGCCCATCGCGCGGCGGATGGGCTCTGCCAGAAGCGGGAAGTGCGTGCAGCCCAGCACCACCGTGTCGATGCCACGGCCGCGAAGCGGGGCCACGTCCTCGGCAACGACCTCGCGGATGGCCTCGGTGTCGAAGACGTCGCGGTCGCTCATCCAGTCGCCGTGCAGGTGCGTGCCAAAGGCAAGCTCATCCTCGACGATGCTGACAAAGCGCGGGGCGGCGCACTGGGTGACCTCGACGCCGGCGTCGAGCATGTGGATCGCGCGCTCGTAGGAGCCGGAGGCCACGGTGCCCTGGGTCGCCAGCACGCCGACCCTGCGCGAGTGCGTGGCCTGCACCGCGGCGCGGGCACCCGGCTCGATCACGCCGATGACCGGCACCGACAGCGTGCGCTGCAGGGCGTGCAGGCCGGCGGCGGTGGCGGTGTTGCATGCGATGACGATGAGCTTGACCTTGTGGGACTCCAGCCAGGCACCCACCTGCAGCACGAACCTGCGGACCTCGCCCTGGTCGCGCGGGCCGTACGGGCAGCGCTTGGTGTCGCCCACGTAGAAGATCGACTCGGCGGGCAGCTCGCGCGAGATCGCGCGCGCCACCGTGAGGCCGCCGAGTCCCGAGTCGAAGACCCCGATGGGCCTTTCGGAAGTGCTCATGCCAGATGCCTTTCGATGTCGCCTGCACCCGATTGTAGCGCCCGGCCCGCAGGCCGCGGCGAGGGCGCACCGCGTTTCGCCCCATGTGCAAAAAAAGAAAGCAGGCCACGTCCGAACGATGGCCGTGACCTGCGGTTGCTTATGGTGGGCGATGAGGGGTTCGAACCCCCGACCTTGTGCGTGTAAGGCACCTGCGCTAGCCACTGCGCCAATCGCCCGCGTGCGCGAAAGTGTAACACACGCATGTCGCATCGGTGGCTTTGCGCGGGCCGGCCCGCCTGCGACGCGGTCCTTCTCTATACTCGAATGCATGAATACGACAACGCTTGCGGGCCTCGCCAAGATCCTCCGGGACGAGAAGATCCTCGCCTCGGACGCGAGCAGCCTGCCCGACGTGCGCGTCACCGGCTGCGCGTGCGACTCCCGCGTGGTCAGGCCGGGCGACCTGTTCGTCTGCAAGGGCGTCATGTTCCGCGACGAGTTCCTGGCCTCCGCCGTGGAGAGGGGCGCCGTGGCCTACCTGTGCGACCCCGCCCACGCCGGCGCGCTGGCCGCGACGGCACCCGGCGTGCCCGCCCTGGTGTCCGGCGACGTCCGCCGCGCCATGGGGCTGGTGGCGCCCGTCGCCTGGGGGCACCCCGACCGCGAGATGCAGGTCGCGGGCATGACGGGCACCAAGGGCAAGTCGACGGTCGCCTACATGCTGCGCTCGATCGTCGACGGCAACGAGCCGTACTCGCGCGCGTCCGTCATGGGCTCGATCGAGACGTACGACGGCGTCGAGCGCCTGGAGAGCCACAACACCACTCCGGAGGCACCCGACCTGTGGCGGCACCTGAGAAACGCCCTCGACTCCGGCCACGACCCCATGATCATGGAGGTCTCCAGCCAGGGCCTGAAGTACGACCGCACCGTCGGGCTGCGCCTGAGCGTGGGCGCGTGGCTCAACATCGGCCGCGACCACATCTCGCCCGCCGAGCACCCCGACTTCGAGGACTACTTTGCCAGCAAGCTCAAGATCTTCTCGATGTGCGACGTGGCCGTCGTCAACCTGGACACCGACGAGCTCGACCGCGTCATGGCGGCATCCGAGGCGGCCGGCGAGGTCAGGACCTTCTCGGCGACGCGCGATGACGCCGACTACTGGGCGAGCGACGTGCGGACGGGCTTCGGCACCATCACGTTCACGGCGCACACGCCGTCGTGGACCGAGAAGGTCATGCTCGCGATGCCCGGCCTGTTCAACGTCGACAACGCCCTGTGCGCGATCGCGATGGCCGACATCATGGGCTTTGGCCTGGACCAGATCTGCGACGGCCTGTCGCGCGCCCACGTGCCCGGCCGCATGCAGATCTGCGAGTCTTCCACCAACCACGTGGTCGGACTGGTCGACTACGCCCACAACAAGCTGTCCTACCAGCGCTTCTTTGGCTCCGTCACCAAGGAGTTCCCCGGCAGGCGCATAAGCGTCGTGCTCGGTGCGCCGGGCGGAAAGGCCCAGGAGCGCCGCCGCGAGCTTCCCGAGGAGGCCTCCAGGTGGGCCGACCTCCTCGTCTACACCGAGGAGGACCCCGCGCGCGAGGCCGTCGGCTCGATCTGCGCCGAGATGGCCGCCAACACGCCCGCCGGCCAGGACTACGAGGTCATCCTCGACCGCACGCGCGCCATCCGCCACGTAGTCCAGCTGGCGCAGGAGTCGCCCGACGACTGGCTGGTGTGCCTGCTGGCGAAGGGCGACGAGGTCGACCAGCACGTTGGCGAGAAGTTCGTCCCGATGGTGCCCGACGGCGAGGTCTTCGCCCGCGCCATGCACGACTACGCCCGCCCCGGCGACTTCGAGTAGCGACCGCGCCCAGCCCTCGCCCGCCCCGAGGCGCGCGCGGACGCGCCGCCGCACACCCATGCCCGACCGACAGCCCGGCAAGAAGGAGCACCCATGCAGTACAAGCACTACCCCGTCGGCCGCCCCACAGGCGAGATGGCCGAGCGCCTGCGCAAGATCGACTTCGTCGTGAGCGACCTCGACGGCACCATGCTCACCAGTGCCAAGGCCACCGTCGACTCGTCCGGTCGCCCCTCGACCGAGCTGATCGAGGTGCTCGTCGAGCTCGAGCGCGCCGGCATCGAGGTCGTGCCCTGCTCGGGCCGCAACCGCTCGATGATCTTCGAAGACGCGCGCCTGCTGGGCCTGCGCTCCTGGATCGCCGAGATGGGCGGCCTTATCTGCACCAAGTCCGGCAGCCAGCCCGAGTGGGTCTACTTCACGGGCGACATGCCCTACAACCCCGACTCGCTCAAGACGCCGCACGACATCATCTGCGAGACCGGCGTGATCGACGAGATCCTGGATCGCTGGGCGGGCAAAGTCGAGTGCTACCACGACAACTACATCGGCTTCGAGTACCGAGAGGTCTCGGTCGCGCTGCGTGGCTCGGTCGCGCCCGCCGACATCCAGGCCCTTCTCGACAGCTGCGGCCTGCCGCTGTACATGGCCGACAACGGCTACGTCCGCCGCATGAACGGCAAGACCACGCTGGTGGACGTGGACATGGAGCACCCGCAGGGCATCCACACCTACCACATCCTGCCCAAGGGCTTGACCAAGGGCTCGGGCATCGCCAAGTTCGCCGAGCTTCGCGGTATCGAGAAGGACCGCATGCTCGGCGCGGGTGACTCCCCCGCCGACTGCGAGATAGCCGACGCCGTGGGCACCTTCCTGTTCATGGGCAACGGCCTCGACCACCCGCTGGCCGCCGGGGAGTTGTCGAAGTACGACAACATCTGGGTCTCCGAACGTCCCTCGACCGACGGCTGGGTCGACGCGATGCGCACCCTGCTCGCCGCGCACGAGTAGCAAGGCCCCCGACGCACGCGTGACGCGCCGCGCATGGGCGCGCCCGCATGGCCACACGCCACATACCCGCACGAAAAAGGACCCGCAAGCAAGCGCTTGCGGGTCCTGGCGTTACCAGGCGACCGTCGTCGGCTAGAAGTCGATGTCGGTGTCGTAGTAGCAGGCCTTGAGGATCTTCTCGAAGTCGGCGGCCTTGGTCTCACGCGGGTTCTCCGGCGTGCAGGCGTCGGTCTCGGCGTTCGCGGCGATCTCGGGCAGCTTGGCGAGGAACTCCTCCTCGGAGACCATCTGCGGGTTCTCGGCGTCGACCTTCACGCCGCCATTCGCGTAATCCTTGATGGACTGCGGGATGTTGAGCTGGTCGTTGAGGTCGCGGATCTTCTGGACGAGCGCGGCAATGAGCTCCTCGTTGGTCTCGCCGGGAAGGTGCAGGATCTCCTTGGCGACGTAGGCGTAGCGCTCGGCGGCACGCGGGTCCTTGGAGTTCCACTGGATGACCTTGCCCAGGTACATGGCGTTGGCGGCACCGTGGATGATGTGGCCGTTCTCGAAGGCGGCACCGGTCTTGTGAGCCATGGAGTGAACGATGCCGAGCAGGCCCGAGGAGAAGGCGATACCGGCGATGCACTGGGCCTCGTGCATGTGCTGACGTGCCTCATGGTCGCCAGCATAGGACTTGGGCAGCCACTCGACGATCTCGCGGATGCCGTGCAGAGCGTTGGCGTCGGTGAACATAGAGGCGAAGGTCGAGACGTAGGCCTCCATGCAGTGGGTCAGCGCGTCCATGCCAGTGTGCGCGCACAGCTTGGCGGGCATGGTGTAGGTGAGCTCGGGGTCGACGATGGCGACGTCGGGCGTGATGTTGAAGTCGGCCAGCGGGTACTTGATGCCCTTGGCGTAGTCGGTGATGACGGAGAACGCGGTGACCTCGGTGGCGGTGCCGGAGGTCGAGGAGATGGCGCAGAAGTGGGCCTTCTGGCGCAGCTCGGGGAAGGAGAACGGCTGGATGATGTTCTCGAACGACTCGTCGGGGTACTCGTAGAAGACCCACATGGCCTTGGCGGCATCGATGGGCGAGCCACCGCCGATGGCGATGATCCAGTCGGGCTCGAACTCGCGCATGGCCTCGGCGCCCTTCATGACCGTCTCGATGGACGGGTCGGACTCGACGCCCTCGAACAGCTTGACCTCGAAGCCGGCGTCCTCAAGGTCCTTCTGGACATCCTGCAGGAAGCCGCCGCGACGCATGGAGCCGCCGCCGGAGACGATGATGGCCTTGGAGCCCTTGAGGTTCTTCACCTCGTGGCGGGCGCCCTCGCCAAAGTACAGGTCACGCGGGTTGGTGAAACGTCCCATTAGATCCTCCTCTTCGGCCGCGAGGCGCGGCCCCATGACGGAGGGAGCCCTCCTGCCCCCTCCAAAGTCCATCTTGGCGGCACGGGCACACTCGGGCAACGCCCGTGACCGGTTGTATTTTTATCCACTTTGGGCGACCGCCTACATATGATTCGTTTCACCTAATTCATGCGACCGCCTGCGTAAATGTCGCTTGATATCCTTTACAGAGACAAATGACCACGTTCTAATGGACATTGTTGTCACGCGCCGGGCCGCCCCAACCCACGGGGGCGGCCCGGCGTCTTGCCGTGGCACGAAGCGAGAAGGACCCCGGGGCCGTGACGGCGACCTCGGGGTCCTTCTCTGTAGGCCGATTGTGCGACCGGCGCTTGGTATGTCGCGAGCCGAGTCGCCGGCCCGCGCGGGCGGTGCGGGCGGGGTCTGGGCCCCGCGGACGCTAGGCCTGGACGGCGGCGGTGTCAGCCGCGGCGTCGGCCTCGGCGGCAGCGACGTTGCGACGGCCGAGCTCGGTCCACTCGGGCTGCTCGTCGGGGATGGAACCAGCCTTCTTGGTGAAGAACTCCTTGAGGCAGTTGTAGGCGACGACCAGGCCGAGAACCATCAGCAGAACGGCGAACAGCAGCTGCAGGCCCTTGGTGGCGGCGACCGAGACCAGGGTCGGGTCGGTGGCGCTGGTGGGCATCATGCCGAACAGGCCGTATGTCTGGACCGCGGCGGCGCAGCCCATGGCGCTCTGGGCCAGCGAGGTGAAGGTGCAGCACAGCAGGAACACGACGGGCACGTAGAGCATCCAGCCCTTGCGGCCGGTGCACTTGCAGAAGACCGCGAGCGTAATCATGGTCATGCCGCCGAGGAGCTGGTTGGAGGCACCGAAGAGCGGCCAGATGTTGTTGTAGCCGCCGAAGGTGAGGGCCAGGCCGGGCACCAGGGTGACGACGGTGGCGAACCAGGGGTTGCCCAGGACCCTCATGACACCGGACTGCTCGGTGGCGAGGGCGTCGTTGGAGGAGGCGAAGAACTCCGAGAAGGACGTGCGGGCGATGCGGGCGACGGCGTCGAGCGAGGTCAGCGCCAGGGCGGAGACATTCATGGTCATGAAGACCAGGGCCAGGGTGTGGTCGACACCGAACGCGCCCATGCCCTTGGCGATGCCGGCGGCGAAGATCTGGAACGGGGTGGAGATCACGCCGTTGGCGCCGGCGGCGCCGGTGTTGTTCATCGTGGAGTACATGATGCCGGCGACGACGATGGCGATGATGCCGACAAAGGACTCGAGGACCATGGCGCCATAGCCGACCTTGACGGCGTCACGCTCATCGGACACCTGCTTGGAGGAGGTGCCGGAGGAGACCAGGCTGTGGAAGCCGGACAGCGCGCCGCAGGCGACGGAGACGAACAGGACGGGGAACATGGCGCTGCCGCTCTTGAGCGAGAAGCCCGTGAAGGCGGGAGCGGTGATCTCGGCCTGGCCGTTGGCGCCCAGGACGAAGATGCCGAGCACGGCGCACACGATCATGACGATCATCATGATCGAGGTGAGGTAGTCACGCGGGGTCTTGAGGACGTCGATGGGCATGGCGCCGGCGAAGACCAGGTAGACCATGACGACGGCAATCCACTGGTACAGGTTGAGGTACAGCGGGAAGTTCATGCCCACGGCGAACATGAGGGCGACGAGCACGACGCCGGTGAGAAGCTCCTTGGCACCGGACAGGTCGAACTTGCGGCAGGCCCAGCCAAACAGCATGGCGACGAAGGTGAACAGGATCGAGATGGTGCCCGCGCAGCCGGCGGCGTAGGACTTGCCGAAGTCGATCGCGGCGGTCGGGTTGCCGGCGGCGTCCATCACCGGGGTGAACTTGAAGGTACCGCAGACCATCGAGGTGAAGGCCGCGATGACGATGATGCAGAACAGCCAGCTGAACAGCAAGAACAGGCGACGGCCGGCCTTGCCGATGTACTTGTCGATGAGCTGCGCCAGCGACTTGCCGTTGTTCTTCATCGAGGCGTACAGGGCGCCGAAGTCATGCACGGCACCGAAGAAGATGCCGCCGACGAGGACCCACAGCACGACGGGGACCCAACCGAAGGCCATGGCCACGATCGTGCCCGTGACGGGGCCGGCACCGCAAATCGACGAGAACTGGTGCGAGAAGACGGTAAAGGCGGAGGCAGGCGAGAAGTTCTTGCCGTCCTCCATGCGACGGGCGGGGGTCAGCGCCTCGGCGTCAACGCCCCAGGTGTTGGCCAGCCAGCGGCCATAGAGCAGGTAGCCCGCGACCAGCACGGCCGCGGCAACGAGGATCAGCGTTACTCCGTTCACGTATTTCTCCCTTCAGGGAACTCAAGCGATAGAAAAAGGGGCCGTTGGGCTCATGGCCCGACGACCCCTCGCGAAGGCCGCCCGAATCAACGGGCGGCGCGTACAGCCACCCGTATCAGATAATGATCACGCTGATAATGGATAGCTGTACGTTCATCGCTTGACTCTCCCAACGTCTGACGCACCCGGTTGGATGCGCCTCCCTCTTGACGATGCCTAGTTTCGTACTTGTGGAGGAAATGTCAATGGCATTGTTTGTTAACCCTTTGTGACGTGGAATCTACCGCTCACCGAGCGGGCATGACCTCTCACGAATAGAACGGGTTTGTTGCGACTCAAGCGTGGGTAAGCGGCCTTCTCTACCATGTGCAGAGAAGTACGGCGTGCAGAGAAGCACATCCGATGGAAGACGGAGGAACCGTGGCGTTCGACGCGCAAGTTGAGGACTGGCAGAGGATGGGGATGCGCCTGGCGCGGACCCTGGACGCGGGCGACCCGTTCGGGTCGGTGCGCGCCGCCGTGAGCTTTGGCCACAGGTACGCCAGCGACCGCGACTCCCTGCCCCAGACCAACTCAGAGCGGGCGTTTCGCCTGGTGGCACAGGCCACCGAGCTCATCGACTACGAGCTTCCCTTTGCAGAGCCGGCACGTGCCGACCACATCATCGCCGAGGCACGCGGCATGCTCGAGCAGGCGCGCACGCTCGACCCGCACTGCCACGACGCCGCGCGCATGATCGCCGCGCAGGACAGGCCGTCGTTCGACGAGTTCTACCACTACCTGACCGAGGGCGACGCCGCCGTGCGCGCGGGCTGCGAGCGAGCCCGCGACGCCGTCAACCTGCCCGACCCGCAGGCCTGCCGCCTTGCCCGCGACCTGGCCTTCCTTCCCTACCTGCGTTGGCTTGCCAACGAGGCCTCGCGCGCGTTGATCTGCGGTCGCTACCGCAAGGCGATCGAGCACGCGACCGAGCTGGCACGCCTGGACGAGAACGGCATCGCCGACGCGGACCTCACGCTGGCGATCGCGCACACCAAGCTTGAGGACCAGGCCGCCCTCGACGAGCTCGCCGCCAGGGGCGGCGGCCCCATGGGCAACGCCTGGCTGGCCCTGGCCACGCTCGCGATGGCCTACAAGCGCCGCGACATGTCCGCCGCAACGCAGGTCACGAGCCAGATCATCGCCAAGTGGCCGCACGCCGCCCTCACGCTCGAACTGCAGGACGAGCTGCCCGACGGGGTCTTCTCGCGAATCGTCGTGGAACCCGGAAGCGAGGACGAGCTGATCTTGGCCGTGTCCGAGTTCTCGATCGTGCTGCAGGAGGGCCGCGACTCCAACGAGCGCGGCTCCCTGGGCGGATGGCTCGCGAGCCTGCCGATGGTGCGCACCCAGGCCGAGCTCGACGCCCAGGCCGAGCTTCGCGAGGGTCGAGGCGGCCGCGCCGCCGCTCGTGGCAACGGCAGGCCGGGACGAGGCGACTCGGGCGCCGCAGGCAACGACGGCCCCGCCAAGGGAGGCGAGCGCTGATGCACGCATGGGAGGAACTCGTCGAGCGTTGCGCCGAGAAGCGCTCGCGCAGCCTGGGCGGCCTTTCGGACGCCGCCTTCCTGGAGCTGGAGACCGCAGTTCGCGCCAACCCCGAGCGCTACGTGGACGACGATGCCGAGGCCGCCTTCCTGGAGGTCGCCCGCGCGCTGGACAGGGTCACCGAGAGCATGGCCGACGACGACCTGCGCGACGATGACGACTACATGGCCGAGCGGACCCGCCGCAACGCGCGCCTGGCAGACGACTGCCGCCGTGCGCTGGCGCTCGACGCCGGCTGCGTCGACGCGCAGGTCCTGCTCGCACTTGCCACCAAGGCCGACGACGCCATGCTTGACGCCGTGGGCGCCGCCATGGCCGACGGCGGGGCCACGGGCCCGGATGCCGACGAACTCGCCCGATGGGACGACCCGTTCGCACGCCCCCGCATCCGCGCGACCGAGGTCACGTCCCGCCTGCTGCTGCAGACGGGCCGCATCGGCGCTGCCCGCGACCTGTGCGGACGCCTGGTGGACGCCGACCCCAGCGACCCCACCGGGGCCCGATACACCCTCGCGCTGGCGCATGCCCGCATGGAGGACGAGGACGCGCTCGACGCCCTGGACGCCCGCTATGCCCGTCGCGGAAACGCATGGTTCCACCTTGCCCGCACCCTGCTGCTGTTCAAGCTCGACCGCGCCGCGAGCGCGGGACGCGCCCTGGACGGCTACTGCTCGCTGTGCGAGGGGGGAGCCTTCGCCCTGCTGCGCCCCACCTTCATCGAGGCATACCTGCCCGACAGGCCCGACTTCGCGCCCCACGGCTTTACCGAGGCGACGCTCGCGGTCCACGAGGCAGACCCGCTGATCGTCGACGCGCCCGACTTCGCAAACTGGGCGGGCGCGCGACCGGGCGTCACCGAGCAGGCCATGGCCTATGCCGAGAGCCAGGGCCTCGACTGGTAACCTCCCTGCCGAGAAGCGCCGCGAGCTCGCAAACCACCTGCCCGACACATTGCGAACACGGTCGGCGCGACAGGAAGCGTCAACCCGGTATACTTCCCTGTGCCGTCCCCATCGTCTAGCGGCCTAGGACGCCACCCTTTCAAGGTGGATATCACGGGTTCGAATCCCGTTGGGGGCACCAAGCAAAATCGCAGGTAGGAGCATGTATTTTGCTCCTACCTGCTTCTTTTTGGGCCTTAGGGGATACAAAAGGGGACAGATTAGGAGATTAACCGCCCCTGCCTCCCCTCGTTTTGTGCACCGAACAGGCCGCAAACTTCCACTTTTCCTGTCACGGCCACGCCGCGACGGGCCCAAGCCATCGTCGACTCGATCCATGGGGAAGCGGATGACCGTCCGCCCTTCGATTCTTGCGGCGCACGAACCCACAGGTCTCTGCCAAGCAGCACCTAGGGCACTTGACTCGCCGGTGACAGTAGTCCGTCCCCTTCAATCTCCGTCAGAACGGCAACCAACAACCCAGTCTCCCCAGGCTCCAGCTCGCTCTCGACTGCCTGACTGCCCGTGGGGGCCGTATACATAGCCGCAATCCTACGGGCGAGCTTTAGGGCATCCGCCTGTCCCGATTCCAAAAGCTCGGCCAGCGCCACCGTTCTCTTCGCCGGTGTGTCCAAGAGTTCTTCAGCGGCAATCCCAGCAGAAGCCTCCGCCACCTCCAGACACTCATCTTCCTCGACAGCAGGACGCCTACGCACGACATCCAGCGCGCGCAGCCGTCGAAACAACAGGTGCCGACCGAGCAACTTCCTCCATTGCGCCCACCACTTGCAACTAAGCCCTCGCCTCTGCCTGTACTCCTTGCTGACCTGCATGTGAGCGCTCTCCCACATGGACTCGCCCAGAAACTTCCTCGCTTCTGGTACGGTCATCTCCCCCTTATCCACCACGCGAGCGATGTCCCGAACTTCGACCGTCTCATATCCCTTCTCGGGCACAAGCGGATCGGTGATAAACAGACTGCGCATCGTCCCAAGCTTTAGGCGCGCGCTACCCTCTCCCCCGCACTCGTCACCCACGGCGATCAGGACGGTCCTCCCATCCCTAAGCGTCACGATATCGCCAGCCTCGAATCGGGTCTCTAGCAAGAAGCGGCGCTCCTCGAGCGCGTCAGGCGTCGTTCTCCTGCGCACGGCTTCGGCAATCTCGGGTACCTTCATATGCCAGTCGGTCGCCATCTTCCGCTCGATGCCCTCAGGTGTCCACGACCAATACTCGATGATGTTGCGTGCGATTACCTCTGGATTGTAGTCGGGCCTACTCCTGTCGATGAAAGCGAACGCCTCCCACTCTTCGGCCTCCGTCGGCGAGAACCTAGCCACGGCGTACTTGACCACCTCGGGATTGACGTGCAACCAGCCAAAGCCCTCCTCATGGACCGAGGCCCTGCCCATCGCATTGCCGACGCCGAGCGTGTACACGGTGCCGTGACGCCCAATCCAGAATCCTTTCGGAGAATCTCCCCTCAGGCTGGCGGGAGCGCTATCAATCGCGCGGACTTCCTCCGCGGAAACGACCGCCTCGCGATAAAGAAATCCAGACCCAAGATTCTTGACGATTGCTCTGAAGCACCCCATCGCAGGGTGCGATCGGCATAGAAATGCCTTCCTTCCGTCTGCCAGGCTGCAGTAGCAGGGAACGAGTTTTTCAAGGTCCTCGAACCCACCCGTGAACCTCATGTCCCCTCCTTTTGCTGTCGGCCTTTCGACTGTTGTCGGCATTGTAAGTGAGGAGAAACATGCCATTTCTAGCTTTCTCACCCCATGGAGCTGCGACATGTCGACAGGCGCCGAGAGGCCAAGACACCTCTCAGAGAGGTTCGGCACAATCGATGGCATGGACGACGGCCGGACCCCCTAAGCCATGCACGAAAATTGTCCGCGCGCCACGGAAGGGACGCGAGGTCGAATGGCCACGCCTTACGCCATGTCTTACACCAAACGCGGCACTTCTCGGCAGGAAGGCTCCCTGCCGAGAAGGACTAGCGCGACAGCGCGTGCAGGCGCTCGGCAACGGACGCGGCGATGGCGTCCGCGGTGAGGCCGGAGCGCTCGAGCAGGCGGGACTGGTCGTCGGCCTCGAGGTCGTGCGAGGGGGCGCCCAGGCGCAGCAGGGCGGGGCCGCCAGGCTGCTCGGACAGGTGCTCGGCGACGGCGCCGCCGAGGCCTCCCTCGCGGATGTGCTCCTCCACGGTCACGACCAGGCGAGACCCCGAGAGCGCGTCGAGCGCGATGGTGTCCAGCGGCACGACCCATGGCATGGCGACGACGTCGCAGGTCACGCCCCGGGCCCGCAATGCGTCGGCAGCCCTTGCGGCCTCGGCGACCATGCCGCCCGTGGCAACCAGCGAGACCGTCGCCGGCGCGTCGGGGCGCGAGTCGGCGGACAGCATGCGCGACCTGCCGCGGGGAAGCCCCTCGCAGGCAGGCGAGACCAGGGTCCCCGCCGGCACGACCGACATGCGGACGTAGGCGGGCCTGGGGTCGCGGGCGAGGTCCTGCAGGACGCACCACAGCTCGGCGTTGTCGGCCGGGCACACGACGTCGATGCCGGGGATGGCACGCATCACGGCCACGTCGTCGAGCGCCATGTGGCTGGCGCCCAGGATGCCCGAGCCGAACCCCGCGGCAAGGCCGACCAGGACCAACGGCGCGGCCATGCTCCCCATGGAAACGCGCACCTGGTCGATGGCCCTGCTCGCCAGGAAACACGCGTAGGCGGGGGCCACGACGTGCAGCCCCTCGAGCGCCATCGACCCGCCGACGCCGACCTGGCTCTGCTCGGCGATGCCGACCTGGATGTAGCCGTCCCCACGCAGCTCGCGGAAGCGCCCCAGCGACAGGCGGCGTCCGTAGTCGGAGACGACAATGGTGGCGAGGTCGTCGGCCTGGGCCCAGCGTCCCATGGCGTCGCCGAAGGCCTCCTTCGGGTCCATCTGCGCCAGGGCCTGCGCGAGGCTCGCGTCGCAGGTGGTCGGCGCGGCCGTGCTCGTGGTGGCGTCGATGACGTTAGCCACGACGGATCGCCTCCTCTGCCTCGTCGAGCTCGCGGGTGGCAATCGCGCGCTCCTCGTCGGTCATCGTCTTGTCGTGCCACTCGACACGGCCCTCGATGAACGAGATGCCACGGCCCTTGGCGGTGTCGCACAGCACGGCGCGCGGACGGTCGGAGCGACGCAGCAGCGCGTCGCGCACGGCGATCACGTCGTGGCCGTCGACCTCCTCCACCTCGCAGCCGAAGGCGACGAACTTCTGCGACAGGGTACCAGCGTCCAGGACATCGGCGGTGGGGCCGTCTAGCTGCAGCTTGTTCACGTCGACGACAAAGGTGAGCTCACCCATGGCAAGGTGGCCGGCAAGCTCGACGGCCTCCCAGACCGAGCCCTCGTTGCACTCGCCGTCGCCCAGGATGCAGAAGACGCGGCCGCCGTGGCCCAGGCGGCGGTTGGACAGAACGATGCCGCACGCGTGCGCGGGGCCCATGCCCAGGCTTCCACCCGAGGTCTCCAGGCCGCGGGCCACGTCACGACGGGGGTGCTTGAAAACGACGGCGTCGGGGCCGTACAGGCCGCGGGCGAGGTCCTCGCGGGAGAGAAGACCCGCCTGCGCGAGGGCCGGGTACAGCGCCAGCGACGCGTGGGCCTTGGACATGACCAGGCGGTCGCGCGACTCCCAGGGGGTGCCGTCGACGCCCGTGGCCATGACGTCGTTGTACAGGGCGGCCAGGATCTCGGCACACGAGAGGCTCCCGCCCAGGTGGTATGGGTGCACGGGATCGTTGATCGCCCACGCCATGGTGCCGCGGCGGATCTCCAACGCGGCGAGCTCGAGCTCGGTGCGCGAGAGGCGCCCCCGTCCGCCCTGTCGGGTGTGGCAGGAAAGCGGCGCGTCCTTCTCGGCAGCGAAGCCCGCGCGCTGGACGTGGTGCGCGAAGGGGTCGGCAGCGGAGCCGGGCTGGGTGGACATACCGGTGACGTACTGGCCGGCGCGCAGCCAGGTGAGGCTCCACTCGATGGGGGTGCCGTCGTCCAGGCTGATGAGCTGCTCCAGCACAAGCACGGGGTCGTCGGCGGAGATCCCCAGGTAGGCACCGTGGTCACGGCCGGCGCGACGCGCGGTGTAGCGCATGCGCGACGACGAGATCCTGCCCTTGGAGCAGCGCTCCACCGCGTCGAAGGCCGACTCGGCCGAAAAGTCCGCGTCCTCGATGCCAGGGCAGGCGACCATGTTGAGCCAGCCCTCCTGGCAGACGACCGGCTCGCTGCCCACGACGCGAACGCGCCGCAGGAAGAGGGCATCGTCACCGGGCGCAAGGCGCATCTGGTCGCAGACGTCGTCGGGGGCGGGCATGACGCGCTCGTCGAGCACGCGGGTGATGAAGCCCTTGCCCTGCTCGCGCAGGGACGCCGCGATCGAGAGGAGCCTCTCGCCCGAGGCGTGGACGAACCCGGGCTCCGACACGAACGTGCCGCGGCCGCGCTCCTGGACCAGCAGGCCCTCGTCCACCAGGGCGCCGATCGCGCGGCGGACCGTGCCGCGGCTGAGGCCATGCTCCTGCATGAGCTCGTGCTCGGACGGGATGCGGGTGCCAGGCGCCCACTCGCGCGAGGAGATCATCGCGCGCATGCGGTCGGAGAGCTGCAGGTGGAGCGCCGCGGTCGAGCCGCGGTCGAGCTCGGCGTGGGTCGCGCCAGCCGCGGCCGTGGCGGCGACGTCGAAGCCCAGCCACAGCGCGCGCGTGGCGTCGGGGCCGGCTGCCGCGGGGTGCGTGGCGTCGGGGCCGGCTGCCGCGGGGTGCGTGGCGTCGGGGCCGACTGCCACGGGGTGCGTGGCGGGGGCTGAAAACGTGGTGGGTGTGGGGTCGGCTGCGGCGCCGAGGGTGTCCCCGTTGTTCATGCCTTGGGGCATGCGTCCTCCTAGCTGCGCGTATTCGCTGGCGCGAGGCCCTTTTGGCAGGGGTCGCGACCGGCCGTGCGGCCGCTTGCGCGAGAGGCGCAAACAGGTTCATGACTAGTACAGGACAAGTAGTATACAAGTTGCCCATCAGGCCACACGCACGCCGGGGACTCTCCACGCTGCCGACACTCGGCCCTCGGCGGACGGCATGTCCGAGGGGGTCGGCACGCCGGCAGGCATGCTTACGTGTGCGCGACGAACGCGCGACACCCGCGCGCAAGCAAAAGCCGCGACGCACGAGCCTTCGGGCCCATGCGTCGCGGCAAAGCAATCGCTGGTAGGGACGGTGGGGTTCGAACCCACAAGCCTTGCGGCGGAGGATTTTAAGTCCCCTGCGTATGCCAATTCCGCCACGTCCCCGCATATGGAACGCTATCAGAAGCCAGGGCGCCTCGCACCCGTCGCCACAACCTAGGCCAGCGGCGCCATCGTGGGAAGCCAGCCCACGGGCGAGTCCCCGCCCGCGACTGCGGCGGCCGCCACGACCGACAGGCCGAACAGCAGGTCGCTCTCGCTCACCGTCAGGCGTTCGAAGCCGGTCGCGCGCATGAGCTCGCGCACGGCGACCGCGCCGCCCAGGATGACGCCCGCGCGCTTGGGCTGCAGGCCGACCACGTGGGCACGTTCCCCCACGGTCAGCTGCGCCAGCATGTCGCGAACGGACTCGATGTCGGCGCAGGTCAGCTCGTGCAGGTGCACGAGGCTCGAGTCGTAGGGCTCGAGCGCCGCGCCGATCGCGACGATCGAGGTCACCGTCCCGCCGACGCACACGAGCCTGGCGGGCTTCTCGACAGGCACGTCGCCCGCCACGGCCGACCCGGCCGCCCACGGCACGCACTCGCCGATGCCGTCGCGGCAGAAGCGGGCCGCGGCCTCCAGGTCCTCGGCCGAGGGCGGGTCGCGGCGCTGCAGGTACTTCTCGGTAACGCGGCGGCAGCCCACGTTGGCCGAGCGAACAAACTCCACGTCAAGGCGGCCGTCTGGGGCCAGGCTGCCAACCGCGAGCTCGGTCGAGCCGCCGCCGTTGTCGGCCACCACGATGCGCTCGCCCACGAAGTCGCGGGCGACGCCCAAAAAGGTCAGGCTCCCCTCGACCTGCCCCGCGATGACCTCGGGCGCCAGGCCACGGTCGGCGAGGCTGCCGAGAAGGACGTCGGAGTTCGAGGCGTCACGCGCGGCGCTCGTGAGGGTGCAGCACACCGCGGCGGCACCCGCCTTGCGGGCGGCGTCGAGGTAGTCGTCGACGGCGACGAGGACCCTGGCGCGGGCGGCGTCGGAAAGGCGGCCCGTCGCCGAGAGGCCCTCCCCCAAGTCGCAGATGCGCGACTGCTTTGCCAGGCGGGCGACGTCGTTGCCCTCGACATCCGCGACTGCCAGGCGGACGGTCACGGTGCCGATGTCGATCGAGGCGACACGGGTCATGGCTACTCCTTAGCGGACGTAATTCCCTCGGCCACGGGGTCATAGCCGAAGAAGAAGTCGAGCGCGTGGACGTACCAGGGCACGTCGTCGACGAGCTTGCGCGCGGCCTCGCGGGCCCGCTCGTCGGCGGACGCGTCCGAGGTCCTGGCGTCGTCGGCGTCGGTGACGCCCGTGGTCGCCGCGGCAGACCCCGTGGCGGCGGCATCCGAGCCCGTGGCGGCGCCGGTCGCGGCCTGCGAGTCGGCGGCGGCATTGCCCGTGGTGGCGTCCCCGTCGGTCGCGTCCCCGTCAGTCGCGGCGGTGTCGGTTCCGCCAACGAGACCCTGCTCGCGGGCCTTCTCCTCGATGCCCTCGCGGGTCAGCAGACGGTCGTTTTGCTTGGACAGCTCGTCGTTGGTCTTGTTGTAGGCCCCGTACTGCGCCGCCAGGATCGCGTTCGAACGCCGCGAGACGTACAGCGAGCGCGCGGGCGGGTAGAAGCAGGCGAGAAGGACCGCGAGCACGACGCCGACGGCCACGAGGGCGCGGCGCACGCGTGGGTTGGGCGCGGGCCTGCCGCCACGGGCGCGGGCCTCGCGACGGGCCTCGGCCTGGGCGCGGGCATCGGCGGTTCGGCGGGCGCTCGCACGCTCGACACGGCGGTTGGGGCTTCCCCCGCGCGCCACGGAGTCGCGACCGCGGCGCTCGCGCACGACGGGGCCGTCCGCCCGCTCGTCGAGCAGGCGGTCGGTGCCGCGAAGGGTCCCGTCCTCGTCCACGAGCGGCTCGCCGGGACGGCGCGCCGGCTGGCGGTCGGGAACGAACCCGCCTCGCGCCTGGCCGTGGTCGCGCACTCGGTTGTAGCCGCGCTCCTGGCCGTAACCGCGGTCGCGGCCATAGTCGCGCTCGCCCGCGGCCCGGACGCGAGCCGCCGAGGCCAGCGGGGTCGAGCCGCGCCTGGACGATGTCGGCGCCACGACGCGGCCCGTGCCCACGATGCGACGCTCGCCCACGCGGGCGAGCTCGGCGCGGCCGGCCGAGGCTGCTCTGCCGCCGTTCGCGGCAGCACGGCCCGCGCCGCGCGAGCCCGTGTCGCGCGGCGGACGAGGCCTGAATTGGATGGTGTCGTTTGCGCCCATGCCCTGGTTCGTCTCATCTTCGTTTGGTGGCGTGTTTCGCGGGCGCGCTCGGCGCGGCCGCGTGAATCATTTATAGCACGGGCGGCGGCCCCGCGAGGCGCTACTCCCCGGCCTTGACGCGATTCCACACCGCGTTGAGCTCCGCGGTGCCAAGGTCGGCGGCGTCCATCCCTCGCGAGCGGGCGTCGGCCTCGACGGCGGCCCAGCGGCGACGGAACTTCGCGTTCGCCGCGTCGAGCGCCGCCTCGGCGTCGATTCCCTCGTGCCTTGCCACGTTTACCAGCGCAAACAGCAAATCGCCAAACTCCTCGAAGGCAGCCTCGGAACCACGGGGCTCGGCCAGGAACTCCGCGCGCTCCTCGTCGACCTTCTCCCACACGGCGGCCGAGTCCTCCCACTCGAAGCCGGCCTTCGCGGCACGCTTGGAGATCTTCTGGCACTGCATCAGCGCCGGCATCGCCCTGGGCACGCTGTCGAGAAGACCGTGCGGCTCGTCATCGTCCTTCTCGGCAGCCGCCCTCTCGCCGCGCTTGACGTCGTCCCACACGGCCAGCACCGCGTCGGCGTCGTCGGCGCCCGCGAGCTCGCCGAACACGTGGGGGTGGCGCCTGACCAGCTTCTCGTTGAGCTCGCGGCAGACGCCGTCGATGTCGAAGTCGCCCGCGTCGTCGGCCATCTGCGCGTGGAGAAGGACCTGCATCATCACGTCGCCGAGCTCCTCGCGCAGGTGGCGCGTGTCGTCCGCGTCGATCGCGTCGACGGCCTCGTAGGCCTCCTCGATCATGTTCTGTCTGATGGAGGCATGCGTCTGCTCGCGGTCCCACGGGCAGCCGTCGGGCTGGCGCAGGCGCCAGATCGTGCGCGCCAGGCGGTCGAAGTCGGGGTGCGTCGCGGGGGCGCCGTCGCGCCCCGCGTTCTGGGCGTCGGCGGCGAGCGCGGCGGCGCTCACGTCATGGGCGTTGCGGGCGTTGTTCGGCTGGTCACAGGGCACGGCTACTCGTTCCTCTCCTCGGGGTATCGGAAGTCCCACTGGTAGCGTACATCGGTCATCATCCGCATGACGTCGTGGGACCACTCGGCGCAGCGGAGCGCGTCGGGTTCGCCTGCGACGGCCGCCTCCAGGTCGGCGAGCGCGTAGTTGAGCGCCAGGCGGCGCTGGCCCACGCGGAAGGTCTCGCGGCGGTTCTCGGGCCACCACACGAAGCTGGCCTCGTCGGCGCGCGGGTACTCCATGCCCTCGAGGTAACCGCGGTCGGTCGCGATGACGTAGCGCTTGGGCTGCTTGGCGTGCAGCGTGAGCGAGAAGGTGCACAGCTGTCGCTCGGCGTTGCGCATGATGATGGCGCTCTCCTCGTCCACGCCGGTGAAGGCGGGGTTCTCGAGCGAGAGGAACTCGGTCGGGGCGCTGTCCAGGAAGGTGCGTGCCATCGTGAAGGCGTAGACGCCGATGTCGAGCATCGCGCCGCCCGCCAGCCGCGGGTTGAAGAAGCGGACCCTCTCGTCATACTCGCGGAAGCTGCCGAAGTTGACCTGCGCCATGTGGACACGGCCAAAGTCGCCCGCCTCCAGGCGACGGCGCAGCTCGCGGTAGAGCGGCATGTGCAGAATCGTGCAGGCGTCCATCAGCACGACGTCGTTCTCGGCGGCAAGGCGCATGCCCTCGTCGAGCTCGGCGGTGTTGAGGGTGATGGCCTTCTCGCACAGGATGTGCTTGCCGGCGGCAGCGGCGTCGCGGATGAAGTCGATGTGGGTGTTGTGCGGCGTCGTCACGTAGATGGCGTCGATGTCCGGGTCGTCATACATCTGCCGGTAGGAGTCGTAGACCCTCTCGACGCCGTGGCGCGCGGCGTAGGCCTCGGCCTTGGCGCGGGTGCGGTTGGCGACGCCGGCGATGCGGCGGCCCTCCAGCGCGAGGGAGGCGGCCATCTCGTTTGCGATGACGCCGCAGCCGATGACGCCCCAGCGCAGCTTGGGCGCCCTGTTGAGAAGTGCGAGGTCGGCCTCGGGAATCGGGTCGTCGGGGCGCGGCTGGGGCGCGGCCGGCCGGCCGTCCGCCGGGACGACCATCGTTCCCAGCGGGGCGGACGCGCTCGGCGCGGGCGCCTGGGGCGCGGCGGTCGGGGTTGCGGCGGTCGGGGCCTGGTCCTTCTCTGCCATAAGATCCTCCCTGGTCGGATGCCACGCGCATGTGGTCGCGGGCGCGCGGCCCTCTGCTGCCAGGGCCATTCTCGCACGGGCGGGGGCCCGCCCGGTTGCCTCGCGTTGCCGCAAAACGTGGTGCGCGTTGCCCAGTTGCGAGCTACTCGTCGGCCTCGTCGTCGCCGCCGCAGGTCTCCAGCACGCCCAGGGCGCAGGGCAGGAGCTCCTCGATGGAACGGGCGGGTCGGGCGGCCGCGCGACTGCCGGCATAGCCGGTCTGCTTGCGCGAGAACGGGTAGACGACCTTGCGCGTCTTGGGGTAGCAGACCGCGCCCTGCTCGCGAAGCTTGAGCGAGGCGTCGCGCGTGAGCTCGATGCCCTGGTAGACGATCCGCCCGTCGGCCAGCGAGACCGAGGTCACGCCCAGGCGCTGCGCGCGGACGCGCAGGCGGGCGCGGTCCATCAGGTTCTTCGCGGCCAGCGGGAGCGCACCACACTTCTCGGCAAGCTCGTGCTCGAGCTCGTCGACCTCGGCAAGCTCGGTCGCGGCCGCGAGGCGGCGGTACGCAAGCACGCGGCGGTCGACGTCCGGGATGTACTCCTCGGCCAGGTAGAAGTCGGCGGGCAGGTTGATCGTGACCTCGCTCTGCTCGATGTCGGGGGCCTCGCCGCGGGCCTCCGCCACGGCCTCGCCCAGCATCTGGGTGAACAGGTCGAAGCCGACGCCTGACAGGTTGCCGTGCTGCTCGCCGCCGAGAAGCGACCCCGCGCCGCGGATCTCGAGGTCGCGCATGGCGATCCTCATGCCGCTGCCCAGGTCCTGGAACTCGTTGATGGCGGTCAGGCGGTCGGTCGCCTCCGGCGTCAGGGGCTGCTCGCCCGGGAACATGAAGTAGGCGTAGGCCTGCTCGCGACCGCGGCCGACACGGCCCTTCAGCTGGTAGAGCTGGGCCAGGCCCAGGCGCTGCGAGTCCTCGATGATCAGCGTGTTGGTGTGCGGGTTGTCGATGCCGCTCTCGATGATCGTCGTGGCGACGAGCACGTCGACCTCGTGCGCCTCGAACTGCATCATCACGTCCTCGACCTGCTTGGCGCTCATCTTGCCGTGGGCCACGGCCACGCGCGCCTCGGGGGCGGCCTCGGTCACGCGCGCCATCGCGTCGTCGATGGTGTGGACGCGGTTGGAGACGTAGTAGACCTGGCCGCCGCGCGACAGCTCGCGCCTGATGGCGTCGCTCACCAGGTCGGGGTTCCACTCGCCCACGAAGACGTCGACCGGCTTGCGGCCCGGCGGCGGCGTCATGATCAGGCTCATGTCGCGCACGCCGCTCATGGCCATCTGCATGGTGCGCGGGATGGGCGTGGCCGACAGCGTCAACACGTCCACCTGCTCGCGCATGTTCTTGAGCTGCTCCTTGTGCTGGACACCGAAGCGCTGCTCCTCGTCCACGATGACCAGGCCCAGGGAGTGCGGGTTGACGTCGGCGGAAAGCAGCCGGTGGGTGCCCACGAGCACGCCCACCGAGCCGTCGGCGAACCCCTCGAGCGCGCGCCTCTGCCTGGCGGGCGTCACGAACCTCGACAGCACCCGCACGTCGACGTCGAATGCCGAGAAGCGCTCGAAGAACGTCTGGTAGTGCTGCTCGGCCAGGATCGTCGTGGGGCACAGCACCATGACCTGGCGGCCGTCCATCACGCACTTGAAGGCGGCGCGCAGGGCGACCTCGGTCTTGCCGAAGCCGACGTCGCCGCAAAGCAGGCGGTCCATGGGCTTGGGGGCCTCCATGTCGGCCTTGATGTCGTTGACGGCCGAGGCCTGGTCGTGGGTCAGCTCGTAGGGGAAGCCCGACTCCATGTCGGCCTGGGCCGGCGTGTCGGGCGGGAAGGCGTGGCCGCGCACCGTCGAGCGGCGCGTGTACAGGTCGACCAGGTCGAAGGCGAGCTTCTTGGCGGACTTGCGGGCCTTGCCGGTCGCGCGCGACCAGTCGGCGGTGTTCAGGCGCGTCAGGCGTGGGCTCGACCCGTCGGGGCCGACGTATCGCGTGAGGCGGTCGACCTGCTCCAGCGGCACGAAGAGCCTGTCGCCGCCGGCGTACTCCAAGAGGAAGTAGTCGCGCTCGCGCCCCGCGACCTCCTGGCGCACGATGTCGGAGAACAACGCGATGCCGTGGGTCGAGTGGACGACGTAGTCGCCCGGCTTGAAGGGGAACGTGACCGAGGTCGGGTCGACCTTGCGGCGCGACCTCTTGCGGGCGAAGCGCTGCGTGAGGTCGGACACGCTCAGCACCGCCAGGTGCGCGCCGCCCACGACGACGCCGGCGGGCACGGGCGCGTCGAAGAACGTGACCATGCCGCGCTCGAGCGGCTCGGCGTCGGCCGCGGCATGCGGGTCGCACACCGGGACGCGGTTCTTGGGGTCGTTCGCCAGCGACTCGCAGAAGGGGATGCGGGCGTCGCCGAGCGCCAGCTCCAGCGACTCTCGGGCACCGCGGTCGGGCGCGGCGAAGGCCACCGCATGGCGCGTGTTGATGAGCTCGCTCACGCGGTCGAGCAGCTTGGTGTCGCTGCCGGCGATGTCGGGCTGGCGCACCTTGACCTGGCCTGCCGCCACGGCGCCGCTGCGCATGATCGACGAGAGCGACAGGCGCTGCTGCCTGCCGAAGTCCATCTCGCGAGGCTCGCTGTACAGGCCCTCCAGGCTCACGCGGGCGGAGCCGGCGGCGGCCGCGACCTCGTCGTGGGCACGGCAGCAGTCGTCGAACAGCGCGCGCGGCTCGACGAGCACCACCAGGGTCTCGCCGCTCATGTGCGCCAGCGGCGTGACGGTCTTTCCGTAAAGCACCCGCAGGTAGCGGTCGAGAAGGGGCGACGAGCTCCTGGCCTGGATCAGCTCAAGGTCGGCCGCCACGCGGGAGTCCTCGCGCGCGGCGGCGCCCAGGGCGCGGGTCGCGCGCTCGACGGCGTCGTCGGTGAGGGCAAGCTCGCGGCAGGGCACGACGGTGACGGAGTCGAGCTCGCCGATGGTCTGGCCCGTGGCGGGAACCATGCGGCGCACGCGGTCGATCTCGTCGCCGAAGAACTCGATGCGCACGGGCGAGGTGGCCTGGGCGGGAAACACGTCGACCGAGTCGCCGTGCGTGCGGAAGGTGCCGGGGGTCGCGGCCTCGCCGTCGTCGACGTAGCCCATGCCCACCAGCAACGGCCCCACGTCCTCGAAGGGGACCTCGTCGCCGACCGAGAAGGTCGAGCCGGCCCAGTAGCCGGAGCCAACCGGCGGGACGCGGCGCATCAGCGCGTGGGCGCTGGCGACCACGACGCACTTCTCGCCCTGCGCCAGGCGCGCGACCGAGCGGACGCGCGCGCCCACGACGGCGTCGTCGCAGGCGACGTCGGCCCAGGGCAGGTCGCGGCGCTCGGGGTAGCGCGAGACCACGTCCAGCCCCAGCCACGCCGAGAGGGCGCGGCCGACGCGGTCGGCGGCCTCCTCGCCGCTGACCACGACCAGGCACGGCCTGGGGTCGCGGGCCCACAGCGCCGCCACCGCGAGCGGGCGGGCGCTCTGCGCGATGGCGAGCGTGGCGTCACGGCCGGCGTCGAGGTCGCTCAGGACCTGCGAGAGCTCGGGGTCCTGGCACAGGTTTTTGGCGACTCGATTGACGAACAAGGTACCTCTCCCCCTACAGCCTTCCCGTCTGCTCGGCGAGCGAGCGCATGCGCCGCGTCGCCGCCTCGATGTCGCGCCCGTCGGCGACCCACGACCAGTTGCCCTCGGCGACGCCCGGCAGGTTCATGCGGGAGTCGTCGCCAAGGCCGCAGGCGTCCTGCAGCTGGACGACCACCAGCTCGGCACTGGAGCGCTCGCATGCCTCGAGGGCGCGCGACGCGGCAGCGGCGGCATCGCCGCCCGCGCGGCCGGCGCACCAGCCCACCAGGGTCTGGGTGTCGTGCGTGCTCGAGTAGGCAACCTTACCACGCGGGACGACCCAGCCGTCCTCGGAGAAGGTGTCCGAGAACACGCTCACGTCCATCCCGGCAAACCCACAGGCGGCGACCAGGGCGCGCACCGCGGGGGTGAGAAGACCGAGGTCCTCGGCGATCACCGGCAGCGCGCCGAAGCGCTCGTGGGCGACCTCGAAGATCTCGCGGCCGGGGCCCACGCGCCAGCGACCCTCGGTCGCCCTCTCGCCGCGCGGGATCGCGAAGAACGACGAGAAGCCCAGGAAGTGGTCGAGTCGCACGTAGTCGTACAGCTCGAAGGCGCGGCCCAGGCGGCGCATCCACCAGTCGTAGCCGGTCGCGCGCATGGCGTCCCAGTCGTAGACGGGGTTGCCCCAGACCTGGCCGTCCGCCGAGAACGCGTCGGGCGGCGTGCCCGCCACGACCTGCGCGCGGCCGAAGGCGTCCAGGCGGAACAGGTCGCGGTTGGCCCACACGTCGGCCGAGTCGCCCGAGACGTACATGGGCATGTCGCCCACGATCGACACGCCGTGGGCGTGGGCGTACTCGCGCAGGGCGTCCCACTGGACCTGGAACTCGTACTGCTCGCGGCGGATGCGCTCGGCCACGGGGGCCACGCGCTCGTCGCGGACGATCTTAGGGTCGTAGTCGCACAGGTAGGCGGGCCAGTCCTGCCACGGGATGCGGGGGTCCACCAGCTCCTTGATCGCCATGAAGGCGGCATACGGGGTCAGCCAGTCCTCGTTCTTGGCAACGAAGGCCTGGTAACGAGCCTCCTCCGCCGCGACGGCATCCGCGCCTTCCGCCCTGATGGCGGCCAGTCGCGCGTCGCGGTCGGCGGCCGAGACGAGCGACGCGTTGCCGGCGAACGCCGAGAGGCCGGCGTAGGGCGAGCCGAAGGCGTCGGTCGGGTTGACGGGCAGGATCTGCCAGTAGCGCTGGCCCGCGCGCTCGAGCCAGTCGCAGAAGGCGCGCGCCGGCGCGCCGAGGGTGCCTGCCTCGCGGTCCTTCTCGGCAGCGGACGCGTCGTCCGTGGCGGCGGGCAGCGACGTGACGTGGCACAGGATGCCCGAGCCGCGACGCGGGGCCCGACCCAGCTCGGCCGCCTCGTGGAAGTACAGCACGGCCGAGCCCAGCTGGCCCAGCCACACGACGGCCTCGCCGTTCTCGACGCGCACCGCGCGGCCGCCGATGACCTCGTCGACGACCTCGCCGCGCATGGGGACGCGCACCTCGTGCGCGTTTGCCAGGCTGCTGTTGGCCAGCACCACGGCGCACTCGCCGTCCTGCCGAGAGGTGCGCGCGAAGCAGAAGACCTCGTCGCCCAGGTCGAGCGGCTCGAAGTCGCCGTCGACGAGCATGGGCAGCGTGCGGCGCAGGTTGATCGCGTTGCGGTAGATGGTCTGGCAGTCGCGGTCCTCGTGGCCCCAGGGGAAGGTCGCCCTGTTGTACGGGTCGGCGTAGCCCTCGACGCCCGCCTCGTCGCCGTAGTAGACGCACGGCACGCCGGGCAGCGCCATCTGCAGCAGGGCGGCTAGCCACAGCCTGCCCTTTGCGAGGCTGCGCTGGCCCTCGTCCAGGCGGTAGGCGGCTCGCTGCGCGTCGGCGAGACAATCCTTGTCGGGGGCCCCACCCAGGTAGGTGAACAGGCGGACGGTGTCGTGCGTACCGAGCACGTTGAGCGCCTCGGCGAAGGCGTCGGGCGGGTAGTTCTCGCGCATGGTCTCCAGGCGCTCGGTCAGCTCGCGGGCGGAGCCGCGGCCCATGACGTAGTCCAGCAGCGGCGCGCGCAGGTTGTAGTTCATGACGCTGTCGAGCTCGTCGCCCAGAAGGTAGCGGCGCAGCTTGCCGTAGCTGATCTTGTTGGAGGCATCCTCCCAGACCTCGCCGAGCACCAGCGCGTCGTCCTTCTCGGCAACCGCGGCCGCGCGAAGCTCGCGCAGGAAGTCGTCGGGCAGCTCGTCGGCCACGTCCAGGCGCCATCCGCTGGCGCCCGCGCGCAGCCACCTGCGCACGACGCCGTCCTCGCCGAAGAGGAGCTCGCGGTAGCCGGGGTCTGCCTCCTCCAGGTCGGGCAGGTCGCCCACGCCCCACCAGCTGTCGTAGGCCTCGGCGGCGTCCTCGCCGGGCTTGGGGTCACGGAAGCGGTACCAGCTGCGATAGGGGCTGTCCTCGCTCTGCCAGGCGCCCACGGTGTCGTAGTTGCCGTACTTGTTGAAGTAGCGGCTGTCGCAGCCCGTGTGGTTGAAGACGCCGTCCAGGATGACGCGGATGCCGTGGGCGCGGGCCTCCAGGCACAGCGCGCCGAACTCGTCCTCGTCGCCGAGCATGGGATCGATGCGCAGGTAGTCGGCCGTGTCGTAGCGGTGGTTGCTCGCCGCCTCGAACACGGGGTTGAGGTAGATGCAGGTCACGCCGAGGTCGCGCAGGTAGTCGAGTCGCTCGCGGATGCCCGAGAGGGTGCCGCCGTAGAAGTCCCACCTCGTGACGCGCCCCTGCTCGTCGCGAGCATAGCTCGGCGGCGTGTCCCAGTCCTCGACCAGGGCGCGCCCCGGCCCGCGGCGCGGCGTGCCAAGCGAGTCGGCAACGCGGTCGCGCCACTCGGTGCCACGCTGGAAGCGGTCGGGAAACACCTGGTAGACGATGCCACCGCGATACCAGTCGGGCTTGGTCTGCCTGGGCTCGTACACCGTGATCTGGAACGACGGGCCCTCGCCGCCGTCACGCAGCTCGCCGACGCCGCCCACGCGACCGTCCGCCGCGCCGTACCAATGCGTCGTCCCATCGGCCTGCGTCAGGCGGAAGCCGTACCAGACGATGCGGGGCTCGTCGACGCCCAACTCGCACGCAAAGCGCGCATGGCCGTCGACCTCCTCGCGACCCATGGCAACAAGCCCCTCGCCGATTCCGTCTGACCAAGTCCTCAGCTCGCAGTTCACGTCCTCGGCCACGTCCCATGCGTCCAGCACAAGACGTACGGCGCCGCCCGCCGGGACGGCGCCGTACGGAAGACGGTACGACTGCGAGCGGCTGTCGTGCAGCGCTCTCATGTTCGAATCCGTTCCTGGTTGTTACTTGTCCCTACGCCTAATGTACCTGATGACCTCGGGGTGCAGGCCGTGGTAGATGTCAACGTAGTCGTCGGCGGCACGATGCCAGCCGAAGTCCTTCTCCATAGCCTGGACCTGGAGCCTGTGCCAGGCCTCGTGGTCGGTCCAGAAGACCTCGCACGCGTTGAGCAGGCAGTCGCGCATCTCGTCGGCGTTGAAGTTGGCGAAGCTGAAGCCGTCTCCCTCCCCGGTGAACCTGTTGTACGGGATGACGGAGTCGGCCAGGCCACCCGTCTCACGCACCACCGGCAGCGTGCCGTAGCGCATGGCGATCATCTGCGACAGGCCGCAGGGCTCGAACTGGCTCGGCATGAGGAAGAGGTCCGCACCCGCGTACATGCGCTTGGCCAGACCCGAGTCGAACGTGATGTTCGCGCTCATCTGGCCCCGGTAGCGCCAGGCGAAGTACTTCATCGAGTCCTCGAACTCGCTGTCGCCCGTGCCGAGCAGGGCAACCTGGACACCGCGCGACATCAGGCTGTCCATCGCGTACTGGACCAGGTCCATGCCCTTCTGCTTGGTCAGCCGCGTGACCATGGCCACCAGCGGTCGCTCGGGGTCCTCGGCCAGGGCGAGCTCGCGCTGGAGGGCGGCCTTGCACTCGGCCTTGCCCGACAGGTCCTTTGCCGAGAAGGTCTTGGCGATGGCGTGGTCGGTGCGCGGGTTGTACTCGGCGGTGTCGATGCCGTTGAGCACGCCGTAGAGATACTCGCCTCGACGCTGGAACTCGTTCTCGAGGTGCTCGCCGTAGAACGGCATCTTGAGCTCGCGGGCGTAGGTCGGGCTCACGGTGGTCAGTGCGTCGGAGTAACGCACCGCGCCGCGCATGAAGTTGATCGACTGCTCGTCCATGCGCAGCTGGTCGGCGGCGGCGGGCACGTCGGCAAGGCCGAGGACGTCGCCCAGGACCACGTCGGAGTACTGGCCCTGGAACTTGACGTTGTGGATGGTGAAGACCGTGCGGATGTCGTCGTAGGGGCCACCGTGGTAGAACTCGCGCAAAAACACCGGCGCCATGGCGGTCTGCCAGTCGTTGCAGTGCAGGATGTCGCAGCGCAGCTCGTCCACGTGCTCGATGGCCTCCAGAATCGCCTTCGAGAAGAACGCGAACCTCTCGGCATCGTCGAAGTAGCCGTACAAGCCGTCGCGGGCGAAGTAGTGCTCGTTGTCGACGAAGTAGAAGTCGGTCTCCTGCAGGCGCAGGTGCTCGATGCCGCAATAGACGTTGCGCCACGCCAGCGGAACGTAGAAGTCGCAGACGTGCGTCATGCGCGAGCGGTACTCCTCGGCGATGGTGGAGTACTTCGGCAGGATGACCGCCACCTTGCAGCCGGCGCGGCGCAGCATCGGCGGCAACGAGCCGGCAACGTCACCCAGGCCGCCCGTCTTGCAGAACGGGGCGGCCTCGGCCGCGGCAAACAGGACCCTGAGCTTCCTTCTCTTGCGTTCCATGGTCCTACCCCTGCTCCTTGCCCTTGATCAGGATCGACTCGGGCGTGCCCCTGAGCTCGGTGCCCGCCGGAATGGTGTTGCGGCGGTCGACGATGGCGTTCTCGACGCGCGCACCGCTCTCGATCACGCAGTCCTGCATGACGATGGCGTTGCGCACGGTGGCGCCGCTCTCGACGATGACGTTGCGTCCCAGGATCGAGTCGGCGACGGAGCCGTAGATGCGGCTGCCCGCCGAGACGATGGAGTTGCGCACGTAGCAGCCGCGCTCGTACTTCGCGGGAGGCGTGTCGTGCGCCTTGGTCTTGATCCAGCGGTCGGACGGGAAGAGCTGGTCGTCGACCTCGGGGCGCAGCAGGTCCATGCTGCGGCGGAAGTAGCTGTCGGTGTTGAAGACCGGGGCGACGTAGCCATTGAACTTGTACTCGCGGACGTTGACGCGACCGTAGTCGTTCTCGAGCGCCTCGAACAGGTCGAGGTAGTCGACCGAGGAGTACCAGTCCAGAAGCGTCTGCAGCATCTCGCGGCCGATGACGAAGGCGTCGAGGAACTCGGTGTCGCCATAGACGACGCCGTGGCGGATGCCGGTGATGCGGCCACCCTCGTCCATGTTGAAGCCGACGACGTCCTCGTCGGGCTCGGTGGCGGTGTGCGTAAGTACGGTGATGTCGACGCCGGACGCCTCGTGCTCGGCGATGATCTCGCCAAAGTCCATGTTGAAGATCATGTTGGCGCCAGAGCAGACGATGTAGTCCGCCTTGCTGCGCTCGATGAAGACCCTGTTGTTGGCAAGGTCGCGGATGAGGAAGCGCGAGCCGGTGCGCGACGTTCCGAAGGCGGTGCCGGGCAGGATGAACAGGCCGCCGTTCTTGCGGTCGAGCATCCAGTCCTTGCCGGAGTCGACGTGGTCGATCAGCGAGCGGTAGTTGTACGGCATGACCAGTCCCACGGTGCGGATGCCGCAGTTGACCATGTTGGAGAGCGCGAAGTCGATGGTGCGATAGCGTCCTCCGTACGGCAGCGACGCCATCGGGCGCGAGACAGCGAGCTCACAGGGCTTCTTGGTCGAGTAGTTGGCGGTAATGAGGCCGATGACCTTCTGCATGGCTACTCCTCCCCCTTTCCAACCACGACGTGGTCTCCGATGACGGCGGTGTCCTTCGCGGCGTCGACGCTGCCGAGCGCCACGCCCTCCTCGACGACGGACTCCTCGCCCAGGATCGCGCGGACGACCTTGGCGCCGGCCTTGACCGTGGCGCCAGGCAAAAGGACGGAGTCCTCGACCGTGGCACGCGGGCCCACATAGGCGCCGGTGGACAGAATCGAGTGGCGCACGGTGCCGTAGACGCGGCAGCCGTTCGACACCAACGAGTCCGAGACGCTTCCCTCGGGACCGACGTAGTGCGGCGGGCACACCGAGGCGTTGCTCATGATCGGGAAGTCCTTGGTGTACAGGTCGAACTCGGGGTGCTCGCCCAGCAGGTCCATGCTCGTCTCGTGATAGCTCGAGATGGTGCCGACGTCACGCCAGAAGCCCTCGAAGCGGTAGGTGTACAGCGCCTTTCCGTCACCCAAGAGCTTCGGGATGATGTTCTTGCCGAAGTCGTGCTCCGACGTCTGGTCGACGGCGTCGGCGCGCAGGCTGTCGAGAAGAAGCTTCGTGTTGAAGATGTAGATGCCCATGGAGGCAAGGTTGGAGTCCGGCTTGTTGGGCTTCTCGGTGAACTTGGTGATGCGCTCGTCGTCATCCTGCGTGATGATGCCGAAGCGAGACGCCTCCTCCCAGGCAACGGGCATGACCGCGATGGTCAGGTCGGCGTTGTGGCGCTTGTGGTTGGCGAGCATGTCGTGGTAGTCCATGCGATAGAGCTGGTCGCCGGAGAGGATGATCACGTACTCGGGGTCGTTCGCCTCGATGTAGTCGATGTTCTGGTACACGGCATCGGCCGTGCCCTCGTACCAGGCACCGCCCGTCTCGGTCGCGAAGGGGGGCAGGATCGAGACTCCGCCACCGCGCTCGTCGAGGTTCCAGGCCTCGCCTGTGCCGATGTAGGAGTGGAGCAGGTAGGGCCTGTACTGCGTGAGGACGCCCACCGTGTTGATGCCCGAGTTCGCGCAGTTAGAGAGCGCAAAGTCGATGATCCTGAACTTGCCTCCGAACGACACCGCCGGCTTGGCGATGTTCCTCGTGAGCGCACCGAGCCTGCTGCCCTGCCCTCCCGCGAGGAGCATAGCGACGCATTCCTTCTTGCTCACCGAAAACACCCCTTCCAGTCTTTCTTCTCCCCTAGTTATAGAGCTGTCCGCCAGGGCCGGGGCTACCTGCCCTGGCGGACTTGGTTCACGCCTTACACCGCCTTACGCCTTCCAGATGTCCTCGGCGTACTCGCGGATGGTGCGGTCGCTCGAGAACTTGCCCGCACGGGCAGTGTTGATGAGCGACATACGGGCCCAGGTGTGCGGGTCGTCGCAGGTCTGACGCAGCTCCTCGAAGGCCTTCACATAGGGCTGGAAGTCCTTGAGGACGAACCACTGGTCGTTGTTCGTCATGAGCTCGTCGTGGACGAGCTCGAAGTTGCCGTTGAGACGGGCGAGCGAGCCGTCGACAAGCTGGTTGACCACGCGGCCGAGGCGCGGGTCGGAGTTGACCTCGTCCCAGGCCCAGTAGCCCTCGCGCCTGATGCGCTCGATGTCCTCGACGCGGTTGCCGAAGATCTTGATGTTCTCCTCGCCCACGAGCTCGGCGATCTCGATGTTGGCACCGTCATAGGTGCCGAGCATGATCGCGCCGTTGTACATGAACTTCATGTTCGAGGTGCCGGAGCCCTCCATGCCGGCCGTGGAGATCTGCTCCGAGATCTCGGCGGCGGGGTTGACGATCTGCGCGCTGGAGATCGAGTAGTTGGGCACGAAGGCGACCTTGATCGTGTCGTTGACGCGCGGGTCGTTGTTGATGACGTCGGCCATCGAGTTGATGAGCCTGATGGTCTCCTTGGCGAAGGTATAGCTCTGGGCGGCCTTGCCGGCGAAGATGAACGAGGTGGGCAACGGCTTGAAGGACGGGTCGTCGATCATGCGGTTGTACAGGTCGAGGACCTTGAAGACGTTGAGCAGCTGGCGCTTGTAGGCGTGGAAGCGCTTGACCTGCACGTCAAACGTGGAGTGCGGGTCGAGCTCGACTCCCGACGTTTCCTTGACGTATGCGGCCAGGCGAACCTTGTCCTGGTACTTGGCGTCGACGATGCTGTCGAGAAACGACGCGTCGTCCTTGTACTTCTCGAGCTTGGCAAGCTCGAAGGCATCGTCCATCCACTTGTCGCCGATGGCCTCGGTGATGGCGCGCGACAGCGGCGGGTTGGCCTCGCCCAGGAAGCGACGGTGCGAGACGCCGTTGGTCTTGTTGTTGAACTTCTCGGGAGTGGTCTCGTAGAAGCCCTTGAGGACGTCGTGCTTGAGGATCTCGGTGTGGATGGCCGAGACGCCGTTGACGGAGTGGCCGCAGATGATCGAGAGGTTGGCCATGCGCACGCGGCCGTCCCACAGCACGGCCGTCTCGGCGGCCAGGCGCTGCCAGTCGGCGTACTTGGCCTTGAGGGACTCGATGTAGCGGCGGTTGATCTCGTCGATGTACATGTAGATGCGCGGGACCAGCGGGCGGAACATCTCGATGGGCCAGGTCTCGAGGGCCTCGGGCATGACCGTGTGGTTGGTGTACGAGACGGACCTGGTGACGATGTCCCACGCGGTGTCCCAGTCGAGCTTGCGCTCGTCGACGAGAAGGCGCATGAGCTCGGGACCGCACATGGCGGGGTGGGTGTCGTTGGTGTGCAGCGAGACGTGGTCGGGGAAGTGCTCCCAGTCGGGGCCGTACTCGTGCTCGTAGCTGCGAAGAATCGTCTGTAGGCCGGCCGAGACGAACAGGTACTCCTGCTTCACGCGAAGGATGCGGCCATGCTCGCCGGCGTCGTTGGGGTACAGGATCGTCGAGATGGCCTCGACGTCCGAGCGGAACTTGTTGGCCTCGGCGTACTTGCCCTCGTTGAATGCGTCGAGGTCGAAGTCCTCCTCGGCGGGCTCGGCGCTCCAGAGGCGCAGCTTGTTTACGGCCTTGCCGCCGTAGCCGACGATGGGCACGTCGTACGGAACGGCCTTGACCTTCTGGCCGCCCTCGACCGTGAACCAGTAGCTGCCGTCCTCGCCCTCGTGGCGGACGACCTCGCCGCCAAAGGTGACGGTGACGGCGCTCTGCGCGCGACGGATCTCCCAGGGGAAGCCGTTGGCGAGCCAGTTGTCAGTCTCCTCGACCTGGCAACCGTCCTTGATGGCCTGGTGGAACAGACCATAGCGATAACGCATCCCGTTGCCGTAGCCGGCGATGCCCTCATGGGCGAGCGAGTCCATGAAGCACGCGGCGAGACGACCCAGGCCGCCGTTGCCGAGGCCGGGGTCGACCTCCTGGCGCTCGATGTCGCCAAGCGACAGGCCCATGTCGGCCAAGGCCTCGTCGACCATGTCGCGGATACCGTAGTTGATGAGGTAGTTGTCCAGCAGGGGACCGATCAAGAACTCGAGCGAGAAGTAATAGACCTTCTTCTTGTGGTTCTGCCTGTAGCCCTGGTCGGTGGCAACCTCGACCTCGCGCGACTTGGCCGCAATGAGGGTCGCCAGGGCCTGGAAGCGCTCGGCATCCGTGCAGTCCGCCACCGACTTGCCGATGGTGGTGGAGCAGGACGCCTTGAACTGTTCGACGAAGTCGTCCTTCCCATTAAAGATCTGGTTCACGTGGTACTCCTTTCGCGTCAAGCCGGGCCGCAGGTTTTTCCCGGCATGTCGTCGTTTTTGGTGGCTAGGCTTTGCGCCTCTTGCCCTTGCCCTTCTTGCCCTTGGCGGGCCTGGGGGACTTGGTGGGCCTGCCGGGCTTCTTGGTCTTGGCAGGGGCCTTGGCCTCGCCCTTCTCGGCAGGCATGGGGACCTCAACCTCGATGACCTTCTCGGCCTCGGCGTCCTTCTCGACAGGCGCCTTGGAAGCGGCCTTCTTCGTGGCGCCCGCAGGCTCGGGCTCGTGGACAGGCCTGGGCTTGCGCTTGACGCAGCGCAGCACGGTGCCACCCAGCGGCGGGACTCGGATGACCACGGACTGCTCGCGGCCGTTCCATGCCACGTCCTCGGCCTCGAGGTCGCCCTCGTTGGAGACGCCCGATCCGCCGAAGCGCGCCTCGTCGGACGAGATGACCTCGCGCCAGGTGCCGTAGATGGGCACACCCAGGCGGAAGTCCTCGCGGACCGCTGGGTCGAAGTTGATGAGCACGACGAGGTCGTCGGCGGGATCGTCACCGTGGCGCACGAAGCTCACGATGGACTGGCCGGAGTTGTCGGCGTCGATCCACTCGAAGCCGTCGGGGGTGTAGGAGCGCTGCCACAGGGCGGGCTGCTCGCGATAGACGTGGTTGAGGGCCGCGATAAAGTCACGCTGGTGGCGATGGGCCTCGTACTGCTCGGCCATGAACCACTGGATTTCCTCGTAGTAGCGCCACTCGATGAACTGTGCGATCTCGTTGCCCATGAAGTTGAGCTTGGCCCCAGGGTGGCAGATCTGGTACAGCGCCAGCGAGCGCATCCCGGCAAACTGGCGCCAGTAGTCGCCCGGCATGCGCTGGATGAGAGAGCACTTGCCGTGGACGACCTCGTCATGCGACAGCGGCAGGACAAAGTTCTCGTTGAAGGCATACATAATCGAGAACGTCAGCAGGTTGTGGTTGCCCGGGCGCCACGGGAAGTCGGTCTGCATGTAGTGCAGGGTGTCGTTCATCCAGCCCATGTCCCACTTGTAGTGGAAGCCCAGGCCGCCCTTCTCGGGCGGGTAGGTGACCAGCGGCCAGGCGGTGGACTCCTCGGCGATCATCATGACGTCCGAGAAGTACGTCTCGACGACGGCATTGGTCCTGCGCAGGAACTCGACCGCCTCGAAGTCCTCCTCGGTACCCTGGCTGTTGAACTTCTTCTGCGCCGGATCGTCAACGCCAAAGTTGAGGTAGAGCATGCTCGTGACACCGTCGACGCGGATGCCGTCGGCGTGGTAGCGCTCGAGCCAGTAGATGGCGTTGGACACCAGGAAGCTGCGGACCTCGCCGCGGCCCAAATCGAACTTGAAGGTGCCCCAGTTGGGGTGCTCCTCGCTCTCGTACAGGTTGTCGCCGTTAAATCGAACAAGACCCTGCTCGTCACGACAGAAGCCACCGGGGACCCAATCCAGGATGACACCGATGCCCGCCTGGTGGCAGGCGTCGACGAAATGCATGAACTGCTTGGGTGACCCATAGCGCGCGGTGGGCGCGTAATATCCCGTGGTCTGGTAACCCCACGAGCCGTCGAAGGGGTGCTCCATCACGGGCATGAGCTCGATGTGGGTGTAGCCCATTTCGCTGACGTACTGGACCAGCTCGTGCGAGAGCTCGTCATAGCTGAGGTAGGTGCCCCCACCTTCCTCGCCCTCGGGCGGGGTGAAGCCGTTGCCCAGAAGGCCGTCGTCATGACGACGCCAAGAGCCCAGGTGCACCTCATAGATGTTGAGGGGACGATGCATGTGCGAGTCGGCCTGACGCTGCATCATCCAGTCGTGGTCACCCCAGCCGTAGCCATCAATGTCGGCAAGGCGCGAGGCGGTTCCGGGAGGGCACTCGGCCCAGAAGGCATAGGGGTCAGCCTTGTAGAGGCGCTCGCCCGTTGCCGTCTCGATCACATACTTATACAGGTCGCCAACCTTGGCACCCGCGACAAATCCGCACCAAATCCCGCCGGTGGGAAGCTCCTCCAAAGGATTGGCGGCAATGTCCCAGTCGTTGAAGTCGCCGATCACGTGGACCGAACGGACGTCAGGAACCCAGACGGAAAAGCGGAATCCCTCCTGCCCGTCGCGTGTGTCGGGGTGGGCGCCCATCTTCTCGAAGCTGCGATACCACTCGCCCTTGCCCATGACGAAGACGTCAGCGTCGGTGATGTTTCGACGGTCAATCTTCTCCTCCATGGCACGCTCCAGTCTGTCCCGGGCAACCTTGGGGCGCCGCGGGGCCAATCGGTCAATCAATGTGTTCATTTAGTGTATACGAACTCATTTTCAGACCAATGCACCCAGCGGCATACGGGCACAAACATCCGTGGCTGGTTTCGATTCCGTTTAAACCGACCGCAGCTCAAAGGCGCTTTACCACCCGCGAGTCATATATACGTACTCGCCAAAGTGAGCAATATATGGCAAGGCAAGTCGGGTAGAGCCAATCGTTCCATGCAGATCCTGCCTAAAGAGAAGAACGGGGCGGAAGCCGGGCGAACCCGGGCTCCCGCCCCGAGGCGTGCCTACCTGCGCGTCACGCCAGGCGTCGCGGCCTAGTTCTGCTGGCGGCGCTTGTAGTAGAGCGTGCCGCCGAGCGCGAGGGTGACCGCGCCGGCGAGCGCCATGCCGGCGCCGCTGTCGGTGGCGTCGCCGGTCTGCGGCGTCGAGCCGTTGCCGGGCTTGGCGCCGGGCTTGGCGTTTGCGCCGGGCTTGGCGTTTGCGCCGGGCTTGGCGTCGGGCTTGGCGTCGGGCTTGACGTCGGGGTTCGGCTTGGTGTCCGGCTTGACGTCGGGGTTCGGCTTGGTGTCCGGCTTGACGTCGGGGTTCGGCTTGGTGTCCGGCTTGGCCGGGGTGTCCGGGTTCTCGGGGACCGGGATCTCGGCGAAGTCGCCGTCGAGGGCGCGGCTGTAGATGGAGGCCGTCAGGTAGCGGTAGTCGTCCTGCTGGTGGGCCTTGTTGGTCAGCGTGTTGGCGAACAGGACCATGTCGGTGTCGCCGTCGACG